>CAWFUE010000043.1:0-194762 GCA_963818905.1 uncultured Acidobacteriaceae bacterium
TATGTCTCACCGTGCGATTACGGTATTTACTGACGGCACAGACCTGATGCCAGATCAACAAGAGGCCGACTATAAGGCATTGGCTCAAAAAGCTCCACTGCCGGACAAGAGTACAGACATTTGGATATATCCCGGAAGTCCACCGGAGCACTACTTTAGCGTACCGGCTAAAGACGACGAGATAGCGCGGGGCGGCCCACTCGCTGCGGATGTCGTCGCAAATAAACGACGCCTATACTTGTTTCTCGTAATGAAGTACACAGACGATTCGCTCCCCAATAACCAAATAAGGGTAACTGAATTTTGCGGCTGGTTTATGGGCAGTCTTGAAGTTTGGCATGCTTGCGGCAATCGAATTTACACGACCAAAAGGATTGTTTCTAGATGAGAAGACAAGCTGAATATATCGAAGGCGCAGAGGCCGCAGAGAATTTTAAGAAGCTAGCCTCGGCTCTGTTTGGGATTAAAAAAGACGGAAGAGGTCAGAAGAAAACAAAGAAGCGGCAGCCCGCGAAGGCTACCGCCCGCAAATCTCACGGCAGCGGCAAGGGCTAGAAGGGTTCTTCCGCCCCCGTCTCTGCCGCCGGATGGTGGAGCGCGTCTACCTCTTTGCCAGTTAACTGTGCATAGGTGAGGCGCTTTCCAGCGACCTGAGACATAAGATAGGTAAAGCGGTCTGAGTCGTTTAACGGATTGTCTTTCGTCGCGCGATTGTTAAAACGAAACACTGGCTCATCAACGTAACGGTCAAGATGAAAAGGTTCCACAGCAACGTAGGTTCCCCTAAGAGTCCGCTTCAACAGACTCCAGAAGTTCTCCAAGCCATTCGTGTGTACGCGACCGTCAACGTACCTTTCCATATGGTTCACGATCTGGTGAGCGAATGCTTGGGCTGTCAGTCCATCATAGCCACTAGCCTGATCAGTGTAGACGCTAGAGCCGCGATGGACGTGCTTCAAGATGAGATTCTGCAGGGTATCGCGGCGAGTGTTAGGAATAACCTTGCAGCGAACTTGCCGCAGATCGCGGTCAAGCATCCCCATCACGGCAGTCTTACCAAGATAGATGTCGCCGCGCCGCTCTTGCCCACGAATCTGCTGCAAGCGCAGTTTCTTGTCGTGGTGCATGTTCTTGCCGCGAGCACCGACAAAGGTTTCATCACTCTCTACTTCGCCGCCGTCCGGTCCACCCAGTTTCGTGATGGAATTGTTCTTCATCGCCTCACGAATCCGGTGGAGCATAAACCATGCCGTCTTTTGCGTGACACCAAGCGCCCGATGCAACTCCCAAGAGCTAACGCCGTTCTTGCAGTTGCAGACCATCCAGATCGCAACCATCCACTTGTCAAGCCCAAGAGCGGAGTCCTCGAAAATCGTGCCCACCTTGACGGTGAACTGCTTTTGGCACACGTAGCAGAACCAGATACGGCGCGTCTTGATGAACGAGTGTTTCGCCTGTCCGCAGCGGGGGCAGGTCACGTTGCCACCCGGCCAGCGCAGATGCTTGGCATACTCAAATGCGTGATCTTTATCCGCGAACTGCGCGATTGCCTCTTGAAGTGTCTTTGGGTCTTTCATGTAAGCAATCGTATACTAAAACCACATGTGTGTCAAGTATTTTATTGCCCCGCCACAGCTAGGAATTTCGTCGATGGTGGTTCCAGACTCTTCGTTCCACCAGCGTTCATATTGCGTCTTCAACAAGGCACTGAGCTCTTCGAGGCTCGCCTCCGAAGCAAGCAACCCCTTCTGCAAAGCCGGTCGCAGGTACATGACGACCGCGTAGCGCCACATGTGCATGAGTTTGTGCTTGTCGAAGTACAACGGGGCAATCCAGCGGCCTTCCGACTCATTCAGGCCGCCAGCAGAGACGACAGAAGTTCTATCTCGCCTGGAGGTCCGTGACCGATCCGATAAACATTGTGGGTGTGGCATTTCTTGCCGGAATCGACCAGGTCGCACAGGCTCCTAAGCCTTCTATTCCGTGAATCATGTAAGGGATACCGGCGCCGATGTTTTCGACCAATCTCAGCCGGATGCGGGTTGTTGGTGCCGCAGTTGGACAGCTTCATGCGCATGAACGCATTGGTCGCCGAGGGTGCACCGGTCAGCTGGGATAAATTCGCCGAGACCGCCACTCCATAAGGAAGCGTCAGCGTCACCGTCAAGGGCAGCTCATTGGTGCAGCCGACGCCGGCCACTGCCAGTTCCGCCGCCACCACGTCGCCCGGCTCGATCTCCTCGAGCGAGCTGCTCTCCTGCCATTGGGTGCCCGCGCTCAAGGTCATGTACCCGAAGTACGAGTTGGTCGTGCCGCGGGTGATTACCAGGTTGATCTGCGGATAGACGCTGCAACTGAGGGCACCGGTACTGGTGACCGTGACCAGCGAGATGTTCGAAGCGTAAGGCGCGGGATTGAATATGTCGTAGGGGACGTTGATGGTGTTGGCGGTGATCTGGGTAGAAAAAGTGACAGGCAAATTCTGCGAAATCGCCAGTGTTCATGCGGCTGGGAGTATGCGCGGGAGCGCAAAAATACGCGAGTAGATGCGTCAGCATGGTCTGGCGACGCTCGGGTACAGCAACGGTCCTGTTGAGTGCATTCTGGGCATGCGCGGAGGGCCTGAGCCGCGCTCGTTCAGCCTGCTGGTCGACGCGGAATGAGAGGTAGACGATGCCGCCCTGGGTGTCCTGGACGCGCCGTTCCATGGTCCAGTTGGGATTGTGCGCTGCTTTTTCGTGCAAGCGCATAGCTCTGCACCGGTAACAGAGATACCTCAGGGCACCTACAGGCTCAAGTTTGCAACCGGATTGAATTGGCTCGAATCGGAGCAAACATTTGGGTGGCACCCTTCCTACAGCGAGTTCGAGCGGAATTTGGAGTACAGTGAGCAGAGCGATTATGAAGGCGCTAAGTACACAGCATTAGTGTGACCTTGCACCCAGTGCCTTCGTGGTCACCGTGACCTGGGAGATATTCGAAGCGTAGGGTGCGGGGTTGAATATGTCGTAGGGGACGTTGATGGTGTTGGCGACAATTTGGGTAGAAGAGGGGACGGGCAAATTCTGCGAAATCGCCAGTGTTGACGCGGCTGCGAGTAAAATCAGGAGACAAACAGGCGACGCAAAGTGACGTTTGGGGGGACGCCCTTTTTCTGCGAAATCGCCAGTGTTCATGCGGCTGGGAGCGTGTGCGGGGACGCAAACGGGTGACAAAAGTGACAAAAGTGACGTTTTTTTCTGAAAACCGGGTCTCGGAGCCTGTTTCTGGAGAAGACAGCTGAAGGGCAGGCGGAGAATCGCCGCGTGGTAGTCCGGGTACTGCAGAACAAGGGTATCGCCGGGACATAGAAGCGAAAATTGTCTGCTGGCCGCGATTGGTCGAGATATTGCCCATCACTAGGCGAGGCACGAGGCTGCCGAGTGGAATTAAATAGGAAGAACGTATGGGAACCCACTAGGCGCGGATGCTTCCGCTGGACCTGTAGCGAGCGGCTTCCCGTGCTGCGGAGAGAACCCATGGAAATCTCTTCACGGGGAATGCTCCACTTGCTGAGAGGAAAATTGGGCTTGAACAATCAAGGTGCTGCGGCGGTATCAACAGCGGCGGCAAATCGCGGTGACTGCTCGTCGACCGCTAAGTGATCTTCCCCCTCGAAAGCGGCGGGCTGTCACTGCCTGTCGGTAGGTCGTGCGAATTCCCAAGTTGATATTGGAAAGGAGAGCTCGTCATGTCCGTCTGGCCGCGCTATCCGACGCTGTACGAGATCAACACGTGGGTCTGGCTCTCTGAACTCAGCAAGAAGACTGGGAAATCCGTCGACTTAGCTTCGGTGCCCTCGGCCGAATGGGATGCCATCTCAGCTCTCGGCTTCGATGCGGTGTGGCTGATGGGAGTCTGGGAGCGCAGTCCCGCGGGTATTGCGATCGCGAACAAGAACCCTGGTCTACTTCAGGATTTTCAGCGGGCGCTTCCCGATTTTCGCCTCGAAGACAATGTGGGATCTCCATATTGCGTGCGCGGCTACGAAGTGGACAAGCACCTTGGCGGTCCTAAAGGTCTCAGCCTCGCGCGCAAGGAACTTGCGAACCGAGGCCTGCGCCTGATTCTCGACTTCGTCCCCAACCACGTAGCGCCGGACCACTCGTGGGTGGCCGAGCATCCTGAACGCTTCATTCAGGGGAATGCTGACGACGCGGCGAACAATCCCGCATCGTTCATCAACCTGAACGGAACAGTCTTTGCCTGCGGCAAAGACCCGTTCTTTCTGGCGTGGCCTGACGTTTTGCAGCTCAATGCCTTTCAACCGGGGCTCCGGCAAGCGATAGCTGTAACTCTTTCGGAGATCGCCCACCAGTGCGATGGCGTGCGTTGTGACATGGCGATGCTCATGATGAACGCCATTTTCGAACGCACCTGGGGCAACCGCGCGGGTCCGAGGCCGGCGACCGAGTATTGGGCTAATGTGATTTCGGCCATCAAGAAAAAGCATCCACACTTTCTCTTCATCGCGGAGGCATATTGGGATCTGGAATGGGAGTTGCAGCAGCAGGGATTTGATTTCTGCTACGACAAGCGACTCTACGACCGTCTGGAGCATGAGAATGCCGAAAGCGTGCGCCTTCATCTGTGCGCCGCCCTGGGGTATCAGGGAAAGCTGTTGCGTTTCATCGAGAACCACGACGAGCCTCGCGCGGCGTCAGCGTTTTCGCAAGCCAAAGAGCGGGCCGCGGCGGTGACGACCTCCACGCTACCGGGCGCCAGACTCTTTCATGAAGGCCAGTTCGAGGGCCGCAAGGTAAGGCTGCCAGTGTTCCTTGGTAGACGCCCCGAGGAGCGTGTCGACAGGGCGCTGCTGGAGTTCTACACGAAGCTTCTACGCTCCATTAACTGTCCCGTATTCCGCCAACAAGACTGGAACCTCTGTGACCGCACAGGCTGGCCCGACAACACGAGTTTCGAAAATATCGTGGCGTGGAGTTGGAACCGGAATGGGGATCGGTATCTGGTTGTCGTGAGCGTGCCGCTCAAGCTCTTATCAAAGCCGGGCTTGGCGCGCTCAGCGGGAACCGGTGGCGACTAACCGACCTACTTTCGGACGCGACGTATGAGCGCGACGGAGATGAGATGCTCTCACCGGGTCTATACGTGGATTTAAAGCCGTGGGGCTGTCACTTCTTACGATTGTCTGGCTTGGCGGCCAAGTCCTAAGGGCGTCCAATAGTCGAGGGTAAACCATGGGTGGTAGCGCTGCGCAATAAGCAAAAATACAGTTTCAAAGATTGGATGTATTAAGGGAGAAACTGTCATGAAAGCGAATGCTCAAGAACGCGCTCCTATGAGCTATGTTGACGTTTCCGAACAGAAGCGCTTGAACGAAGCGCGAGAGCTGGACGTTCCCTGGAAGAAGTGGGGGCCCTACCTCAGTGAGCGCCAGTGGGGTACTGTCCGCGAGGACTACAGCCAGGACGGCAATGCCTGGAACTACTTCTCCCACGACCAGTCTCGTTCCCGGGCTTACCGCTGGGGCGAAGATGGGATTGCCGGTATTTCCGACGACAAACAACAGCTTTGTTTTGCATTGGCCTTGTGGAACGGCTGTGATCCCATCCTGAAAGAACGCCTTTTCGGTCTTACCAACAGCGAGGGCAACCACGGCGAAGACGTCAAGGAATACTACTTTTATCTCGACAGTACGCCGACACACTCGTACATGAAGTACCTATATAAGTATCCCCAGAAGGAATTTCCGTATCGCGATCTGGTGGAGACCAACGGACGGCGCTCACGCGAAGAGTTCGAGTACGAACTTCTGGATACCGGCATCTTCGACGACGACCGCTACTTCGACGTATTCGTGGAATATGCCAAGGCCGATCCGGAGGATGTGCTGATCAAAGTCTCGGTCTACAACCGTGGCCCGGAGGCGGCGCAGCTTCATGTGCTACCGACGCTGTGGTTTCGGAACACGTGGTCGTGGGAGGGCGGCAAACCCAAGCCTGCACTGCGGCAGGTCAAAAACGGAAGGGTGCTAGCCTCACACCCGAAGCTCGGCGAATGTACTTTGCAATGTGAAGGGGCGGCCGAACTACTGTTCACGGAAAACGAGACGAATGCCGGCCGCCTGTGGGGACAGCCCAATGCGTCACCGTACGTCAAGGACGCATTCCACGAATATTTGATTTCCGGCAAGCGAGAGGCGGTCAATCCTGCCCGGACTGGTACTAAAGCGGCCGCGCGCTACGTGCTGGATGTGCCGGCCGGAGGCAGCAAGGTTGTGCGCTTGCGGTTGAGCGCGAAGCCAGATGCCGACGCGTTCGCCAAATCCGACGAGATCTTCGCCAGCCGTCTGGCCGACGCGGACGAATTTTATGGCCGCATCACTCCGAAGAATTTAAGCGAAGATGAGCGTCGCGTGCATCGGCAGGCGCTGGCAGGAATGTTGTGGACCAAACAGTATTACTATTTCGACCTCGATAAATGGTTGAGTGAACACGAATCTCATCCCCTGGTGGGTTCGGGCAAGGGCGGTGCGCGCAATACTGAGTGGTTCCACATGCTGAACAGCGATGTGATCTCCATGCCCGACAAATGGGAGTATCCCTGGTACGCGGCGTGGGACTTGGCGTTTCATACCATCGCGCTTTCGCTGGTGGACTTCGACTTCGCGAAAGAGCAGCTTCTGCTCATGCTGAGGAACTTGTACGCTCACCCCAACGGACAGATTCCGGCATACGAATGGAACTTTAGCGACGTAAATCCGCCCGTCCATGCATGGGCGACGCTGTTTCTCTACAGGATTGAGACCGAATTGGGGCGGTCCGACCTCCGCTTCCTTGAGCGGTCTTTTCAGGGACTGATGCTGAATTTCAACTGGTGGGTCAACCGCAAGGATCCGGAGGGACGCAATGTATTCGCCGGCGGGTTCCTCGGGCTCGACAACATCGGGGTGTTCGATCGCAGCGCGCCGCTGCCAACCGGTGGACACCTGGACCAGGCTGACGGGACCGCATGGATGGCGTTTTACTGCTTGTGCATGCTGGAGATCGCGCTCATTCTGACCGAGTATGACGCCACCATGTATGAGGAAATCGCCTACCGATTCCTTGAGCATTTCGTGTGGATCACCTATGCCATGGACCGCATCGGCGCACATCACGACGAGATGTGGGACACGGAGGATGGGTTCTTCTACGACCTGCTCCATTTCCCGAATGGCGATGCCATGCGTTTGAAGATCCGCTCGATGGTGGGACTGCTGCCGCTCGGTGCTGCAACCGTATTCGAGCCGGGCACGCTGGTGCGCCATCCCCGCATGGTGGAACTGGTTGAATTGTTCCGCAAGCGCCATCCAGAGGTGGTGCGAAAGATCGCTCCAGCCGATGACCTAGCGATTGGCGGTTACCAAGGCCGCAGGCTGGCGACGGTATGCAACAAGGAAAAGCTGCGGCGCATTCTGGCCTATATGCTCGACGAAAATGAGTTCCTCAGTCCGTATGGCATACGCTCGTTGTCTAAGTATCACCTTGATCATCCTTTCGTGTTTTACCTCGGGGGACAGGAATACAAGGTCCAATACCTGCCCGCGGAGTCCAACACCGGTATGTTTGGCGGCAACTCGAACTGGCGCGGACCTATCTGGATGCCGGCCAATGGACTCATCATTCGGGGCTTGCTGCAGATGTATCCGTTTTATGGTCCGGATTTCAAAGTGGAATGCCCAACCGGCTCAGGAAATTACATGACGCTATTTGAGGTGGCGAAGGAAATTGGCCGCCGACTGTCGAGCATCTTTCTGCGTGACACCAACGGCAGGCGCCCGGTCTATGGAGGAACAAAGAAGTTCCAGGAGGATCCTTACTGGCGGGACTACATCCTGTTCTACGAGTACTTCCACGGCGACAATGGCGCCGGGTTGGGCGCAAGTCACCAAACCGGGTGGACGGGGATCATAGCCCGTACTCTGGATTTGTTTGCCCGCGTGGGCCCGGAAGATGTGCTACAAAAACCCACGGGCGTCCTCGGTCGGGTGACGCGAGAGCAAGTGACAGGGGAGTAGATACTTTAGTCCTAAACCCAGGAAGAGGATCTATAAGGAAAAGAACACGGCGGCTGGCACTGCTTAGCGAATCGAGATTCGATTGCTGACCGGTCCCCAACGACGTGTGCTGAAAACCGGAGCACAGCTAGTGAATAAAGTAATGTTCCAATCTACGCTGTGGTCCGCGAAAACCTCTGCAAGTCGAAATCTGCATGCCTCTTGGTGCAGATTCCAGCTTTTTCCTGCAGCTAGCCAAAGAACTCTGTTCAGCGTTCTTGCTTTGTGCGAAGCTGATTTCCCATGTCGCCGCTTCGATCCGTTTGGCAGCGTAGGCCGAGCCGCAGATTGACTTCCAGCCTGTAGCGCCCAACCCAGTTCCGACGCCAGTACACCCTTTTGCCGTTGCCGAAAACTTCTTGATGACCTCGTGGGTGAGCATCACTGTGGGTCTCAATCTATCGGTGACCGCTGCCACCTTCCTGCTCACCGGCTGGACAATTCAGCGCTTCAAGCCAAGAATCTGGGATGGACGATGACGCGGCCCGTCATTCGAAGACCACGCCATGAAGGCGCTGCTGTATAAGGACGGGTGTCGTCAGCGATCGTGCTGGAAGAACAGCCGTCGCAAAAGCCGCGCATAAAATAGCTTGCAACCGTGTTGAGTAGCCGATGAAGCAAGTATTGCCGAGCTTCTTGTCTATTTAGCTGCAATCCGTATTGCTCGGTCCTCCTCCTAATAACTCAATTGCATCGACCTACTTCTCTCCCGAAAAGTTGGACATCAAGTCTGCTAAGCATCTTGCGTAGCCTTTCTATAGTTGCATTGGTTGTTGCTTCCCCGATTCGAGCCATTTCTTCGACGCGAGTAAATTCCGATATATCAAAAGCCGTCACGTCGGGCGCAATCACCCAATCTGCCGGCTGTACTTCGACGGTGTTCATGTTGTAATTCTGGACGATGGTCTGTCGCATGATCACTTGAATTGTCGAAAAGAACCGACTACTGACCACGGAGCGGAGTCCTTCAAAATCTTTCTCCAGCTTCGCTGTCACACTGCACGCGATGACAAAGTTACATCCCTTGGCTACCAGCACATTTGCAGGAACATTGTTCAGTAACCCACCGTCGACCATCGCCTGGCCTGACCCAATGAGAGGCAGCGCGAGGGGAGGAAGATTGATACTTTCCAGGATGCTGATGGTGGCATCGTGAGCTTCCCGCACGAGCGATTTTCCTTCTACGAGATCGACACAAACCGTAAATGTCGGAATTGTCAGTTGTTCGAGCCGGGTTTGACCTAAGTATTTTCGCAGCATGGATTCAAACTGGTGCAGCCTGTACTTGTAGAGCAAGTACCAGTAGCCGCCGCCGGGCAGCTTTCGGAAGATCCATGGCGGCAGCAGCTCGGTCTTGAAACAGCGAGAAATATAGTCGGGATCTAAACCCGCCGCGTAAAGCGTACCGACCATCGCACCAGCGCTCGTACCCGATATCATGTCAATGTAGATGCCATGCTGTTCAAGGGCTTTGAGCACCCCGAGATGAGCCATGCCTCGAGCGGCGCCACCGCCAAGCGCCAAGCCAATTTGTATCCCTCGCAAGTGATGGATGATGCGCTCGAATCCATGCTCCAGTAAACTGCTCTGGTTTGCTCCAGGAACGTCAAAGGTGAGTTTAAAGTCTCGTTCGGCGAGTTCATACAACTGCGGCACATATGGAGCGATGGGTGCCCTGTTGTCGAGCACCCACACGATCCGGATCTTGTCTCGCCACCGGGGTACACTCTTCACCAGTCCTTGAAGCAGAACTACGGCTCCGGGCGCATCTTCGGGCCGAATACACCAAAGCACAATATCGACGTAACTCAAGAATCGCATCATTGCCTCTGGTGAATAGTCCGCACGAACATCGATCAGAAGGCGCCTACTCGACGAGAGGTCTTTGAGAAGCTCTCGTCGAATCTGACCTTCTCGATCAAGCAACTTGAAGGGGATATCTCCAGCTGGTTTCCATTGCTCGTCGTCACCGACAACCCCCGGCGACTCGTCTAACTCTCTAAGTCGACGTGCCAATCGACCGCCAAGGGAACGGCTCGCGTCGGAGTGGTGAATGATACCCACCACAGACGGCTTCGGAAGGGAACGATCGACCGTCACGTATCGTTTGGCCGCGCCCACCACCAGGCGAAATAGAGCAAGTTGAAAGTCTGCATGCTTGCCTGCCAGCTGCAGCAGGTCTGATGGGGTCAATCGTATTGCAGCGGATGGTTCAATAGCCTCGACGTGCAAGAGAGAGGGATCGGATGAACCGAGAGCAATCAATGCAATTGCCCGGCCGGGAACAAGCGTATCCCTCTCAATCTCCTTGCCCAGTGAATCGTGGAGCGTTGCCCTTACCCGGCCGGTGATGAGGAAGTGCATGTGGGTGATTTCCGATTCCAGTTCAATTACCACTTCTCCGGAGTGGAACCCGACCCACTCAGCCGCGTTCGCGATATCCGTTAACGCTGTCTCGCTTAGTCCCAGTGCCCATTCGAGCCGACCGAGGTCCACCCTAAGCTGATCGGCTGTAGGACGAACTGGCCTTTCGTAGCTGCTATTCATCGCCCTGCCCTCGAAGCTCAGAGGCGATAGGATCCTCTGCGCTTTTTGAAAATGGCAAACAATGGCTCAGTCGCATACTGAGCTGACTGTTCTTTGTCCGCCGATCCGGCTGATGCATCGGCTGCCTGCTGCGATCTCAGCGAGACCGGAGTCGTGAATTCATGTGACGTGACGCGAGTTATGGTTTCGGCAATGCTTCCAGTAAATCTGAGACGTGCGGCTGTCATCCGCAAAAATCTCGTAGGGCTCAAGCGACGCGCTGTTCCAGCCAGTATTCGTGATGTAGACCGCCTAGGATGTCCTTCGCTCTGATCTCACAGTCGCGGGGCAACCTGTGCTTGGGAATCTTGGGTCGTGGGCTAGGGCTGTCGAAAGTTTGCTCCGGAAATCCAGGGCCCAAGCTGGAGTGCGGGCGTCCTTGATTATAGTGCGTGACCCACGAGCGTAAGGTCATCCGCAAATGTTTCGCGCTCAACGGAATCATGAAATCCAGACACTCGCGCCGCACTGTTCCGATCAGCCGTTCGCAATACGCGTTCGCTTTCGGTGCCCGCACCGGCGTGCGCAGCACTCTCGGCCCAAAAGAGCCTTTGAGCTCCTCATCCAGCTCCGCCGAGAAGATCGAATCGCGAGCATGGATCAAGAACTGGTAAGGATGGTCGCGTGGAATGGCTTCTCGGAGCTGCTGCAGCGTCCACTCCGCGGTCGGATGTGCGGTCACGTTGTAATGGAGAACCCGACGGCTTTCTATCTCCATCATGACGAAAACATACAGCACCCGGAATCTGGCCGTGACCGCAACCAGGAAGTCACAAGCCACGATGCCTTGCGCATGATTCTGGACGAAGGTTCTCCAGTGCTGCGAAGACGTTCGGGTGCGCCCGGTCCATCCGGCTGCGTTGGCCAGTACTTGCGAACGGTTCGCGGCGAAACCAGAATGCCCAGCTTTAGCCAGAGTTCATCGGCAACCCGCTCTTCTCCCCAAGTTATGTTCTCCCTTACCATCCGGGCGATGAGCTGGCGTATGTCCTTGGGCAGCGGTGGCCGGCCGCCCCGCGACTTCCAGCGCCAGTACAGTTTGAAAGCCTTGCGATGCCGGCGGACGAAAGTCGCTGGCGTTACGATGGCAAGCGCTTCTTTCCAGTCGAAAAGCCGGGACCAGAGCACCAGTGACAATCGTGCCGCGTCGGTCAGGCGACGAGGCCGAATCTGGTGATCCCTGTAGTAGGCCAGCTGCTTCCGCAAGAACAGGACTTCCGCTGCTACGGCGGTCCGCGAACGAGCCACAAGGTTCAGGAACTGCAGTCCATCCCGCAACAGTTCCCAGAGGACCGTAAGGATGGGGCGAAACTTACGCTGCCAAACGCTTCGCAGTGACAACATGCGAGATCAGCTTCGCACAACGCAAGAACGCCGAACAGAGTTCTTTGGCTAACTGCATGAAAGGGCCGAAATCTGCACCAGGAGTCATCCAGATTTCGACACGCACAGGTTTCTGCGGACCACAGGTGTAAGTGCTCCCATTCACGAGATCATATGTTCCAACATATTCTGGATGAGACTTTAGCCCTTCGAATGCGCGGAACACACTGTCATCGATGTCAACCGCGTCGTAGTAGTTGGCACGGTCGAAAGCAGAACTCAACGCCGGTTCCACGCTCCTCCAAATTGCGCATTTCCCAGACGAACTGTGGTACTGGCTCTCCTTTAAGACGGCAAAATCGGAGTAAGCTTAGGTCATGTCGGCCAAACTCCCGTTTCCCTATGTAGAATTCGAGGGCACTCTGAAGCGTTGTTCGGCTTGCAAGATGCCATTCCTGTGCGAGTCTGAGGAGTCTTTAAGTTACTTTCGCTTTGTCCGAACCGCCGTATCTGTAGTTCGTCAACGGCTGTTGTACGCTACTTGACAAGCGGAATATTTGCTGCAAACTGCAGATCGAGCAGTAGATTAATGCGCCGGTCTAATTGGAAGAACAACGCAGTCTGCTTTCCAGTAAGTACCTTCCGGAATTTCGGAATCCACTCCTGGCGCAAGGTCGCAGTTTTCACGTCCAACATCGCCATTTTGTCGACGAGGCTGTCGGCTTGAGCGTCCGTCATGTTCTCGTAGTTTTGCGCGTATTCCTTGACGAGATCGTAACTAGCGTCACCTAGCTTCGTGCTCTCCTGAGTGTATGCATCGTAGACTGGCCAAAATTTTCCGGCTTGGGCATCGGTCAGCTTCATGTTTTCCGCAATTATCTGCTTTTTCGCGGAGCGTATGTCGGATCGCAGCAGCTGTACATCTTGCTCAATACCTGCCGACCCCGATGTCGACGGCTCGGGTTTCTGAGCGAACGCCGCACTCTGGATGAACACGAGTGACGTTCCCATAACGAGGACTATCGCTAGATTTTTCATTGCTTCCTCCGGTGAATCTTTCAAATCGACGACTAAGGCAACCAACCTCGCTGAATCAGCTTTACATCAATGCAGTCTGGTTACTTCTCCGGTATCGAGGGAATAATAGGCCTCAATGATAGCGATCTTGCGTTCTTCAGCGGCTTTCCGCGGCAGCTTGCTCCTCGCCAGTATCTCCTGGGAAACCCTGTGGACGTGGTCACGAACCGCCAGATCAAGGGTTTCTGGCTTCGCGCGATCCATCTTGGCGCACGAGGGAGCGATCGGGCTAACAACCGCTTCGAGGTTATCCGATTCTGACTTCCCTCCAGAACAGGCTGCCGTCACCGCACCACAGCCTTGATGTCCCATCACTACGATCACAGTTGAACCGAGGTGCTCGACTGCGTATTCGAGACTCCCGATCAATATGGAATCGTCAGCCGCGCCAATATGTCGGCGACTGCTGCATCCTCCGCGAAGACTAACGGGGCGCACGATGAGTCGAAACGCTCACAAGTCGGGACGGGGGAGGAGGCGCGCCGATGAATAAAAGTAATGGCCACTCGGCAATGTCGCTGTTGCCCAAACTTTTGACCGAGACCCAGGTGTCCACAATTTTCAACGTCTCCATCAACACGCTCCGATATTGGCGGCATTGTGGCGACGGTCCGAATTACATCAAAATGGGCAGGCTGGTGCGGTATCATGCGGCTGAGCTGGAATCCTACGTCCAGCGTAAAACCTGCGTGTCAAAGGCTCGAGCGACGGCGGAGGAATACCGTGTCGCTCACTAAACGTAAGAACCGCTGGTACTACTCGATCTACTTTAATGGGCAGCGCTATCGGGGGCCCTGCAGGACCTCGAAAGAGCAAGAAGCCAAGAGAGTCGAATCGCTGGTACTGGCAAAACTGCTCGAGGATGGAAGGGCGCCGGGCTCGAAGAAAATCCTGACGCTCTCCGATTTTTCAACTCGCTTCTTTCCATGGCTGGATGCCTTGCCTGCGGATCGGCCGCCGAAGGAACCAACCAGAAAGTATTACCGGATGGGCTGGAAACTGCTGGAGAGAACGAGCATGGCCGGGCGGAGACTGGATCACATCACTCAGGACCACATCGCTTCGCTCGTTGTCGGCAGCTCGCCAGCCAACACTAACAATGCTCTCCGTACGCTTCGGCGCATGCTGAAGAAAGCGCGCGAGTGGGACATTATCCGTTCGGTGCCCGTCGTGAAACTCGTTGAAGAACATGGCCGAGAAGAACTGATCGAGCCATGGATGGAGGCGAAGCTCTTAGCTGTGACTGAGATTGCGCGCACGCCAACCAGCAAGCACGCTCCGAAGTCGATCAATTACGGCTGGCAGCCGTTTCGCGACGTTCTGTTGATCATGCTCGATACCGGAATGCGGCCGGCCGAAGTCTTCCGTATGCGGTGGGAGCATGTGAAGTGGGAGCGAGAGCTAATCTTCGTACCGCGGAGTAAGTCTCGCAAGTCGAAGCGGTTTGTGGGAATCACGGAGCGCGTCAGGGCGGCATTGCTGGCGCGTAAAACCGACGCGAACGAGGGCTGGGTATTTCCATCCGCTCGTGCCGAGTCGGGCCATTTAGAAACTGTGCAGAAGCAATTCGAACGGGCCAAACGAATGGCCGGTTTGCCTGAATCAGTCGTGTTGTACTGTGCTCGTCATCGCTTCTCTACCGATGCGATGGAGGGCACTGGCAATCTGATGGCGGTCATGGATGCGATGGGGCACGAGAAGATCGACACCACGCGACTCTACAACCATCCAGGCACGAAGCAGATCCGCGACGCGATTGAGAGAAGGAATCAGTTGGTGCAGTAGGAAAGTCACATTCTTAGTCACATCGTTTTAGGCGACTGTGTTACGGGATGGTGCAAGTGATTGATAGCAGAAGGGTTGAGTTGGTAGCGCTACCGGGAATCGAACCCGGGTTTGAAGATTGAGAATCTTCCGTCCTAACCCCTAGACGATAGCGCCACTCCCGGAAAAGACTTTCCGCATTATAACAAAACCTCTGGGTTGGCCGGACACCACGAGCGATGCGCAACGCTATCCAAAATGCCACACTTACAGCCGCCTAGCTATGAGCTGTTACCTGACCAAGATAAGATTATTGCGTAGTTATTGCGGCATTGTTCGCACAATGCTACCGTCTCGATCAAGTAGGTTAAGACAATAATCGAGTCATAAGGCCGTGAATATTTGAGTGATGATGTTTCGCAGACTTGCATTGCTAAGAGCGACTCAATGAGGCGAGCGGCGGCGGCTTTGCTCATATTCTGCGCACTGCTGATGCCGTTATCGGTTCCGGCTCAACAAGCGCAAACTCCTCCGTCAGCAAGTTCGCCATCCGCGCCAGCAAAACCTTCCACGCCACAAGATTCCTCTACCGCTCAGGGCAACCCCGATATTCAGGTCTGGGTCAATACGAAGTCAGGCGTTTATCACTGTCCTGGCGCACACTGGTATGGGACGACGAAAAATGGAGAGTACATGAAGCAATCTGAAGCTCAACAAAAGGGATTTCGTCCCGCTTATCACCGGCCTTGCAAGTAGCTCCTGACGCGAGGTTTTCTGGGAAGAATTTCGCGAATTCCTTCGGGGTTGACAACCTTGGTTCCCTGTAGCAGAATCCTACAGTTAGGCGAATAAAAAGCGAAAGTAATCACTTTCGCCCACTGTGGGTTTCCATGTCATCGGTTGCCGTTTCTCCACTACGCGCCCGCCTCGAGACATCGATCGGCAAGGGTGTCTCCTCAACCCTGCTGCTCCGCGAACGTCCTGCTCCATTGACCGTTCCAATTGGCATTGCCGCTCTCGATGCCCTCACCGGAGGCTTGCCGCGCGGGGCACTCAGCGAGATTGCCGGAGCCACGTCTTCCGGCCGCACAGGAGTGATGCTATCTGCGCTGGCCGGAGCTACCCGTCGGCAAGAGGTGTGCGCGCTGGTGGATGCCGGCGACAGCTTTGATCCTGCTTCAGCGGCCGCGGCCGGGGTCGATCTCGATCGGCTGTTGTGGGTGCGCTGCCATGGTCGAATGAAGTCACTCAAACGCAAGAACACAAGTCCGAAGCGAGGGTTCTTCACAAATACCGGTTTTGCTTTTGACGAATCATTGGAGCAGGTACTGAAAGTGGGCGATCTGCTTCTGCAGAGCGGTGGTTTTGGAATGGTCGTCCTGGATTTAGGGGACATTCCGGTGGAAAGTGCGCGTCGTGTGCCGCTCACTTCCTGGTTTCGGTTTCGTCGTGCGGTTGAGCCAACGGCAACTGTGTTGCTGCTCATTGAACAGGAGCCGTGCGCGAAGACCTGTGCATCGCTGGTGTTGCGCTTGCAGCTGAAGGCAATCTTCGCGTCCGGTTCATCAACTAGTTCCATTGGTGCAGAAATTGGGCTCGAATCTTCTTTCCGAACTGCAAAAACTCATCTGTGTGTTCCCTCACAAAATGTAGTAAGTCACGTGTCACTCTTGCGAGGAATATGTCTTCACGCCGATTTGCTGCGCTCCTGGGCCCAGCGCAAGCCGCCGGAATCGGCGGGCACTAACTTTGAACTGCGTACAGCATTGTGAAGCTTGGCTAGTGCGGACCTTTAGGTCCGCTTAGCGTCAATTTTCATTTTTCGAGCCGGCGACAGAATTGCTTTTTGCTCCTGTCATCGCACAGTAAAAGATATGTTTGCCTCCATCTACATTGCCGATTTTCCTGTAGAAGCAATTGTTCGGGCTGAGCCACTGTTGCGCGAACGGGCCGTGGCTGTTCTGGAAGGCAAACCTCCTCTGGTGCGCGTGGTTGCGCTGAACGAAAAAGCTCGCTTACTGGGAATGGAAGTTGGTATCACCAAATTGCAAGCTGCTGTTTTTGCCGATACTGGTTCTCGCGGAAATACAAAAGGTCGATTACCACAATGTGGTACAAATTCGGACATTCCGCTGCATCAAGACTTCGCCATATTGCGTCAACGTTCACCCGAGCAGGAGATCGCGGCGCACGCTGCGCTGCTCGATATTGCTCATGCTTTCACTCCGCGCGTTGAAGACACTGCCCCGGATACACTGCTGCTCGACCTCGCGGGCCTGGAGCGACTCTATGGGCCACCAGCAACAATGGCCACAGATCTGGCCACGCGTGTGATCGGAATCGGACTCGAAGCCAATATTGCCGTGACAGCCAATCCTGATACTGCAATGTACGCGGCCCGTGGCTTTAAGGGAGTCACAGTAATCCCAGTCGGAGGTGAAGCGCGGCGACTCGGCGTCTTGCCCATGCAGATATTGCTGGATGGATCCGCAATTTTGGGACGGAAACTGGCTCCTAAGTCAGAGGCTGGCCAGGAAAAACTACGCGAGCAGATACTCGATACTCTGGAGCGTTGGGGAGTCCGCGATTTTCGAACCTTGGCGCTTTTGCCGGAGCATGCCTTGGCTTCTCGCCTGGGAGAAACAGGTGTGCAGTTGCGGCGATTGGCTCGCGGCGAGGGCGTGCGCACTCTCGTATTATGCGAGCCGCCATCGCGGTTTGAGGAAGCGATGGAGTTGGAGTCTCCGGTTGAGACCATCGAGTCTTTATCGTTCGTTCTGAACCGCCTATTGGAGCAATTGTGCGCACGCCTGGAAGCCAGGACGCTCGCGGCGAATGCGCTGCGTCTGTGTCTACAACTGGAGCGGCGTGTCGGTGACGGAGAAACCACAACCGTCGACGAGTTTGCCGGCTCTTCGCCCCAGTCCTTCGAAACAACATCCCAGGTGGAGGCGCAGGCATTCAGGCCTGCGAATATTGCTACCCCAGGAGCGGGCTTTAGTCCCGTGGATATTTTTGAACGCACCCTGCGTCTGCTGGTTGCGATGCGCGATGTCAAAGTATTTTTGAAGTTGCTGCAACTGGAATTAGCGGCTCATCCACCGGGGGCCCCGGTCACAAAGATATGGATAACAGCCGAACCTACCCCACCACGTTCGGCCCAACGTGGGCTGTTCTTGCCAGTTACTCCCGAAGCGGAAAAATTAGAGATCACGCTGGCGCGTATCAACGCTCTGGTGGGCGAACGGCACGCGGGTATTGCACGGCTGCTCGACAGTCATAGACAAGACAATTTTCGGGTAGAGCGATTTACCGTGGCGGCGGAGGATATAAAGCAAGCTCTCACACAGTGGGATGCTTCCCCATCGCTGGCGATGAGGCTTTTTCGTCCGGCACGCCAACTTCATGTTCACTTAGTGGAAGGAAGGCCCGATAGTTTAGCTCCAGAAGCAAACGAAAGAAAACAAACGGAGCTGCAAGGCAAGGTTTTATGGGCAGCGGGCCCCTGGCGTTCCTCCGGCGATTGGTGGACCGAGAATACAAGGAAAAACAACCAGGACGAAGAGAATCCGCAGCAGACCGGCCCCTGGGATCGCGAAGAATGGGATATAGCACTTACTCAGTGCAACGATAACAGCGCACACGACTCTGAATGCAACGTAGCACTCTATCGCATTTATCGCGACCTGGCGAGTGGCGGGTGGTTCGCTGATGCAAGCTATGACTGAATGAAGCAATTAGCAATTAGCACACCGGAAACTGCCGACTACTACTGATTACTGCCTAATGCAACTGGCAACTGATGTACATCGAACTTCACGCCCGCTCCGCGTTCAGTTTCCTTGAAGGGGCCTCGGTTCCGGAGGAATTAGCCGAGGTATGCGCACAGCATCAGATGCCGGCAATGGCATTGCTCGATCGCGATGGAATCTATGGCGCGCCGCGTTTTCACCTTGCAGCGAAGAAGCTGAAAGTAAAAGCCCATATTGGAGCGGAAATCACTTCCCAGTTGGCCCACCCAGACTCCGGCAAACTGCCCATTCCCCGCCTTCCTGTACTTTGTGCCTCGCGTCAGGGTTATCAGAACCTCTGCAGGCTGATTACCCGGACCAAGCTCCGAGCTCCCAAATATCCAATTCATGTATCACAATGTAGGACTACCATAAACAGCGATACAAACGCCATTCTGCAATCACAGGCGATTGCTTCGGTCGCCGATCTTTCCGAATATGCTGCGGGACTGATTTGCTTGACGGGAGGGGATGAAGGTCCGCTGGCGCGTGCTCTTGAACTCGGCGGCGTGGAAGCAGGCGGCAAACTGCTCGAACAACTCATCACGACCTTCGGCAACCAAAACATCTATGTTGAATTGCAACGTCACTACAGTCGCTCGCAAGAAGCTCGCAACCAGGCAGCAATTGAACTCGCATGCAGTCTGAATTTGCCCTTGCTGGCCACCCAAGGCGCGCAATACGCCAAGCCGGAAGAGCGCCAGATCCTGGATGTCTTTACCTGTATTCGCAATCACCGCACGCTTGACAGTGCTGGACGATTGCTAGCGCACAACAGCGAGCGCTATCTCAAACCACCGGAGGAAATGCTGCGGCTCTTCGCAGATCTGCCCGAGGCTACTGCGAATACGCTGGAACTATCGTCACGTCTGGAATTCACGCTCAACGATCTGGGCTATGAATTTCCGCGGTATCCCGTCGACGAAGGCGAGACGATGGATTCATTTTTGCGTGAGCGGACGATGGAAGGCGCTCGTAACCGGTATCTCCGTCCCGGCCAGGGTAAATTGTGGAAACGCGCGCAGCGTCAGATCGACCGGGAACTCGCATTGATTCAACATCTGAAGCTGGCAGGCTATTTCCTGATTGTGTGGGACATTGTTCGTCATTGTCGCGACAACGGCATCCTGGTGCAGGGTCGCGGCTCGGCGGCCAATAGCGCAGTCTGCTATGCGCTTGGCATTACTGCCGTCGATCCCGTAGGCATGGATCTGCTGTTCGAGCGTTTTCTCTCGGAAGAGCGCGGTGAATGGCCCGACATCGATCTCGACCTTCCCAGTGGCGATCAGCGCGAGCGTGCCATCCAATACGTTTACCAACGATATGGCAGGTTGGGCGCCGCCATGACGGCCAACGTTATCACCTATCGCGGACGCTCGGCTGCACGCGAAGTTGGCAAAGCACTTAGCTTCGATGGCGAAACCCTCGATCGTCTCGCAAGCCTGGTCAGCTCGTGGGAGTACAAGGACCCTGGCGACACGCTGGAGCGCCAGTTTCGCGATGCCGGGTTTGATTTGCGCCATCCGCGCATTCGCAAGTTTTTCGAGCTTTGCCTTGCGGTGCAGGATCTGCCACGGCATCTGGGACAGCACTCCGGAGGCATGGTCATTTGTCAGGGACAGCTGGACTGTATTGTTCCGCTGGAGCCGGCCACAATGCCTGGTCGTGTCGTCGTGCAATGGGACAAAGAAGATTGCGCCGACATGGGTATCGTGAAGGTTGATTTGCTGGGATTGGGAATGATGGCGGTGCTGGAAGATTCCCTCACACTCATTCGTAATCATTATCGCGAAGAAGTTGATTTGGCGAAATTGCCTGCAGATGATCCCACAGTGTATAAGACGCTGCAAAAGGCCGATACCGTGGGCATGTTTCAGATCGAAAGCCGTGCCCAGATGTCCTGCCTGCCGCGTCTGCATCCCACTCACTTCTACGACATTGTGGTACAAGTCGCCATCATTCGTCCCGGCCCGATTGTGGGACAGATGGTGAACCCCTATCTCATGCGAAGACAAGGCAGACAAGCCGTTGTTTACCCGCATCCCTCGCTCGAACCGGTGCTGGAACGTACGTTGGGCGTACCGCTTTTCCAGGAGCAGTTGCTGCGCATGGCCATGATTACCGCGGGATTCAGCGGCGGCGAAGCCGAGGAGTTGCGGCGCGCCTTCGGCTTCAAACGCAGCGAGCGCCGTATGCGCGATATTGAAGTCAAATTGCGAGAAGGTATGGAGCGCAACGGTATCGCTCCCGAGGCCCAGGAGCAGATCATTCTCTCGATTACTTCGTTTGCTCTATACGGCTTTCCCGAGTCGCACGCCGCCAGCTTTGCGCTGATCGCCTATGCCAGCGCTTATCTGAAGTGTCATTACCTGGCGGCATTCACCGCTGCGCTGCTCAACAATCAGCCTATGGGGTTTTATCATCCTTCGACGATTGTGAAAGATGCCCAGCGGCACGGGCTACGGGTGAAGCCGGTCGATATTACCCGTTCTGATTGGTTGTGCACGCTGGAAGCGGAGGATGCCCACTCTGCCTTCGCCCTTCGCCTGGGCTTTCGTTATGCCAAGGGACTGCGCGAAGAGACAGCGCAGGCCATTTTGCATGAGCGCGATCAGCGGCCATTCGAGTCAATTGCCGATCTGGCATATCGCGTGCCCGAACTGCGCCGTAATGAACTTGTGCTGCTGGCGTCGATTGGGGCGCTGAATTCGATTGGTTGCAAAGGCGATAAAAATCAGATCCATCACGAACTGAAACTCGTCCGGGATGACAAATATAAAAAAAGAAGTCCTCAAGACCTTCAAAGCCCCCTGCATCGTCGCGATGCTTTATGGCAAGTGGAACGCGCGGCAAGATTTGCCGGTCCGCTGCTGGAAAGTATTCCGGAAAAGGATGAAGCATCACCGCTTGCAGTGATGACACCGGAGGAGCGATTGGTTGCCGATTTTCACGGTGCGGGATTAACGACTGGACCGCATCCGATGGCCTATCGCCGAGCTGATCTGCGACGTGCGGGCGTGCTCTCCGCGCAGGATTTAACCAGAGTTCCGCATGGCCGCAATGTTCGAACCGCGGGATGCATTATTGCGCGGCAGCGGCCAGGCACGGCCAAGGGATTTGTCTTCCTCAGCCTCGAAGATGAAACCGGCATCAGTAACGCAATCATCTCGCCCGATATTCTGGAGCGGAACCGTCTTCTAATTCTGTCGGAGAAATTCGTATTGCTGGAGGGCGAACTGCAGAACCAGGAAGGCGTGATCTCAGTACGCGTGGAGCGCGTCGCGCCCATGCGCGAAGCTTACGAAGCGGATACCGTCGACATCACCGATGCCGACGTGCGCTCGCACGATTTCCATTAACCTCTAGCTTGCTTTTTCTCCTCAGCTCCACGCCCAGCGTCCTGCCCCGGATATTCGTACACCCCGCGCCCCGACTTGCGGCCCAGGCGTCCAGCTTTCACGTACTGCACCAGCAGCGGCGCCGGACGAAACTTATCTCCCAGCGTCTTGTGCAAATATTCCAGAATGTGCAGCCGAGTATCGAGGCCGACGAGATCGATCATTTCAAACGGGCCCATGGGATGGTTCAGTCCCAGCTTTAACGCCTTGTCGATGTCCTGCGCTGACGCAACTCCTTCCTGCAACATGTAAAAGGCTTCGTTGCCAATCATGGCATTGATTCGGCTGGTGATAAATCCGGGTGATTCCTTGATGACCACCACCTCTTTGTGCATACGCCGGCCCACCTCGACCGCCGCCGCCAAAGTATCATCGTCCGTCTCCAGCGCACGCACAATTTCCAGCAGCTTCATCTTGTGCACGGGATTGAAGAAGTGCATGCCCACGCACTTCGGAGCGCGATACGTAACCGACGCTATTTCCGTCACACTCAGCGAAGAAGTGTTAGAGGCGAGAATCGTCGTTGGCCGGCAAACCTTGTCCAGCAGAGTGAATATCTCGATCTTCGACTCCATCTCCTCGGGAACAGCTTCGATCACCAGGTCAGCCTCACGGGCCGCCTGCTCTACGGAGGACGCGTATTCCAACTGACCGACGGCCTTGTCTGCATCTGCCTTGGTGACTTTACCCAGTTCAACTGCCTTATCGAGATTCGAGCGAATTTCGCTTTCTGCCTTACGCAGCGCCGTTGGCAAAATATCTTCCAAGATCGTGCGATAGCCGCCCAGCGCAGCGGCATGGGCAATACCTCGTCCCATGATTCCGGCGCCGATGACTGCAATGGTGCGGACCTCGGCCATTGGGCTACGCTCCCTTTTCCAATTGTTCGACCACGCCGATAAAGTTTGGATCGGACTTGCGCATATATTCCGCCAACCGTCGCTTCTCTTCGGGGGTTATCAGATAAAGGCTTGCGTTGATGCGGCGCAGGGTAGCCGCAATATCATCGACGTAGTTCATCATGCGGATCAATTCACCAGTAGCAGCCATAGGAGTCCTTTCCGTCCGGATCGTGATAAAGAAAAAGCGTTCGTTCCTCGCGGGAGGCCTACACAAAATCGCCCGCGAATCGGCCAATCAATCATTCTCGCCGCCGCTCTCCATTAAGTAAAGCGCAGCTCTGCGGGCCCAGCGGCGCAGCGACCCGACTTTGCATCTAATTTACGAACGCTTTCCCACTAAGCGCTCGCAGCTGAGAGAATTGCCATGCAAAACAGTTCGACAGCTTTGATCGACGATTCTGCTGAGCTGTGCGACTGCCTTGAGCGTCTGTCCGCCGGGAAACACGAGGCGATTCCGTTCGCCACATACCGTTTGCAGTTCAATAAGAACTTTCGTTTCGAAGACGCCAGCAGGCTGGTTCCTTATCTTCATACGCTGGGGATCAGCCACTGCTATGCATCACCGATCTTGAAGGCAAGAGTCGGCAGTCCGCACGGCTACGACATCATCGACCACAATCAGCTGAATCCCGAGATCGGGACGGAAGAGGATCTCCAACGGCTTACGGCGGAGCTCAAGGATCACGGTATGGGATTACTCCTCGATACTGTTCCCAATCACATGGGCGTGGGGCATGGAGACAATCCGTGGTGGCAGGATGTATTGCAAAACGGCCGAGCCTCAGCGTACGCGGATTTCTTCGACATTGATTGGGAGCCCCTGAAGCCTGAACTGCACAACAAGGTGCTGATCCCCATTCTAGGCGGTCCGTACGGCGAAGATTTGGAGGCGGGGAAGATCAAGGCGGTTTTCGAAAATGGCAAGTTCATCGTGAAGTACTTTGACAAGACCTTACCGATCGACCCGCAGACATTTCCGCTGATCTTTGCGCCGAGCTGGACATTCCAACAGCGAAACAAAACGAGGGATGCCGCTCCAACGGAACTCGAAACGCTGATCAACACCTTTGGCCGGCTACCTGCCAATTACGTGACCGATCCGGCCGAGGTTCGACGGCGCCAAAATGAAATGCCTGGACTGCTCGAAGACCTACAGCGCCTGATAAACAGCTCGCGGGAAGCGCAATCGCAAATCGCCAATGCCACAAAGGTCCTGAACGGAACTGCCACAGACTGTCACAGCTTTGACGCTTTACACGATCTGCTGGAGAAGCAGGCATATCGGCTGGCGTTCTGGCGGGTTTCGGGAGAAGAAATTAACTATCGTCGCTTCTTTGACATTAACGACCTGGTTGGACTACGGATGGAGAATCCACGAGTTTTCGCGGCAACTCACAAGCTGTTGCGAAGGTTCCTGGCCGAAGGTCTGGTCTCCGGACTCCGCATCGACCATCCAGACGGACTCCTGGATCCGCTGCAATATTTCATGCGTGTGCAACGGCTTTACGCGGCAAGCCGCTGTCTGGGAGCCGAACCGACGTTGCCGACCGCGAGTGATGGAACTGAACTGGACGTACACGGGGTGTTTGCGCAACCTGAGACGGCGGATCTTCAACGGCCTCTTTATCTGCTGATCGAAAAAATCCTGGAACCTGGCGAGAATCAGCCCGCGGACTGGCCGGTCGACGGCACAGTCGGCTATGACTTTGCCAATCTGGTAAACGGCGTTCTGATCGATGGGCGAAATGAGCGATTCTTCACCAACTTCTATTTCCGCGTCATCGACGGTAGTGTGAGTGCCGATAAACTGATTTACGAAAGCAAGAAGTTGGTGATGCGTCGGGCACTGGCGAGCGAAGTGAATGTACTGACGCATATCCTGGATGAAATCTCCAACCAGAACCGGCGCGCGCGCGACTACACCCGGGGAGTTCTGCGTGAGGCCATTCGTGAGACGATCGCCTGCTTTCCGGTGTACAGGACATACATCGACGAACGCGGCCACGTCAGCGAGACAGACCGAAGATATATCGAGCAGGCGATCGAGTGCGCTAAACGGCAGAACGGAACGCTGGCGCCCGCGGCCTTCGACTTTTTGCGAACGATTCTGCTGCTCGAAGCAAACGGCGATGACACGACAATTTATGGTTATCGGCGGAAGCTTTATTTCACTTTGAAGTTTCAGCAACTCACCGGCCCAGTGATGGCTAAAGGGTTGGAAGACACGGCGTGCTACGTCTACAACCGCTTCATTTCAGTCAACGAAGTAGGTGGGACGCCTGCAGTTTTCGCCGTGCCGGTT
Source organism: uncultured Acidobacteriaceae bacterium (assembly GCA_963818905.1). Classification (GTDB taxonomy): domain Bacteria; phylum Acidobacteriota; class Terriglobia; order Terriglobales; family Acidobacteriaceae; genus Bog-257. The sequence continues at coordinate 25,242 of CAWFUE010000043.1, forward strand.
TCCGAGTTTCACCGCGGCAATCAGAAGCGCGCAGAACATTGGCCGGCTTCGATGCTGGCCAGTTCGACGCACGATACCAAACGAAGTGAGGATGTTCGGGCCCGGTTGGATGTGCTGTCGGAAATGCCGCGCACCTGGGCGGCGCAGGTGATGAAATGGCGGCGCGTGAATCGAATGCGCAAAGCCGAACTGCCCGACGGCCGCATCGTGCCCGATAGCAACGAAGAATACCTGCTTTACCAGACTTTGGTAGGCGCGTGGCCCCTGCAAATGAATACGGAGAACCAGCGTCTTGAGTTTCTTGGGCGCATTCAGCAGTACATGGAAAAGGCCGTGCACGAGGCGAAAGTCAACTTAAGCTGGCTCAATCCCAATTCTGATTACGTGAGCGGCATTAATACGTTTCTGGAGCGGATTCTCTCGCCTATTTACCGCGGAAAGCCTAATCTCTTCTGGGATTCCATGCAAAAGTTGCTGTCGCAAGTCATGTACTTCGGCTGCATCAACTCACTCAGCCAGACGCTTTTGAAACTCACTTGTCCCGGTGTGCCCGATGTCTACCAGGGACAGGAACTGTGGGACTTCAGCCTGGTTGATCCTGACAACCGCCGTCCTGTCGATTTCGATTCGCGCCGGCGAGCGCTTGATGGTCTTGTGAGTCGCGCGCACACGGAACCTCTGTCAGACATTTCTCGTGAGTTGCTGGGACATTATCGCGACGGACGAATTAAGTTGTGGGTCACCATGCGCACTTTGGATTTTCGGCGCCACCAGCGTGATCTCTTTCGGCTGGGAGATTATCGTCCTTTGGAAGTCAGCCGCGGCAAGGAGGAACACGCGGTCGCGTTTGCGCGAACACACAATGGAGAAGTGGCTATCGCCGCCGTGCCACGGCTGAGCCTAACTCTGATGAAAGGCAGAGAGGAGCCGCCGGTTGGAGCAGTATGGGGCGACTCGGAGCTATCGTTGCCGCAGCAGGCCTTCGGCAGGCAGTTGCGGAACATCTTCACGGATGAGGTGTTTCCCGCCGGAAAAACACTGTTATGCCGCGAAGTTTTCGCCAGCTTCCCGGTTGCCTTGTTCGCCGTCGAGTGAGGCTTGCTTCACGCAAGTTTCGCGGTCGGTAATCCCCACCAGCTCAGCCAGTTTAGCCGCTAATTGAGCGGTGAGCGCTCCGGCATGTAATCGCCAGGTCCAACTGCCGTCCGCTTCGCTGGGAACGTTCATGCGAGCGCTGCTGTCCAGCCCGAGCACGTCCTGCACAGGGATAACGCAAAGATTCGCGACCGATGTGAGAGCTGCCCGAATGAAAGCCCAATGCACACCGTCTTCCCCGATTCCCAAGTAGGTAGCAGCCAACTTTTTCTCTTCCTCGGTAGCGGAGTTGCTCCACCAACCCAATACAGTGTCATTGTCGTGGGTTCCGGTGTAAACGACGCAATTCGGCTCATAGCGATGTGGCAGATAAATGTGCGCTCCTTTGTTGCCGAATCCGAATTGCAGGATCTTCATACCTGGAACATCCAGTGCCTTCCGTAGTGCATGAACCTCGCGCGTGATGTAGCCCAGGTCTTCCGCAATGAACGGCAACTTGCCCAGCGCGCTGCGGAGAGACTGAAACAAGCTCTCATTCGGACCCTGCACCCAGCGGCCATTGACGGCGGTTTCTTCTTCCGCCGGTATTTCCCAGTAGGCCTCGAAGCCGCGGAAGTGGTCGATGCGCACGATGTCGCAGGTCTCGATGGCCCAGCGCATCCGTCCGATCCACCAGTCATAACCACGAGCTCGCAGCGCCTCCCAGTCATACAGGGGATTTCCCCAGCGCTGTCCCGTTTCACTAAAGGCATCGGGAGGCACCCCGGAAACGACCTTCGGCGTGAGATCTTCTTTCAACTGAAATAGTTCAGGGTTGATCCAGACATCGGCGCTGTCATAGCTGACAAAAATGGAGACATCGCCGATGATGCGGATTCCGCGATCGGCGCAGAAGGAACGCAATGCTCCCCACTGCTCAAAAAATGCAAACTGCAGAAATCGCTCTTCCTCCAGCCGCTTCTCCAACTCGTCCCGCAATTGCGTGATGACTTCAGGGTTGCGCCGGGCGATATCCGGAGGCCAGGTATTCCACGGCTGCTCTTCAAAGCGTTCGCGTAAGACGCTGAACAACACATAATCTTCGAGCCACCAGTCATTGTCACGGCAAAAGTCGTCGTAGCGATCGCGTTCGGCGCCTGATGTGGACTGAAGAAAACTTCTGGCAGCATCGCGCAACAGCGGTAGCTTGTGCGCGCGCACGCTGTCGAAGTCCACCCGCGCCACCCCGTCTGGAACACTTAAGACGCGCGCGCTCTCCAGAAGTCCTTGCTCTGCCAAACGCTCGAGGCTGACCAGCAGAATGTTACCCGCAAATGCCGAGGTGCAGGAATATGGCGAGTTTCCACATCCCACTGGCTGCAACGGCAATATCTGCCATAGCGTCTGTTTGGCGGCAGCCAGCCAATCAACAAATTCGTAAGCGGCAGGACCAAGATCGCCGATCCCGCCGCGCGACGGAAGGGATGTCGGGTGCAACAGAATACCGGATGAGCGCTCTGAAAGCATCGATAGCTTCTTAACGGAATCGGGTTTCGGTAAGTGGCCACGGGGAGGCCAGAAAACAACATTGGCCAGCAGACTGTTGCTGCTGGCCAGGAGATCAGCCTTACGGCATCATTATGATCCCTCGGTCTGAGTGGTCAGGCGTTCCATTTCTTTCTTGTTGATTTTAATTTTGCCCTCTTGCTCGAGCCGGGTACGCAGGTTTTCGACGTAAAGGCTCTCGTATTCCTCGCGCTTCTGCTCCAGCAAGGCATCCTTCACTTTGTCCCAGTCCTGTTTGATCTGTGCCGTGGTCGGTTCTTGCAAGTCAACGATCTTCAGCACGATTCCATCCGGACCACTTTGAATCGGCCCGCTGATCTCGCCAACTTTCATGGTGAAGGCGACATTGGCGGGTCCGCTCATTGGCCCCAGGTCCGGCAGTTGGGAGTTGCGGTCCACCAAGTCGCTCGTCTTAATGGTCGCGCCAACCTCTTTGGCAGCTTTGGCCAAATCGTGTTCGGCGTGGGCCCGATCGGCAAGTTGCTGTGTCTTTTGCGCCAGCAGCGCCTGCGCCCGTTGGCTCTGGAACTGCTCCTCCACCTTAGCCTTCACCTGTTCAAATGTGGGAGTTTGCGGCGGCTGAATCTGCGTAACTTGATAAATCACGTAACCCTGAGGAGTAACGGCCATTGCAGGGGGATCATTTTTCTTCGCAGAGAAAAGCGCGTTCATGAAATCAGGAGCGGCGCCTATACCGGGAAGTTGATCGGTCTGCGAAATCAGATCGGTCGTGGTGACGCTCAGATTCTTATCCGCAGCAGCCTTATCGAACCCCGCCGTACGCGCCAAAGTTTGAACAGCACTTGCTTCGCTCTGCGCTTGTGCAGCAGCTTTCTGCTTCTTGAGCAGCGGCTCGATCTCCGCCTTCACCTCGTCAAGCGGCTTCAACCTCGGCTCTTGCTTGGCTTCGACGTGGATGATATGGAAGCCATAACTGGTGCGAATGACTCCGGTCGTTTGCCCGACGGGAGTGTTAAATGCCGCCTGCTCAAATTCCGGAACGGTGCGACCGCGGGTAAGCGGAGGCAACAGACCGCCATCCTTCGCACTGCCGGGATCTTCCGAATACTTCTTTGCCAAGTCGGCAAAATTGGCGCCCGATTTCAACTGCTTCTCGATGTCTTCAGCCTTCGCGCGAGCTGCATCCACCGCTTTCTGATCGACCTTGCCATTAGCGTCCGGGGTAGGAGTTTTGATTAGAATATGACGAACCGTGACCGTCTCTGGAATGCGATATTCATCTTGATGTTGCTTGTAGTACGCCTGCAGTTCCTCAGGCGTAACTTCGACTTTGTCGGCCAACTTATCGGTATCGATCAGAATGTATCTTGCCTTGATCCTCTCCGGAATTGAATTCACGTACTGCTGCTTGTTCTGCTCATAAAACGCCTTCAGCTCGGCGTCGGTCGGCTTGATCTCTTTCTTGATATCGTCCAGGCTGACCACCGCGTAGTCGAACTTTACTTTCGTGTCCTGCTGCGTGACCTGCTGAGTTATGTCCTTATCACTCACCGTAACCGCGGCACTAATTGCAGCCAGCAGCTTTCGTTGTGCAATCTCCGCCTTCACCTCTTGCTCAAATTCCTGCACGCTGATGTTGAACTGGTTTTCGATGAACTGCTCGTATTCCTGCTGGCCGATAAAGTTGCCGTTGGGAAAAATCACCTGTCCAAACTGACCCTGATGCAAGTAGTCGCGGAGTTCGTCATCGCTGACGCCAAGGCCCATCTTGCCCGCTTCATACACGATGGCCTTCTCTGTGATCATGCCTTGCGCGGCGCGCTGCATCAGATACGGCATTAGCTGTTCAGGAACGTTACCTTTGAACTGCTGCTTGCCAATAAGACGGGCTTGCTGCGCGACTTGCTGGATGCCAATCTCCTGATCACCGACCTTGGCCAGAACGCCTTGGGTGGTCAGACTACCGCCCAGAAAATCGCCGAACAGGCCGCCGGGAACAAGGGTGATCACCATCATCACGCAAACGACAACCAGGATGCCGCCCAGCACAATTTTCTTGAATGGGCCAGGCTTCTGCAAAAATCGAATCATGCTTTGGGAACTCCGAACTTGCTGGGTGAATCTCATAATTATAGACCAGTTTGTTCTGAAGCAGAGGGCAAGGGCATGAGCAGGTGGAGGGATGGTGCGCTAGCTGGGTGTAGCCAGATGCCACTCAGCTGCTAAATTTCCCCACACAAGGCGGAACGCTTCCCATCCGCCAAAACTGGTGTGTTGTAATGGAACTAGCGTAACTATGTCGAAACGCTCTCCAGCATTGCGGCGGCGACTCTTAGCCTACAAGCGCCGCACACGTGAAATCAGAATGATCGCCAAAGGACTGGCCTCGACCGACCACCCGATCATGGCGCACATCATTCCGATTCGCCGCTGCAATTTGTCCTGCGAGTACTGCAATGAGTATGACGACTTCTCCAAGCCAGTCCCGCTGGAGACAATGCAGCGCCGCATCGATCACCTGGCGCGGCTGCGGACTTCGATCGTCACCCTGAGCGGCGGCGAGCCGCTGCTGCATCCGGAACTCGACGAGATCATTGCGTACATGCGCCGGTACCCAATTATTGCGGGCATGATCACCAACGGTTATCTACTCACGGCTGACCGCATCCAGCGGCTGAATCGCGCCGGTTTGGATCATTTGCAGATCAGCATCGACAATGTCATGCCCGATGACGTCTCCAAGAAGTCGCTGAAGGTGCTCGACAAGAAACTGCAGCTGCTTACCGAACATGCCGACTTCGACGTGAACATCAACTCCGTCGTCGGGGGCGGCATTCGCAATCCACACGACGCACTCGTGGTTGGGCGGCGGGCTGTCCAGCTTGGCTTCACCTCGACAATTGGGATCATTCACGACGGCGACGGACAACTGCGGCCGCTGGGGGACGTTGAGCGCGATGTGTTTCTAAAAATGAAGCTTCTGGAGAAGCGGCATTATTCGCGCTTTAACTGGTTCCAGAACAATATCGCGGATGGAAAGCCCAACGATTGGCGTTGTCGCGCGGGCGCCCGCTATCTCTATATCTGCGAGGACGGATTGGTGCATTACTGTTCGCAGCAACGCGGGTATCCCGGCGTGCCGCTGGAGCAGTACTCAGTAGCTGACATTCGCCGTGAGTTTTTGACCGAGAAGGGTTGTGCTCCTCATTGCACTGTCTCCTGCGTGCACCAGGTTTCCTACATGGATCACTGGCGCGCGCCGCAGACCATTCGGGCGCCGCAGTCTCCGGTTGGGCTCGGTGAATTGGTACAAATCGAATAGGGCCAGCAAATTAGCGGCTCAATGGGCGGGATTGACAGACGTCCGGCCCCTACGCGGCCCGCACGGCACGGTTCGGCGCGCGCCTCGCGTATAATCCTTACTACCGCGGGTAACACGCGCTGGCCTGAAACTATCGACTCCGAAGTATGCCTGAACACATCAAGAAGAAACTGTCAGAGGAAATCGCGGTACTCGAACACGAGCTGAACCACGAACTCCCCAAAGAACTAAAGCGGGCTATCGCTTTGGGCGACCTCAGCGAGAATGCCGAATACCACATGGCCAAACAGCGGCAGGAATTCGTCCGCGCGCGCCTCGGCCAATTGAAGCAGCGCATGGCCGATCTGTCCATGATCAACATGTCCAATATCCCACGGGACCGTGCGGCAATCGGCTCGACTGTCGTGGTCTATGATTCGACCAAAGGCGAGGAGATCGAGTACAAGCTGGTGACCAGCGAAGAATCTGACGTAACAAAGGGCTTAATCTCTACGAGTTCGCCCATCGGACGCGCCTTGATGGGCAAGAAGGTAGGAGACGTGAGTGAAGTGGTTACCCCAACCGGTAAACGTGAGCTCGAGGTGCTAAAGCTGGTCACCATTCACGACGAAGCCTAGCGAGGCAGTATGACCTGGACGAGCGCAGTAGGTAGGTCGTGCAAATGGCTGTTGTACAAGATTGTGCATGGCCTGGCGCTCACCCGCATCTCGCCTAACGCGCTCACCTTCATCGGACTCGTAATTAACGTAATCGCCGGCATCCTCTTCGGATACGCTCATGCCGAGAATCAGCGACGCATGTTCCTTTACGCCGGTCTGGTGATTATCGGCGCCGGCATATTCGACATGGTCGATGGCCGCGTAGCCCGCGCCACCAATCAAGTCACGCAGTTCGGCGGTTTCTTCGATTCCATCATTGACCGCTACAGCGATGTGGCGCTGTTCTTCGGATTGCTGGTCTATTACGCCCGGGCCAACCGCTTTTTCTACGTGGTGATGGTGGCTTTCGTCATGATCAGCTCCGTCATGGTGAGCTATGCTCGCGCCCGAGCCGAGTCGCTGATTCCCAGCTGCAAAGTCGGCTTCATGGAGCGTCCAGAGCGAATTGTGCTGGTGATCATCGGCGCGTTATTCAATCGCATGGGTCCAGTGCTTTGGGTGATCGCGGTTTTCAGCACTATCACCGTCATTCACCGCATCCGGCATACCTATCAAGTGCTGCGCGAAATCGAGCCTCCGCCCATTCCTGTGCGACCTGATCCGCTAAAGTTTGAAGAGATTGTGGGATAGCACAACTTCCTCACGCGGAATAGATGGACATGCGCTCGCCGCCGATCATTATCCTCTCAGTCACAGGGAACTCAAGGGTGACAGCGCTCGTATCGAATCCGTGTCGGGAACTATCGCGTCGTGTATGACGTCTTAGAAGAAACGGCCCTCACCCTGGTACTGCGAACGGGCACCACAAAGACGTGTATCGCTAGTCGACCTTTTACTTCAAATGCACTGCTGCTTCTGTTGCATTCGGTCCTGCCGATCCAAGTTCGCGCACCTTCGCCACGATCGGCCCGTACTTCGGCTTGATCTGGTGACACGAAGGGTCGCAGTACACGCCCTGATGTGTCTTATCGGTTGCGGGATCAGGCATTCGCGAAGCGACCGCGGCTTCGCGATCCGCTTCCAATTCGCGCTCCACAGATTCGATCAAGTTCTGGTTTTCCTCGGAGCTAAGCCACCGCTTCTCATTCACCAGGTAGTTTTCAAAGCGGGCAATGGGATCGCGCGCCCTCCAAAAGTCGAACAGCTTCGCCGGAACATATTGCGCCGCGTCGTGGATGGCGTGCCCCTTCATGCGCATCATCTTGGCCTCGATCAGCGTCGGACCTTCGCCACGGCGAGCGCGTTCGCAGGCTTCATGTGTCGCATCGTAAACCTGGCACGCATCGGTACCGTCGACAATAATTCCGGATATGCCATAGGCAATCGCGCGCTCGGCAAGATCCTTCACACGGAACTGCATATCGGCAGGAGTGGAGTAGCCCCACAAATTATTCTCGACCACCAGCACCAGCCCGAGCTTCTGCACGGCAGCAAAGTTCAGGCTCTCATAGGTAACGCCGGTCGATTGTCCCCCATCGCCGACGTACGTCAGCCCAACGACATTCTTCCCTTGCAGCCGCGCACCCAGGCAAACACCCGCCATCACTCCAATCAGTTCCCCCAGCATCGAAATCGGCGCGCACACATTGCGCCGCTGGAAATCGCCGAAGTGTGACGACGCGTCGCGTCCCCAAGTAGGCGAATCGCCTTTGGCCATATACTGCCGCATGATGTCGCGCGCGCTGAAGCCCCGCACCAGCATCGCGCCCTGGTTGCGGATCATTGGTCCAAGCCAGTCATCGGTCCCGAGTGCATACGCCGAAGCGCACGAGCAACCTTCCTGCCCCAGCCCGAAATAAACGCCCCCGACCACCTTGCCCTGCTTGTAAAGATTCTCGAGAGCAACTTCCATGCGACGGTTCAATAGCATCCAGCGATAGATCTCAATACACTGCTCGCGGGAAAGATATTTCGAGTCGCGGATCGGCGGCGGTGTGGCGCTCAGGTCACCTTCCACACGGTACTCGATGCTTGATCCTTCGCCCCACATGGCGATACGGAATTCGGGACGTTCGAGGCGATAATCGGGAATGTTGTAGCAGCGCAGCGAGGATGAAGCCGAATCGTTAGAAGGCGCATCGGCTTTCGGCGTGATGTTCTTGCTCTGGCGCAGGCTCTGATTACCATTATCAGAATCGCCAGCTCGTTTTGCGACGCGGGTATCAGCGGGCTTGGTTGAGCCGTCGGCTTGTTCCATGGGAGTGGGCGGCTTCGAGCTCTTCCCCGGAGCTAGTGGAACCTTGGCCCGTTTCTTGGGTGAGGTACTGATTGTCGGGCGCTTCTTATCAGGCATAGAGCAAAATCCACGATAACTGGATCGCTTGGTCTTTAGCAAATTGGTTTAGGTGTAAAATCCTTGCACTCGAGAGTCAGGGTGCAGGGGCAGTTATGATGAAATTGAATAACACTTCGAAGGCCATAGTTCTGTTGCTCTGTTCGGACTCGGATGTTCTCGGCGTGCTCCGAGCGATGCTTGAGAGCACCGACTATGTTGTGCTTCCCGCCAGTAATCTTGCCAGCGCCGTCGAGCAATTGGAAGATGTCACTCCGGATTTGCTCATCGTGCGACCTTACCTCGAAAGTATCTCCGGCCACGAAGCCGCGGTCTATTTGCGCACAAAATGCAATGGAATGCGGGTGCTGATGGTCGGTGGACTGCCCAACCATGAGCGCATCCTTTACCGCGAGTCGCTTCATGCGGTCGAGATCTTTCCCAAACCGTTTACGGCGGATGAGTTTCTGCAAAAGGTTGCGTCGATTCTCACTCCGGCACGAAGCGTGGGCGCCGGGATATAAAGTGTCCAGCGTCAGCTATCATCTTGTGCCCGTGTGCCGGCGGAAAAAACAAGTGCGAGAGTTTTGGTTACTGGTGCCGCGGGATAGGTTGGCGCGACCACAGTTCGCTGGCTGGACAACGTAACCTTTACAACGAACTAAGCGCCAGCAACACCAAAACTTCGCCGTTGATCTTTCTCCTTGACAGCTTAGGCGAACTGCAATAAACTCCTAAGTGTTTTAGGAGAGCTAATGCCCGAACAGGCGCAGATTCTTCCCGGCACACTCGATCTTCTTATCCTCAAGGCAGTCTCCCTCGGCCCGCTGCACGGCTACGGCGTTCTTTTGCGCATCGGGCAAATATCAGGACAAGCGCTGCTCATTGAGCAGGGAGCGCTTTATCCCGCACTTTTTCGCCTGGTGCGCCAAGGACTGCTGAAGGCAAGCTGGGGTACATCGGAGAACAATCGCCGAGCCAAGTTTTATGAACTCACTGCGGCTGGTCGCAAGCGTCTGCGCGAGGAGACGGAGGGCTGGAATCGTCTCGCCGACGCCATTGCTGTTGCCCTGGCCGCGCGGCCGGAGGAAGTGTGAGCGCCGCTGTAATGACGGAACCGATTTAATCAAAGCGGAAAGAATCGACAGCTAAGGAGAACGAAGCATGAGATCCTCAACTATCGGCCTGACAATTTTCCTGATATTGCTCAGTACAGCGGGTTTCGCTCAATCGCCGACGCAGAAGTCTTCCGGATCATCTAGTAGCGAGGAGAATCCGTACAGCACATTCAATAAGTTTGCTTATGGACACGTGAAGAACATCCTGATCCGCTCGGCGGAAAAAGTGCCTGAAGACGATTACAACTTTAAGCCCACCCCCGCGGTCCGCAGCTTCGGTCAGATCATTGGACACGTTGCCGACGCTCAGTACCTTTTCTGCTCGATCGCACTCGACGAGAAAAATCCCGCGCCGAAAATCGAACAGACAAAAACATCGAAGACTGATCTCATCGCCGCACTGAAGGAGGCCTTCGCCTATTGCGACAAAGCCTATGAGAGCATGACCGACGCAGGAGGTACGCAAATGGTGAAGCTCTTCGGAAGCGACGTACCAAAGCTGGACGTGCTGACGGTCAACAACATGCATAGCATGGAACACTACGGCAACCTGGTCACGTACATGCGGCTGAAGAACATTGTTCCGCCAACCAGCGAGCCTCAGCCCCAGCCGCAGCCGAAGAAATGACGCGTCTTTGAGGTCGGACGACACACCCATTGCGAGAGAGTATGAAGTTCCTGTCCTATTTTCGTTCGCTTGCGAATAAGTTTTTTCATCGGTCTCGACTCGCCGATGATATGGACGAAGAGCTTCGATCGCACATCCAACTGCGCGCGGATGATCTGGAACGCTCCGGCTTGCGTCGTGATGATGCCCAACGCCAGGCGCGCATCGAGTTCGGCGGCCAATCACGATTCAAGGAGGAATGCCACGAAGCACTGGGCGGAAATTTCATCGAGAGTTTTAGCAACGATGTGCGATATGCCTTGCGCATGTTGCGCAAATCTCCTGGATTCACCTTCACCGCAGTTATAACGCTGGCGCTGGCTATCGGCGCAAATGGGGTTGTTTTTGCGGTGTTGAATGCCTTTATTCTGCGTCCGCTGAATGTGCCGCAGGCGGAGAGCCTCTGGGCAATCGAGCGCAGAGCAAGCTTTCTGGATCCCAGCCAGTCTTACCCAGACTATCTCGATCTGCGCGAACGCAATCGGAGCTTTCAGGACCTTGCAGGCTGGACGGCCGCAGAGGCGGGGTTGGACTCAGGCGGAAATCCAGCCAGCGTCTGGGCCATACAAACCACGGGAAATTATTTCGACGTGTTACATCTGCAGCCATATCTTGGCCGTTTCTTTCACAGCTCCGATGAGCATGGCCCTAACAGCGCACCCTATATCGTGCTCACCTACGGCTATTGGCACAGTCATTTTCAGGATGATCGCGGGGTGGTCGGCCGGGTTGTTCAGTTGAACAAACATCCCTATACCATCCTCGGCGTATCGCCGCCCGGCTTCCATGGGACTTTACTGTTCTTCGATCCCGCCATCTTCGTTCCAATGGTCAATGAGGAACAGATCGTGGGAACGAATGACCTGAGTGGGCCGAACGCGCGCGGAGACCGTTGGGTATTCATGGTGATGGGGCATTTAAAACCGGGAGTCACTCCGGCGCAGGCGGTTGCCGATCTCAACTCCATCGGACTTTATCTCGCTAAAACCTATCCCAAAGAGGATGGCAAGCTGGACTTCCTGCTGGCGCGGCCAAGTCTTTACGGCGATTATCTTGGGCGTCCGCTGAAGGCATTCCTCGGGGGGTTAATGCTGCTCGCGGGGTTGATTCTGCTGGCGGCATGCGCAAATCTGGGCAGCCTTTTTGCCGCACGCGTCGCCGATCGCTCGCGGGAAGTTGCATTGCGTCTGGCGTTGGGGTCGACGCGCCGGCGCATCCTTCGACAGCTTTTCACCGAAGCCGTGCTGATCTCGCTGGTGGGGGGTGCCGCCGGACTGTGGAGCAGTGTCGTTGTGTTGCACGGCCTGGGCCTATGGCGGCCATTTCCCAGGTATCCCATGTACTTGGCGGTGAACCCAGACCCCAAAGTTTATGCCGTTGCTGTGCTGCTGACCTTAGTCAGTGGATTCCTCTTCGGCGCCGTTCCGGTCAGGCAAATACTGCACACGAATCCCTACGAGGTCGTGAAGTCGGGATCAACCGGTGCAATTGGACGCCGGACTGCGGGCCGCGATGTTTTGCTGGTCCTGCAAATTGCAATCTGTGCGGTACTGGTCACTTCTTCGTTTGTCGCGGTGCGGGGATTGGCGCGTATGCTGCACAGCAATCTCGGTTTTGAACCGCAGAATGCCATGCTGCTGGATACGAGTCTGAGCATGGCAGGTTACAGCGGTGACAAAGTGCCCGTCATACAGAAGCGCATGATCGATGCGCTGGCGGCGATTCCCGGTGTTCAGTACGTGGGATTGGTCGATCAGCCGCCGTTACACGACAGCTGGAATCCCTCGAATGTCTTCACCGATAAGACTACGGACCTAAGGCCGGAGAATGCCGCTTCCGAAGCCATTCAGTACTGCATCTCTCCGGAATACTTCCATGCAGCGGGCACAGCCTTGCTCGCCGGAAGAGCGCTTACCTGGCATGACGACAAGAATGCCCCACGCGTAGCCGTTATCAACCAGGAATTTGCACGCAGGATCTTCGGCTCTGTAACCAACGCTATAGGTAGATACTTCAAGATTCCGGACGGAACGCGCATACAGGTTGTCGGGGTTGTAGAAGACGGGAAATATACCAGCCTTACCGAAATTCCCCACCCGGCAATGTTTCTGCCTACCCTGCAGTCACCATCGAGTCAAACATTCCTGATAGTGCGCTCCAACCGGGATCCGCAGCAACTGGCAGCGGCCATGAAGAGTACGGTACATGAGCTTGATCCGGGGTTGCCGTTCTATATCGAACCGTGGAACAAAAAGCTGGACACCGTTTTGTTCGGCGCACGCGCGGCTGCGCTATCACTGGGTGTGCTCGGAATCATGGGCGCGATCCTGTCAATAACCGGCATCTTCGGAATGGCTGCCTACTCGGTAAGCAAGCGGATGAAGGAGCTTGGTATTCGCGTTGCCCTCGGGGCCCGGCACCGGGAGATATTGCACGCAGCCTTGGGGCGCTCGTTGAAGTTGCTTGCTGTCGGTTCGGGAGCGGGATTGCTGCTTGGAATTCTGGTGAGTCGAGTGCTTGCTTCTTTGTACCGGGAAAGTCCGGGCGATCCGCTGGTGTTGACGGGCGCTGTTCTGACGATGTCGCTGCTCGGTGCGGTAGCTACCTGGATTCCCGCACAGCGCGCGCTGGCGATCGATCCTTTGCGACTGCTGCGCGAGGAGTAATGCCGCGCAAGCTGGCTGCGTTTTCCCAACTCGGAAGATGAAGACTGCGCGTCTCGCGCGGAGCCAATGGAAAGCAATTTCCCCAGCAGCGAAACAGGTCAGTGTTTTGCGGCGGCATAGCCAGTCATTTCAAGATAACCGACGCCGCCAGCCGGCTTTCCGTCTCGTGTCCCGCTGATCGCGATGGCGCCTTCCCAATAAGACAAGCCTGCTCCCATGCCGCTCACCAGCTCTTGCGATTTCAGCGGCGTAGTTATCTGCAGGTCTAATTTGAGCGAAGCAACTGTCACTCGCCAAACGACCGGATAGACTGCGCCAGTCGCTGGGCTGCTATAGGTCTCTCTTCCTGGTTGCATGGAAAAATCGTTGGCGCCCAGATATGAAGCTTTACCTTGTGCGTCAACATAGGTTCCCGCCGAAAACGGATCCACACTTCCGTCCTTATGGCGAAAACGGTAGAGCATCAGTTCAGTGTCGTCATCGAATTGGAGGCTGACCCAGTCCCAGCTTTTGGGTGTCGCACCAAGTTGCTCGGTGAAGAACTCGTGGTCCATCCACGCGGCTCCTTCCACCCTATACTCGGTGCCATGTAATTCAATACTTCCGGTGGTCATCAAACGAGTCAGTGAGATGTAGTGCGATGCCTGTCCCACGCCGGCCGCTTTCTGACTCACGCCGTTCTTCCCATGGATCACAGGCGGCTTGCGCGAGGTCATCAGCATCTGCAGGCTGAACTCGGGAGCAATAGCTTGTAACTGCTGCTGATCTCCCTTCCACTGCACATACCAATTTCCGTTCCAAACCCTCGCTGCCTTCTCACTTGCGCCTGCTAATCCCGGCCCGGCGCGATTGGTGCGCTCGGAGTAATAGTAGTGCCCGCCATTGAGATCGCTGAGAGCCAGGTGAGCAAGATAAATATCCCGCACTTCCCAATCGGAAGGCTGTGTGTTGCCGCGGTTCACGCCCTGCCGAAAGAAGGTCAGCTCGAAACCGAACCTGTGTCCGTCCGCCGAACGCAGGTTTCCCGTGTAGTACCACCATTCCGTCCGATAATCCGGATGATTGAAGTAGTCGCGCGGAAATTCGTACCGGTAACCAGGCAGCGCCTTCTGATACTGGGCAGCCAGGGATAACGCGCCCATGAGCACGAGAAGTATGCCAGCGAACTTACTCCTCATGTACTACCTCAATGGGATTCAAGCGCGCTGCGATCCGAGCCGGATAGAAGCCCGACAGCACCGTAGCGAGAAATACCAAACTGAGAGCTGCGAAAAGTATGACGAAGGGACAGTGGACCTGGATGGTCCAGCCGAAAGACTGTTTATTGATGACAAAGATGAGCAGCCGCGACAGCGCTACGCCCAGCACCAGTCCGGCAACATTGGCTAGCAGGCCGATCAGCCCTGCCTCGACGAGAATGAGCTTCCTCACCTGGGACACGCTCGCGCCGAGAAAACGGAGCAGACCCAATTCCCTTCGCCGGTCGATGACAACTGCCAGCAGTGCTCCTGCGATTCCGATGATTGCCACGATGACAGCTATGATTTCGAGTGCGTAGGTGATCGCAAAAGTTTGATCGAAAACCCGGATCGCTTCGGCCCTCAAATTGCGGTTGGTATAGATGAGAACGTTACGGCCTGCGGTGAGCCTCTCGACGTTCTTGCGCACGTCGTCAAGGTTGGCGCCCGACGCAGCATAGACGGCGATGCCCGATGGCGCCGGATCGGGAAGATAGCGCAGCATGGTTGAGCGATCCACGACTACATAACCTTTTTCGCTGCCATAGTCATAGAAGACGTCGACAACGTGAAACGTAACGCGTGCATTTCCCAGCGGCAGGGTGATGTTGTCGCCGGCGTGGACGTGATGCTTGTTGGCGAAGGGCTCGCTGACAATCGCATTGTTGCCGCTGCGCAACTCCGAATTCACCACATGGGTGGAGCGGCCGGAAAAGAAACGAGTTTTTGACAGGGCGTGACTAGCCGCCGTATCTGCCGATCCAAGCGTTGCTGGCAGTCCCTCATAGCTGATGTCGTATCCGCGAAAGCGGTCCACTGCCGCCACATCCGGCAGTGCTGCAATTTTGCCGGCCAGCGACGGATCGAGCGTCGGCAATTGGTCGGCGCGCGGCTCGGCAGCAGGTTGAAGAAATAGATCGGCCTTCAGCTGGTCGTCCATCCAGACTTCCACCGTCCGCCGGAAACTGCCGACCATAATCGCCACGGAGGTCATCATGGCAATGGCAGTTGAAAGTGCGGCGACCAAGACCGCCGTCCGCCGCAGCGAAGCGACCAGACTGCGCGAGGCGAGCATGGCTTCGACGCCGAGCGTTCGGCGCAGCAGGCCGGAGCAGGCTGAGGTGACTGCGCTGACCAATGCTGGAATGGCGAACGCAGCAGCACCAATCATCAGCAGCGCGGCCGCATAACCGAAGAAGGGCTTGCCAGCAATCGGAGGAGCGAAGCTCGCCGCAGCGCCGGCTATGGCAAGAAGAATTGCGATCCATAGATCGCGCAGTTTATGCACCCGAGTGACGTATTCGCGTTTGCCCCGCGCCATTGCCTCGATGGGAGATACCAGCGACGCTTCTCGCGCGGGCGAGCCTGCCGAAACCAGCGAAACACCAATGCCGACCAGCATCGCTAAAGCCACCGAGCTTGCCGTAAGCTCAATGGGTGCCGGAGTGCTGCTCACGTAGAGACCTTGCACGGTAGCCCCCAGCAGACGCACTGCTCCTATCGCCATCATGCGTCCCAGCAGAATGCCGAGCATTCCTCCGGCGACACCGAAGCACACTGCCTCGCTGAGAAATGCAAAGAGCACCTGATTCATGGTTGCGCCCAGCGCGCGCACGATTCCAATTTCCGGCCGGCGGCGTACCACCGAGACCGAAATCGTGTTGAAGATCAGGAACGCTCCCACTACCAGCGCAACGTAACTGAGGATACGCAGATTCCAGCGAAACGCACTCAGCATTCGCCGGTTCTCTTCCGTCTGCGCGCCCTCGCGACGAAGCTCCACGCCAGGCGGCAAGGCAGCGCGCAGCCGCTGCTCCCATTTCTTCAGAGACGGTTTCGAGGGTACGGTCAGCAGAATGCGATCAACTCTTCCCTGCCGCCGGAAAGCGCGCTGAGCAGTCGCAATGTCCATGAGAACGAATCCGCCGGTGTCGCCGCTGTCGTTAAGCAGCCCGCGGACTTTGTATTCGCGAATGGTATCGTTGATCTGCAGCCGAATCGACTCGCCATCTTTCACTCCCAAGTGTTTGCTTAGCCAAACGGAATCTTCGCCGGTGAGATCACGCGCATCCCAGCCGCCGACGTAGCCGGTGCCCTCGAGATTCGCAGGATGTTCAGCGATCAGATCGAGACCGATGAGAGGAACCGTCTGCCCGCTCGCGACTACAGCGGCATAGCCCTCGATTCGAGGATGCACAGCGATGGGATAGGCGAGCGTGGCAAGCCTTCCGACAACTTGATCCGGCACTCCGCCAACGGCACTGACCTCGAGATCCGCCTTGCCCACCATGGTTTCGATGGAAGAGCGAAAGGAGCCGGCGGCCGCATCGCCCGCAAGCTCGATTGCAAGCACGACGGCGACTCCCAGGGCAACCGCCAGCACGACCAGCGACGTTCGCAACGCGTCGCAATAGAAGGGACGAACGATCAGGCGATAGAACAGACGTAACAGCGGCATATTACCGGAGAATCACCTCTTCGATTCGCCCGTCCCGCATCTTCACGACTGCGTCTGCGAAGGCCGCGGCTTCCGGGCTATGGGTCGCCATGACGATCGCGGTGTCGTTGTCGGTAGCGATGCGTCGCAGCAATTCGAGAATGACATTTCCGGTGGCAGTGTCGAGATTTCCGGTGGGCTCGTCAGCCAAAAGCAGCTTAGGTCCATGAACCATGGCGCGCGCGATGGCGACTCGCTGCATCTGTCCGCCGGACAGTTGGTGAGGCAGGCGCGAACCGAGATCACCAAGCTCTACCAGTTCCAGCTGCGCCTGCGCACGTTCGCTTGTCTCGGATGCACCCGCCAATAACAGTGGCAACTCGACATTCTCGATTACGCTGAGCGTGTTCAACAACTGGAAGCTCTGGAAGATGAACCCAACCTTCTCGCGACGCAGACGTGTCAGCCCGTTGTCGTCCATTTCGCTGGTCGCAATGCCATCCAGCAACACACCTCCGGAACTGGGGAAATCCATGGCGCCGGCGAGGTTCAGCAGGGTGGACTTGCCGCATCCGCTGCGCCCCACAAGCGCAACAAACTCGCCTTGGCGAACCGTCAGCGACACGCCGTTGAGCGCGTGCACGCCTTGACCGTCCGTGAAATAGGTTTTTATAACATCGACAAGGCGCAGGCGTTCCGCACAGATACTTGTGTGAGTGACGCTGCAAAGTTGGGATTGGCTGATGTCCACAGTTGTTTCTATGATATATGCCCATTGCAGGGACACCCGTCTCATCAGACTCGTCTCAGCGCAAGTCATGACCGGTCGAGAGGAGTTGGTCTTCTCTTTTGAGGCTAGTCGGCAACTGGGGCGGCAGCCACGCGCCGGCGCGCCAAAAGTGCGGCGGTAAGCCAGTAGAGAATCGGACCGAGCAAAGCGACACCGGTTGCGAAGAGGAGGGCGGAGATGGAGCCGGCGAGCTTCTCACCGCGCGAGGCGTAGAGAGCATAGCCAACGAGTGCCGCGGGACCGACCGCAAGGACGCAGGCGAAAGCCAGGTTGCCGGCTTTGAAGGGGCGGATGAGTTGGGGCTCGCGAATGCGCAGCACGATGAGAGCGACAAATTCCAGGAGCAGACTCGATCCGTACAAGATGAGGTCGATGGAGATGAGCCGCTCAAAAGGCAACTTGAGCGCCAGTGCCCAACCGAACGCGCATATCAGCACACTGACCCACGGCACGCCTCGACGGTTGCGCCGGCCAAGAAAACGCGGCAGCATGCCATCTTCTGCCATCGCCAACGGCAATCGCGTGTAACTCATCATCAGCGCATTAAACATGCCGATGCCGCAGATGACGCCACCGCCGACCACGGCCAAGCCGAGCCAGGGCCCTCCAATACGGACGGCCGCGGTCATCCAATCGCCGGTTGAGAAACTATTCGCTGAAAGACCGGCCAACGCCATGGCGAGGAGTGGAAGAATGTAGGTGATAGCGGCGAGTGCCGCGGCGGCGATCATGGCGCGAGGATAATTGCGCTGGGGATTCTCCACTTCCTGCGCTACGGTCGAGGCGTTGTCCCAGCCCATGTAATTCCACAGACCCACCAGGATCGCTGTCGAAAGAGCAGCTCCATGACCGGGGTGATTCCACTGTACGGCCGGATGGTTCGTGAGTCCGCGCCATAATCCAAGCACCACGAAAACGGCGAACGGGGCCAACAGAAGAACAAAAAGGCCGATGGAGCCCTCGCCGACAGCGGGCGCACCACGCAAATTCCACAAACAACAGAGCACCACGAACGCCAACGACCACGCATATCCGTGCCATCCGAAGGTCAGCGCGGGATGGAATCGTCCCAGATAGAGAACAAAGATGGCCGGATAGATGGCCATGTCAAAAACGCTGGCCGACAGCGAGAGCCAGCTCTCCTGGTATCCCCAGAAGCGGCCAAGAGCGCGCCGAACCCAGACGTAATAGCCGCCTTCGGCGGGAATGGCGCTGGCGAGTTCGCCGATCATCAGCGCCGTGGGCAGGCTCCAAATAATGGGCAGCACCAGCAAGATGGCGATTGCTTTAGCGAAACCGGCGCCGCCCAGAATGTCCTCAATGCCATAAGGCCCGCCCGACACCATAAAGTACGTGGCGGCAATCAGCGGTAGAAGGCGCAGCTTTCGTAAAGACCCACTCAAGCTTCGCTTGAACGGGCCACTCGTCGGGCTGAGGGGGAAGATCATTCAGTGAATCCAACCGCTCGCATCACGGTTTGAATCCCGGAAGGTCCACGCGCTTTGCGATGTGATCTTTGATCCAGTGTGGATCCCACCATTCCTTGGGATCGATTTGTACACCGTCCAACTGCATCGCAAAATGGATGTGGTCGCCTCCAGCCATGCCGGTCATGCCGCTCAGCCCCATCACTTGCCCTTGCTTCACCATATCGCCTTCGTGCACATCAATTCGGCTGAGATGACCGTAGATTGTCTGCAATCCATAGCCGTGATCGACGACGATGCAGTTGCCATAAATCCCCAGGGGCGCGGCATAAACGACCTTGCCGTCATTCGAAGCCTCCACGCCAACGTGCTGCGTAACCGCTAGGTCGTATCCCAGGTGAACCTGCTGATCGATCTTCTTGCCGTGATAGATGTAATTGCGCACGTCGGCAAAGCTTGACTCAGCCTGCGAGTGAGGCTGCCGGATGAAGGGCTTGGACCAAAGAAACTTGTCAGCGGTCTTGTATTGCATGTCGGAAAGCGTCTGGTTGTTGGCCCGGCGCATCTCGCTGTTGATCTTTACGAATCGGGCGACCGGATCACCCGTTGCGTTCGGGTCAAGTTCGTCGATGACCTTGTTGAGAAAGGCGTCGCTCACCTGCAGATCGTGCGTCGTGTATTTTGGCTGTTCCTTCTTCGGAAAAATCACGACGAGCGGGCTGGTCACATCGTTGCCTGTCCCGTTCGAAGCATAGACCACCGGCACGGTGTCTCGCGGCATGTTCCATGCGAACGCATACAACGAAAACAGGCCCGGCTTGCCGCCCGGCATCGGCCATGCACGAAACTTCTCGTCGCCGACGCGCACTCCCGCAGCAGTCCAGTTCCCGGAGACGCTGAACGTAGCGAGATCGGCCATCCCCAGATACAGGTAGTGCTGCTCTGAATCCACGCTGAGACTCGGTGGTTGAGTAACCACCGTCACTTCGCGTTCGAGGCGGCCCGTCCTTCTAAGCAGATCGTTCGAAGTCGCTTCAATAATCAACTTCGCCTTGCCGGCCTGCAGCTGTGGCGTCGTCTTGACGCCCGCCGTGAAGTTCAAAGTAGTGGCGGACAACTTTGAGGGCTGCGCGATCGCGAAGACCGGGTACCGCGCGCCATTCTGCTCGACGAACACTTGCGCGCTGCGAATGCCATGTGGATCATGTACCTGAACGGTGATGGGAGTAGCTTGACCCAGGGAGGTGATGGACGAAGGAAGCTCTACGACCGGAGTTGCTGATCTTGCCATGAAGAACACGAACAGCAACACCACGACAGCGACGACAACAACAATGAGTTTCTTCACAGGCCATTTTATCTCGCCTCAAAAAGAAGCAGCAGGTGCGGAGGGGATGCCAAATCAGGTTCCTGCGGGCTGTTTTTGCGCGTCGGAAGTCACATCGGAATGACCTGCGTCACACAGGAAACAACTGTTTGAAATTCAGATTTGGTCTTCGGCAAACACAGCCCTACGGAAGCTTTTGGGCTGCTGCGACCTGCACCCTGGTTGGGATCGCGACCTTGCGCAACATGTAATACAGAGTTGCCAATCCAGCTATAGACAAGAGCAGGAAAAGCACAATGATTCCCCACTGCGGCGCAATGGGCAGTTGATTCGGACTGAAGTACGGCGCGAGCGCAAGGTTCCGCAGCAGGTCGCGCATAACGATCATGGCTGCCACGGTCAGCACCCCGCAGCTTACGCCGATTATCAGTTGCCGCTTGGGAGAACTGTTGGCTTTCGCCATGATCAGATGTGCAATCGCAGCCAGCGGCAAAACCATTCCAATTCCTAACAACGCGGTCGCCAATCCGTTACCGCCGAGAAACGCGAGTCGGGTCGAAACAGGTAAATTTGCCAGGAACCAGAACCCCACACCGAAATTCAGGATGGTAGCGCCAGTAAAGAGCAAAGATCCTTGTTCGACGAGCCACTGGCGATACTGGTCTTCTTCCTGACGGAAACCGATCACGAGCAACCCCAGCCCAGAAACCGCCAGAGCGCCCAACACAAAGTGAAGATAGCGTGGCAGCAAGGACGGTTCAGCCCAGTTCAGATTCCAGCCGCTGGCACTCCTGTGATAAAGGCCGAGCCACCGTTCGGGCGACAGCATCAGGGTGAAGTTGTTGCTGTAGACAAAAGCGACACACGCAAGCAGCAGCAATACCAAGGCCAGCACTACCGTTGTTGTGGCGCTCGGCTCATGCCCCTTCATAGAGAAGAAATAGACGCCGTAGTACGCGAGGACGACCATTCCGACAATGGCAAGCCAAGCCACGCCGATCAGGATCGAACTGGCATAAAGGAATTGGCCATACATCAGCTGCAGGAACAGCAGCGGTGCGACGCCAAGGGTGATGGTAAAGGCGAAGAGAGAAGGTAGGAGGCGGCCGAGATCGCCCGCGAGCCGTGCAGCAAATGCCGAACTCTTGCGCCTCATCATGCACACCAAGGCGACAGCCGTGCCTCCCAACAAGCAGTTCATGAACAGGATGTGGAGAAAAAACGTGAGCAAGAGCAGCGTGCGCAAAAGCCAGACGGGCGCCGGCAATGGCATGGGATCGGGATGTGGAATTGGCAAGTTCATGATGACCGATCCTCCTCGCACTACTGGCTGGGACTGCCCAGATATGTAGCCAGCGCGTGCCGTTCCGCGTCGGTGCCGGTAAAGGACGGCATATCTGGATTGATATCACTCAGAGATCCCACCATCCCGACGATAGTATCGGGATCCATCTCCTTCAAATCGAGCGGGCGCCGCTGACCGCTGACGCTGTGACACATCGCGCAATGCATCGCGAAGACCTGCTGCCCGATCTCCTTTTCGTTCGTGCCGGAGGGCGTGACCGGTGCCAACGATGCGAGGTAGTTGCCCAAGGCATCGCGGTCCTGCTGATCGCCGGCGAACGGTGGCATGGTCGGGCGAACTACAGGCAGGTGCAACAGGAGTTCGCTGGCAAATTTTGCGTCCCATCCCCGACTGAACCTGCGCATCCCGCGATAGCCGTCGACCGAGTGGCAAGAGCCGCACTCTACTGCAAAAAGTTCCCGACCATAGGCATGAGGATTCCCAGCGCTGGCTTCGACCCACGGCGAAGTCTCGGCGACACCACTCTTAGTAATACTCTGCGCTTGGGCCATTCTTATATCGTTGGCATAAATGTAGCGATTGATCACGTATGGATAGCGGGCGAACTCACGCAGGTATTCACCAGCGCCCATGACGCCAATCCCCGCAACAATCAACACCATCACGATTACCGGGTTCATCATCTTCGGACGAAGAAGCGCGAACACGATCGCTAGTAGCAGTGCGACCGCTGCACAAATGGCTGCTCCGAGTACGGCATAGTGCGGCGTTGCGAAAATCCCGCCGAAATATGCTCGCGAGTACGAAGGAAAGTCATGGAAATACCAACAGCTCAAAGGAAGCAGAGCTGCAATTCCCAATACCAGCCACCAGCCCGCCCAACGCACCACGCGTTCCCGCAGAGCGGAAGGTTCCCGCATCGCCGTTAGCAGTCCGAAAATGCCGGCGAGAGCCACTGCCATTGCGGTACGAATCCACAACGAGGGCCAGTAGGTGGGATTGAAGAAGCCGGCCCAGAAGCTTCTGGTTTCCAGCCAGCGTCCGGGCGTGAGCATGTAGGTGATAATGCCGTTGATTACGACCAGGCTTGCCCAGGCAGCAACGAAGTAGATCCAGCCGATGACGAGATGAGCTTGCCGGTCCAGAGTGTCCCAGTGATACGCGTAAATGAGAGCGGCTGCGATCTCGACAAAAAAGAAAACCCATTCAACTGCCCACCCCCAGACGAAGGTGTGGATGAGTGAAGAAGTCGCTTCCGGGCTGACTAATCCGATGGTGAACCAGATGCCCACCCCCGTAACCGCGCCAAGAACTACGGTGAGCAGCGCGAAAAACTTGGAATGATGCCTGACATATCCCAGCAGTTCCGAATCGTCGTGAGAATACGCACGACGCTCGGTCAGGACAAGGTATGCCCCTCCTCCGACTGCAAAGTGAGAGATGAAGACGTGCAGCACGGCTATCGCCGCGATCAGCAGTCCGCCAGGAAATCCAAGTTGCCAAACCGGATAGTTCATTCTGTCACTGGTTGTGGTTTCAGTATCAGAGATGTTTGACCCGGCAGGCAGTGACTAGGCTCACGCGCTTGCGTGAGCAGCAACGCTATCAAAGCCCGCTTGGTGAGTGGCTTGAGTCAGCCGCCGTTCGCCGACACCCAGCCATTCTCTACCCCGTCATCCACCTTCCGCCATCTGTCGTCTCGTCACTGACAAACGTTGTTGAACCGCGCATGCTGTTCGAATGGATTGCGGCGCTGCGACACCTGACAGCCATACCAACCCGCGCCCTTCCGGCGACCTCGTTGCCCACATGTTGCGCCTCGATCCTCGGGCCTCGTTCTTCTTGCATCTGCCCACCGCTGACCGTATTCATGCTCTGACCGCAATCCTCGACGGTCCTTCAGGCACCCACTTTCGCAACCAGGCTAGCCGTCTCATCACTGAGGCGCTTTGTGTCAAACGCCTCGTGCCGGAGGCCTATGCAGAGTGGCGCCCGCTGGTTCGTGACGCGATGTTGTATTTCGGCTCGCATCTCTCGACCGCGCGGCTGGCACCCAAGATCGTTCAGCAGATCGAACTCCCAGGCGATACGCCGCCGGAAAAACGTCTTCTGCTACTCATCGCCACGGTACCAGGACTGCAAAAGCTCGGCCAGGTCATTGCGAGGAACCGTCACCTGCATCCGTTGGTGCGGCGTGAACTCACGCATTTGGAAAACGGCATTTCCGACGTCACTGCCGATGAAATGCGAAGCGTCATCATCGAGAACCTCGGGCAGAACCTCGAGCACTACGCCGTCAAGCTGGAGCGGCGAATCTTCCGTGAAGCCAGTGTCAGCGCAGTATTGCGCTTCACCTGGCAAAACCCCGAGACTCAACGACGCGAACGTGGCGTCTTCAAGGTGATGAAGCCGTACGTTCCGCTCTATTTCGCCGAAGACATGGATTTGCTTGGGCGTCTGGCAAAGCACCTCGGCTCAAACCATAAGCAATACGGTTTCGCCGAGCATACGTTGCCGGAAACGTTTAACGACGTTCGCCGGCTGCTACAACATGAAGTCGAGTTCGCACGCGAGCAAACCAATCTGCGCAAAGCCTCCCACGTGTATCGCTCCGTGCCCTCGGTTCGCATACCGCGGCTTATTCCGCAGCTGTGCACATCCACTATCACGGCCATGACCGAAGAGCATGGCGAGAAGATCACAACTGCTGCGGTCCGGCAGTCTCACCGTCGCAGGACGAAAATTGCGGAGCAACTCATCGACGCCGTTGTGGCTATTCCCCTGCTCACTCCTGCCGGAGCCGGCTTGTTTCATGCTGACCCGCATGCCGGTAACCTTCTTTATGACAAGCGCACGGGCACATTAACGCTGCTCGATTGGGCGCTGACAGGCCAGGTCCGTCATGACCAACGGCGCCAATTCGCCATGCTGATTGCAATGATGGTGCTGCGCGATACGCAGGGACTTTCGCATGTCATCGAGCGTCTCAGTCTGCTGGACACAAACGGAAGTTCACGGCAGAGACGAATCATCCATCAGGAAGTAGGAAACTTTCTTCGTGCGCAGCCTCTAGCTCGAATGCCACGAGCCGTGAATGTTGTGGATCTGCTGGAACGCATTGCTTGGCAAGGCGTCCGCTTGCCAACGTCGATGGTCATGCTGCGCAAGGTGCTGTTCACGCTGGACGGCATTCTGCACGAGATCGCGGGTTCCAACATTAGTATCGAATTCCCAGTGCTTCGCCGTTTGCTCGCAACGTGGCTTCAACATCCCAGTCGCGCCGGCTGGCCGTTTTCTCTTCGCGACTGGGTCGCTGTCTATCTCAGCGCGACCTTGTATGGCGGCCGCCTGGCACTGGACGGCCTGCAACAGCTGGCCGCCTAATTGCGCTCTCGACGCGGTAATCCCGGCAATGAAACTCGCATTACTTCCGTTGACTTGATTGCCTGCACTTCGTAAGATTCCCGATACGTGCTCGGTCAGAAAATCTCGCATTACTCGATCCTCGAAAAACTCGGCGGCGGTGGCATGGGCGTTGTCTATAAAGCCGAGGACACCCGCCTGCACCGCTTCGTTGCGCTAAAGTTCCTGCCCGAGCAGGTAGCGAGTGAACCGCAAGCGCTCGCGCGATTCGAGCGCGAAGCTCAGGCTGCATCGGCCCTGAATCATCCGAACATCTGCACCATCTACGACATTGGCGAGGAGGACGGCAAAGCTTTCATCGCCATGGAGTATCTGGAAGGTGCGACGCTGAAGCATCACATCCTCGATCGCCCCATGGAACTGGAAAGTATCCTCTCGCTGGGCATCGAGATCGCCGATGCTCTTGACGCCGCGCACGGTAAGGGCATCGTCCATCGCGACATCAAGCCCGCCAACATCTTCGTTACCAATCGTGGTCATGCGAAGATTCTCGACTTCGGTCTCGCCAAAGTGATGGAGTTCCGCTCGGCTAAGGCCGGCAGCGGCGCAGGCGCCACCAACGTTACCCGCACCACCGATGAGCACCTCACCAGCCCCGGAACAACGCTGGGGACCGTCTCCTATATGTCTCCCGAGCAGGTGCGCGGCAAGGAACTGGACGCCCGCACCGACCTGTTTTCACTGGGCGCCGTGCTGTACGAAATGACGACCGGGACGTTGCCGTTCCGAGGCGAAACCTCGGGAGTCATTTTCACCGCGATTCTCAACGCTGTACCGGTCGCTCCGGTGCGCCTGAATCCCGAAACTCCTCCGGAGCTTGAGCGCATCATCAACAAATGTCTGGAGAAGGATCGCGATTTGCGCTACCAGTCTGCTGCCGAGTTGCGCGCGGACCTGAAGCGCCTGGCGCGCGACAGCAGCAGCTCCAAACACACCTCGGTCGCGGTTGCCGCTGAGCCCGAGCCGGCGAGCGCGGCGTCCCTGCCGGCCCAACCCGGCACGCCTGCCGTGACCACTCCCGCGCGCGGCAAGGGGGCGCACGCCGGCCTGAGCGCACCGGACCGGTACATCATCGCCGTGCTGGTACTCATTGCCGCCGGATTCGCCGCGTATAAGTTTTGGCCGCGCCCCACGGCTCAGTCCACGCCAGCCAACATCACGAAGATCAGCCAGTGGAACCGAACCATACAGAGGCCAATCCTATCGCCCGATGGTCGCACCATTGCGTTTACCTCGCCAGTCGATGGCTACGACCAATTGCTTGTCATGCTGACCTCGGGAGGCCAGCCGCTGCAGCTAACCAAAGACGAAGGCAACAAGACGCCGCTGGCGTTTTCTGCTGACGGCAACGAAATTCTCTTCGGCCCAAGCATCGGCAATTACGAGATTTGGTCCATTCCCACGCTTGGAGGCTTTCCGCGTCGCGTCGCCAACGGCACTGCCGTTGCCCCCTGCAGCGATGGGCATTCGTTGTTTGTGGGCACGTTCGGTGGCCAGATTCTTCGCACCGACCCCAGCGGAGCGGCGCCCGAGGTAATCGCCGAATATTCTCGTTCCAAGACCAACGGCCTTGGTTCAGCAAATTTTGGATCGACAACGAACGACCCCTTTTACGGATTGCTGGCCTTCCCGGACTGCAAGAGTCTGTTGACCATCGGACACACCGGGTCGGGAATGGTAGTTGACAGGCTAGATGTGGACACGCGGAAGTCTGTCAGAGTAGGAGAGATTCCAGCTACCCTGGGCCGCGCATCCTGGGGAAAGCCGGGCAACAGTCTCTACGTCAGCCGAACGGTCAAAGGAATTACCAACATTTGGGAGTTTTCGCTGGCTGATGGTTCGCTGAAGCAGATTACCTTCGGTCCCGGTCCTGATCTAAGCCCTCTGGGCGATCCAGCGGGCAAAGGCGTGTATTTTGTGAACGGCCGATCCTCCGGCGTCCTCACCGCATATCATCCTGCAACCAGGCAGGCCATTGACGTTGTTGGCGAACTCGCCACGCAGCCGCTGATCTCGCACTCTGGGCGGCAGTTCGCCTATATCACGGCACCGGAACCTGGACGCGAGGAGTTGTGGATTGCCGACATCGATGGCGGTAATGCGAGAAAGATTCAGAGCTCGAACGTCAATCTTGAGACCCTCGCCTGGTCAGCGGACGATTCTCAATTTGTGTTCTCGGAAGTGGAAGGCGAGAACAGCCGCATCTTGTCGTCAATGCTGACGGCACGCAATCTGCGTCAACTGATCGCGCAGTCCGGGCGTGCCGATTTCGCTACGGCCATTCGCGGCACTACGTCCGTCGTCTTCACCGCCTATCATGGTGGCGACCCACAGAACGCCACCGTATGGAAGCTCGATCTGAAGGACCCGGCGGCCAAGCCGGAGACCTTGTTCGAAGGCTGCGCGGGCACGCTCGATGTTTCACCCGACGGAAACTATATCGCGGGGCCGGTGCTGTGGGGACCCAATCCTGGCTTGTATCAGTATTCCTTGCGTGACAAGAAATGCACGGCGCTGAAGCCCGGTCTGGCCAGCTACTTCTTCCTTTACGCGCGGGATGGAAAGTCGTTTCTGTTCGAAAGTACGATCCACGGACAAACTTCAATCTTCCGCCAGCCGTGGCGCGATGGAGAAGCCGTGGGCGAGCCGCAGCGCGTATTGACGTTCCCCTTTGCCGTGCGCGAGGACTTTGCGGGCAATGCCTCCGAGGTCTCGGAGGACCTCTCGGTTATCATCTACGCCCGTCCCAGCGGGCAGGAGGATCTGTATTTTCTGAGCAATCACTGAACGAAGCCGGAGCACACCCGGGTTCCCGACTGATAATTGATCGCCGCCACCACTGCTTTCCATATCGAGTAATGTCTGCTTTCGCACTCGGACAAGCGCCGACTTCTCGCTCATGTGGGTTGGTTCGAGAGGCTGACTCGTGTGGGAGTCGCCGGCATGATTCATGATGGCGCTGAGAACATCGACCGAAGACTTTCCCTCGAATGCACGCCCTACGCGCTGGCTTCGCCCGCAAGCGCCAGCTCACTCTCGCGTAAATCGAGCTCGCGTTCGATCTGCCGAAGCACCTCGTCGCTGATGCGGCCTGCGGCACGCAACGACAGCACGGCTTCCCGCTCGGTCCGCAACAGATCTCGGTTCAGATCGAGGACGCGATCATACTTTTCCAAGCTCCCTTTGCGTTCCTCAGCGTTGCCTTCCAGCCGTTCGAGACGATGCTCATAGTGCTGCTTCAAATCGTCGTAGACCGGCGCGAGCTCTGGCGTATCCTGCGCACGCGCTTCCTCCAGCCGTTGCAAGGCCGCGCGCGTCATGATGCGGCGCGCCTCACGCTCCTCGCAATTCGGGCCGCTGGCGCCGGCCAGTCCCAGCAAGCGAATCAGCGGAGGCAACGTCAGTCCCTGCAGAACCAAGGTCACCAAAATCACGCTGAAGGTGAGAAAGATGATGAGATTGCGTTCCGGAAAGGGAGTTCCATTGGCTAGATTCTCGGGTAGGGACATGGCGGCGGCCAGAGCAAGCACACCGCGCATTCCCGTCCACCCCAGGACAAAGATCCCAGCCGAGGAAGGTAGAGGATAGTCCTGATGCAGCACACGGGTGCGAAACCAATGGCCGAAGCGTGCGCCGGGAAAAATCCACAGCAAGCGCAATAGGATCAGCAAGGCGCTGAAGGTCGCGCCGTAGAGAAGCAGCTCCTTCATGCTGTAGGAGCGAATTCCCGCCAGCACATATGGCAATTGCAGGCCGATGAGCACGAACACCAGTCCGTTCAGGGCAAAGGTCAGTGACTCCCAGACCGCCGAGGCCTGCAAGCGCACGTTCGGCGAGAAGAAGACGGCGCTCTTGCGACTCAGATAGAGCCCGCAAGTGATCACCGCCAACACGCCCGAGGCATGCACTGCCGCCGCCGCCAGATAGGTTACGTAAGGTACGAGAATGCTAACCGCGATTTCAATCGGCCCATCATCTATATGGCGCTCCAACAAATCCACTACCTTGCCAATCGCCAGACCGATGGCGATTCCCGCCAAGCTCAGAAAACACAGCCGTCCCGCGGCCTCACCGGCGGTAGGCGTCTGCGAACGCAAGATCATCGCCAGACCGAACTCCAGCGCAACCAGACCGCTGGCATCATTCACCAGGCTCTCGCCTTCCAGAATGTCGACGATGCGTCGCGGCAGCGCCAGGTTACGGGCGATGGATGTGGCCGCGATTGAGTCGGTGGTCGATACCACAGCGCCCAGCAGGAATCCCAGTTGCCATGTGAAGCCGGCAAAGACGTGCGGCGCTGCAAAAGCCACTCCGAAGACCGTAAACGCCACCAGTCCGAAGGCCAGCATCAGAATGCTGACCAGGTTGAAGCGGAAGTCACGCCAGGACGTGACCCAGGCGGCCGAATAAAGCAGCGGCGGCAGTACCACCAGGAAGATGATGTCGGGATTAAGCGTAACCTTGGGAACCCGGGGCAGGAAGCTGAGCAGCAGTCCGGCGACTACCAGCACAATCGGATATGGCAGATTGAGCTTGCGGGCGAGCGCGGCGAACACCACCACGAACGCCAGCAACGAAAGAAAGACCAGCTCAACAGCGTGAACTCCACCCCCGTGCATGCAGCCCCACTGCCACGAAGATATCGCAACGCGGGCGTACTCGTCTGCTGTCTCTGCCTTTTTGGTCAGCTGGTGGATGTCAGAAGCGTTAGCTTTGTGGGACCCTGTGATCGAGAATTGGCTTCCAGTACGAAAGAAGAACACAACTAAGGATCGTTACCTCGGATCATGAGTGGCTGATTCGATCGGAGATGCAGCAGTCTGTCACAATCCGCCAGCGCCCCACTGCAGAATTTGGCGTCGCAGGTTTACTTCCATTCGGCTCTGTAGAATATTGCGGGTTACGAGGTTTGCCATGGGTAACGCCTTCGCCCGCTACTCGCTTGCATCACTTCTTTTCACTCTCGTTACCGTATCGATCGCGCCGGCAGCCGAGCGCGTGGTCGATCTCACTGCCAAGGACGGTGCCAAGCTGAAGGCGACCTATTTTGCCGCGGGCAAACCTGGACCCGGCGTGCTGTTACTGCATCAGTGCAATCGCGACCGGAAAGCTTGGGACGGACTGGCGCAGCAGCTTAGCGCAGCGGGGATCAACGTCCTCACGCTCGATTACCGTGGCTTCGGGGAAAGTGCCGGCGTGCCTCATGAAAAGGCCACGCTCCAGCAACAGGCGGATTTGGTGGCGAAGTGGCCGGGCGACATCGATGTCGCCTATGAATACCTGGTGGCGCAGCCGGGGGTGGAGCGTGATGCCATCGGCGTGGGGGGCGCGAGTTGCGGAGTCAATAACTCGATGCAGGCCGTAATTCGGCATCCCGAGGTGCGCTCCCTGGTGCTGCTGTCGGGTAATACGAATTACGACGGACGTCAGTACCTGAGGCGCGACCAGTCAACTCCGGTCTTCTTTGCCTACGCCGCCGACGACCCCTATCCCCCTTCGGCGTTTGCGATCCAGTGGCTCTACAGCCTTACGGCGGATCCCGGCAAGAAGCTGGTGCATTATCCCAACGGCGGACATGGCTCCGACATTTTCCACGCGCATCCCGAACTCATGAAGGCGATCACCGCTTGGTATGTAACGACGCTGATCACAACACCGGGCAAGGCTCCAGCCACCAACGAGGCAGTCGCGCTCCCACCGGAGGTATACGCACTGGACACGATCGACCAGCCGGGCGGCCCGGCCAAGATTGAAGCCCAGCTGAAGCAAGCTCGTCAGCACGACCCCAAGGCCACTCTGTTCGACGAGCAGTTGGTCAACTTAATGGGCTACGAGCACATGCAGGCCGGCGATATTAAAGGCGCTATCGAGATTTTGAAGCTGAATGCCGTGGCCTACCCCAACTCCCCCAATGTTTATGACAGCCTTGGCGATGTGTATTTAGCCGATGGGCAGGGAGATCTCGCACGTCAGAACTCCAAGAAGGCGCTGGCAATGCTGCCGTCTGACACTACCGACAATCAGCAGCGCAAAGATGGGATCAAGGCCAGTGCGGAGGGTAAGCTGCAGCAGCTGGACGACGAACCTTAATCGACCTTCCACCGTTTCCGGTTGCCCCGCGCTCAACTTCAGTAACCAGGTCGGAACATTCCACACCCCGTCGATCACTACCGAGCTCAATAGATTGCGGCTGCGGCATGGGGCTCGCTAAAATTCTCCCGGCCGTCAGGATGTTTAAATAGGTGTGAGCCTGCCTCCCCATGATTCTTAAACGAACGGTTGCAATTCGTATTGCGTGGTGGTTTCTGATCGTTACACCTTTGCCCGGTTTGCTTCCGGCACAACAGCTGTCGAGCACTCTGGACGCTATCTTCAACAAACACGAATTTGACGCAAAGCATTTCGGACCCGCTCGCTGGATCGACAAGGGTGCGGAATACACTACGGTCGAACCATCGGCCACGGTTTCCGGAGGCGAGGACATTGTTGAGTACGAGACCGCAACCGGCAAACGCACGGTCCTGGTTCCTGCCGCCAAGCTAATTGTGGCAACAGGCGCGGCGCCGATGAAGATCGCCGATTATGCCTGGTCAAGAGACAACCGGCAGCTGTTGGTCTTCACCAACACCAAGAAAGTTTGGCGCCTCAATACCCGAGGCGACTACTGGGTGCTCGATCTCGCCAGCGGGCGTCTGAAGAAGCTGGGAGCAGATGCACCGGAATCGTCGCTGATGTTTGCCAAGTTCTCACCCGACGGCAAGAACGTAGCCTTCGTGCGAGCCAACAATATTTACGTGCAGGACCTGGCAACCGACCAAATTCGCGCCTTGACTCAGGATGGCTCCGCGACGCTGATCAATGGCACCACCGACTGGGTCACGGAGGAAGAGCTGAGCCTGCGCGATGCATTTCGATGGAGTCCTGACAGTCAGTCCATCGCGTACTGGCAGTTTGATACGACCGGAGTCGGTGAATATTCGCTGATCAATGACACCAAAGAAGAGTATCCCGTGGTGACGAGCTACCCGTATCCTCAACCGGGCACAACCAACTCGGCGGTCAAGGTGGGCGTGGTTTCTGCGCAGGGCGGCGCTACAAAGTGGCTAAGCCTCCCGGGAGATCCGCGCAATCACTACATTGCCCGCATGGAATGGGCTAAGAATTCGAACGAGCTGATCCTTGAATATCTGAATCGTTTGCAAAATACCAATCAGGTGCTGCTCGCCGATGTGCACACAGGATCGGTTCGTACTTTGTTCGAGGACAAAGACTCAGCCTGGGTGGACTATGTGCGCTCGCTCGACTGGATAGGAGATGGGAAAGGTTTGGTGTGGCTGAGCGAGCGCGACGGATGGCGCCATGCCTACGTAATTTCTCGAGCCGATAGCAAGCCACATCTCATCACCAATTTTGCTGGAGACGTAATCTCGGAGATCGAGGTCGACGATGCCGGAGTATGGTTTTACTTCATCGCCTCGCCGGACGATCCCATCCGCAAATATCTTTACCGCTCGCGTGTCGATGGCAGCGGCTCGCCGCAACGCATTACGCCGGCGAGTCAGCCGGGGACGCACAGCTATGACATTTCGCCTGACGGGAAATGGGCTTTTCATACGGTTTCAACCTTCGATCACCCGGCGGTAACGGAACTGGTGAGCCTGCCCGATCACAAGGTGAGCAGAACGCTCGAAGCCAATGACAAGCTGGCTGGCAAAGCGAAAGACCTGACCACGTCACCAGTGGAGTTCTTTCAGATACCGGTCGGTAATGGCGTAAAGCTGGATGGATGGATGATCAAGCCTCCGGACTTCGATCCCCAAAAGAAATATCCGGTGCTGGTCTACATATATGGAGAACCTGCCGGCGCAACAGTCACCGATGCCTGGGGCGGCTCCAGGAGATTGTTCCACGCTTTGATCGCCGCGCAAGGGTATCTAGTGGTTAGCTTTGACAATGAAGGCACGCCCGCACCCAAGGGTCGAGATTGGCGCAAGAGCGTGTACGGCGACGTCGGCGTTCTGTCCTCGGTGCAACAAGCGGAAGCAATACGAGAACTGGCCAAGGAACGGCCCTATATCGATTCATCACGTCTTGCAATCTGGGGATGGAGCGGCGGTGGAAGCAACACACTGAACATGATGTTTCGCTACCCAGGGCTATTCAAAGCAGGAATCGCAGTGGCTCCGGTACCCGATCAGCGGCATTACGACACCATCTATCAGGAACGCTACATGGGCTTGCCCCAAGAGAACGCCAAGGGCTATCACGATGGTTCAGCTATTAACTTCGCCCAAGGCCTGAGCGGAAAGCTGCTGATCGTACACGGCTCAGGAGACGACAACGTCCATTTCCAGGGGACCGAACTGCTGATCAATCGGCTGATAGAACTGGGCAAGCCTTTTGACATGATGGACTATCCCAACCGCACGCACGCAATCTCTGAGGGTCCGGGGACCTCGTTTCACGTATACAGCCTGGTCGCGCGTTACCTGGAGGAGAATGTCCCATCCGGAGGAATAAGTCCGTAATTTTTACCGATGCCGAGATCGCCATAGCCCCTGCCCGGCAAGCCGACTCCCCTTACTTAACCCAAATTGGAGCCAGTTCGACTGAATCGCCGACTATAAGACCAAGCCGATTGTTGCAGAATCACCGGCGATAGCGCCGGCACTGATCAGATGAGTGCACCGTCCTGTCGCTGTTTGAAACCCGCGGCCGCCTGCGCCCGCCGCCGTGCGCGGCGAATTTTCGATGTCTCGGCCTTATTCCCCGCGTAACGCTTTCATCGGGTCGACGCTGGCGGCGCGTTGGGCGGGCACGGCGGCTGCTACCAGTGCCACGGCGACCAGCACTGCCGTCGTAGCTCCCAAAACGAGCGGGTTCCATACTGTAACGCCGAAGAGTTCGGCCTCAATTAGACGTCCGGCGGCAAGAGCGGCGGGAATACCGATCAGCAGTCCGAGGCCCACCTTCCAGAAGGCGTCGCGCAGCACCATTTTCCGTACGTGCGCGTGGTTGGCTCCAAGCGCCATGCGGATGCCGATCTCGCTGGTGCGCTGGGCGACGGCGTAGGCGGTAACGCCATAGAGACCGATCGCGGCGAGCGCGAGGGCGACCAATCCGAACAGCGAGGTCAGTTGCACGATCATCTGCTGCTGACTGAAGCCGAGATCCACCTGCTGGCCGAAGCTCTGCCATCGCGTGATCATAAGGTTCGGATTGATCTGCTGGAGGGCGTCGCGAACGCGTCGTTGCAGATCCGGCACCGTGCCATGGGTTTCGATCTCCAGCGAACCCATGTAGTGCGTCGCGGTGAGGAACTCCGTATACAACGATGCGTTCGGGGCGGACGCCGGTAACTGCGGCCACTGCCACGCTGGCACGAAGAACATCGGGTGCCCCTGCTCCTGCGGATCGGTGGGCGGCCAGTACCGCGCATCTTCGACGACCCCGACGATTCTGAACATGCCAGTTTCCGACTGGTCCCACTCGCCAAAGTGCACCCCGATGGGATTTTGACCATGAAGAAACTTCTTGACGAAGGCCTCATCGACTATGGCAACACTGGGAGCGTTGCGATCGTCGCTATCGGAAAATTCACGGCCCTCGAGCAACTTCGTTCCGATGGTCGTGAAATAGTCCGGGCTCACGCGAACCCAAGATGCCAGATTCACATTCGAGCCAGGCGGCGGAGCAGGTTGACCCTCGATGTACACGGTTTCGCTGCGGTTATTGCCATCCATCGGGCTCCAGAGCGACCACGCCACGTGTGAGACGCCGGGGATGGAAGAGATCGATTCGTTGAGGCGGCGATAGAAGCTGTCGAGCTGATCGGGCTGCAGGCCCACGGTCTGTGCATTGAACTGCATGATGCTGCGGTCGGCGGGGTCAAAGCCGAAGCGCTGCTGTTCGAGTTTCTGCAAGCTGAGGATAAGGAGGCCGGCGGCGCATAGCAGCACAACGGAAACGGCCGCCTGACCGACGACCAGTCCATTTTGCGCAAGAGTGGTGTGGCGTCCGGTGGAGCGGTTGGCGCCGCGCAGAGCCTCGATGGGATCCGTGCGCGCAGCGAGCCATGCCGGCGCAACCCCGAAGAGCAGGCCGGTAATCAGCGACACGGCAAAAGCAAAGCCCATGACGACCAGCGATGGGCTGGGATCGATGCTGATTGGGTTTTGCTGGAAAGCGAGATGGAGGATAAGCCGGGCTCCGCCCCAGGCAACGAAGACCCCGGCGAATCCACCGAATACGGCCAGAAGAATACATTCCACGAGTGCACGCCGCAAAAGGCGGCTGCGCGATGCGCCTAGCGCCGCGCGGACGGCTGCCTCCTGGCGCTGGGTGGCGGAGTGAGCCAGCATGAGGTTGGCAAGATTTGCGCAGGCGATAAGAAGCACGAAGGTCGCGATCCACATCAGGAGGCGCAGGTCGTCCTTGTACTGGTCCTGCATACGTTGCACGCCGGCGCCACCAGGAGAGAGGCGGAGGTATTGCTTCGGAATCATGGCCCGCTCGGGGCCTGTGAGCTCGGCCACCGGACTTTCAAGGAATTGCTGCAGTTCCACCTGCATCTGCGCCTGGATAGCTGCCGGCTTCGCACCGGGCGCGATGCGGCCGATAAGGTTGAGCCACTCCAGGCCGCCGCGCTCCAGCAGGTCAGAGTCAACGGGCGAGATCGCGGGCAGCAGATTGATGGGAAGCCAGACTGCGGGCGGCGTGGGACTGAGACGCTCGCTGTAGAAACCTGGCGGCGCGATACCGACAATAGTGACCGGCTGGCCGTTGATGGTGAGGCTGGAGCCGACGGCCGCGGAATCGCGGGCGAGTTCCTGTTCCCACGCCTGGAAGCTGATGACCGCGACGGGGGCTGCGCCTTTCACGTCGTCGGAAGGCTGCAACAGTCGTCCGGCGTACGGCCGAAGGCCGAGCGTCTCGAAGGAATTTCCGGAGACGAACTCCCCGTACCAAGGCTCCGCTGGATGACCACTGCCGGTGCGGCGGACAGCCATCTCGCGGTCGTTCGATTCAAAGGCGGCAAGGCTCGCGAAGCCCGGCGTATGATCGCGGAACTGTTCGTATTGCCGGTAGGAGAACAGCGACCAGTCGTACACAGGCTCCTGGTAGTCGGGAAGCCCGCTGTTAAAACAGCACTGCTCATTGTCACCAACTCGCAGAAGGGTTGCGGGATCCGCGACCGGGAGCGACCGGAGCAGCACGGCGTGTACCAGCGTGAAGATCGCCGTGGTGGCACCGATGCCGAGCGCAAGGGTGAGAACAGCAGTCAAGGTGAAGGCGGGTGATCGGCGCAGTTGCCGCAGTGCATATTTCAGGTCAGCCAGCATTAAGAATGCATCCTCCACGCATGGGACGTTCGCCCAGAGTGGTTCGTCCTTAAGATAGATGCACCGTGTGTGCCACAGTGGAGAAAGCTCATGTCTCTGAATAACAAGGGTTTTGCGGGTGAGACGGCCAGGGCAAGTGTCCATTCGACCCAAGACTGTCCGGATTCAGACAGCGCCCCCGACATCTGTGCGTACCTTCTCGGATCAGACTCCGATGTTTGACCGCTTTTTTCCAGCGCTTTACTATCGAGGTTTACCCCGAAGTTGTTGAACAAACAGGCATGCCTCACGATCTCCCCAAGGCGTACGAACCGAGTGCCATCGAACCTCGCTGGGCCGAATATTGGGTCCGCGAGAAGCTCTTCCACGTCGAAACGCCTGCGCCTAATTCGCGTCAAGAAACGTTCACGATCACTCTCCCTCCGCCCAATGTTACCGGCAACCTCCACATGGGCCACATGCTGGAGCACACCGAAATCGACATCATTGTGCGCTGGAAGCGTATGAGCGGCCTGCCGACGCTCTGGCTCCCGGGCACAGATCATGCCGGCATCGCTACCCAGCTCATGGTGGAGCGTCAACTCGCCACCGAAGGCAAGAACCGCCGCGACCTCGGCCGCGAGGCGTTCAACGAGCGTGTCTGGGATTGGAAACAGCACTACGGCGGCGTCATCTTGCAGCAGATGAAGCGGCTCGGCGCCTCCGTGGACTGGTCGCGCGAGTACTTCACCATGGACGAGCGCATGTCGCGGGCCGTCCGCGAAGCCTTCGTTCGTCTCTACGAAGAAGGCCTGATCTATCGCGGCAAGTACATTGTCAACTGGTGCCCGCGCTGCATTACTGCGGTCTCCGATCTGGAAGTGGTTCACGAGGAGACGCCCGGCAAAATCTGGGAGATCCGCTATCCCGTTATCGGCTCGCAAAACGAATACATCATTGTTGCCACCACCCGTCCCGAGACCATGCTGGGCGATACTGCCGTTGCCGTGAACTCGGCCGACCAGCGCTATCGCCATCTGCACAGCAAGCATGTCTTGTTGCCGCTGATGAATCGCGAGATCCCAATCATCACCGACGATATTCTCGCCAATCCCGAATTCGGCACCGGCGCGGTTAAGGTCACGCCCTCGCACGATCCCAACGACTTCGAAGCCGGACTGCGGAACCAACTCCCGCAGATCGAGGTGATCAACGAAGTTGCGCAGATGAACGAGAACGCCGGTCCGTATCGCGGGCTCGATCGCTTCGAGGCGCGCCAGAAAATTCTGGAAGATCTGGAGCGCGACGGATTCCTGGTCGGCAGCAAAGACTACGTCGTTCCGCTCGGCAAGTGCAGCCGCTGCAAGACCATTATCGAGCCGCGCCTGTCGACGCAGTGGTTCGTAAAGATCAAGCCGCTGGCCGAACGCGCCATTGAAGTGGTCGAGCGTGGCGACATCAAGTTGGTCCCCGAGATGTACACCAAAACCTACTTCGAGTGGATGCGCAACATCTACGACTGGTGCATCTCGCGCCAGTTGTGGTGGGGACATCGCATCCCGGCGTGGCATTGCAAGTGCGGCGAAATCATCGTCGCGCGCGAAGCGCCGCCAACGTGTACGAAGTGCGGCGGTCCGGTCGAGCAGGATAACGACGTTCTCGATACTTGGTTCTCATCTGGACTTTTGCCGTGCTCGGCGCTGGGATGGCCGGACGACACACCCGATCTCGACGCGTTCTACCCCACGACGCTGCTGATCACCGGCTTCGACATTCTGTTCTTCTGGGTCGCGCGCATGATCATGCTGAACTGCCATTTCATGCGCGGCTTCGGACATGGCGACGTCCCGTTCCGGAACGTTTACATTCACGGCCTCATACGCGATGCCGAGCGCCAGAAGATGTCGAAGACGAAAGGCAACGTAGTCGACCCCATCGAAATTATCGAAAAGTACGGCACCGATGCCGTTCGCTTCACGCTGGCTGCCATGGCTGCGCCCGGTGGCGACATTGCTTTCTCGGAGAGCCGCACCGAGAGCTATCGCGCCTTCGCCAATAAAATCTGGAACGCCGCGCGCTTCCTGTTCATGAATGTCGACAAGGCGCAGGAGTCTGGCCTGTGGTCGCCGGCAGAGTTCAAGAGGTCACACTCGGATACCCCATCCTTTGAACCCGCAGTTGGCACAAAGGGCAGGATCAAAGGTGTTCTCGGTTTCCAACCCGAAACGCTCGAAGATCGCTGGATCCTCTCGCGCTTCAACCGTGTCGCGCAGGAGATTCACGGGGCGCTGGAGTCGTATCGTTTTCACGAAGCCGCGCACGTGGTCTATCACTTCTTCTGGGGCGAGTTTTGCGACTGGTATCTGGAGCTGATTAAGCCGCGTCTCGCCGCTGACGACCGCGAGCAAGCGCGAACTGCTTACGCAGATCTGATCAGCATCTTCGAAGGCGCCTTGCGCCTGCTGTCGCCGTTCATGCCATTCATCACCGAAGAGCTGTGGCACGCGGTTTACGATGGCCAGCCGCCGGCAAAGTCGATCGCGTTAGCCGCATATCCGACGGCCGATCCCGGACAGATCAACGCCGATGCGGAAACCGAGATGGCGATCCTGCAGGATCTGATCGTCAGCGTGCGCAACGTTCGCGCCGAGCTGGCGCGCGATAGTAACGAGCTGAAGGCGAATCCCAGGCTGCGGCTGCCCATCGAAATTCATGCCGGCGACGACGTTCGCTCTCTGATCGAACGCAATCGCAGCGCGCTCGAGCGGCTGGCCAATGTCGAAGAGATAACGTTCGTCGAAGAGTCGCTGGCCAAAGCTGCGGGGGCGCGCAGCACGGCGCGCTTCGATGTTCGCGTGGTCTATGAACGCAGGATTGATGTCACCGCGGAGCGCGATCGCCTGAGCAAGGAACTGGCGAAACTCACGCAGGAACTGGCGCGCGCCAAGGGGCAGCTAAGCAACGAGACATTTCTCTCGAAGGCCCCGGCCAATGTGGTTGAGGGCCTGAAGAAGCGCAAAGCCGAAGTCGAAATGCTCGTACAGAAGACTAACGATGCCCTGGGCGAGCTTGGTGCATAAGTGAAGGGGCGCACCTTTAGGTGCGCCGTAAAGCGCAGCTACTATCAAGTCCGTGCCCGAGCGAACTCGGAGAGTTCGCTCGGACACGGGATTATGGGCGGTCGTCATGGCGCAGCTAAAGCTGCGCCCCTTCAAGCTGCTGCAGATCGAGGTCAATCTTGGACTGGACAAGCCGCCGCATCACGGCCATTCTGGAAAACGCGTTGCTCGAAGACCGTGCAACGCGCGACGCTACCTCCTACGCCTGCATCGATGTCAACCAGCGTTGTTCTGCCACGATACTCGCCAAGCAGGACTGCGTCCTCTCCGGCCTAGGTTGCGTGCATCGCATCCTCGATGTCTTCGCCATGCTTGATGGCACCGTCACCTCACATCCCGAAGTAACCAGCCACACCGAAATCTTCGACGGTGTACGCCTGCGCAAAGGCCGATCGGTCGCCGTCATCGTGCACAACGCGCGCGTCGTGCTCTCCTGCGAGCGCGTCATCCTTAACATCATGCAGCGCATGAGCGGCATTGCCACGCTTACCCGCCAATACGTCGACGCGGTCGAGGGAACGGACACTACCATTCTCGACACGCGCAAGACCGCGCCCGGCCTGCGCGTCCTCGACAAGTACGCCGTGACCTGCGGCGGCGGCCACAATCATCGTCTCGATCTCAGCGACGGCATTTTGATCAAGAACAACCACATCGCTCTCGCGGGCGGAGTCGTCCCCGCACTGGAACGCGCGCTGCGCAATCGCCGCGGCTCGCAAACGGTTGAGATTGAGGTTCGCTCGCTGAAAGAGCTGGATCTAGTGCTCGAGCATGGCGCCGAAGCTGTGCTGCTCGACAACATGAGCCCGGAACAGGTTCGCCAGGCAGTGGAGCGCATTCGCAGCCGCAAGCTGGTTATACCGCTGGAGGCTTCCGGCGGCATCACTCTGGAGAACGTCCGAGCCTACGCCGAAACCGGCGTCGACTTCATATCCGTCGGCGCGCTCACCCATTCCGTTCCGGCTGTCGATCTCAGCATGCGTCTAGCGCCGGCGTAAACCCGTATGCCTATTCTTCGACTAGTCCTGTAGACTCCGGCAACACGTCTCGTCGTCCGGCAATCCATACGTAGAGCGTGGGTAAGAGAAAAATACTCATGACGAGATCAGCAATCAATCCGCCGACAATGACGATCGCAAAGGGGCGCTGCGAATCGGAACCAATGGCATGCGAGAGGGCTGCGGGCAAAAGACCGAGAGTTGCCACCAGCATGGTCATCATGATTGGTCGCAATCGCAAGACAGCTCCCTCAATGGCGGCTTCCTCCACCGAGTAACCCCGGGCTCGAAGCTGGTTAATGAAGTCCAGCATGATGACTCCGGTTTGCACTGATACTCCGAACAGCGCCAGAAAGCCGACCCCCGACGACACACTAAAATTAGTTCCGGTGATTAGCAGCGCGAGCAGGCCTCCGATACGCGCCATGGCGACATTTGCCAGGATGAGCAAAGCCCATTTGAAAGAGCCGAACATGGTGTACAGAATCACGAAAATGATGAATACGGTAATGGGCAGCACAATGAGCAGTCGTTCGTCGGCCCTCTTCTTGCTCTCGTATTCTCCTTCCCAATCGATGCGATAACCTTGCGGCAACTTAACCTCGCGGTTAACCTTGTTGATCGCCTCTTCGACCGTACTTCCCAGATCGCGCCCCCGCACGCTGTACTTCACGGCAACGTAGCGCCGGTTGGCTTCGCGATAGATCTCCGAACCACCATCTCGTTCATTGATGTCGCAGAGTTGCGCCAACGAAACCCGCTCTCCAGTTGGCGACAGGAGCCGGATATTCTCGATTACCTCCTTTGTATCCCGGTATTGTTGCTGATAACGCAGCACCAGGTCGTAGCGCGCCTCGCCGATGAGAACCTGGGTAAGCGCGCCTCCACCCACGGCGGTTTGAATTGCATCCTGCACGTCGGCAACGTTGATCTGGTAACGAGCGGCGGCAGCACGATTAACAGTGAAGTTCAGGTTCGGTTGCCCCATAACATGGAAGACGCCAAGATCGGTGATTCCTTTGACGCTCCGCATCACGTTCGAAACTTCGTCGGCCTTGTCCGTCAGAATATGCAGGTCGTCGCCGTAGATCTTGGTGGCCAACTCACCTTTCACGCCGCTGACCGCTTCTTCCATGTTGTCTTCGATGGGCTGAGAGAATCCCCATATCACCCCGGGAATCTTGCTCAGTTCGCGATTCATGGCGGCGATCAACTCATCCGTGTTCTGGTGAAATATAGGGCGCCACTGCTCTTTCGGTTTGAGGTCAACAAAGTATTCCGTATTAAAAAAGCTGGTATGGTCGGTGCCATCATCAGGACGGCCTGTCTGACTGGTGCATTGCGGAACTTCGGGGAACGAGCACAGCATGATCCTTGCTTCATTGGCCACTCGTATGCCCAGCTCGGGGCCGGCACTGGGGGCGAGCGTGCCTCGTACCCAGAGGGCGCCTTCATCGAGGTGTGGCAGGAACTCGGAGCCAATCACTCCGCTAAAGGCGAGATAAACCGCCAAGATGAGGCCTACTATGCCCACCCCAACCGTGAGCGCCCGCCGGCGAATCGCCCACCGCACCGCGCTGCGATAGCGCTTGATGGACCACTCCATGGCAGGGTTGTGCCATTCCTTTGTGCCCTTAGCGAATGCGAAACTGCACAACACCGGCGCGATGATGATCGAGAAAATGAGTGCCCCCAGCAGCGCAAACGCCACTGTCCAGGCCATGGGATGGAATAGACGGCCTTCCACGCGTTGCAGGGTAAAGATCGGAAGATAGGCCGTGATGATGATGGCGATTGCGTAAAACACCGGCCGTTGTACTTCGTGAGCCGCATCACTTATCTTTTCGGCAGGTGTTAAGGAGCTGCCATTCCTCCAGTGCAAATGGCGGACAATATTCTCGACCATCACCACGGCGCCATCCACGACCATGCCAAAGTCCAGAGCACCAATGGAAAGAAGATTTGCGGGAATGTGTCTCAAGTCCAGACAGATTGAAGCAAACAACAGCGAAAACGGAATCGTCGCTGCGACGATGAGCGCTCCTCGAACATTGCCCAGAAATAAGAACAGAATGATCGATACCAGGATCATTCCTTCAGTGAGGTTGTGCAGGACGGTGTGCGAGGTGTAGCGAACCAGATCGCTGCGATCGATGAACGGAACGACCTTTACTCCGGGAGGCAAGATGTAAGTGTTAAGCTCGTCGACCTTCTTGTGGATGCCCTGCAGGGCGGTATCAGCTGGCGCGCCTTTGCGGAGCAGCACAATACCTTCGACCGCATCTGGAGTATCAATGATCGTCCCGTCCTCGCGGTGGAAAGCTCTTCCGACTTGCCCCAATCTGATCTTGGGACCCTGCTCGACGACAGCGATATCTCGCATGTGGATCGGGGTGCCGTTCTTGGTGAAAATGACAGTCTCACCAATGTCCTGGGCATGATCGACTAATCCCACCTCGCGAACATTGACCTGTTGCAGGCCCTGCTGTATGAAACTTCCGCCGCCGTTGGCGTTGTTGTTAGCAATCTGCTGTTCAACTTGCGCCAAGCTCAATCCGTATGCAACAAGCTTGTTGGGATCGAGCCGCACCTGGTACTCGCGTGTGGGACCGCCGAAGCTGTTGACGTCAACCACGTCGGGGGCGGATTTAAACGTTTTCTCTACCACCCAATCTTCGAGGGTCT
Source organism: uncultured Acidobacteriaceae bacterium (assembly GCA_963818905.1). Classification (GTDB taxonomy): domain Bacteria; phylum Acidobacteriota; class Terriglobia; order Terriglobales; family Acidobacteriaceae; genus Bog-257. Next base: position 68,618 of record CAWFUE010000043.1, read on the forward strand.
TTAGCTCCATCGGATCATAGGCGGGATTGGTGCTTTGCAAGGTGAAGAAATAGATCTGGCCGGCGGGGCTGTAGTCAGTACCCAACTGCGGCGATACGTTGGGCGGCAGCGTGACCTGGCTCAACCGCTCCAGCACACGCTCACGATTCCAGTTGTTGTCCGACTTATCGGTGAAGACCAGCTCTACATACGAGAGTCCGAACAGCGACCACGAACGCAGGTGCACTACGTCCGGGACACCATTCATGATGATTTCGATAGGAATCGTGACTTGCTGTTCGACTTGTTCTGCGGAGATGCCAGGCCACTGCGTGATGATGTCAACGTAGTTGTCGGCAACGTCGGGATACGCCTCAATAGGAAGCTCGTGGAAGGCAACAATGCCGCCGCCGAAAAGGATCAAGGCGATGGACAGCACAAGCCAGCGATTGCGGAGCGCAAAATCGACTACGCGTCGAATCATCTATTGTTCCACCGTGTTTTGCAGCTCCAGCGCGTTCTTCACGACCTGGTCACCCGGCTTCACGCCGGATGCAACCTCCTGCATGTCGCCGGGAAGCGTGCCGCCGCCGACCACTTCCTGCCGCTTAAAATGTCCTCCTCCAATCGACAGGTAGACCCAATCGCGGTCATGCAAATGCAAGATGGCGGTCGCTGGAACCACGGCACGAGTAAGCGGCTGCTTGCCAAAGAAGGTCGCGGTGACGAACATGCCAATCTTCATCAGACCGGGATTCGCCACCTCCAGGCGAACTTTCGCGGTGCGGATATTGGGATCGAGGATGGGCAGGATATTGTCGATACGCCCCTTGAAGACCTGGTTGGGATAGCCTGCGAGGTGGATGTCTGCAAACTCGCCAACGTGGACCGCGTCCAGATCGTTTTCGTAAACGTCGCACATGATCCAGACGAAGGAAAGGTCCGAGATCGTGAATGGATTCGGGCCGGAAAGTCCCTGCAGGCCGGATGCGTTGGTCACTTCCTGATCGGTGATGATGCCGGAAATGGGTGCGACGACATCCACCACTCCGGAAGGGTGATCTTTGTTGATGCCCAGCAGCCGCAACTGTTCCTTGGCGGCGTTCAGATCGGCTAGCGCGTCGTCTTCCGTGTCTTGCGCAGCCTCCAGGACACTCTTCGCCACAGCTCCCTTTTCGAATAGTAGCTGCTGTCTCTCAAGGTTCAGACGCGCAAGGCGCTCATCATTTTGCGCTTTCACGTAAGTTTGGTAAGCGCCGGAAACGTCACTGCTCTGCACTTGCAGCAGCAACTGACCTTTCTTGACCACGTCGCCCAGCCGGGCTCTGATGTCTACCACACGTCCTGCCGCCAGCGAGATCACGGGCACCGCACGCGAGATATCGGGCTGCACAACACCAGTGACGTTCAGCGCCGGAACGACTTTGCGATCGGTGGCCGTCACCAGGCTAAACAACTCGGGATGATCAACCGTGAAATTCGCGGGATTGAATGCGGCTTCGACAGTTGCCGGAGGCGGCGCTTCCGCGTTCGGATTCGGCTTGCCTTCTTTGCAGGCGACGAACGTCGCGCCGACCACTACGCAACAAAACGTCAACCGGAGCCAACCAGTAACTTTCCTTCTCATGGGACTACCTCGTGGCCGACCGCCATATTCAACTGAGCCGCAGCTATCAGGTAGGACCCGACCAGGTTTACGTAATTCAACTGCACGCTGCGGAAATCGCTTTCGGCGCTCAGGAAATCCAGCAGCGATGCTCCGCCATGTTGATAAGAGAAGAACATGGTGTCTCGCACGCGCACCGACTGTTGCAGATACTTGGTTTTGTACGGGCGCAGCAGGATCAGTGTGCTGTTCAAGGTGGCGTAACCGGAATCGACATCGCTGAGCACCTGGGCTTCCGTAGCGTCCCGCAGCTTTTCATTACGCGTGATGTCGAGCTGAGTGCGCAGCTTTTCGCCCTGATTGCGATCGAAGATACGCAGCGGGATGGAGACATTCAGGCCCAACGTTTGGCGGGCAAAGGGGTTATTGGTGGAGGCGTTATAGGTCCACCAGCCGCTGAACGTGGGATCGGTTGAGCCATTCGCGATAGCCAGCTTGTGATCAGTCTGGGCTTTGTCCACGGCTTGGACCGCAGCCTTCAAGTCAGGCCGCGTGTCGAGGGCGATCTTACGAATCTCATCCAGCGATTCAAGCTGGTCGGTAAAATCGTAAAGACCGGTTACGTCGAATTGGTCGATCGGTGTTCTATCGTTCAGCAACGTTAGCAGCTGAATTTTTGCGGTCCGCAGATTCACCTCGGCAGTCTGCACATCCGACTCGTATTGCACTCGCTGCAATTCCAGCCGGTCCAGATCGATTTGGGCTATATCTCCCGCAGCAAAGCGGTCTCGGCTGATCTGAAGCACGCGATCCCAGTACGCCAGATCAGCTTTTGCCAGTTGCAGTACCGCCTTGGCTTGCAACGACGAAACAAACGCGCTGCGTAGTGTGAACAGCAAGGTTCGCTGCAGGTCGGCATGGCTCGACTGGGCAATCAGGGTTGCCCCCTGCGCACTGGCCAAACGCAATTCCCGCTTGTGATCGCGTTCGTGCAGGTAGCTGATGGTGGGTACGACAAATGTGCCCGCGAAGGGCTGCCAAATCCCTTGGTAAGGAGCAATCTGGGTTCCGTCCGCGGTCACACTGAAGTCTGGGTTAGGACGCAAATATGCGGTGATCTCTTCGGCTTTCGATTCAGCAACGTTGAGCTGATCGGCCTGCAACGTCGGATTGGTGGCTTCGAATTCCTGTTGGATCTGCTGCCAGGTGAAGCCCTGTTGAGCTTGCGCCGTTGCAGTAGTGCTGGCGACCAGTAGCGCGAATGCAGTTGGTCTTAGCCATCGTAAGGAGCGCCAGATTGGAGTGTTTCTGATTACCAATTCGTCTCTGATCTCTGATGAATGTCGAACAACGGAAGAGTTCTCCATTCTGCGTATGAGTGCACTCAACGTGCGTGGCTTCAGGTTGACTTTTTCGCTTTCCGCCTGCGCCGGACGACGCTGCTGTGGTTACTTCCGCGTTTGCCCATGACAGCGCGCCTGTTGATGTGCGCATTGATCTCACCCCATCCCAGCCAGACCACAGCGACATAGAAAATGAGCGCCAGCAACGCAATTGCGGCGAGAACATCAATGTTCACCGTCTCGTAATTCACTGGCCACTCCCATCCACCTCACAGCGCTAGCGAATGCTTACCGCAGTCGCCATCAATCCAACCTCCGCCACTGGGCTCAATTCCGAAAGATCCTTTGCTCATTAGCGCCGATTATGACAACCAACAACAGCATATGGACAACGGCTCATGGAGCACCGCATCGATGTTGCTGCTTTGCGAACAGCCACAAGAATTACTTCGAGTCTAAGGTGGGGCGGAGTATTGCAGGCACTATCTTAGGGTCGTCCGAAGCTATCTGATGGAGCGCGTAGACTTATCTTTTGGGCAATAACGAAAAATTCATCTCACCGCAACACGACTGTGGCGCAAGATTTAAGGAACAGACATGAAAGACCTGTTATCTATTTACGCGCCCGGGAACCGATCACGCATGTTGTTCATCGCCGCCGTGCTCATCCTCTCTATTGCGGCGGTTGACTGGGCGGCGACGCGCTATATCTCTTTGGGGTTTCTGTACCTGTTTCCCATCATCATCCTTGGGGGATTCCTCTCGCGCTCCCAGATTGTGGTGGTCGCTCTGGTTTGCGCTGGGCTGCAAGAGGCGTTCAGCAACTTGCCCGAGAGCGAAGCGGTGGTTCGTCTGATCCTCAGCTCGGCCGGATTTGTTGGTACGGGACTCTTCATTTCGGAGATGGTACGCAGCCGGCGCATCGTTCTTCAGCATGTGGTGGAACTTGAAGATCAAGTAAAGTTACGCGAAGATGCCGAAGAGCAATTGCGTTCCCTGGTGGAAAGTAGTCCGGCGGCTATCATCACTATCGATTCCGATGCGAAGGTTTTGCTTGCCAATGAGGCCGCACAGCATCTACTCGCTCCCGGCGGACCGCCGCTAAGGGAACAGGCGGTGAGCTCGTATCTGCCGGCTTTGCAAACCGTGCTCAGAAGTCACTCGTCCCGCGCTTTCCGAACCACTTTACAATGCACGTGTCAAAGAAGTGACGGAGAAGTTTTCCTGGCAGGAGTGTGGTTCTCCACTTATCAAACAATATCCGGACCTCGCCTGGCGGCTATCATCGTCGATCTCTCCGAGGACTTGCGCAATCGCGAAGATCTGAGCTTGGATCATTTATTGAAGAACACGCGGATCCTCATGAGTGCCGTGGCACATGAAATCCGCAATCTTAGTGGAGCAGTGCTGGTAGTACACAAAAACCTGTCCCGCATTGCAGAGCTGCAGACAAATGAAGACTTCAGAGCATTGGGAGGACTGATTCAAAGCCTGGAAAGAGTATCGGCCTTGGAACTCGGCTCTTCGCCCGCGCAAAATGGAGAAGCGGTTGAGCTGACGTCTGTGCTCGCAGAGCTGCGAATTCTCATCGAAACTACCTATCACGAGTCGAAGATCCAAATGCTGTGGGATGTCCCCGACCGGCTGCCTCTGGTTTGGGCTGATCGCTACGGGCTCGTTCAGGTTTTCTTGAACCTGGCCAAGAACAGTCAGCGAGCCATGATGGGCACTGAAACCAAACGGCTTCGAATCACGGCGCGCGGGGAACATGGAAAAGTCGTCATTCGATTTGAAGATACCGGGATCGGCATCTCCTCGGCCGACAGACTGTTTCAGCCATTCCAGCCTGGCGCCAAATCGAGCGGCCTTGGCCTCTACGTTTCGCGAGCGATCATGCGCAGCTTTGGCGGCGATCTGGCCTATGAGCGGAGATCTGAAGGGTGCTGCTTTGCTGTGCTCCTGCCCTTATCTGTAGCAGCCAAGGAGGCAGTGGGTGCCTGAGAAGTCTGCGCCGGCCATTCGCATTTTGTTGTTGGATGACCACGCATTGTTTCGCGAGAGCGTAAGCCGTCTGCTCAGCGCAGAGCCGGAATTCGAGGTGGTCGGCCACTGCGGGACGATAGAAGAAGCTCTTCGTATCCTTCGGCGGCAGCCGGTCGATTTGGTGCTTTTGGATTTCGATCTCGGTGAACGGGACGGGAGAGAATTCCTCCGTGTAGCCAAAGAGCAGGGTTTCGGGGGAAAAATTCTTGTTGTGACCGCTGCTATCGATGCTGCCGCAGCCTCGGAGTTGATCCGTTCCGGCATAGCCGGTGTGTTTCGGAAACATGATTCCGCTTCTTTGCTGGCTCAGGGAATTCGCGAGGTGATGACAGGCAAGGTTTGGCTGGAGCAGGAACAACTGCAATCAATACTGAGCACGGAAGCATCAGCAGCTTCGGAGACTTATGCCAAGCCATTCACAGAGCGGGAACAGCAGGTCCTCGCAGCGGTATTCGAGGGGTTGGCTAATAAAGAGATTGCCGCGCGACTGAGCCTTTCGGAAAGCTCAGTGAAGGCTACGTTGCAACAACTCTTTTCCAAGACTGGAGTCCGCACCCGTAGTCAACTGGTCCGTGTAGTTTTGGAACAGTACCGCGACCAGATCTGATGCAACTTATGGATGCACCGGCGCGACCTCGTTTCTCGGCAGATGCCGTACGGGCAATTCGGCCATTTGCTTCCGCATGTCTGATCAGGACCGGCAGACGCTCAGTTATTGACCAATCGTGTCAACTGCCGATTTAAGCATCACATGAGTGAGGAATCGGCGAGCCGTCCAACCGGACAAACCGCTTTGTTATTGAGACGTTCGGCTGAATCTCCTCCGGCGCAATTCCATCCAATCTTCGACAGTCTTAATCTTTCAGTCAGGGCCGGAGATCAGCCCTGAAAACATAATCATGCGAATTGGTATCACCTGTTATCCCACTTACGGCGGCAGCGGCGTGGTCGCCACCGAACTCGGGCTGGAGCTGGCACAGCGTGGCCATCAAGTGCATTTCATTTCTTACTCGCAACCTATCCGGCTGACCGAGCCGCAACCCAACATTCACTATCACGAAGTTGAAGTCTCGCGTTATCCGCTATTCGAATATCCTCCGTACGATCTGGCGCTGGCCACGCGCATGGCGGAGGTTGCGGAGATCTACGAACTCGATCTGCTGCATGTGCATTACGCGATTCCGCATTCGGTGAGCGCGATGCTTGCCCGGCAGATGCTCTCCTGCGATCACGCGCGCAATGGCCGCCGGCGCCGCCTGCCCTACGTCACCACTTTGCACGGCACGGACATTACGCTGGTGGGAGCCGATCCCTCCTACTTGCCAATCACGCGCTTCTCCATCGACCAGAGCGACGGCGTGACTTCGATTTCGAATTACCTGAAGCAGCGCACCCTCGAGGTCTTTGAGGTGCGAACGCCCATCGAAGTCATCCCCAACTTCGTCAACTGCGATCTCTACGAGCGCACGCCGGAAGTGCTCGCTCGACGCTCCGAATACGCTTCTGCCGATGAGAAGATACTGGTTCACCTGTCGAACTTCCGCCCGGTGAAGCGTGTTTGCGACGTGATCGAAATTTTCTACCGGGTGCAGCAGAAAGTTCCGTCGCGGCTGCTGATGATTGGCGATGGTCCGGAGCGCTCGCGCGCCGAGTGGCTGGCTGTGAACAAGGGCATTCACAACAAAGTCGACTTTCTGGGTAAGCAGGATCGCATTCACGAAAAGCTCGGTGTCGCTGACGTGATGCTGCTGCCCAGCCAACTGGAATCGTTCGGACTGGCCGCGCTCGAAGCCATGGCCTGCGAGGTTGTGCCGGTCACCACCAACGAAGGCGGCTTGCCGGAGGTAATCGATTCCGGCAAAACCGGCTTCCTGGCCAACGTCGGCGATGTCGAGACCATGGCGAAATACGCCGTCGACATTTTGTCCGATGAATCGAAGTTGAAACAGATGGGCGAGGCGGCGCGTACCAGCGCGCAGGCCAGATTCTGCGCCAGCAAAATCATTCCCATGTATGAGAAGCACTATCGCGCGGTGTTGGACCGTTCTTCATAGAGCGCCCCGACTACCGATCCGCCCATTTCCTCGGCGCGCAGCACAGGCAGCACCAGTCGCACCATCGTCCCACGGTTCTGCTGGCTCTCCACCGTGATCTCCGCGGCATCTCCATAGACCACTTGCAGACGCTCTCTGACATTCTGCATTCCAATGCCGGTGCCTGACGAAGCGGCCCGCTCCGTCGGCATGCCGACGCCGTCATCCTCCACTTCAATCACCAGCAACTGATCGGCGCGACGGCTGCGCAGGTAAATGCTGCCGCTCTCCAGCTTGGCGGAGAAGCCGTGCTTGACCGCATTTTCCACCAGCGGCTGCAGAATCATGCTGGGCACAAGATCGTCCAGCGAGGCGGGCTCCAGCTCTTTCACCACTTTCAATTTGTCGTGGCCGAAGCGCGCTACTTCGATGTCGAGATAATCGTCCAGAAACTCCAGCTCCTCACGTAAAGGCACGAACGAGTCGCCTTTGCGCAACAGCCGCCGCAGGATGTTGCCGAGCTTTACGATCATGACTCGCGCCGAGTCGGGATCGGCCCGCACCAGCGACGAAATCGAATTCAGGGTGTTGAACAGAAAGTGAGGATTGATCTGGCTTTGCAGCGCTTCCATGCGCGCCTGCAACAGCAACCGCTCCTGCTGCTCCAGTTTCATCTCGATGCGGACGTTGTTCAGCACCTTCAGCGCGATGGCAACGGCCATCACTGTCCCGGCATAGATGGCTAACGTTACCCATAGGTTTTGCGAAGTCAGCGCGAAGATGCGGCGCGGAAACGCGCGATGCAGCTGGATGCGAACGAACTCCAGCATAATGATGAGAAAGAAAAATGATGTCTGCCAATCGATGAATGACTTGCGAATGCTGCGCCGGATCCAGTGATAAATACTCAGATCGAAGAGTGGCGAAAATGACCAGATCGCCTCGCGCTCGCGTGCGATGTGACGCAGAAAGCCCGCGGAAACGCCCGCCAGGATGTAGAGCGGAAACGCCAGCCATTCGCCTAGCAAAAGCGACGGCAGCGCCAGCAGGATGCCTCCCGCCAAGCCTGCGAAACGCCCGCCGATGATGCCTAAAAGGATCGCGCCTTCGAAGGCAATATCAGCCGCCAGGAAGTTGTGAACCCAGCCCCGCACCAGTACGCCAAGCGCCATCGGCGTGCCGACAATGAGAACGATCTCCAGCTTTTCCGCGAGAGTGCGCTCTTCTCGAAACAGCAGCACGCGAAAGCGCCGCGCGCGTACCAGGACGCTGCTGATCGCCGCAGCCACGCCGAGGCGGATCAGCAAAGTTACGAGAATGAGTCGTTGGTCCAAAGTCAGTTGTCAGTTACCCGTGGCTAGTCGTTTGTCCCAGATCGCTCCGGTTTGCCAGTTCGGCGTCGTGCAACGCGAGGCGCACGGAGACGGCGCAGACGCACCGCATGTCGTAGTACTACAGTGGTAGACGCAGTTACGAAAACCCAGCTCACTACCGAGTCGTAACCGAGAGCGTTCGCGATCACTGCGTACGGAAACACAGACGCGATGCTTACCGCTAATGCGATGAGTAAATCCAGCATCGCTACCTTAACAGTCCAGCGAAGACGAAGCAGCAAACACGCAATAAAACCGACTCCAACCCCAATCAGACATGATGTTACGAGGCCGACCAGAGCTATCATCGTTGCCGCACCTGTCGTCAGCACTAGTAAGCCACCTCGACCTTCGAAGCAGCTTGCCGGATTGCGCTCTCCGCGCTTGCCCCATCCGCTGCGCCGCCTTGCGCCATATCGCGATTGCCGCCTCCACGCGTGCCTAGCGTCTGTACGGTCTGCTTCATCAGCGCGCCCATATCGTTCGCCAGTCCGGGCGTCTGCGCAAAAACCAGCGAGGGCTGCGCTCCTCCGCAACCCAGCAGCGCTACAGCTTGCCCTGATTTCGTCAACTTCTGCGCCAGCATCTTGATGAAGGTGAGATCACGATCACCAAAATGTTGCACCACAAGCTTCTGGCTGCCGCGCACTGTCGCCGACTGTAGCAGCCGTTCGGCTTGTAATTCCGCAACTTCTTCGAGCAGTCGATGCTGCGCTTTTTGCCCCGCCCTGGTCTCCTCCAGAGACTTGCCGATCTGCTGCGGAACTTCCCAGATATGCGTCGAAAACAGCGCCGCCGCTTCCGTCAGCGTTTGGAAATCGTGACCCGCGGTGGACACGGCTCGCAGCCCGCAGACAAACTCGAGTCGCACACCTTGTCTGACTTTTTCCATTTTTCGCAGCAATAAGCCGCCAATCTGTCCCGTGCTGCGGACGTGCGTCCCTCCACAAGCATTCAAATCGAAATCGTGAATATCGATCAGGCGCAGCCTCTCCCGGTCTGCTGGAGGAATCTTGCGCACGCCCATAGTGCGCGCTTCGTCAGGGGTGGTAAAACGGATTTCCACCGGACGATCTTCAGCGATGACTTCGTTGGCCATCCGCTCCGCACATTGCAACTGTTTCGAGCTGATCGATTCAGTCGCAAGATCAATGGTGCAACTCTCATCGCCCATGTGGAACGAAACCGTCGCGAAGTCATAGAGCTTCTCGAAGGCCGCCGAGAGCACGTGTTGACCCGAGTGCTGCTGCATGTGATCGCGCCGGCGCTCCGCGTCCACCACACCGTGCACCGCAGTTCCCGGCTGCAGCACCGACGCTTCCTCTGAGAGGATGTGCAGAACATTTCCCGCTTTTTCGTCCTCAATCACGTCCTGGACACGAAGGCGCACTGCGTTTCCATCCGACTGAATCTGCAACCAGCCCGTGTCGAATATCTGACCGCCGCTGGTAGGATAAAATGCCGAGCGGTCGAGCAGGATGGTCGTGTGTCCCGCAGCATCGCGTGTAAGCGACACCACCCGCGCTTCGAATTCGTGCAGGAAAGAATTGGTGTAATAGAGACGGTCGGTCACCCGGCAATTATCCCAAATTGCGGGCCGCTCTGCCTCAGAGCCGTTGCATCGTCAGCGGGTCCAAGCGGCTACCAAAATACTTCTGCAGCGCGTCGAGGAAGATCTGATTATCGGTCGTCGCATGCGCGAACAAGGTCATCGACGAGCAGAATTTCAGATCGTCCGGCGTTCCGAAAATGTCGTGAATTGAGCTTCCCTGAATATCAAGGACCAGGCTCGTGCATTCCCGCAGCCTTGGCCCAAGCAGCGGATGGTTGAGATAAGCCTGGGCTTCCGCTTGCGAGGAAATCGCGTAAAACTGTGCCACGGAGCTGTGTCCCAGCCCCCTGATCTGCGGAAATATGAACCACATCCAGTGACTCGTCTTGCGCCCGTTACGAAGCTCCGAATAGACGTGTTCGAGTACCGACTGCTGCGCATCGACGAAGCGCTGCAAGTTGTAAGGGTCGGCGGCAGCTTGTTTCATCGTTGTCATTCTCGTGTATCGGAGGCTGCGGCTTTGACTGTTCGGCGAATCGCTTCTTCCAACGATACGCGTGGCGTCCAGCCCGTCTCTTGCCGGATGCGGCGGGTATCGTAATAACGGTCCTGCAAACTCCGCCGTAGTTGATGCCGCGAGAGCCGTGTGTCTCCCATTGGGATGATGGAGCGCAGCGCCTCGGCGAAAGGCGAGGCCACATAGAGCGGCCGGCCGGAAGAAAATCGAGTTGCTGAACCGTCTATTGCGCGCTTCATCTCGTGATAACGGCCTAGCGTGAGATCGTCATCGTCGAGCACATTGAACTGCCGCAGGCCCGTGCCGCAAGCGGCTGCGGCCTGTATCGCATCGACGATGTTGTCGACGTAATTCAGGGGGAAATGATTCCGAGGATCGCCAAACACGACGTTGGTCTTACCTAGCCGGAAGGCAAGAATGCCGATTGGCAGCGGCCTGCCCGGGCCAAAGATAATTCCTTCGCGCAATATCACTGTGGGCAAGCCGGTTCGCCGAGCAAACGACCTCACCAGCCGGTCGGCCTCGATCTTCGATTGAGCGTAAGGGTCGCGCAGTTCGGGTTTATCGTCGAAGGGAGTGTCTTCATCGATGTGCTCGCCCGGCTGCACCGGACCATAGACCGCGAGCGAACTGGCGTAAACCAACTGGCCGGCGCCGTTCTCGGCGCAAGCCTTCAGGACACGTTCCGTCCCGGCGACGTTGGTTTCGAAGTAGTCGCCGTATCGTGCCGCGCCCACTTTAGCGGCAAGATGATAGACAATGTCCGCTCCTCGGACGGCGCGCGCGATCGAATCCACGTCGCTGAGAGGGCCGCGAATGATTTCGGCACCGGCAGCTTCCAGCCCATCGGCGCGCGATGACGGCCTCGCCAGAACTTGCAACGTCGCGCCCTTGGCGAGCAGCGCGCGCACCAGAAATCCGCCGAGAAACCCTGTACCGCCGGTGACGCAGATCCGCATGGAGGATTCTTCTGTTCGCGGCGAACCGCAGATCCCTCGACTCGTGCCGCGACACTTTCTCGGGATGACAACTTGGGAGGAAGCGCGCCGGGTCTGACTCGGCCAACAGCGGATTGCTAGTTGCTTCCTTCTCCTCGACCGCGCTTTTGCCCGTATGTTAGATTACACTTTCACTTTAGTAATCCAGTGGGTGCCCCATCCTCGCCCGCTCGTGGCGTAGGTGGGACTCGATCGCGGCGCGTGAACAGTCCGGTTCTGGCCTATCCTTGATTTCGTGACGCAGGTTAGTCTCATCCTCCGAGAGCACAACCAGTGACGATCGTCGGCTACATTGTCCTGATGATTGCCGCCATTCCCGGCATTTACTATCTGCTGGCGATCTACAGCTCCGCGCATTATTTTCGCGTGGCCCGGCGTGAAAATCCGCCTAACACCGACTTCACTCCGCCTATCAGCTGCCTGAAACCGATTCGCGGCCTCGATGACGACGCTTACGAAAACTACGCCAGCTTTTGCCGGCAAAATTATCCGGAGTACGAGATTCTCTTCTGCGTCGATCCCGACGATCCGGCGCTTCCGGTGCTCGAAAAACTGATCGCCGATTTTCCCGAGCGCAAGATTCGCCTGCTATTCGGCTCCGGCCGCAATGCGATCAATGACAAGATTGCGCGGCTGGTTCGGCTGGTGGGCGAGGCGCAATACGATCTGCTGGTGATCACCGATGGCGACATTCGCGTCGGTCCGGATTACCTGCGCGCCGTGGCGCATCCCTTTCGCGACCCGAAGGTAGGCGGTGCGACTGCGCTCTACGTCTCCACGGAGGAGACGACATTCGTGCAGGAATTGCAGTCGATCGGTATGATTTCCGACTTCTTCGCCGGCATCTTCGTCGCGTGGCAGCTCGATGGCGTGAAGTTCATGTTCGGGCAATCCATTGTCACCACCAAGCAGCGCCTTGCCGGCTTCGGAGGCTACGAAACCATCGAGAATCGTCCAGCCGACGATCTCAATGTCGGGCGCCTGGTTGCGGAACAGGCCGAAGTCAAGTTGCTGCCCTACATCGTCAAGAGCGTCGCGGATTTTCGATCGCTGAAAGATTTGTTCTACAAACGCGTGCGCTGGATGACCGTAATGCGCCTGGTGAGGCGCCGCGGACATCAAGGACTGGTCTTCACCTGGGGATTGATCTGGGCCCTCATCGCCGTGGCCGTGCGTCCCACGCTGCCGGTCGTGATCGGATATCTCGGCAGTTATATTGTGCTGCGGGTTCTGCTGACGTGGACGATCGGAATTCATGGCATGCGGCAGAACGGACTGTGGCCGAAGATGCTGCTGATCCCGCTGTGGGATCTTGTGGCATTTTTGATCTGGGTTGCCAGCTTCGGACGCAGTACGATTCGCTGGCGCGGCTACGATTACTACATTCGCGACGGAATCCTGGTGCCGGTGAATCCGGCGAAGACGCCGTTTGGGCAGTGAGGCCGTCGTGGATCGTGGATTGTGGATCGTGAATCGTGCCATCGCGGCTCTTACGATTCACGATTCACGATCTGCCTTCGAAACCTGAAGCTCGAAACTGACAAGCTATGAGTAGCAAATCCAAAATCGCGATTGCCGGCGCGGGAATCTACGGCGCCACCACTGCCATCCGGCTCGCCGAGAGCGGCCACGAGGTTCATCTCTTCGACCCCCTCGGCATTCTGAACGCGGCCTCGGGCATCAACCAGTTTCGCATTCATTCCGGATATCACTATCCGCGCAGTCCCGAGACCATCGAAGAGACGATGGGCGCACGGGCAGAGTTTCTTGAGACGTTCGCCCCGGCCATCGTGCGCAACAGCGAGCATTATTACGCCATCCCGCATGAAGGCTCGCAGACGCCGCCGGAGCTCTTCGAGCGTGTGATGGCCGAGCACAATATCCCGCTGCGGCCCAGCCGGCCCGAGTGGATGAACTTCGACTTCATCGACAAGTGCTACGAGGTGGAAGAGCAGATTTACGATCCGGAGATTTTGCGCGATCTGCTGACAAAGAAGATCCAATCGCTCCGTATGCGCTTCCACAATCACGACTTCAGAGCGGATATGCGCGGCGATTTTGACTTTGTCGTATGGGCGACCTACGGACTGGGACCTTCGCGCGGACTGTTCAAGTCGGTGAAATATCAGGTAGCGGAAAAAATCCTGATCCAATTGCCGCCGCAGTTGCGCCACATTGCGCTGGTGGTGGTCGATGGGCCGTTCACCGCCTTCGATCCGTATGGCAGCTCCGAGCGATCGATGTGGGGCTCGGCCAAACACTCCAACCACTGGACGACGACCGATCCCGATGAGCCGATTCCCGAGCAATATCGCCCGCTGCTGAATGGGCCGCGCTTCGAGCCAATTTCCTGGACACGCTTCGACGCCATGAGGCAAGACGCAACGCTCGCCGTACCCGCTTCAGTTGAAGCGAGCTATCTCGGTTCGCGCTTCACGATTCGTGTGGTCGAAAACAATCCCAGGCAGGACCGCCGGACCCTCTATGTACAGGAGACCGCGCCGGGGGAGCTTCATATCTTCTCCGGCAAAGTGGTCAGCGCGGTGAAGGCGGCGCGGCTCGTGAGCGAGAGGATCGCGCAAGGTTAGAACATTGGAGCCGATTAGCCTGTGCTGCTGGGCTCCAGCTTGAGGCGGATATTCACAAAGTTGTAGGGCGGCCACGGGCCGGTGTACTTGAAGTTGAGGCGATCGCCGAATTTCTTGGCCACGCGGTTGACTGCATCGTCGAACTCGGCCTCGCGCTCGCGCTCCAGAAGGAAAGCGGCGTTCATGATCATCTTGTCGCCGATGGGCTTGTTGTCGCGTGAAGCCACGCATATGGCGCGCAGCGTCTCGTAAATCTCGCGCAGGTATTCGGCCGAACGCTCTTCCAGCGCCTTGTCGATCATGCGACCCAGCTGCATGCGAGCGAAGTACGTCGATTGCAGATGCTTGCGAGTGATCTCCTGATGAAAGCGGTGAATTTCGTCGTGCTCTCGCTGTAACTCTTCGACAATATGGTCGCGGTCCCAAGTGACCTTCAGCCCGAATTCGACCTTCCCTGCCATTTGCTTCAGCACATCCTTCACTGACGGATAGATGCTGCGCAACACCTCGCGAATGTCATCATCGGTGCGAAAGACGGTACCGAAGCTCATGGGGATGATGGTATGGGACTTCATCACCGTCTCGATCACATGCTCGTGCGCCAGCGCGTTTTCACGCGTGGGATCGAAGATAAAGACCGGAGTGCGACTCACCACGGCGGCGATGTCGCCATGAGTGACTACGTACACCCTCTCGCCGCTGCCACCGATGCCCATACGACCGAATGTGACTGGTTCCCGGGACTGAATTATGCCGTAAACATATCGACCTTCCTGCCGGACATCGGGAACCGCGATTGGCCCATGCGCAAACTCCATGGGTTCTATTCTGGGCTCGCGTGCCACTGCCGGCGCAGGCATCGGAGTCCCCGGCAAGCGCTGCTGGCACCGGGCCTGAGCGCCGTCAAAGGCCGCTTTCTGAGGCGGAGCAACCATGGCAATTGGCTGGGGCTTGCCAGCCTTCTTTTTCGCGGCTTTTGTCTTGGCCGGCTGGCTCTTAGCCGGCCGCCTCGCGCTGGTCATATTTCTCCCTCAACAATCCAGAAATAGTATCCAACAGTTCGCGGATATCGATTGGCTTAAAGAGCATGGGTATGGCAAGTTCTGCAGCGCGATCGCTGGCTTCCTGAGTGGCATAGCCGGTCAGCAACACGGTAGGCAGTTGCGGATTCTTGTGACGCCCGAAATCAATCACGTCAAATCCGTTCTCCTGCTTCTCCAGAGAAAGATCGCACAGCAGCAGATCGATCTGCTTGTCGGAGAGCAGTTGCCGAGCCTCTTGCGAAGACAGAGCAGCGCTTACCTCATAACCCTGCTGCTGCAATATGAGCCGGTATGTCACCAATACGTTGGGCTCATCGTCTACGACCAGGATGTGCGACTTATCGTTCATAGAAGCACCCGGTATCCACTGCTGCCAATTCACTGCACCGCCGGCAGCTCAATGGCGAATACCGTTCCTTTGCCTACGGTGCTGCGCACCCGTAGTTTGCCGCCGTGATTTTCAATGATCCCCTTCACAATCCATAGGCCCAAACCAGTTCCGCGCTCTCCCTTTGTGGTCATGAACGGTTCGAACATAGTGTCTAGTACATTCTCAGCAATACCGCAGCCGGAGTCTGCGACAATGATGCGAATCATCTCGCGCGATCCATCCTTGCGAGTCACCCTCGTGCGCACGCGCAAGACGCCGCCGTGCGCCATGCTGTCCTTGGCGTTGACCACCAGATTGGACAAGACCTGGCGAATCTGGTCGGCCGAACCAAGCGCCGACGGCAACGTGTTCAGCTCTTTTTCCACGCGCACGCCCGCGCGATCCAGCTGCCGGGCAAAAAGCAGTAGTGTGTCTTCCACTACGCTGTTGACGTCAAAGTTGCCGACCTGCTCCGTAGTGCGATAAAGGCCGAGCATCTGACGAACGATACGCGCCACACGCTCTGTCTCCGCTTTCAGGATTTCGTAAACCGGCGTAGCTTCCGGTTTAGTCTGGTCGGTGAGCAGGAAGATGCAGTTCTTGATCGCCTCCATGGGATTGTTGACTTCGTGAGCGATCGTCCCAGCCAAGCGGCCGGCGGCGGCGAACTTCTCCATCTCCAGCATCCGCCGCTCCATCTTCAACTGTTCCAGGCGCCGTACCGCCGTAAGGTCACGCAGAACGGTAACCGTATAAGCCACCAGCCCGCGCTCGTCGTAAATCTTGCCGGAGCGCGCATCGTACTCCACTTGCTGCATGGTGTCAGGATGAGTAAGCGTAATCGGCGCGCTCTCGCGATCGGAGAACGAGTAGGTGAACTGGGTGATGTAGGCGTCAAGCGTCGCCTGGTTGCGCACGTGGAGCGCAGTGCGTCCTTTCTCCGAGCCAAGCAACTCCTGCGCGCGAGGATCGAGCAACGTAACCTTGGCGTCGCGATCGCACACCACGATCGGATCTCCCACATTCTCGATCACCAGGTTTAGACGATCGCGATCCTGGCGCACGACCTCTTCCGCCTGGCGAAGTCTGTCGTAGTTGGCGCGCAGTTCCTCATCGGCTCGGCGCAAATCGGTCACGTCGCGCAAGACGCTCACCATGCCGGTCCGCCGTCCGTCAGGAGCGAAACTGGGCGCCGACACAGCTTCAAACAGCACTTCGTCGCCTTCAATCGCGTCCACCAGCGTCATGTCGCGGGAAGAGTCGTTGCCCGACACTGCCATGGAAGACAGCGCTGCCGAGAACAGCAGGTTATTAAGCTCCACCGCGCGCGCCCGGCCTTCGCTCACGTCGTCGGGAAGCCGGAAGTAGCGCTCGGCAGCCTTGTTCTGGGTGATCACGCGGTGCTGCGGATCGGTGAGGATCACCGGGTCGGTCATGCTTTCCATCACCGTCTGCATCTGGGTGATGATGGTTTCCATGTCGACCATCCGATTGTGATAGTGCTCTACCTTGAACAGCCGCGAGAGATAACGGTTGGCCAGTTCAATCAGCGCCCGCAGCTCCGCGATCTCGGCGGTGGTCGCTCCAGGTCGTACCTCGGTCACCACCATCGCCGTATAGGCGCGCATTTCGCAGATGCCGCACACCTGATCCTGCAATTGCAAACGCAGGCGAGAATGGAAATTTTCCACGGCAATGCACTTGCGTCCGCGCGCGCGCTCGGCCTCCCAGCATGCAGTGTGATTACGGTAGATCAGCGGATGGTAGTAGTAACCAGAGCGCCTGCTGCGGCCCCGAACCAACTCCGGCTCCTGGCTGTGCAATATGCGCACCATGGGAGTTTCAATCGCGAACAGCGAACTGTGAAAGCGTTGCTGCAGGGCCTTGGAAAAATTCAGTGAGGCGATGGGGGCGATTTCCGAGGTCTCGAAGTTAACCCGCGTCACTAAAGCGCGGGGATGGCCCAGTGCGACGATCTCTTCCAGCAGGACAGGGAAGATCTCGTCGCTGCGCTCCATTCCGAGCAAGCGGAGCGCGGAGCGGCGATTTCTCCCACTCAGGTCGGGAGTATCGAGACGCACTCGCATCTGCGGGGAAGCCACTGCCACGTCTCCTCGCTATCAACTACGGTCGAGTCGCGCGGCGACGCGTACGGACGGGCCGCCGCGTAGTTTCCACTGTAGTGATTTCCTCTTCCTCGCCCGGACCAAGCTGCGGGCGTGAAACCAGTCCGGTGAGTCCGACGGCATCGGCGTACTTCAAGTACGTATCGATGGAAGCCACGACGACGCGCGCTTCGACCGTGATCAGGTCAATGCCAACCAGCGAAATGCGAACCCAGGCGTCGATCACGATGCCTTTGTCCAAAACCCGATCCAGCACGTCAATCAGGCTTGAGCCGCCCGAAACTCGTTCAACTGCCATGAAGATCCTCCTGCCGATTCCTTCCCTGAGTTCTTAGGCTTTCGTCAGAGCTTGCTTTTCTTTTTCTTTGCTTTTCGAACCACCTTGGCCGGCACACTGGGAGCACGCAACTCAGCCCCTGGACCTGCTCGCGGCAATCGTGTGCGCTGCACCTCGGGTAATCCAGCCGGATGGGTCAGATTGGGATCAAATTTCCACCAATTCAGCCCGATCTCCTCCGCCTTGTCCACTGAGCACACCAGCAGGCGAATCCGAATGGTGAGCAATTCCACGTTGGCCAGAGATATGCGGACATCTCCGGCAATCACCAATCCCTTGTCCAACACCCGGTCAAGGATGTCGAGCAGGTTGGCCGTTCCCGAGACGGTGGGCACACGTTCCATGAATGTTCTTCAGAATTGAGGGTGCGAGATTGTCGAAGCCTTCTCTCGCCACCTTATCAGCATGAAGCAACGAGATCCCCATGCCTTCGACACAAGGGCGTATCCTAGCGGACACTGCAAGCTGTGTCAATTTGCTTTCGATACATCCGGCGACGAGGCGAAGCTTACCTCTAGCAACCCAACAGCATCATTAGGTTAGATGCAGGCGGGTTGCCTAAAAACGACCATCTTTATGAGCAAAAATCAGCCTCGTCGGTACGCTCCCGGAGACTTTCCATTCCATTTGTGAAAAGCGCGATGGAAGACGCTGGGCTCCGAGTATCCCAGGGCGTACGCGGTCGCCGTCGCAGTCGCGGGCGTGTCGAGCAGGAAGTACTGCGAAAGATCCTGGCGAGCTTGTTGTACGAGATCACGGTACGACGAAGATTCCCCTCGCAATTTTCGCTGCAAGGTGCGCCGGCTCACGCCTAATTGGCGGGCGGCCGATTTCATGTCGCAGCATCCGCTGCTCAAATTCTGGCGTATGAAGCTGAGAACGGATTGCGACATGCTTGCTTCGCCCGAAGCATCGGGCAATAACTGATCGGCTGCGGTTGTAACCGTTCGGTGCAAATCCGGCTGCGCGGTTCGCAGCGGAACATCCAGTGACCGGCGGTCCAGCAGCAGCGCATTGGACGGCATACTAAATCGAACCGGAGCGCGAAAGATGCGGGTGTGCTCGGAGGTGTCTTTCGGCTTGGCATGCTGGAACCAGACTTCTCGCGGACTCCAGGCGTCGCCGCCGGAAAGCTGCCTCAATTCCGCCAGGGTCGCCATCGACATCTCACAGTCATGCCGCGACTCCGGCAAAGACGCATGCGAGTACTGCCAGCGAAAATGCGCAACGGCTCCGTCGACGTCCAAGCTGAACGTGCCACCATTGGTCCAGATCGGCAGGTAGCGCACCAGGTTGCGTAGCGCCTCGCCCAGCGTAGAGCTGCTGATAAGCGCCCATCCGACCAGCCCATACTCCCGATGATCGACCCGCTCCCCCACATGAAGGCCAAAAGCGGAATCGGCTGTCATGCGCGCCGCATGCTCCGACAGCATCATCATGTCGGCATAAGGAATTCTGAGGGCCGGATCGTCGAGCGCCTCGCGGTCCAGGCCTATGGTTTGCAGCAAACGATCAGCGTTATGGCAGAGTGCCACGCAGTGGGCAATCTTACCGGCCGACTTGGCGAAAACCGTCGGAACCCTGGCCATGGCATTACTTTACTGCCCTGCGGCATCGTTTTCATACTGCCATTGCGGCGAATTGGCGCAAAAGGTCATATCCTTGTGACCGGACGCGTATTAGTGTGGATGTGGCTCAAGAATGCCGGTCGGGCGGCGTTGCGTTGACCGTTGCGGCAAGCCGCTCTGGTGCGATGTTCTTGCTAGCCGAGGCCGAGTGCCGTGCGTCTAAACCACCGGATGGCATTGCCAATATGAGCTACCGAATTCGCTTCAAATGGATCGTAACTTCGATTCTGGCGTCCATTGTCCTTTCGATCGGCGCCGTCGCCCAGTCCATCGGCAGCACGGATCCGTGGACCGGATCTTCGGTTGGAAATTCCGGGGCTACGGGCCTGCAACCTTCGTCAGCTCCCACTGACACTGACCGTGTTTCCGGCCGCGCCGAAGACGGCAAGCTGACCGAGTTTAAATCGCAGACGTCCCTCGTCCAGGTTCCGGTGATCGTCACTGACTCTGCCGGGAAACATCTTGACGGGCTGACGAAAATGGACTTCAAGGTTCTGGAAAACGGCAAGGCCCAACGCATCGCCAATTGTGAGGAGATTATTTCCGCGAAGGCTGTGGCGAGCGACTATGCCGGCTCTACCGCGCCGCCGGGAACGTTCACCAACATGGATCCCTATGAGAGCAAGCCGCGTTCCATGACCGTAATCCTGCTCGACGAAGTGAACACTCCGTTTCTCAATCAGGCATACGCGCGCCAGCAACTCGTCAAGTATCTGGCGAACCATCTCGACTCCTCTCAGCCGCTGGGATTGATGGTCATCACGAGCAAGGGACTCGCCGTGTTAAGCCCGTTCAACTCCGACCCCGCGACCTTGATTTCGATTCTCAAAAAAGCTACGGGCAAGGTTTCCGAAATGGAGCATTACAGCGACGATGCCAAGGCCGTTGCTGCCGGACAAGCGCAGGCCAGCGGCCTCGGCGGAATTCATCCCGGCGACTCTCCGGAGGCCAAGATTCGCGCTTTTATGCTGGCGGAGGATGCGACCAATGCCAGCGATGTCCAGTCTCGCGCCATCGAGACTACGTTGCGATCTTTCCTGACCATTGCCTTGTCGCTTACTGGCGTTCCGGGCAGGAAATCGCTGGTATGGGTTACGGGCAGTTTTCCTTTTGCGCTTGACTCGTTCGCATCCGTTCCGGGCGACGCCAACCTCCGAGCGCTTTACGAGCGCACGCTTGACGCATTGAATGATGCCCAGATCTCGATGTATCCGGTCGATGCGCGAGGGTTGCTGACCGATCCAACCTTCATGGGAGATAACGCCGGTTCGCAGCTCGGCCCCAGCGCTCCCGACGCGCTGCGACAGTCTACGCTCGACAGCTTGAAGAATTTTGCCGCGATGACGGGCGGCGTCGCCTACTACAACACCAATGATCTGGCCGGCGCTTTTGGCCGCGCCGTGCAGGATTCCTCGTCGTACTATCTGCTGAGCTATTACCTCGATCACCACAACACGAAACCTGGCTGGCGAAAGTTACAGGTCGAGGTCGCGCGCAAAGATGTCCAGGTACGCGCACGCGCCGGATATCTTGTCACGGATGTGGCCATCAATCCCGACCTGACGCACAAGGCTGATGTCGAGTTCGCCCTGATCTCTCCGTTTGAGAGCACGGGCATTCCCATCACAGAAAAATGGCAGGGAATGTTGGCCAATGGAGGCAAGAGAAAAATCGGCTTTGTGTTGCACGTGCCGGCGACCGACTTGATCGATGAAAAGAATCAAAGTCGCATCGACGCAGAATTCGTGGCTCAGGCTACCAGCAAAGGCGTGCCCGCCCGCACGGTATCGCAAACTCTAAAGGGACAGATTGTTCCCGACACCCTGGCGAAGCTGAAAACCGACGGCGTCTTGTATCAAAACTCGATTGAATTATCGCCTGGAGATTACGAGGTGCGATTCGTCGTCCGCGACAATCTCACCGGCAAGATCGGTAGCGTTATCGTGCCGCTCACCGTGAACTAGCCCCATGGATTCGACCGCAAATACGAGTGGTTCCGGGATCGTGGGCAATGCGGGGGCGGCTCGTTACAACATCCTGAAGGGGCCAAATGGACTGCGCGCCGGATGGCGTCTACTCATCTTTGCCGCCGTTTTCGTGCCGCTTAGTTACGGCATGAGTCGGGGTGTCGATGCTTTGATCCGCCGCATGCACGTCGATTCCTCGACCCCGTTAGGCACTGTCCTTACGCTGGACTTGCTTGTCCTTCCCCTGCTGATCGCAACGTGGATTATGGGACGAATCGAACGCCGCACCTTCGCCGATTATGGGTTGCCCTGGCGGCGAGCCTTCGGACGCCGGTTCTGGCAAGGTGCGGCCTTCAGCCTCGCGTCGTTCACCATTCTGCTCGTCACGATGCGCCTTGCCGGCGTCTTCTCATTCGGTGCCATCGCACTGCACGGATGGGATGTGTGGAAGTACGCCGCCGCTTGGGCTGTTGTACTATTCCTGGGCGCATTACTCGAGGACTTCCTCTATCGCGGATACCTGCTGTTTACGCTGACGACGGGGATCGGTTTCTGGCCGGCAGCGATCTTCACATCGTTGCTCATGGGCGGAATGCACTACTTCAATCCCAGCGGTCATGGGCTGGGACCGGTGTCCGCGACCCTGTATTGCCTGGTGACCGTTTTGGTTTTGCGCCGAACCGGCGATCTCTGGATGCCGCTGGGAATTCACTCAGCATGGGCTTGGGCCGAAGTTTACTTCTACGGCGTACCGGACAGCGGTTACCCGGCCAACGGACATCTGTTCAACGCCAGCTTTCACGGTAACCTATTGCTGACTGGCGGTGGTTTTGGTCCGGAGGCCAGCATCTTCACCCTGGTCTTGCTGGCAATTTGGGGCGTGATTTTCTCCGTTTGGTTGCGCGGCGTGAAATACCCCAACCCTGCGGCTATCCCGAATCCTCGTCGTTCTCGCACGGCGGCGCTTGATCCTGCTTCCGATCCGGCCTAGACTCGCCTTATCTCCGCTTGTGATCTAAATCACAGCCTCTTGGTAGATCAATCGGCGAAGATGGTGAGTCGTAACCACTCAGCATCGAGAGCAGGTAATGCATGGGCTGGATTGAAAATAAATTCGAGAAGAACTTTCTTGTCACCACGGTCGATTACGTCTTTAACTGGGCGCGGAAATCCGCGATTTGGCCCATGACATTCGGCCTGGCTTGTTGCGCGATCGAGATGATCGCCGCTTCCACCTCGCGCTTCGATATCGCGCGCTTTGGTTCTGAGGTGTTTCGTCCCAGCCCGCGGCAGAGCGATCTGATGATCGTCGCCGGAACTGTCACCCTGAAGATGGCGCCGGTGGTGAAGCGCATCTGGGACCAGATGCCCGATCCCAAGTGGTGCATCTCCATGGGCGCGTGCTCGTCTGTCGGCGGACCGTTCAATACCTACGCAGTGCTGCAAGGCGTCGACCGCATCGTTCCCGTCGACGTTTACATCGTCGGCTGTCCGCCGCGGCCGGAGAATCTCTTCTACGGGCTGCTGCGCCTGCAGGACAAGATCGACCAGATGAGCATCGCCAAGAAGCCTACCGAAGTGCGTTTGCGCGAGGACATGGTCGACAATTTCAAAGAGCAGATCCGCATCGCACAGGCCAACTTCGCCAATCCCCAGCAGCTGGTGCAGCCGGTTGAAAAAGGCGTCGCCGTCGTGAGGTAGTGCGGCGCTGGCAAGGTAGTGCGGCGCTTTGGCGCCCCGTCTCCCCATCAATTCATAGGGCAATGCCATCCAGAGTTATAAACGATTGTCATTTCGAGCAGCGGCGGCATTGTTTTGGCCGCCGGAGCCTTGAGATGGCACGTTATTGGCCAAATATTTAACTGTTTGCTCTTGTCATCCGACCGTCTTTTTCATAGCATCTCATCAGAAAACCGGCCTGCAAAGTTGGTGTTGGTGGCAACCGTTTTTTGAACCAATGCTCAATGAACAGGGGACTCGACTCGTAAACGGTTCGGTGTGCGATGCTCCGCCATGCGGAGATGCCTAAAGAGCTGCGGCGGGTTCCCACCGTATAATGCGGGTTCATTGACGGCCCACCGAGCACGGCCCCGCGGGTCGGTTTTTTCTGAGCTTTCAGCCATCAGCTCTCAGCCGTCAGCGAAAACCGTTACTACTTTGACCAGACCGGCGGAACGAGACAGCTTTAAGCTGATAGCTCACGGCTGAAAGCTGACGGCTCCTGAAGCGCGCAAGGCGCTTCCGCATCTAAAATAGCAACGTGTTTCCCCGTTTATTTCACTTTGGCAGTTTCAATCTCCCGACTTACGGCCTCATGGCTGCGCTCGGCCTGATTTTTGGCCTGCTGCTCATCGTCAAGCTCGGACGCGAACAAGGCCTCAATCCCGACAAGCTGTGGAATCTCGGCCTCATCGCCATTCTCTCCGGCATCTTCGGCGCCAAGATTTTGATGGTGCTGGTTGATCTGGGTTATTACATCGCACATCCCGCAGAAATTTTCAGCCTGACGACCTTGCAGGCAGGTGGAGTCTGGTCCGGCGGATTCCTGCTCGCGCTTGCCATGTGCATCTGGTACATGCGAATCAACAACATGCCCGTACTTCGCACCTGTGATGTGTTCGCGCCGGGCCTCGCTTTGGGCCACGCCTTTGGCCGCGTGGGATGTTTTGCCGCCGGCTGTTGCTATGGTCGTGAGACTCACGTACCTTGGGCAGTAACATTTCACAATCCGCTGGCAAGTGCGATTGTCGGCACGCCGCTGGATGTCCAGCTGCACCCGACGCAACTCTACGAGATGGTGCTTGAACTCGCCAACTGCATCTTCTTGGTCTGGCTGATCAGGCGGAAGAAATTCGAAGGCGAGATCATCGGCAGCTACATGATCATCTACGGCATCGGACGCTTCTTCATCGAGTTCTTCCGAGGCGATCCCGGCCGCGGCAACAACTTCCTGGGGTGGATGAGCGGCACTCAAGTGATCGCCATCTGCCTGGTAGTCTTCGGTGGCCTGTTGTGGATGCGGCGTGTGTCGCTCGCGCCTCCTGTGCCCGTGAAGGCAGCAAGGTAAACAACTAGCCTCTACGGACAACTGACAACCGACAACTTCCTCTGACCCTCCCCCCGACGACTATTGCTAAATTATTGAAAACATTGCACTGCACCGCGTGGTTCCCCGCTAAAATATTCTCTCCATTGGACTTACTGTAAAATATTCTAAACAAAATAGTTACAACAACTTTGGCAGAGATTCCCGCTAAAATATTCTCCTCATTAGGCTTATAGGTAGGTTATTGTAAACAAGCGAGTTGCTCCCATCACCAGCGATGATCAATCGCAAATCAAAAGGCCTGCACGCGGCGGGCCTTGATCGATCATCGGAATTGGGAGCTACTGATGCGCCGTCGGAGCTTGCTCCTGCGTTGGCGGCGGCAGGGTCGGGATCGTCGCCGACTCCTCGTCGGGAACCTCCGGCAGCGGACGCTCTAGCGCGTAGGCCAGCACCTCGTCCATAGTGTTGACGAAGCGTAGTTGCATCTGGTTGCGCAGGTTCTCCGGCACATCGGGCAAATCCTTCTGGTTATCGGCAGGCAGAATCACCTCGAAGATTCCGGCACGATGCGCGGCCAGCAGCTTTTCTTTCAGCCCACCGATTGGGAGCACCTTACCGCGGAGCGTAATCTCGCCCGTCATGGCGATGTCGCGGCGCACTGGAATGCGGCTCAGCGCGCTGGCGATTGCCGTGGCCATGGTGATGCCGGCGGAGGGACCATCCTTGGGAATTGCGCCCTCGGGCACGTGAACGTGGATGTCCAGATTGCGGTAGAAGTCGCGCGCCAGCCCGAGCCGGTGAGCCCGTGAGCGCACATAGGACATCGCCGCCTGTGCCGACTCCTGCATGACGTCGCCTAGTTTGCCGGTGAGGGTCAGTTTGCCTTTGCCATCGACGGTCGCGACTTCGGTCGTAAGAATCGAGCCGCCAACTTCGGTCCACGCCAAGCCCGTGACCAATCCGACTTCGCTGCGCTCGTGAATTTCGCTGTCGCGGAACTTCATCACGCCGAGGTAATCGGGGACATTTTCCGCCGTGACCGTAATCGAAAACTTGTTGCCTTCCTTCACCACCTTGCGTGCGACCTTGCGGCAGATGTTACCGATCTCGCGCTCCAGGTTGCGAACGCCGGCTTCGCGCGTGTAGCTACGGATGATGGTGGTGAGGCCTTCGTCGGTGAAGATGAGATTTTCTTCCGTCAAGCCAGTCTGTTGTCGTTGCTTCTTCACCAGGTACTGCTTGGCGATCTCCACCTTTTCCGGCTCGGTATAACCGTGCAGCCGCAGAACTTCCATGCGGTCCTGCAAAGCGGGTGGAATGGTGTGCAGGACGTTTGCCGTGGCGATGAAGAACACCTGCGACAGATCGTATTCAACGTCGAGGTAGTGATCGACGAACATAAAGTTTTGTTCGGGATCGAGCACTTCCAGCAGCGCTGCCGACGGATCGCCGCGGAAGTCCATCGACATCTTGTCGACTTCATCGAGCATGAAGACCGGATTCTTCGTGCCGGCCTTCTTCATCATCTGGATGATTTGGCCGGGCAAGGCGCCAATGTAAGTGCGACGATGTCCGCGCACTTCGGCTTCGTCGCGCACGCCGCCCAGCGACATGCGAACGAACTTGCGGCCCGTGGCTTTCGCGATGCTCATTCCGAGCGAGGTCTTGCCGACTCCCGGGGGTCCTACGAAACAGAGAATCGAACCCTTGGGATTCTTTACCAACTGCCGGACGGCGAGGAATTCGAGGATGCGCTCCTTGATCTTCTCCAGCCCATAGTGATCTTCGTTGAGCGTCTTCTCGGCCACATCGATGTTGCGGATTTCTTTCGAGCGCTTCTTCCACGGAACCGCCAGCAGCCAGTCCAGATAATTGCGGGAAACTGTCGATTCCGCCGACATCGGCGGCATAGCTTCCAGTTTCTTCAGTTCCTGCAGCGCCTTCTCGTGCACTTCGCGCGGCATACCGGCGCCGTCGACTTTCTTCTTCAACTCGTCGAACTCGCTCTTTTCGCCGCGTCCCAGCTCTTTCTGGATCGCCTTGATCTTCTCGTTGAGGTAGTACTCTTTCTGCGCCCGCTCCATCTGCCGCTTCACCCGCGACTGGATGGTGCGATCCATGTTCAGCTTCTCGATCTCGACATCCAGCACGTCGCCAATGCGGTTCAGGCGCTCGGCCGGATCGAAGATCTCCAGCAATTCCTGCTTTTCCTCGATCGAAAGCTGCAGATTGGCAGCGATGGTGTCGGTCAGCTTGGAAGGATCGTCGTTGCGGACGGCCGCAATCATCGTCTCGTAATTCAGCGATTGGCAGAGCTTTACGTATTGCTCGAAGAGCCCGGTCACGCGCTGCATCGCGGTTTCGATCTGCGGGCTGGGATCAGCGAAATATTTCGCGGTGCGTACGGTGGCTTCAAAGTAGCCGTCGGTGTCGATCACCTGCAGCACCTTGCCGCGTTCCAGTCCTTCGACCAGGACTTTGATGTTGCCGTCTGGCAGCTTGAGGCTCTGGACAATGTTGACGATGGTGCCGACCTGGTAGATCTCGTTGGGTTTGGGCTCGTCGATCGAGGCATCGTGCTGCGTGGCGAGAAAGATCTTCTTATCGCCGGCCAGCGCCTCTTCCAATGCGCGGACGCTGGACTCCCGGCCAACCACGAAGGGCGTCATCATAAAGGGGAAGATGACGACGTCACGGATCGGCATCATGGGGAGTTTCTTGGTCTCGAATTTCTCGCGCTGCGTCACTAATACCGCCTTTGTCATTCAGAGCAAACGTTCTGCTCCGGGGAAAATTAATTGTCCAGGCGCGGATGTTCCACGCGCCGCCTCCGACGGCCCACTCCAGGTCACAGAATACCACGCGTAGCGTCGGATGGAAGTCAACAAAACACTTGCAACCAGTAACATCCGGGAT
This sequence comes from uncultured Acidobacteriaceae bacterium, assembly GCA_963818905.1. GTDB lineage: Bacteria > Acidobacteriota > Terriglobia > Terriglobales > Acidobacteriaceae > Bog-257. The sequence goes on from CAWFUE010000043.1 coordinate 96,086, forward strand.
CGCCAAGCCGGTTCAGAAAATGGGGCGGGGAGAACGTTACATTTCGATGACTGTGTGTTTGGATGTCGCTTATCGCCACAGGATTCGCGCCGTTCGACGAATCGCCAGCGCCTATTGCCCATTGGCCATACCCATAGTCTAATTGACCGGAGCGACGATGTTCTGGCCGCGCGCCTCGCAGTCGATTGGCCCTATGCAGCGATTTCGGTTTTCAGGAGGGAAAAAGTCATGGGAACCAAAGTGAACGAAATGGTGCAATCGGGTTGGACGTTGGCGGTTGCTCTCGGCATACGCGTCATCGAAGCTATCGCGCTGTGGATTGTGGGCCGCTGGCTGATCGGCCTGGCGCTACGCATGATCGGCGGCGCCATGACCCGGCAGAAGATCGATCCTACGCTCATCCGCTACATTCAGAACGCGGTTGGGGCACTGCTGAACATAATCCTGGTGATCGCCCTCCTCGGCTTCTTCGGGGTGCAGACGACGAGCCTGGCTGCCCTGATCGCCGCCGCCGGTGTCGCTATCGGCATGGCGTGGAGCGGGCTGCTCGCCAACTTCGCCGCGGGAGTTTTCCTGGTGATCCTCCAGCCGCTGAAGGTCGGCGACTTTGTAACCGCCGACGGAGTTACGGGCACGGTGCACGAAGTCGGATTGTTCGCCAGTTCCATCGATACGCCCGACAACGTTCGCAACATCATTGGAAACTCGAAAATTTTCGGCGACGTGATCCAGAACTTCTCCACCAATCCGTACCGCAGGGTCGAGTTGACGGCGCAACTGGCACATGGAGTTGACGTCCACGCTGCGATGGCCCTGCTCAAGAAGGCACTCGCCGGCATCCCGAACGTGTTAACCAATCCGGCTCCGGATGTGGAAATCCTGACTTTCAACCTGGCCGGGCCGGTGCTCGCGGTGCGTCCCTATTGCAACAATAAGAACTACTGGCAGGTTTATTTCGACACAAACCGCCTGATCAAAGAGACCTTCACCGAGGCTGGATTCGCTGTACCAGAGCAGCATTATCTGGTGCGGGGTGCCGTTGCTGGTGCAGGAATGGCGCAATCGGTGTGAATTGTGAGAAGCTAGTGGTTTGGAATTGAAGTTGGGAGGGCACGGCTTTTGTAGCCTGCCAAGACTTCCACACGGAAGCTTTGTATCAGGACACGACTTCGCAGACGAGTCGAAAGACTTTCAGTGTCGAGGTTTGTATCGGGGCGAGGTTTCTTGTCGGGGCGAGCTTTGTATCAGGGCACGACTTCAGTCGTGCCGTTGAGGGGCTTATTTCTTGTCATCCCGAGTGGGCTTTAGCCCACGAGGGATCTGCTGTTTCAGTTGAATAGGCGAATATTTGGATGTTTGATCTCGATTTCTCACCTCCGGAAGAACTAAACCGCTCGCTGTGGCGTTCCCTGCTGATCAATTTTGCCGATCGCTTTGCTCCCGAACGCCTACCGCCCCTCGAGCTCACGTCCAAGCCCGTCGACGTTGGCATGCTTGAAGGCGATATGCTTCAGATGCCTTGGTATCGCACCATCTTTACCAATCTCGCGGACGTGGTTTCTCCTGAGCGGCTGCCGCCACTGCAATTGGAGTCACGGCCGGTCGACGTGGGCGAGTTGCTGGGCGACGAGTTGAGCCATGGCTGGCTGAATTCTCTGTTGCAGAACCTTCGCGACCGCATTGCTCCGGAGCATCTGCCGGCTTTGCAGTTGACCTCGCATCCTGTGCCTGCATTCGGAGCCGAATCGAGCCTCCAGATCCTGGACTGGTCCAATCTGATCTCCGGGCCCAAGGTATTTCATCCCGACGCAGCCCAGCCTGCGATAGCCAGCATGGGTGTTGAGGACGCTGCGACTGCATCGGTTCCTGATGCGGCTCCCGTCGATCCAGTGCTGTTGCAGGCGCGCTTTCAACTGGTCCGCGATATTGGGCGCAGCCGCTTTCGCCGCAAGATATGGATCTCTCTCGCCGCCGCTGAGGCCGTTTTCTTTCTGGTGGCGATATTCAAGTTCCAATAGATGATCCTGTTACCCCGAGGACGAAATGCGAGGGGCGAATTGCGAAAAGCGGCATTCTTAGCCGCTTTTTGTTTCTCATCCCACAGCCCTGCGTTGTAGGATAAGAACGCTAGACCGGTGAGCGCCGGCCAGTACCTTAAAAATTTGGTTAGCAGGGGCGAGCTGTGGGCATTAACACCAGCACCCGTATGATTGGCGAGGTGGTCATTGTCGACACCATCGGTGAGCTGCGTCTCGGAGAGGGAACCAACGTTTTGCGCAACGTTATTGGTGAACTGATTAATCAAGGCTATCAAAACATCCTGCTGAATCTGCACGACGTTCGTCACATCGACAGCGCCGGCGTTGGTGAACTGATGAGCTGCTACACCTCGGTGCGCAATCGTGGCGGCAAGTTGAAGTTGATGCACCTCAGCAAGAACGTCCATAACTTGCTGCAGATCACCAAGCTCTATACGATTTTTGAAGTTGAGGAAGATGAGGGCGCGGCGATTGCGTCATTCCAATGAACGCAGCACTTAGCCGTTGGTATTTAGTCCTTAGCATTTAGCATTTAGCACTTAGCGATTGAGTTTCGAGATTTGCTAATTGCTGGTTGCTAATTGCTAATTGCTAATTTGCGAGGCGAAATGAAAGGTGATCCTAAGGTTATTGCATTTCTCAATCAGGTATTGAAAGCGGAACTCACGGCCATTAATCAGTACTTCCTTCACGCCGAAATGTGCGAAAACTGGGGCTACGAGCGCCTGGCAAAGCTCATCCGCAAAGAATCGATCGAAGAGATGGTCCACGCCGAGAAGTGCATCGAGCGCATTCTCTATCTCGACGGCACTCCCAACATGACTGACTACTTCAAGATCAACATTGGCCAGACCGTCGAGCAGCAGTTCAAGAATGACGTTCAGCTCGAGTACGACGCCGTGAAGCGACTGAACGACGGCATTCGTTTGTGCGTTGCCCAGGGCGATAACGCGTCGCGCGAGTTGGCCGAGAAAATCCTTACCGATGAAGAGCATCACATCGATTGGCTGGAGGCGCAACTGCACGCCATTGGCGAGATGGGCATCGCCAACTATCTGGCGCAGCAATTGAAGGAAGACGAGTAGCTAAGGCTGGTGGCGAGCGCGAAACTCGCCACCGTTCCTCATTCCAGCTGACAATTACGTTAGAATGGATTGCGCCGTAGCTGCGGCGCGCCCCGCAGACCCTTCCCGAACGGAGAGATGGCCGAGTGGCTGAAGGCGCACGCTTGGAAAGCGTGTGTACTCGAAAGGGTACCCAGGGTTCGAATCCCTGTCTCTCCGCCATTGTTTTCTAAACTACTGATAATAAATAAAGTACATATTTGTTAGCTCTCGTGTTAGCCCTTCTCGCGTGATTCCGGGCAGAGGCCGGAACAATCGCATGGCTAAAACTGAGAAATCCGTTCGTCTGATGAATGCCGTCAAGGTCAAAGGCAAGTGGTGCTGGTGCCGATTGGCCATTGATCAGAAGGGTCGCCCCAAACCCGATTCTGTCCTGGTCAAGGGACGTGAGGAGACCCACAAAGAGGGCCGTTTCGCGGTGTTTTGGAAGGAAGCTGGACATAACCGCTCCGAGCCCGCCGGCAAGGACTTCGTCGAGGCCCGAGCGGCCCTTCGCCGTAGGCAGACCCGCCTGAATGCCCAACTCGCAGGGGTCGACATTCCCGAGGTGCGTTCGAACGGCAATCGCACAAAGTTGACGTGACGTGCCGTCACCGGATGCTGGCCGACTTATGAGGAGAAATCTCCCAGAAGCCGGTTTCTGGCCAATGATGGTTGACCTAGCCGCCAGCAAAACAGTAGTTCCAGAACATATTGACTGCCTCTGGCAAGCGCCCATATTGTGGACTCGACTGACAATTTGCCCTTCGCCAAGATCGGGCGATATGGGGCGCACCCGTTCGGCGAACTGCCATGTCATCAACACGGGCCCTTAGCCTTTGTTCGTTCCGGGAGATCTGTCGTGTCGTTTCCGCCACCGCCTTCCCCGAACCCGACGCACGCACTGGCCACCGCCATGCTGAATCACAAACCCGAGTGGGCAAGCCTTGCGCTGGAGCAAGGGGCGGACATCTTCGCCAAAGGCCGGAGCGGTGAGACCCTGCTGGCCGAGGCACTCACCGTCGGACTCCGCGCCGCCAAGAGCAAGGACAAATCAATCAGCGGGCGCATGTTCGCCGAGGGGCAGGTCAAGATAGCAGCTTTGCTGCGAGAGCACAGCCAGACGCAGCCGATTGAACGATTCAGCCTCTTCGACGCCGTCGTCGCCCGCAACTTTGCGTCAATCCAGCACAACCTTGATCCGGCGCGACTCGCGCAAAGCGATGTGAACGATTATCGCAAAGCACTGGCCCATGCGGTGCAAGAGGATGACGCTGAGATCGTCAAGCTGCTACTTGCCGCGGAGCGATTCTCGTTGTCGGATGCGGTCAACGCCGGCGACACTGCCGCCGTCCGCTCGGCGATCGAGCGTGCTCCGCTCGCGGACAGCAATGCGGACGAGTATCACCGGTCCCTCATCGCGGCGGTGCGGCAAGATAATTCCGAAGTTGTGGAGTTGCTGCTGGCCGCCGGTATGAGCCCCAACACACGCCTGAACTGTCCGCGCGACGACGGTAGCGGGTCGCCGCTGCTCACCTCTGCCACTTACCCTTGGAACGGGTGGCCGCTACTTACCTTTGCAGCCGCGCGGGGCAGTACGGCGGCGATGCGGGCGCTGCTGAAAGCCGGAGCCGATCCTAACGCCAAGGCTGAGGCCACGGCCCATCTACACGGACCCTTTTTCGACGGGGCCCACGAGCGCGGCGTGGCGCTGGGAAGACGGCTCGCCCTGGCCCAGGAGGCTGCAAAAGCAGCTGTGCCGGTGCAGCCGGATGCCGATCCCGCGCTGCGTCAGATTGCAACGCTCAGGGCGCTGAGTGAGGCCATCGCGTCGATGCCGCTGGTGAATCCCGGCACGGATTACGCCGCGTACGTCACGCCGCTCATGATCGCCGCTACGTCATCCAATCTCGATGCGGTCAAGCTGCTGGTGCAGGGGGGCGCGGACCTGGGCGCCAAAGACAAAAAGGGCCGGACCGCGTTGACCTACGCGAAGGAAGCCAAGTTCAAACGCGTCGTCGCCTATCTCGAGAAGGCCTATGAACAACGCGACGCAGCCGGTGAATTGACGCTGCTGGAGGCGGCGGCCACCGGCACGGTCTATCGCGTAAGGGCGCTGCTGGAAGCTGGCGCCGATCGGGAGCAGCGCGACGAGCAGGGCCAGACGCCGCTGATGCTCGCCGCCGCGGCAGGCCATGTGGAAGTAGTCAAGATGCTGTGTGCGGCGGGCGCCAATATCCATGCCACGCGCAACGATGGCGGCGATCTCTGGACCTGCGCGTTTGCAAAACCCAAGGCGGAGATCATAGGCACTCTGATCGAGCACGGTCTCAGCCCCAACCAACCGCGCAAAACGGCGCCGGCCTTGTTGCTGGCGTTCCGGTTGCCGAAGCCTAAGGAAATACTGAAGCTCATGCTCGACAACGGCGCTGACGTGCATGCCACGGTGCCGGCGGAGGTGGTCGAGACGGCGGCGCGGAAGCATCAAAAATCATCGGAATTTCTGAAACTGGTTGGAACACGAGTCGTTCGCGAGATCCCGGCGGCGAAAGATCTAAAAGGTCCGTCGAGTGTGCTGGAATTCGCCAAGCACTTCGCATCCAGAGAGGTTTACTACGCCCTCCACACGCACGCTGGAGTCGCCGAAGAGAGCCACGAATTCGTCTACGAGCATGTACGGGAGGCGCTGAAACAATGCGGCGGGCTGGGCGACGAGAAGTTCAAGGCGGAGGCGGCGCGCATCGCCGCGATCCTGCGCGCCAAGCCAACTGCGTGGAAACGACGAAAGGGCGTCCTTCACTACACGTCGTCGCTCGACAAGGCGTTGTCGGCACATTATGGAGAGTCGCCGGCCGAGGCCGCGGGAGAGAAGGTTCCTCTGCAATTGCTGCAACGGCTGCAGGCTGAGGTGGCAGGCAACGGCTATACGCTGGTCTATACCGGGCTGGCGGAAGGGTCATTGCAGCGGCTGCTGCTGTTCCCGCTGAACGAACCGCTGGCCGCGATTGCCGCCTGCGGCACCAATGCCGCCAACTATGGCCATGACACACGCGATATTGTGAACTGGTGCGCCGAGACCCGTCGCACGCACCCGCTGACCGTGATCGGCGTGGGCTTCGATTTCATGGATCTGGGTTTTGCGCGGCCGATCCAAAACAGCGAAAACCTCGCCGCACGGATTGCCGAGTTCTGTCCCGACATGCAGGTCTCCGCCAAAGATCCGCACGAGGTTGCCAAGTTCGCCGAGGAGCTGGCAGAGGGTGGACGCTGTTTCTTCTGGTGGGATTGATGGTTCGCATCAGTGCCTGCGAGTTCCTCCGCGTTGCTAACGTCCTCTAGGTGCTTGGCCTCCGCTCGGCGAAATTTTTCTCCCCGCGCCGACTGCTCAGTACTCAGGTCAGCGTACTGCGGCGTGTTCGTAGTGCGCCCGGCAACAACTGGAGTGTTCTTGATGATTCCGCAGGCGGACCGAAGTTGTTCTAGTTTCTTGCCCATGTTTGTCTAAGTTGTTCCCAGACCACTTGCGATGTAAGTCGAGAACCGTTCAGTGAGTGCCCGCGCGACGACTCTCTTCCTGTCCGGAATACAGTAGCTCTCGCCGCGGCGAAATCGTCAGGATCTCTGCTTGGCTTGGGAGCCGTAGACCTCGTTAGTACCGGAGCAAACCGCGAAGCTCCAGCTTTCAATAGTTAGACTGAACAGGCGGGCTGGTTCAAGTCTCGGGCTCACTCTGTTGGCATGCGATAACCCTCGCGATAATGGACCTGGAGCTGCATAGAGGCAGACGCAGGCGCAACTTTGACCGTGATCTTTCGCCAGTGGCCTTCTCCCGCCGAATTCGTGGGCCGGTAGCCAAGCACATATTGGTTGCGGAGTTCGCGGCTGATAATACCGGCGATCTCCGGGATTTTCCGCCGATCGTCCGCAGCAATCGTTCTTCCCCCGCTGGAATCGGTGAGCTCACTCAGCCAATTGCGTCCCATCCGCTCTTCAATGGACTTCAGCAAGGGAATAGGTTCTTCATCAAAGATGCCAATGGCGTAGGTAAGGACGTCGGCCTCTTCGATCACCTTCTTGATCTCCCCTCGTGTATATCGGCTGGTGTTGTCGCCGCCATCGGAGATGATCAGCACGGCACGCCGTTGATAACGGGAATCGCGCAGCTTTGATATTGCCAGATAAATAGCGTCGAACAAGGCGGTGCGACCACGGGGAGATGCGGAGCCGAGACGGGCTTGCAAGGTCTCGATCGAATCGGAAGCAGTGGCGATGAGCTGCGGCTTGTCGGAAACCGTCACGCCAAAATATTCGTCCTCGGACTTCGCATTGTTGAAGAACTCCCGCAGCGCTTGATACTCATACTCGATCTTGTTCTTCATACTGGCGCTGCAGTCGAGGACGAAGGCAATGGACATGGGGGCGTCCTCATGCGACAAAAAACGGATTTCTTGTTGCACCGAGTTCTCATACAACGAGAAGTCCTGTCGCGTCAGGTTGATAACGGGTCGGTTCATGGTATCCGTCACGGTGACGGGAACCAGCACCAGGTCCACGTCCTTGCGAAGAGGTCTTGTATGCAGATTCAGTTCGGGCGAAGTAGCGGAAGCTTCGTCGCCACCTGGCCTGCTGCTTGGGACGATGTGCACGTCATCGGTGGATTGTGCACATGCTGCAGGGGTGGCGACAGTTGCCGAAACGAGCACGGCGGAAAGAACGAGAATTGGGGCCGACAACCGTCGCTGAATAGCGGTCCGCGAGGTCATATTGTCCTCAGCAGCTTGGACTTGCCGAAGCCGATTAGCCCGGGAATATAGCGGTCGCGTTTGTGGATATTATTCCGTGCAGTGTCAGTCGGTGCGGGAAGGCCCTATCAACGGTCTAAAAACGTGGGCCGATTATCACCCGCTCAACGCGGCCTGACGCTATGAGATGCAGAAAAGCGGCCGGAGATGTGAGAGGTACAAGATTTATCCGAAGAGCCGCCGGGAACCAGGCAGGCAGCGCAGATCCGTTCTTGGCGATCGGAGACGGAGTTTCCCAGCGCCGTCTTAGTGCAGGGAAAAGTAGAGGTTGAGGACAAGACCGAGCGCGTTCACCCCTTGATTGAGGGCCTGTCCGGTATTGTTCTCGTGTTCATAGTAGGCGTCTAACGCGACTTTGCTGCCCAAAGGAATGGAGACGCCACCGTAAAGTGAGGTCGAACTCCATTTCTGGTAGCGACTCTCGTAGAAGGCTTCAACGCTGACGTTGGAAGTGCCGTTAAGAGGCCTCTCGGCTAGGTCCATAGTAGGAGGGCCTCTGCCTTCACACGACTGCCAAAACTACTCATGGGTAGGGAAAAAACCTTGTGTCCTCAGCATGCGAACGTTGAAGACTGGAAGCGTATTATGCCGGAACCTATAGTTATCTAGACCGCCATCGGCGCCTTAACATGGAAGGGTTCGCTCGCTTTTCAATCAGCATCCGCCATAACGTCGGCATGCAGAACTCTTCGTAGGTTCCACGGAGCTAACATTGGTCGTGCTTCTATTTGTCTTTGTCGCATCTCTTGGGATGCACTGAGCCCGGCGAACCCCGCGCCAGGATGTTTAACTAATATCCTGGCAAAGAGAGGTGTGCTGGGCGGTTCAGATGAGAAGCGAAGCTAACGTTTTCACCTCAGTGAGAGAAGAGAGGCGGCCTGCCTTACGGCTGCCTCTCCCGCAACTCGCCAGCACTTGCTGTGTCACTTCGGTTGATAGTTGGAATTCTGATCGTTGACCGTGAGCTGTTTGCTCACGCCGTTAACGGTTGTGTTCGCTACGTGGTTGGTGCCGTCCGGCAGCCGAGCGAAGTTTGCCGAGATCGTGACGGCATCCTTCGGGTCACTGAGGTAGGACGCGACCTGCACACTGACAGGCGACTTTGTCTGCCCGTCAATCGTCAGCGTCATCGAATCATTCGGCTTCACGTAGTTCTTGATCACCAGGCTCACGGTTCCGTTCCCTCCGGGTTGCAGGGAGATGTTGCCTTGCTGCTTGGCCTGCATCAGGGCCTCGGGATTGGGGGTGGTGTACTGTTTTGCCAGCGCACCACTGCAGCGTGTAACGTGTTCGGCGCCAGATGAGCGTAGCGGGCTGTGATGGCGATCGTCTTGTGACCGGCGAGTATCTGGATGGTTTTCAGCGGTACACCCGCCATGGCTAGTCGCGAGCAAAATGTGTGACGACAGTCGTGCCAGCGGAAGTCCTCGAGTTTGGACTTCTTCCTGGCAGCCTCAAACCATTCACGCGGATCCACGATCGCGAAGACGCGATCCGGAGCCTTGGCATTCAGCGGCTTGATGCGCTGAAAGGCGGCGAACACGGCTGCGCTCATGGGTACGTCCCGAGGTTCGCCGTTCTTAGTCTTGGGTAAATGAACTTCCTTTCTCTTGAAATCAACCCGCTTCCAGACGAGCCCGTACTGCTCGCTTTTTCGCATGCCGGTGCCAACGGCGATCGTCAATTCGGGCATGTGCTCAGGAAATAGCTGGTCGATCGCTTTGCAGAGGCGGTCCTCTTCTTCGTCTAGCAAGTAACGGATGCGACCGCTCGATTCTTTTCGCTGCCGGACCAGCCGCGCGGGATTGCTCTCCACCCGACCGTTACGCACCGCTTCCCGGTAAATGAGGGAGAAAACCGCGCGATAGCGGTTGGCAGTGCCGGCTGTTTTGGTGTGCTCCGAGATCCACGCATCGATTTCGGCCGGCTTGATCGCGGTGGCGATGCGTTCTCCGAAATCAGGCAGGATCTGGTTGATCCTGGACTTCACGTTGCGCTTGTCGCCGTGATGATGCTGGGAGTATTCCAGTGCAGCCTCGGCCAAGTCTTTGAACTTCACTTCGGCCCGTCGAACATTTGCCGGCAGCTTGCGACCGCGCAGAATCTCGGCCTTGCGGAGTTTGTAAAGGTCAATGGCATCCTGCCGCCGACCGATCTTTTCACGATGGAGCTGGCCTTGATCGCGGTATCGGATCCACCAGACACCGGAGCCGGGGACTTTTTCGAAGACGCCTGTAGCTTTAGGGATCTCTTTGCGCGGCATTTGCTAGTCCTGCGGACTAGCGTATACTGCCAGTCCGCAGGTGTCTAGAACTTCTTATGGGCCCGCGACTTGATGGGGCCGAAATGATCGGCGGCAGCGAACCGTTTGAGTTCGCTGGCAGGTATGAGAACCTTCTTACCGATCCTGCGGGTGCGAAAAACGCCTCGGCTGAGGAAGTAATCAACCGAGCGTACGCTCATCGAAAGCGCGTACGCCGCGCTCTTCCGGTCGTACAAGAGCTTCTCGACCCGTTCCTGGTGCGCAGAAACATCACGGCATCGCCGCTGATGTCCTGCTGTTTCCGGTGAACTACTCACCGGGTCACCCCTCCGGTGACCTTGTAAAAACAAGAAGCAGTGCCAATCAACTCGGCAGCCTCCTTGCCCGGCAGTAGCCGGGGGTTGAATGTTAGACGCAACGCCTCCCCCAGCGCGGTGACGACGCTCACGTCGCAAAGTGCAACTTGCGAGTACACCCGATCAACTGCCAAACTGTTGCTCGCGCCGCGTCACACGCGTCACCGTGAGCGTGGCCTGTGAACTAACTCTAAAGTAGCCTGCGTTGCGGGCAAAGATTACGAAAGTACAATGGACCGGCAGAATGGCCACACATCCGGTCAGAGTTGTCGAGTTGTGCCGAGGAGCGGTGCCAGGAACGCCGGGCACGTGCCCGGTCTATGAGCGGCACCGTTAGTTGAGCAGATTCCTCAAAACGCTCGCTGAGCCTTTTGGGCCACCGGGAAGTGCCTCTCCAATCTTCAAGGCAACGCAGCCCTGCTTCTCTTAGCTCTTCTGCGTTACTCCACTTGTGCTTTGCGATTTCTTTCGTGACCTCAGTAGACGCGACCGTGCCGTCGATATCTCCGCCGCCATTTGACCGAGAACTGCGCTCTCCGCTTTGAGACGAGCGGCCTCGCATCTTGATCGCATAGAAAGGTACAGAAGCCCATTATCCGCGTCGGCGGCCGCGGCTCGGCGCGCCGAGGCAGCTGTTCGCTCAGACGCGGTCTTAAGAAACTGTGCGACCTCCGTGGCACTCGCTCCGTAATGCGCTGCCATATCAGACAAACGGAGAATGCTATCCAAGTCCGAAGGAAGCCGCCCCGCCTGGAAGTATTCGCGCCAGGCGTTCCGGGCAAGTTCCCGGCCTGACGCCGTCAACGTGTAGACATGCCGCGGTCGATTTGTAGCGCCTTTTTCTTCTGTGCGCTTGACCATCCGGGTTTCCGTAAGCCGTCGGAGAGCGGGCGTGCTAGCGCCCAGAGATAGCCCTCCCTGCCGTTGCAGCGAATAGGGAGTATCCAACCCACGGTCTAACAACGACAACACATAGAGATCAAGCAATGATATGGACATCGATAGCTATATTACTCCGATATATATCCGCCTCCTCTCGCCGTTATTTGTGCGAGCGCCCATGTCTTGGGTTCGGTGCTCTTCCAAGCAAGGCGCAGACCCTCCGTCAATACCTCGGAAATGTCATCAGGATGGGGATAAACTGCCGTTAGACAATTAACGAAGCGCTCCATCAGTGCCTCCCGGCGATAAGTTTGGTCAGGTTCGAGCAATTCGACGCTCCGGTAGTGGTCTTCGAACAGAGTGTGGAATCCGTAAAACGGACCCACCCTTTTCAAGTCTTCAGGCAAGCCAGACTCCAGATTCGCCTCTCTCACTTCCGAGATGAAGCTATTCCAATCGTGACGGTCCACATATCGCATCAGCCAAGTGGCGACTTCCTGGGCTGCCGCTTTCAATTTTGTCTTGTCAGCCAAGCGCCGGGGCGGCTCCTCCTTGGTCTCCTGCGGCTGTTGAGAAGGCTGATGCGTCTCGCCGGCAGCGGACGTAGTGTTTCTGTCTCGGTCGCTTGGTACCCCTTCGGCACTACTACGTCGTTCGCATCTCGGCGATTCCGCCAAAGACTCAGGCTGGAACTGCTTCTCAGCGGGAGCCTTCGTGTCCTGCACGATTGAATTGGCCGTCCCCTTACCGGAGATCGCAGCATCACCTTCGTCCGGCTTTACAACCGATGCCCGCTGAAATTTATCGGCCCTCGTTGACTGCTGCGTGGAAAGGTCCGCGTACTCAAGCTTGATACTGGCTTTGTGTGGAGTTTTCTTCCGGATAAAGTCGAGGATGAACTCTTGCGCGTTCTCGGGATGATTAACGGCCTCATCAAGATCCAGTCCGTGATGCACAGGCGAGCGCTGTAAAGCGCTCTTCATCCGCCTGACCAGGTCCCCCAACGCGGCTTCGGATAGCTGGAGAGTAGTGCATCTGGCGATTACTTCCCGTGTGATCTCACGAAAACGATGCGACCTCAGCCGCTCGGGATTCTTGGTCGCAAGCTCCGTCTCTTCGATACCTCCTTCACAAAGCACCCCCGGCCTTTGAGCATGCTTGGGCATCTGAGTCTTTGGCCGAATGGCAGAGGACAGCCACACCTTAAATGTCTTCCATCTTTGCCGTCGCTTGCCATTTGTTGTTTTGCCTGATTCCTTAATGGCCGCCCTCTCAGCGCATTTCCGAACCTTCACCAGCTTCTCCGACGACTCTTCAAGTTCCTGGATGAGCGGGCGTTTCTTTTTTCTGCTTCGTTCGGTTTTGGCCGTCAGCAGCTTTCGGCGAGTTTCTGACAACGCAAATACGAGGACGGAAATCTGGGTAGCGTCGAAATAAAACGTCGCCCCTTCGTTGTTCCGAGCCAAAGTGCGATGCAAGTTACGGATCTTCCTCGCAAACTGTTTGTTGTACCCTCGCCCGGGCTGCAAGCCTTGCTCGTTGAGAGCCGCTCGCAGGCGTTTCGCCGTCAGATCTAGTCCTGGTTTGATCAGCCTAAGGTCTGTGCTATTCAAATCGATTCTTACTTTCCGTCCTCTTCGCTCTCGCATAAGGTGGCTGCTTCAGAATTGTGAATACACTCGCGGATGTCAAGGACCGCGGTCACAGGGTTGCCGCTGATTCACGGCTCTCTTCATGCGGCGGCTGGGTTTCACCAGTTGGGAAGAACGAAGTACCTGAGGGGCGCCGGACAGCCAGGTGGTGACAACGCAGCAGAAACATGGCGGGGTCGACGCAGTAGTGCCAGGAAGCGGCGTGCGTTCGTGGCTGGGATGGCGGTCGGTGCGAAGCATTCGCTTTTCACATTGGGCAGAAACCGGCTTCGCGGAGACCAGAGCAACAAGCAGACCTGAACCTGCAACTTCCTCGAAGCGGACTTGGGGACAACGACGACCGCTTCAACGAGTAGGCCGTTTCTCGTCAAGTTGACTCCGAACAGCCCAATTTTGCGGATTAGCCGTTATCCAGCAAAGCCGACGAAAACGAGCAAATTCAATGACGCTGAGTCTTCGGGCGCAAGCGAGGAGACCTGTTCCCGAGTGCTCAGGCCGAGAGTTGCGGCCGGACACTATGCTGTTAATTATTTCTTAGGCCATCGGTGAAGTTGGTAATGACCGTGACTGGCAGGTTGACCTGCTGCGTGACCCGTTCCATCAGAACTCGTTTGCCGTCGTGAGTAGACGCTGTAGAAGGGTAGGGTCAGAATCGTCCACTGCTTCACGATGGTTTGCGGAGCGCCGAATTCGAGCGCGCTGCCAGCTTCCTTGACCGGGACAGCGAGAAGCGATTGGTTGGCGTCGAAGTAAAAAAGCTCTTTGCCGTCTGCACTCCACTGCGGCACTTGTCCACCACTGGATGAGACCTGCCATTTGCCTTGGCCGCCGCCGTAGGCCTGCACATAGACTTCGACTCGACCTGATTCGTTTGAGTTATACGCTAACCAGCGACCATCGGGTGAAAGGGTCGCGTTGGTTCCGTGGTCCAGGACTTTGCGCGGTTTTCGCTCTCCCTCGACGGACACAGCCCATATCCCATCCTCTTTCTGGGTGAAAATATTAGGCGAATAAAACAGGGTCTTGCCATCGCGCGACCAATCGGTGGGAGCAAAAACAATCCCGCCGTTGTCGGGGACCAATAATTCTTCCGCGCCCGTTCCGTCGGAGCGCCTGCGGTAAATTCCACCGCCAGTTGCGCGCAAGGAGCTATACGCGATCCACTTGCCGTCCGGAGACCAGACGGAAAACGTATTCCCGGTCGGGCCGAAGGTGAGCCGGGTTCGGACGCCACGCGCAAGATCGAGCGACCAGAGATCATTCATACCGGAATCGATGGTGAGGGAAACGCGGTTTCCTTCAGGCGACAGCCGGGCATACTGCAGGTTCTGCAGATTGTCGGCCGCAACGCCCACCTCTTTTCCGCTGCGGTCCATCCACAGAGTTGAACGCCGCCGGAAGTGCCGCTGCCAAAGACCAGCAGCCCGTTGTCGCTGGCGGAAGCGCTGGTGTGCCAGGTCGAAACATCGGTCAACACACCGGTCGAAACGGTCTGCTGCTCGCCGCTCAACTCACCCTTGGCCGGGTTAAAGCGCTGCGCTATCAACTGATCGCCGCGACTGAACAGAAGGAACCCTGCGGCATAGATTGCGTTGGTCTGAGAATGAAGGAGCAGACGATTCTCGCGCCCGTCGAGCGACGCGTAGTAGACAGCGTTGTTGGACAGCTTGGATGGGTCATGATGCATGGCAAAGTAGAGAAAATGCTTGCCATCAGGAAGAAAAAACGGCCAGCGGTGTGAGGAGTGTAACGAAGTATCCAGTTTGAGGAGCGGCTTGGCCGCGCCGCCAGTGGCGTTGATCTCCATCAATCCGGAGATGGGCGAGGGAGAGAATACGATGGTGCCATTGGGAGCCCACGCGCCGCCGCGCCCGAGTTGCGCATCACAAAGCGTCTGCGCCGTGCTGCCGTTCAACTCGATGGTCCTCAAGTTGCCGTTCGCAAAGAAGCCGAGCGAACGACTGTCGGGCGACCAGAACGGGAAAAGAGCTTCGCTCGTGTCGGGCAGCGAGCGCGCATCGGCGCCATTCATGGAGCGCACCCACAACGAGGTCTTGCCGTCGGCACCAATCGCGGTAAACGCTACATACGCGCCGTCGGGCGAAAGTACAGGCGGCCCGGCGAGGTCGGAGGTCAGCCGAAAGTGCGTGTCTGGCGGAGGATTAATGACCGCACGAATGCTGGGGGCTGACGGTGCAGAGCGGTGAAGCAGAAATCCCGCAAGTACGCCAACAACAATTGCCGCGGCGGTTATGAACCACGAAACTCGGCTTCGCGCAGGGGTGCGAGAGGATTCGGCATCGCCAGCGTGCTGCGAAGCGACGCCATCCAGCGCAACTCCATGGCGATGTCGTGCGCCGACTGCGTGCGCTCGGCGGGATCTTTGACCAGGCATCCCCGAACCACCAGATCGAGCATGGGCGGAGCGAGCGGCTGGTTAGATCTAATGGGCTCCGGATCTTTCTCCAGAATGGCGGTGAATACGCTCAGTTGCGATTTGCCGTCGAAGGCGCGTCGCCCGGTAACCATTTCGTAGAGCACGCAGCCGAAACTGAACAGGTCACTGCGCGCATCCGCTTCGGCTCCTTGCAAAACTTCCGGAGCTATGTACTGAAACGTGCCGACAATTGAACCTTTCTGCGTAAGCGGCGTGGCAGCCTTGGTGAGCGAGGGAACATTCATCGTCGGCGTGGAAGGCGTAAATGAGGCGATTGCCTGCGATACGATCGACACATTCGGTTTCGCCAGCCCGAAATCCATCAGCTTGGCGCCGGCCTTGGTCAGCATGATGTTGGCCGGCTTCAGATCACGATGGACAATGCCTTGCTGATGCGCTTTCTGCAGGGCGTCTGCTATTTCTGTCCCAATATTCAAGACCTGATCCAGCGGTACCGGCCCTTTCTCCAGCCGCTCGGCAAGCGTCTGGCCCTCGAGATATTCCATAACCAGGAAGTCGGTCCCATCCTGCGAACCAATGTCGTAAAGCGTGCAAATATGCGCGTGTTGCAGCGTCGAAATGGCCTTCGCCTCCCGCTCCATGCGTTGTTTCGATTCGGCGTCCGAGGCAAGATGCGAAGGCAGAACTTTGATGGCTACGGTCCGGTCGAGCCGTTTGTCTTTCGCCCGATACACTTCGCCCATGCCACCCGCACCCAGCGGAGACAATATTTCGTAAGGACCAAGTTTCGTGCCAGAGGTAAGGGCCATTGGTGCGCGCCATTATAGCCTGCCGCTGCCAAAGCAGGTAAACACTGCCGCCTTCCGGGAATTCATCTTCACGGCCCGTTTCTGGATCACTGGATCACTTCTGTATTGCCAATAAATTGGCTGCTCCACGGTCATCGCGCCTAAAATGCGTTTACCAGACCGCGCAAGAGTTTGTAGCTGCTGAAGGGTTGCGAAAACTCGGTACGTTCAAGAAGCAACGACGTATGGATTATTTCTTCATCGCTGCCAGCCAGTCCTGCACCAGCGTCAGCGGTTCGCCGCCCTGCGCGATGTTACCGCTGTTGATGAGGAACTTCTTGCCGTCGGCGCTGACATCGAACGGTCCATAGTCGCGCTGCACTCCTATGGCCTGAAACAGCACATGCGGAACTCCGAGGTCAATCGCTTTGCCGGACACCGTCAAGTCGACGGCGACAATGCTGTCAGAGTTATCAAGATAGAACAGCTCTTTCCCATCCCTGCGCCATCTTGGCCAGCTTCCGCCGTCTTTGGAAACCTCCCACTTGGCGCCGCCGCCCGGAAATGGGGTGATGTAAACCTGATTCCGTCCTGAGTCGTTACTCACGTACGCCATCCACTTGCCGTCGGGCGAAATCTGAGCATCCCTTTCCGTCCATGTGTCCTGCTCGATGGGAAAGGGTTTGCCATCGCCAAACAGTGGAAGTACCCAGATGTGAGGCCCGGCGTCCTTGGCAAGATCCTTTCGCAGGTAAGCGAGGTAACGCCCATCGGAAGAAATGCTCACCGGTTGCTCGACCACATTGGGTGTTTCCAGTATGACGCGCTCGGAACCGCTGCCGTCGGCAGCCTTCGCACTAATGTGAGACATGCCTTTGCTGCTCGATCCGTAGTAGATGGTATTGCCGTCGGGCGACCATACAGGGGAGCCGTTATTGGAGGGGCCGAAGGTCACACGCGTGTTCGTTCCGCGCGCCAGATCGTAAATCCAGAGATCGCCAACTCCCTGCGTACCAGTGAAAATGCCCACCGCCATGCGTTTTCCATCGGGAGAAAGAGCCGGCAGAATATAGCGATCGGGCTGGGGAGAAGGAGCCACGGGTTTGCCGTCACGGCCCAGCCAGAGCAGGTTCCAGCCGTTGTCCAAATTGCCCGACTGATAGACGAGAACGCCGGTCTGCGACACGGTGAACAAAGGGTGCGCGACGGCTCCATTGAATCCAACCTGCTGTGCGACCAGCACAGGATCGCCGCTCAGCTCCAGCCGTTTCAGATTGAAGGGTTGCGCCATCAGCGCCTGATCGCGGAGGAACAAGAGATAACCCGAGGCGTAGGTCGCGACCGAATCGCTTTGCATCAACACTTTGCTCTTCGCCGATCCCAGCTCGCCGATGTAGATCAGGTCCTCGTGCGGACCCTTGGAGCTGCGCGCCCAGTAGAGAAAGTGCTTGCCATCGGGCAAGAAGCTGGGCCAGCGATGGCTGTTTTCGTTGCGCCCGGCATCCAGCTTGGTGATCGGTTCCGGCGTCCCACCTGCCGCCGATACGCGCAGGATCGGTTGCGAAGTGCTTGGAGTGAACAGGATAGTCCCGTTCTGATTCCATGCCCCTCCGCGCGCATTGCTAACGTCGCAAACATTCTGCGGAGGGCCTCCGCCGGCATCGATCTTCTTCAGCTTGCCGGCGGCGAAGAATCCCAGCTCGCTCCCATCGGCGGACCAGAACGGATACATGGCATCGTCGGTGCCCTCCAAAGCTTGTGGGAGCGATGCTGTGAGTGCTCGAACGTACAGTAGCACTTTGCCTTTCTCATTGCGGGCGGTGAAGGCCAGCCGCGTCCCATCGGGCGACAGCACCGGCGGTCCCGAGGATGGCAGCATAGTCACGAACGATGTTCCCGGCGGAGGCAGAATAGCCGACTGCACCAGCGAAGCCGACTTGGGCGCCTGCAACAAGTAGGCCGCAGCCAAGGTCACGGCGATCAGAGCGGCGATGGCAGCGATCAGCCAGGGAATTTTGGAACTCGTGGTTGGACGCTCTTGGGAGCTCTGGGCTTGCGGGCCCGCCTGCGCGATAGCTTCCAACTGAATTCTTACGTCGTGGATACAGCCGTAGCGTTGCTCGGGATTCTTCGCCAGGCAGCGATGCACGGTTTCATCCAGCCGCGGTGGCGCGCCGGGGTTCAATGCTGAGATGCGTGCCGGCTCGTGATCCAGGATGGCGCCCAGCACGCTGAGCTGCGACTTGCCCTCGAAGGCGCGGCGGCCGGTAATCATCTCGTAGAGCATGCAGCCGAAGCTGAAGACGTCCGACTGCGCGTCCGCCTCGGTGCCTTGCAACACTTCCGGCGCCATGTACTGGAACGTGCCAACCACCGTGCCCTTCTGCGTCAAACTCGAGGCATCGGCGCTGAGCGCGGCAACGTTCATCGTGGGAGTGCTCGGCGTATAAGGGCCGGCGTTTGCAGCCACACTCAGGCCACCCGCGGGCTTGGCCAGGCCGAAGTCCATCAGCTTGGCGCCGGACTTGGTCAGCATGATGTTGGCGGGCTTCAGATCGCGATGGATCACGCCGCGCGCGTGCGCTTTGTCCAGAGCATCGGCGATTTGAATTGCGAAGCGCAGCGCCTCGTCCAGCGGCAGGGGACCTTTTTGCAGCCGGTCGGCAAGGGTCTCGCCATCCAGGTGCTCCATCACCAGGAAATCCATGCCGTTCTGCGAGCCGACGTCGTGAAGAATGCAAATGTGCGGGTGATTCAGCGAGGAGATCGCCTTGGCTTCGCGATCCAGCCGCAGTTTCAGCTCGGGATTGCTGGAGAGATCTTCAGGAAGAACCTTGACTGCCACATCGCGTCCCAACCGGGTGTCGCGGGCACGGTAGACCTCGCCCATGCCGCCCGCACCTAGCGGAGACAATATTTCGTAAGGACCAAGTTTCGTGCCAGAGGTAAGGGCCATCGGTGCGCGCCATTATAGCCTGCGCAGCAAGGGCGAAAGAATGCGAAAGAGGGTTTCGCGCTTTGCGCCGCCCCAACTTCCAAATTTTCGGCGATTCAGAACCAAATCCACTTGAACATATAGTCGCCTACGCTTCCTTGTGCCCAGCCCCTCGTGACGCGTTCAGGTAATCATCCGTCCGGCATATAGATCGGAATAACTTACGGCGGCAATCCCACGTCATGCATCATCTTGATGTAGCGCGGATCCAAGCGCAGGAAATCAAATAATGGATCTCTTATCTCGTAGGGAAACTCGCTGCCATGATTCGCCGCCGACTTCAGCAACCACGCCATAGCCCGGTCCCGATCTCCCTCCGCCGCATACGACAAAGCCCACAGGATGTCGCCGACCTGGCCTGTTTTGCTCATGTCCGTCAAGTTGGCTCTGTACAACTGGGCAAAGCCCTTCGCGGTTGCGCTGGACGCGGGAAGGTTCTTGCTTCCATACTCGTTAGCAAAGGCGCGGTATTTCTGATCGGCCTCGGCCCATTTGCCCATCGCCGCATAGGTCTGAGCAAACTTCCGGTTAGCGGTGAGGAAGCTGGGATCTATTTCCAAGGTCTTACGATACTGCTGCACTGCTTCGTCGTAACGGTGGGCTGTGCTGAAGGTGTACGCGTAATTCGTGTTGATGATGCCGGAAAGCGGATCGAGCAGCAAAGCATTGCGGAATTCGCCCAGCGCCGCATCCGTTTGCCCCATGGCTACGAGGTACAAGAACGCATACATATAGTGGAATTGTGCGTTATTAGGTTCCAGTTCCAGGGCACGCTGAAATTCCTTTTCCGCTTCTGCCCATTGAAAATTCTTAACCAGGGCCGACCCCAGTGCGGCGTGTGCATCGGCGAGCTGGGGGTCCAATTCCAAAGCCTTGTGCGCCGCTGGGAGAGACTGCGCATAGCCTTCCCGCTCGCTCATCCCAGTCCATGAAGGCGCGATGTTGTAGGCGTTGGCGAGCCCGGCATACGCGGGTGCGTAGCCGGGATCGGCGGCGATGGCCTGTTTGAAGAGTTCAATGCTCTTGTTGATGTTGTCGACCCCACGTTTGTTCAGCAGGTAGCGGCCCTTAAGGTAGAACTCATAGGCTTCAGCGTTTTGCGTCGTGCTTTGTGCCATTTGTTTCTGCTGCTCACCGGTGAGTCGTGAGCGCAGCTTCGACGCAACGTCGTTGGTGATCTCCTGCTGTAACGTGGAAACATCCGCCACATTGCGAGTATACTGCGCGCCCCAGATCTCGCTTCCATCCGAGACATTCACCAGGTCGGCAGTGATCTTCACATTGTCGCCAAGACGCGTGATCCTTCCTGTCAGCACCGCGTCCACATTCAGCGACTGGCCGACTTTCGCCGGATCGTCTTCCTTGCCCTTGAAGCGGAAGACCGTGCTACGCGCCATCACCTTCATGTTCGGCAACTGGGAGAGCGTGCCGATCAGGTCTTCGGTCAGGCCGTCGCTCAGGAACTCATTGTTGGCATCCGCGGTGGCATTCACGAAGGGTAGCACCGCCATTGAGGAAATCTTCTTCGGGCCTGAGCCGTGCCAAACGAATCCCGCGATGGCGGCGATCAGAACTACCGCAACAGCCGCGGCTATCCAATACTTTTTTTTTGGAGTGCGGGCGGTGGTCGCGATGCCGCTGCTGACCGGAGCAGCCGCAGGTGCAACACCACCCGACACCGCCGCGACAGCTGCGCTGCGTCCCGAGTCGGTATCGCGCTTCAGCCGCTGCAGCTCGGCCCGCATGTCGGACGCGGTCTGATAACGCAGCCGCGGATCTTTCTCCAACGCCCGATGGATAAGGTCCTCCAGCTTCGGTGGAATATCGGGATTCATCCGCAGCGGCGGAGCGGGAGCCTTGTTGAGGATGCCATCGAAGATCGCCGCGCTGGTGTCGCCGCGAAACGGGACTGTCCCTGTGGCCATCTCGTACAGCACTGCGCCAAACGAGAATAGATCGCTCCGAGGGTCTAGTTCTTTGCCCAACGCCTGCTCCGGCGACATATAGGCGGCCGTGCCCATCGTCGTTCCGGGGCTTGTCAGGTGCTCCTCGGGCACAGCGACCGCCATGGTGGCGGCAGCCCCGACCATGTCCGCTTGCCGTTTTGGTGCGGTCACCTTCGCCAGGCCGAAGTCGAGAATCTTCACGTGGCCACGGCGCGTGATGAAGATGTTCGCCGGCTTAATATCGCGATGAATGATGCCTAGGGCATGGGCCGCGTCCAGCGCGTCAGCGATCTGAATTCCGAGATCCAGAACTTGTTCGACCGCCATCGGCTGGTTGTTGATGATGTGCTTCAAGGTCGCGCCGTCCAGATACTCCATCGCGATGAACGGACGGCCTTCGGCTTCGTCAATCTCGTAGATGGTGCAAATGTTGGGATGGTTCAGCGCCGAGGCCGCGAACGCCTCACGCCGAAAGCGTTCCAGCGAGGCCGGGTCCTTGGCCATTTCATCAGGTAGAAATTTCAGCGCCACGTGGCGCGGGAGCTTGAGATCTTCGGCGTCGTAAACGACGCCCATGCCCCCGCCACCGAGCTTCGCAACGATGCGGTAGTGCGAGATTGTGCTGTCAATCATGAACGATCGGCGCCGAATGACTGCCTGATAATAGGGCGCTCGCCATTGGCAGTCAATTGCTTCTGAAGCTCCTCATCCAGTGACCTCCGGATCGTCGGCGATCCGGGAACAAGCCAAACATCTGATTCGTACGAGGGGTTCAATGTCGCCGGATTCCATTTTGCGAATTAGTGAACAATCCGAGGTTCCCCCGCTTAGCCTGCCCGCGGAGTCCGCTCTGTCGATGAGGCCACGCAAGTCAGGAAGGCTGACATCCGTGTCTTGGCTTGAATGCAGTCGGTGCGTCGGAGTTCAAAGCACTGGACGAGAAGTTGGCTACGCTTCCTTGTGCCCAGCCCCTCGGGACGCGTTCAGGCAAGAGAGCGGAACGGCCGTTATACGGCCAGATGAAAGGAAAGCATTCGTAAGCAAGCTTCAGTGACCTGGCCGTACCGGACCCGCGGCCATCGATCGTCATATCGATCGCGCCAACCACATCCTCATAACTCACGCGCGCACTACATTCATTTGCTGGATGCTCCCTACCTTGCGCGTACTAGAGCTGCGATGAGTGCTGCATTGGCTTGGGATGCGGCGGGTCGGAGGTGTCCTCGTTCCAACCTAATACGCAGTTGCGATATATTCTTCTGGTCTAACTGCAAAAGTTAAACGAGGATAGAGCTTCAACATGCATCCAACCGATCAAGCCGCACCGTTGACACCCGCGATCGTATTCGAAAATCTTCAAGCCCACCACCGCACCGCCGCCCTGAAAGCAGCGGTTGAATTGGATATTTTTCGCGCTGTAGGTCAGGGGCCGGGCGATGTCGCCTCGATAGCAAAGCACGCCAACGCATCGGAACGCGGCATTCGCATTTTGTGCGATTTCCTGGTTATCAACGGGCTGCTTCAGAAAGAAGACCGGCGCTACCGGCACACGCCGTCGAGTGCGGCATTTCTGGATCCAACTTCGCCGGCGTGTCTGGCGTCGATTGTGAGCTTCCTGTCGTTACGGGAGTTGCGCGAGCCCTGTGAGCATCTGGCTGACATTGTGCGCAACGGACGGACGGTATTGCCCGGTCAAGGGACTGTGGAACCCGAGAACCCGGTTTGGGTCGAGTTCGCGCAAAGCATGGCGCCGATGATGGCGCCGCTGGCGGGACCGCTGGGAGCGGTTGTTTTGCAAGGCCGAACCGATCCGATGAAGGTGCTCGATATCGCCGCCGGTCATGGGCTATTCGGCATCGAGATCGCCAAGCAGAATCCGCAGGCGCATGTCACCGGGCTCGACTGGTTGCCCGTGTTGCGGGTCGCTCTGGATAACGCTAAGAAAGCCGGAGTCCAGGACCGCTATGACATGCTTCCGGGGAGCGCCTTTGAAGTGGATTTCGGTGGTCCTTTCGATGCGGTGCTGCTCACCAACTTTCTGCACCACTTTGATCCTGACACTTGTGTCGACCTGCTGAAGAAGGTACACCGCTCGCTTAAGCCCGGCGGCTGCGTGGCCACGCTGGAGTTTGTACCGAACGACGATCGCGTATCGCCGCCGATGCCTGCAGCCTTCGCCATGACCATGCTGACAACCACTGCATCCGGCGACGCCTACACCTTTGGCGAGCTATCGGATATGCATACTCGCGGCGGTTTTAAGGACGTGGTCAAGCACCCGATACCGATGAGCCCGCACACGATCGTGATGGGGAGGGCCTAGCGCACATCCCGGTTCGTCGTAGCTCATCGAACCAATTCAGCAAGCAAGATTGCCACGTATTCCTCAACCCGAAGCAATGACAATAACGTACACAGCGCCCCACAATCATTGGCCGGGTATTTCTGCGCGCCACGTCGCCAAAAAATCGAATTTTTGGGCCCATCCCGGGGAAGCGATTTTGGAATACTCATGAGGAACCGGGAGCTCACGCGCCCACCCACATCAAGATTCCAGCGGCAGCAATTCGTACTTGGATGACGGGTATGCGAGGTTCGGTCTCTGCCGCAGAGAGGATTAGTCCTCTGTAAAGAGATAGTGTTTACGAATCTAAGTTGACCCGTAGTCGGCGTTCCGTCCTTGTGACCGAGACCTGGCAGAGTTCTCCAAGATGATGGGTTGGGTGTTTTACATCCAGTGGGGGTGCCAATGCGGTTGCTGGATGCTGGCCGACGTGCCATTACTAATTGCGGTAAGCCGGCATCAGATCACTTCTGTGTGCCGACAAACCGGGAGCTATCGTGGGGCGTAGCCGGGGCGCAGCCGGGGCGCAGCCCATAGGTGGCGAACCGCCCCGGCAAGCATTAGGTTTGGCGCACCGAACTAATTCGATGGTACAGCACGCTGTGGCGGCGTTAGCTGGCGCGGTCCAAACAGATTGGGTCGCCCCGCAGCGCTTTTGCCTGGTGCTGGAGCGTTGCTGGTCGTCGTTGTTGCAGCTTGTGAGTCCCGCGCCGCAATGGCAGTATCGCTCTCACTATCAGCGATTCTCTCTTCGCAATCGCTATCGCAGTCGCCATCCGGCTTGAGCACGGCGATGCGAATGTCGCCGTTGGGCAACACTCCATACACGAGAATCTCACCGCTGTCAGCAATCGCGTACGCCACCTCTAACTGCAAATTGGAAGGGGGTTCGACCAGCGTGTTCAAATCCACCATATCGCCGTTCTCCCATAAGAATGCGCGACATGATTGGGAGGTGCAAGAATCTCCCACGGTCTGCTCGCCCGCATTGATACTTTCTGCAGCTGATCGTATGTCCCCCGATAGCGTCCCCAGATCGGTCATCGCGCCCTGGTGCCAGAGAAAGGCGTGCTGTGCCTGGTCACCTGTAGTCTGGGAGAATCCGACCACGTCGCCGGCATCGTTGAGCCAGTAAGGGCTCGCATCGTCCCCACCCAGAGTACCCAGATCGGTAAGGACTCCGCGGTCCCAAAGGAAGGGGTGGTAAACTTGGTCTCCCGCCAAGTTCGATTGCCCCGCCACCTGCCCCCGATTGTTGAGCCAATAAGCATTTCCCACAGTACCCCCCAAGGTGCCCAGATCCACCATTCTGCCGCGATCCCACAGGAACGGATCTTGCGTGGGAATCCCCGTTGTTGGATTCGGAGTGGTGTTGGTATACGATATGCCCGCTACCTGCCCTCTTTCGTTCACAAAGTAGGCAGCCGCATCGTTACCGCCCAACGTGCCTAGGTCCTGCAGCCGTCCGCCCTCCCACAAGAACGCGCGCTGTTGAGTCGTGACGCTGGTACCGGAACAAAACCACGTCGTACAGGGGCCCAAACCGTATGCGTACTGGTCTGGGACGGCATTGGCGGCCACTCCGACCACATGGCCCTGACTGTTGACCGCGAAAGCCTGGCTCACAGTTCCTCCAAACGTTCCGAGATCGCTCAGCACGCCATGTCTCCAAACCACGGCATGATATTCAGGGTAGCCGGTCGCCGGATCGATGGATCCATTCTCTGAAACCCCGACGACCAACCCGCTGTCATTAAGGCCGAAGGAGGCGCTGCTGTTGTTACCGCTGTTACCGGGAAGCGCTCCTAAGTCGATCAGGATACCGTTCTCAAACTTCAGTGCGTGATCGACAAAGCAGTCGTACCAGCAGTTTGGGGAGAAAGGGTCGGCCGTGTTGGTTGCTGTCAATCCCCCAGTGGCTCCCTGGCTGTTGAAGTAGTTCACGGCAGTGAAGCCGGGGCCAACCGTGTAGGTGCTGTTGGGACCGCCGAATGTCCCCACCTGCATGAGTTTGTACTGGTGATGATGGGCCGGTGATCGAGGATTGTCCTGTGCGGACAGTTGAGTCGTAATCGCCAGTGCGACGAACAAAATCATTGCGGTAAACAACACTGGTTTGCAAGTTTTCATAAGCCGTTCCCTCTCTCTTTAGTTCATTGGTTGCACTTGAATTTTGAGCAACTGAAAATGCCACCCTGCGAGAACGCGGCGAGTGTGCGCCCAGTTCGGTTGCGCAGGCAATGCACCGGCGGTCAAACGCGGGTCAAATGCGAGTCATTCGAAGCAAGTGATTGATTTAGCAGTGATTCGCCTGGAACGGGTAAGCTTCCAACGCGGGCAGGGTCAAGCTGAGCTTGGAAGATAACTGGAGTGGTAGTAGACTTTCGCCCACATCCGTAAGCTCTTGTGGAAGACACGCAGCCAGCCCGCGTCCGATTCGGGGCCTTTACCCTCGACCTGAAGACGGGAGAACTATGCCTGGGCGACGTGGCGGGCGAGGGGGAGCGCAGGATAGTGCTGCAGGAGCAGCCACTCAAGGTTTTGCTGATGTTGATCGGACGCGATGGCGAGATGGCGACTCGCGAAGAGATCAAGAAGAAGCTGTGGCCCAACGATACGATCGTCGAGTTTGATCACAGTATTAATGTGGTCATTGGGAACCTGCGGCGGGCACTTGGAGACTCTGCTGAGAAGCCACAGTGCATTGGGACCGTCGCGCGCCGAGGCTATCGGCTGCTGGTGCCAGTCGAGCGGTTGGAAATTGCCGCCACGGTTGAGCCCATCATCGATAACGTTGCCGTTCAAGTACAGGTACAAAATGACGCAAGTAGCCTGATTGGCAAGAAGGTTTCGCACTACCGCGTGTTGGAGGTGATCGGTGGCGGCGGCATGGGGTTGGTCTACAAAGCGGAAGACGTCAAGCTGGGCCGTCGCGTCGCCCTGAAGTTTCTGCCGGAAGAGTTGGCGACCGACTCGCTGACCCTACAGCGCTTCGAGCGCGAAGCGCAGACGGCCTCGTCACTGAACCACCCCAATATCTGCACCATCTACGAAATCGAAGAGTATGACGGCCAGCCCTTCATCGTGATGGAGTTGCTGGAGGGCGAGACGTTGCGCGACCGGCTCGCCGCGGGCGACGGGGCGCTTCCCCTCGAAGGGCTGTTGGACATCGCGCTTCAAGTTAGCGACGGATTGAAAGGCGCGCACGAGCGAGGCATCATTCATCGCGACATCAAGCCGGCCAACATCTTTATCACCAACAAAGGTATCTGCAAGATTCTAGACTTCGGACTGGCCAAGCTGACAACCACTGAGGGCCATAGCGTGGACGAGTTGCCCGGCCCTCGCCCAAAGGACGGGCTAGAACGGGGCACCCCAGAGATGGTTTCTGAGGCGACCATGGATCGCACTCTCACGCGTACCGGAGCCGCGATGGGCACGGCGGGTTATATGTCTCCGGAACAAGTGCGTGGCGAAAAGCTGGATGCGCGCACCGACCTGTTCTCATTTGGACTCGTGTTGTACGAGATGGCCACTGGCCAACGCGCCTTCGGCGGCGAAACCGCGGCAGTCGTCCACCGCGCAATCCTGAACAGCGCACCCGCCTCGGCGCGAGAATTGAATCCCAAAATCACGTCCGGATTAGAAGGCGTCATCGACAAGGCGCTTGAGAAAGATCGGGAGCGACGTCACCAGAGCATGGCTGAAATCCGAGGAGCACTGGAACGCGTCCGGGATGGGGACGAGGTTTCAAGAGCAGCACGCTCCCGACATCTCTGGAGATGCTGGGCTGCTGCTGCGTGTGTCGTCGCGATCGCGGTGGGTGCCGGACTTTACTGGCGATCTCGCAAGATCGACAAACTGAAGGCTGGAGATACCCTCGTGGTCGCCGACATCGAGAACAACACCAGTGATCCGGCTCTTGATGACGCAGTAAAGCTGGCACTCGAAAGTGATCTGGGTCAAACCCCTTTTCTGGATGTATTGGGTCCCGAAAAGGTGCGCGGCATTTTGAAGCTCATAAACCACTCGGAAAACGAGCGGCTTATGCCCGCAATTGCGCGCGAGGTATGCATACGCACCAATAGCGCAGCAGTGGTGACAGGGTCGATTACAGACGAGGGAAACAGCTACCGCATCGGGCTGAAGGCCGTGAATTGCAAGACCGGCGAATCGCTGGCAAGTGCGGATGCTGACGCCAGAACTCGCAGCGTTGTGATTAAAACGCTGGGGAATGTCGGCACCGGACTTCGGGAGAAGCTAGGAGAACCCCAGGCCTGGCTAAAGCGTTTCAACAAACCTCTCGACGAAGCTACCAGCTCGTCCATCGAAGCCCTGCAGGCTTTCAACCAGGGGGAAAGAGCGCGGATGGTAGGCGGCCCCGTTGATGCCCTTCCGCTCTACAAGCGAGCCGTCGATCTGGATCCCAAGTTTGCGCTTGCGCTTGCCTATTTAGGCATCATGTACGGCGATATTGGCAATGACAAGATGCAGACCGAGTACGTTGGCCGTGCCTTCGAGTTACGCGGCCGGGTAACCCAACGTGACCGGTTCGCCATTGAGGCAACATACTATCACATGGTTACGGGCCAGTTGGACAAAGCCGTTCCAGTCTATCAGGAGTGGTTACAGAATTACCCGCGTGACCGAATCGCCCTCATTAACTTCGCAAACATGAGTAGTCGGATGGGACATGACGCGGACGCAGCTGCGTTGTTTCGGGAGTCCATTCGGATCGATCCGAGTGAACTGATTGCTTATGAAGACCTGATTTGGACGGACGTTCGCATGAACCGTCTGGACGATGCATTAGCCGTTTACAACCAAGCGCGTTCACAAAAAGTCGAGGTGGCAGACCTTGCGTACTCTCGGTACGACATAGCTTTCCTCCAGAACGACCTGCCCACCATGGAGGAACAGGTTCGCTCGAACATAAGCGACCCGCATTACCAATCTCTCTTGATTGCGGGTCGTGCTCAGGTAGAGGAATATCACGGGCGGTTTCGAAGCGCTAGTGAGCTTTGGGCGCAAGCCGTGGATGTCGCCAGGCGTCACAAACTCGCGATGGTAGGAGGCTTCCTTGAAGAGCGGGCGCTGGCGGAGGTTCTTGCCGGAAATTCTAAGGTGGCACTGGATCTGGCGAGGGAAGCTTCGGCAATGGGTAACGGAACAGCGCTCAACCCTCAGGCTGCTTTCGCTATAGCCTTGGCTGGGGATGACAATCAAGCGGACGGTATGGCTAATGCAATCAACCGTGAGTATCCGGTGAATGCGTTTGTCCAGAATTTCTGGCTTCCTAGCATTCGAGCAGCCATCGCACTCCGAAGAAGCAGCCCCGCAGAGGCAATCAGGCAACTAGAGCAGGTTACTCTGTATGAGTATGATGAGACCGGTGTGTTGTCAGCCGTCTATCTTCGTGGGCAGGCGTACCTCAAGCTGGGGCAGCCAAACAAAGCTGCTGCGGAATTCCGAAGGATTCTGGATCATCCTTATTTGACGGGTGAATTCGAAATCGGTGCACTCTCGCACTTACAGTTCGGCCGTGCGCAGGCGATGATGGGCGACAAGGCTGCCGCATGCAAGTCGTATCAGGATTTTCTCACCCTCTGGAAAGACGCCGATCCCGACATCCCCATCTATAAAGAAGCGAAAGCCGAATACGCGAAACTGCAGTGACCAGTATCACTAGCTCTGAATCAGCTAAGGCAAGAACGCGTTAAGTGTGCGCAAGTAGAAACGCCAGAACTTATTAGCCGATCTGGTGGAAATTTCGATTCATTGGCGGCATGGCCAATGCGTGAGACTACATAAATTTGTCCAGAAGTCCGCTTCGGCGAAGTCATTTTGGACGTGTTGTCGGCGTTCCGTACTTCTGGACGCGACGTGGAGAGCGTCGTTCAAGGATGCGGGTTGGCCGTTTCACGTCAACTTGACAGCGAGTCTGTCCAATTTCCGGAAACAGAGGTAGAGCCCACCTACGACGCACCTGTGCAGGATTGGGTGAACTCGTGATATCGCGAACTCCCGGTAGACCTGAGCCGCCAACTTGCGTTATGGCATTTTTCGCTAGCGCGTCGCCTCAGGAAAAATCATCATTTCGCGGGCTGCTGGGTTGTGGCGCTTGTCTGAAGTTGCTGCAGAAGCCCATGAAGGTCCGGCATTCCCCACTGTTCCACGATTCTTCCATCCGCCAAGCGAAAGATGGCCATCTCTTGAATAGTCACCTTCTTCCCAGTGGGAGCGATTCCAGCAAATTCACCCTCTTGAGTGCCCGTCGAAGTAAACCGAATCACAACCTTGTCGCCTTCCGCGATGACGTCATCCACGCGCTCATGCCAGTCGGGAAAAGAACGTCGATGCTGCGCAACTACCTCCTTGATGCCCTGCACACCGCGCCACTCCGGTCCAATCACAAAATGGCAAACGAAATTAGGAGAATAGAGTGCATCGGCAGTTGCCAGATTCCCCTTGTTCCATACCTCCTGTTCCGCGCGAAGAACTACGGATTTGTTCTGGGACACAGTTCTGGCCTGCCGTGATGCACATCCTCCCAAGATAACGGTGCAAAGCGCAACCAGCACGAGTAGTCGTATGTTCATGAAGATGGTTCTCCTGACGCAAGGTACCTCAACCCATTTAGAACATCAGAGAGCCGGAGGGAGGCCGAACCAACCGCCAATGAGCCTGTGGAAATTGCGAGAACCCAGTGAAGGCCAGCTGGCGGGTGCTCTGTTTTTGGTCCTCAGTTGCGCACGGCAGCCAAGCGTGCCTTTAGTTCGTCGGCCCAGTTGACCACTATATGCAAGTCGGCCGGCGGAGTCTTACCGCTGGGTTCGATCATGACGAAGTGTTTGCCGTCGGGGAGCAGGCCGTAGTCATGGTGGCTCAACTCAAAGTCGCCCTCGAATAACAGTCGTGGCTTCCCGATGGAGAGGGTCGGCTTGGTTTTCACCTCTGCAGCCATGAATCTCGTAGGCGTGCGGAAGTACAGTTCCGATCCATTTGGCGCCCAGACTGGTTGGTGGCCTCCGTCGCTCGATACCTGCATGCGCTCCCCCGGCCCGGGATAAGCCTGCACATAGACCTCCGTCCGGCCTGACTGCGCGGACGCATAAGCGATCCAGTGGCCATCGGGCGAAAATCGAGCATCGAAGATCCGCGGAATATCAGGGAATATTCGTTTTGGTTGGGCGGCGGACCGCATCGGCAGCAACCAAGTCTCGGCGTTTCCCGTCGCCGGGGAGAAAGTGCTGTACACCAATTCACTGCCGTCAGGCGAAAAGGAGTCCGCTTCCGCCCATTCGTTTGTATTGAGTGATTCCGGCGGACTGCCCGCGTCAGCCGGCACAACGTAAAGGCTTTCGGGATCGGTATAAACAACGCGATTGCCATCCGGCGACCATAGCGGGTCGCCGCAAGCACCTTTTCCTGTGAGTTGCGTTAAGGCGTCGCGTTCCCGGTTGTAGATCCAGACATCAGCGCTCCCATTTTCCACGATGGTTGTCGCCACGCGCGTGCCGTCCGGCGAGACACTCAGGTCTTCGAAACCTCGCACCTGCGTTCCAATTGGCTCGACCTTGCCGGCCATGTCCACACTGACCAGACGATAGCCAGTTTGCACACCTCCGGTCAGGTAAATCAGGGTACCCGTGGATGACAACGCGTAGTCTGCGGCTCCAAACCATTCGTCGCGCGTGATGCCCTGGATTAGTGGCACCGCCGGACCGGTGACCTTGAGGCCGCTGACATCGAAGGCTGCGCCCATCAATATGTCGCCCCGCGTGAACACGAGATAGCCTGGAGCCAGATAGCGCGCGTTGGCGCCTTCGTCCATCACAATGGTTCGCTTGCCGGTGGCCAGCGAGTAAGCTTCGGTCTTGTAGTGCTTCGACAGCCAAGCGGCACCTGACGAGGTGAACAGAAGGGACTTGCTGCCGGGAAGAATCTGCGGCCAGCGAAAGCTCAAAGCTGCATCGCCCTTGCCGGCCTTCAAGACTGTCGTGGGGGCTCCGCCCTCCTGCGCGACGCGCTGGATTTCCGCCATACCGTACAAAGCGACATAGAGGAAGCCATCATCTCCCCATGAGCCACCGATGAGCTTCGGAATCTGGCACAAAGTGACGGGCGGACCGCCGTCGGTCGAGATTTTCTTGAGCGCTCCGTCGGCATAGAACGCAAGCCAGCGGCCGTCGGGAGAGAAGAAGGGCGCAGAGCCTCCGGTCGTGTCCGGTAAAGGAGACGGTGCGAGTTGGTCAAGTTTCCGCAACATCAGACCCGCCGTCTCTACTTGCGGGGCGACTAGAGTTGCGTTCTCACGATTGGGATCGGTTTTGACTGCGACGTAGGCGATTTGAGTTCCATCAGGCGAGATGGCCACCGCACTTGCCATGTCCGACTCGGCATGGCGTGCCTCTGCCGCTAAATTCAGGTGCATCACCGAAGCGCGCGGCTGACTGAACCGTGAAGGAACGGCAACAAGCATGATCACCAGCGCAACAGCCAGAATTGCGGCGATCGTCCAAGGCAGCACCCGAGTCCAGCGAGAAGACCGAGCAGCGTTTCCAATGCCGGCGATCGCATTGGTTTCGTCTGCCCCGCTTTGCACTTCATCAATGGCGATGCGCCCGTCGCCGATAGCTTGTAGGCGCTGCTTCACATCCTTGGTTAGGCAGCGTTTCAGCAGAGCGCGAATGCCCGGCGGAACGGCCGGCGGCAGCACACTCCAATCCGGCTCATCCTTGATGACACTGGCCAGCGTTTCCGAAACTGTTTCTCCATCGAAGGCACGCTTGCCGGTCAGCATCTCGAAGAGCGTGCAGCCAAAGGCCCAGATATCGGCGCGGCGATCGGTGGCCCCGCCTTTGGCCTGCTCGGGAGACATGTACGCGGCGGTACCAAGAATGATGCCGGCGTGAGTGGCCATTCGGGTTATGGTCGGCGAGCTGGCTCGATCGACCGACACCGTATCAGCCAGGTCGAGAGCTTTGGCGAGGCCGAAGTCCAGGATTTTGACTTGTCCCTCCGGCGTCAACTTCACATTCGCGGGCTTCAGGTCGCGATGAACGATTCCGCGCTCGTGCGCGTACTCGAGACCCTCGCAAAGCTGCCTGGCGATCGGCAACGCTTCGTCGACAGGTATCGCACCGCCCGCAATGCGATCGGCCAGCGTCTGCCCCTCGACCAGTTCCATCACCAGCGCACGCCGGTGATTCGACTCTTCGAGCCCGTATATGGAGGCAACATTGGGATGATTGAGCGAGGCGAGGACCTTGGCTTCGCGCTCGAAGCGAGCCATGCGTTCGGTGTCGGCAGCAAACGCTTCCGGCAGGACCTTTAACGCTACATCGCGGCCCAGTCGCGTATCGCGGGCACGATACACCTCACCCATGCCGCCCGCTCCCAACGGCGAACGAACCTCATACGGGCCAAGCTTGCTGCCGGAGGCCAGACTCATCAGTGCGCCAAATTATATCCGCAGCATAGTCTGGCAGGTGTGTTAAGTGTGGATGGAATAGTCGCCAGCCGTCATTCCTCGTTAGCACTAGGAGCGGACCTGTGCAAACTGCGGCTGACTGGGTAACGGGCACGCCAGAACCTGACCCGCTGACAGCCGCGGGTGCGGATGAGACCGGCATCAGCCACGAATTAGGGCGTGCTCAACAGATACAGATCCTGCTGCCCGCCGGGACGCGCATAGATAATGGTTGAGAGGTCGCGCGAAAAATCGTACCCATTTCCGCCATAACTGATGCTGAAAGCAAACGGGACCTTGAATGCCACTTGCAATGGTCCGGTCAGCTTTCCATCTCTCCACGGCTGCCGGTAAATCGTCACGGAACCGCGCGAGGCGACGGCGTACAAGAAGGATCTCTGGTCGGGTGCAAGAACTACTCCGAACGTCACGACGTCGGGAAGCAACTTCGTACACTTGTTATCGGCAAGCGACACTTGGTACAGGCCGATGCCTTCGCCCGGCGCCTCCCGTAAAGCTGGCAAGCAGCTCAAAAGCCCAGCTTCTGCTGGAGAGCTTGAACGCGGTGCCGCCTCCACCAGAGCCGCCGCTCGACGTGGAGCCGTAGAGGTTTCCCGCAGAGTCGAAGCTGAGGCCTGAATTAGATCCTCCCCCGTCCGATCCGCCGGTTAAGGTGTACAGGAGATTTTCCGACCAGCCAGAGCCCACGAGTAGCTGGTAAACAACGCCATTGTTGTTGGCCCCTCCCCAGTACGTCGTGCCGTAAACATTACCTGCGGCGTCTAAAGTTACCCCGCCGTATGGTCCGTGTCCGTCATTCATTCCCTCTGGGAAATTGTGCAGAACCGATTCGCTCCAGCTTCCATTGGATGGCGTAACCTCGAACACCACGCCTTCGTTTTCACTTCCCCCGCCCCCGGTTGATCCATAAAGATCACCGGATTGGTCCATAGCGAAGTTCCCTATCGGGCCGTTCCCATCGGGTCCTTGAAAAGTGTGTAAGGGTGTCTCGATCCAGTAGTTTTCCAGCACGTTGCGTGGCGGGCTTGACCGCGGCTGTAAGTGAAAGACCACCCCGCATCCAGGAAGACCTCCCCAGCCTGCACAACTGTCTACGCCTCCAGATGTTGTGCTTCCATATAGAGTGTCATCCGGGGCAATGAGCACCGGTGACTGCGGTGCTGCCCCATCCGTTCCTCCGGTGAATTGATACAGGATCCTAAACTGCCCGGTGGACGGGTTGAACTTAAACACCGTGCCGCAGCCGGACACGCCAGCAAAATCGACGCAGGTTCCAACTCCGCCGGCCAATGTGGTTCCGTACAGATTTCCTGCGCGATCTATTGTTAAACCGACTGCGGGATTCGCCCCTAGCGGTCCGCCGGCGAATTCGTAAACCACCGAGTAGGTTTGTGCAGAGGCTGGAACGGGCGCGACCGTTGCCAGGGCGAAGATGAGGGCACACATCGTCAGTACCGCGTTGAGTGGGTAAGGATGCGACGTTTGCTGACTTCGAGGGCTTGTCATTGTCATCCCATGAAATTTCATACTCTGCTCCTTTGCGTCTTCGGCTAAAGGCGGGACGGGAGCGGATCCTCCGCCCGAGTTCAGGGCCCGAACTGCGTCGGGTGAGAGCAGGGTGTCACCAACCGCAAGCGGAGTCGATGGCCTGGCGGTAACCGCTCGATAACCTATGGATAACCAAGGCCTAAGCGATTGATTTCAAAGGGTTGGTCTACAAGCGTCCGAAGTCAGCCTGGCTAGCGGACACGCTGCTTTGTGTCCGCGATTTTCTGTAGTAGACTCTCCCGAAACCGCTCACCAATAAACCGCTGGTCCCATGAGAAACACGCTGCCACTCCGCGTGCGCCTCGGAATCTTCGAAGTTGATCTTCGTGCGGGAGAGCTGCGTGACGGCGACCGTATCGCCTGCTTGAGGGAACAATCCCTATCCGTGCTGCGCATCCTGGTGGAACATGCAGGCGAGATCGTAACCCGCGACGAACTCAAGCAGAAGCTGTGGCCTAACGACACGATTGTTGACTTCGATCACGGCATTA
The DNA here is from genome assembly GCA_963818905.1 of uncultured Acidobacteriaceae bacterium. Classification (GTDB taxonomy): domain Bacteria; phylum Acidobacteriota; class Terriglobia; order Terriglobales; family Acidobacteriaceae; genus Bog-257. The sequence continues at coordinate 131,186 of CAWFUE010000043.1, forward strand.
ACGCGGCAATCCGAAGGTTGCGGCAGGCCCTTGGCGACTCCGCTGAGGAGCCAAAATACATCGAGACGATAGCCCGACGCGGATACCGGTTGCTCGCGACCGTGGAACTCATTGCAGAACTGCCGTCCAGCGACGACGGGGGCGGCGGGGACCCTGCGACTCTCGCCACCAATGCTGCGAGCCTGATCGGTAAGAAGGTCTCGCACTATCGAGTGTTGGAAGTCCTCGGTGGCGGCGGCATGGGCATGTTGTACAAGGCAGAGGATCTGAAGCTTGGCCGGCAGGTCGCCCTCAAGTTTCTTCCTGAGGAACTGGTGTGGGATATGGTTGCGCTACAGCGCTTCGAGCGCGAGGCGCAGACAGCATCCTCGCTGGACCATCCCAATATCTGCACCATTTACGAAGTCGAAGAGCACGAGCACCAGCCGTTTATCGTCATGCAGTTGTTGAAAGGCGAGACGCTGCGCGATCGGCTTGCGACACTCGCCGCTGAGCAGAAGAAGCTGCCGCTCGAGGAACTGCTCGAGATCGCCACTCAGATTTGTGAGGGGCTTCAGGCGGCGCATGCCAAGGGAATTATCCATCGCGACGTCAAGCCAGCAAACATTTTCCTGACTACGACTGGCCAAGTGAAAATCCTCGACTTTGGATTGGCGAAGCTGGTCAGCACGGCTCATGAAACCGAGAGCGTGGGCTTGCAGCCTGAGCCTGGAGGAACAGGAGCTGCGCCGCGCCGCGCAAGATCACTGCCGCTTGACGCGACACTTACGGACCTCGGAATTGCTATGGGCACGGTAGGGTACATGTCGCCCGAGCAGTCGCGCGGCGAAAAGCTTGACGCCCGCACGGACATCTTCTCCTTCGGTCTTGTACTTTACGAGATGGCTACCGGTCAGCGGGCGTTCACCGGGGACTCGGCCCTCACGATCCAGGATGCCATTCTGAGGCAGACCCCCGTTCCCGCGCGCCAACGGAATGCGAGCATTCCGCCCAAGCTGCAAGCGGTGATCGATCGGGCGATCCAGAAGGACCGCAACTTGCGTTATCAGCACACCAGTGACATGCAGCAGGATCTGGCGCAAGTACAGCGCGACCTTAGTTCACGGACGGTGGCGCTGAGGCCGTTGGATGGCCGCGCTGCCGAAGCAGGCGAAAGGCTTCCGCACTCAATGCCGCTTGGGACGGAGAAGCTGAGGTTTGTCCATTCTGCAACACCCGGGAGAGTACTGATAGCCGCGCTGCTGGTGACAATTTGTGTCGTAACAGTTATTGGCGTTCTCCACTGGCGCACAGACAAAATTGCCGAGTTCCACGATGGAGACACTCTCGTCCTCGCCGATATCGATAACAGGACCGGCGATCCAATCTTCGATGACAGCTTGAAGGAAGTAGTATCGCTCCAACTCTCTCAGTCTCCATTCATCAATGTTCTGTCCAATCGCAAACTCCGGAGAGCTCTCAAGGAGATAAGTCATTCCGCAATCGATCCCCTGACCGAGAACCTTGCCCTGGAGGTCTGCCGGCGGGCGGGTAGCAAGGCCGTCATTTCCGGTTCGATCAGAGCGTCGGGGAAGGAATACACAGTAGGGCTGAGAGCGGTGGACTGCAATACACGCAAGGTGCTGGCCAAAGCAGAGGAACAGGCGCGGGACAGAGGAGACCGTGCTCCAGACCTTCGATAAAGCGGCCCTGAGTGTCCGAGAGCAGTTGGGTGAGCCCCTAGCTTCGGTTCGGAAATACGCCACACCTTCAGCCGAAGCAACAATGCAGTCACTGGAAGCATGGAAAGCATACAGCATGGGGACGAAGGCGACTTACGAGAAAGGCTCGACAGCAGCGCTACCCTTCTTTGAGCGGGCAGTCGAAATCGATCCGAACCTTGTTGTCGGGTATGTGGCCCTGACGTTTTCGTACGCTAACCGTGGCGAATACCGGCGGTCGAAGGAGTGTGCGCGCAAGGCTTACGAACTGCGGGACAAAGTTAGCGAACGCGAGCGGCTCAGCATCGAGGCAACTTACTACTTTCGCATTACCGGAGAACTGGAAAAGGCGGTGGAGACGTACAAGCTTTGGGCGCAAACTTATCCTACAGACGTCACGCCCCGTGGCAACTTGGCCGCCATCTATACTTCGCTTGGACAGCCGGAAAAGTCGCTGGATATGAGCCGTGAGGTAGTCCGCCTCGAGCCAGACGCCGGCTTAGCATACGAGAACCTTGCCGACGATTACATGAACCTCAACCGGCTCGATGAGGCTGCGGTTGCGCTGAAGCAGGAGGAGGACCGCAAGCTGGCGTCGGATGACATGCTGCCGCTTCAGTATGATCTGGCCTTTCTGCAAGGCGACACTGTACAGATGGCTCACGTCGCCGCTGCCGGAATCGGAAAGCCAGGGGTCGCGCAGAGCCTGTTGGCAGAGGAGGCCGATACAGGCGTGGTATGGCAGGTTCAAGGCTGCGCGGAAGCTCACACAACAAGCTATGGACGCGGCGGAGCGCGATGATGCCAAGGAGACTGCGGCCCATCTTCAGTCATGGGCCGCACTGCGTGAACTGGCTGCGGGCAACAATCAGCACGCGCGTGCTGATGCCCTCGCGGCGTTAAAGCTGGACCGGAACAATATGGTTAAGGTCCGAGCCGCATGGGTCCTAGCCCTAAATGGTGACCCAGTAGAGGCGGAGAAGTTGGCCGAAGAAATCGATCAGGCGCACCCTATCGGCACCGGGGCTCAACACTACTCGCTGCCCACGATTCGCGCAGCTGTTGCTCTGGGGCAGAAGGATCCCCGTCATGCTGTCGAGCTACTAAGTGGGATTGGGGCGCTGGAACTGAGCCCGGGTGGCGATGGTCTTTACGCGGTCTATTTGCATGGCCAGGCTTACTTGATGCTGCGCGACGGAAAAGCAGCAGTGGAAGAATTTTATAAGTTCGTCGACCACTATGGCATAGTGCGGAATTCTCCATGGGGTGCGCTTGCGCGCCTTGGTCTGGCGCGCGCGTATGCACTCGAAGCTCAGACCGATCCCCCTGCTCGCGATAGGGCCCGCACCGCGTATCAGAACTTCCTCACGCTCTGGAAAGACGCCGACCCCGACATCCCCATCTACAAGCAAGCGAAGGCGGAATACGCAAAGCTGCAATGATCGGAACTAAGCTGCCCGCCGACTCGATGAACACAGGCGCGTCCGTGTCGCCAGTAGGAACCGCTATCAGCCTCAGGATTCTGCACGGTCTGTGACGAAAATCCCCACCCTAGCCAAAAGACGGCTAGGATGGGGCACCATTGTTCATTCACTCATCACAGTGCTTGCCCAGGCCACCCGCCACTTCGCCGCGTGCCCTTCCCGCTCTCAGGCCCGCTTGATCAATCGCGTAATCCCCACCAGAATTACCGCTCCGATAAAGGCCACGATAATCGAGCCGATCATTCCGCTGCCGTGCCAGATGCCCAGCATCCCGAAGATCCAACCTCCCACGATGCCGCCCAGGATGCCGAGAATGATGTCGACGAGAATGCCGTAGCCGCCGCCCTTCATCACTACGCCCGCCAGCCATCCGGCAATGAGTCCTACCACGATCCACGCAATGATCCCCACAGCCCACCTCCTGCCATTCAGTTTGGACAGCCGCCCAAAGCATACTCCCATAGCCAGACCTTGGCTTCCGATGTTCCCCCCACATCCCTGCTAGACTGAACCCTCATGTCAGAAGCGACGAATTCGCTGGCAGCCGCGTCATCCGCTTACCTGCGCTCGGCGATGCATCAGCCCATCCAGTGGCACGAGTGGGGCGAAGATGCTTTTGCCCTGGCGCAGCGCGAGAACAAGCCGATGCTGCTCGACATCGGCGCGGTGTGGTGTCACTGGTGCCACGTCATGGATCGCGAATCGTACGAGAGCCCCGACGTCGCGGCGATCATCAATCGGGAATTCATTGCGGTGAAGGTTGATCGCGACGAGCGGCCTGACGTTGACAGCCGCTATCAGCTTGCGGTGTCGGCGATCTCCGGTACCGGCGGCTGGCCGCTCACGGTTTTTCTGACGCCGGATGGCCAGCCGTTTTATGGCGGAACGTACTTTCCCCCGATCGATCAGTGGGGACGTCCGAGCTTCAAAAAGATTCTGCTGGCGATTGCCGATGCTTATCGGGAGCGGCGCGATGAAGTGCTGAAGTCAGCTGACGAAGCCATGAACGTGCTCCGCAATGCGGAGAATTTTGCGGGACGCCAGACGGAGTTTTCGCCGCGGCTGGTCGGCGTGATGGTGCAATCGGCGCTGCCAATCTTCGACGAGAAGAATGGCGGCTTCGGCGGCGCGCCCAAGTTCCCGCATCCCGCGGCGCTCGATCTGCTGATGGATTGGTACGCGCGCACGCGCGAGGAGCGAGTCGCGACCGTGGTCACCACCACCTTGACCAAGATGGCGCGGGGCGGCGTCTACGATCAACTGGCCGGCGGCTTTCATCGCTATTCGGTCGACGAGCATTGGACGGTGCCGCACTTCGAAAAAATGTCGTATGACAATTCGGAGCTGCTGAAGAATTATGTGCACGGGTACCAGGTATTCGGCTTCGAGTTCTATGCCCACGTGGCGCGCGACATCATCCGCTGGATGGATGAGTGGCTCAGTGATCGCGAGCACGGCGGCTTCTACGCTTCGCAGGATGCCGATATCAACCTCGATGACGATGGCGACTACTTCACCTGGACGCGCGACGAAGCCAAGACTGTGCTGACGGAGCAGGAGTTCGAGGCGGCCGCGCTGCACTATGACATCGAGGCGAGCGGCGAGATGCAGCACAATCCCGCCAAGAACGTTTTGTGGGTGAGAGCGCTGCCGGAAGAAGTCGCCTCGCGCATGGGAATTGAAATAGCCCAGGCGCTGGATCTGCTGGCTTCGGCCAAGACCAAGCTGTACGTGGCGCGGTTGCAGCGTCCGACGCCATTCGTCGACAAGACGATTTACGTGAACTGGAATGCGATGTGCGTTTCCGCTTATCTGCAGGCGGCGCAAGTGCTGGGACTGGATGATGCACGGAAGTTCGCGCTGCGTTCGCTGGATCGAATTCTGGCAGATGCCTGGAACGGCGACAAAGGAATGTCGCACGTGGTTGCCTATTCCGACCCAAACGCCGAAAAGCGCTACGTCCGCGGAATGTTGGATGACTATGCCTTCACTGCGCTGGCCTGTCTGGACGCGTACGAAGTCACCGGCGCCATGAGCTACTTCAATTTTGCGCGGCGAATTGCGGGCGAGATGATCAAGCGCTTTGAGGATCCCGGCAACGGTGGATTTTTCGATGCGGAGCCATCGCTGGGCGAGAAGCTACAGCTTGGCGCCTTGTCGACGCTGCGTAAGCCGTTTCAGGATTCGCCGACGCCCGCGGGAAATCCGAGCGCGGCGATTGCGCTGCTCCGCCTGCATGCTTACACCAACGAGGCGCGGTATCGGGAACTGGCGCAGCGCACATTGGAAGTCTTCGCCGGGGCTGCCGCGCAGTTCGGCATCTATGCGGGAACCTACGGCATCGCTGCCAGTTGGCTGTCAAGACCGCATACGCAAGTCGTGGTGGTTGGAGGGGATGAAACTGCGGCAGCCTTGCTGCGGGCGGCGATTGCGCCGTTCGCGGTCAACAAGGCGGTGGTTCATCTGACCGACAGTGAAGCGGTCGCGCAAAACCTGCCGCCGGTTTTGGCAGAGACCGTGCCGAATCTGCCCGCATTGCGAGAGAAGAAATCGGTAGCCATCGTTTGCACGGACTTCGCGTGCCATCCGCCGGTCCACACGGCGGACGAGCTGTCGTCGTTGCTGCGCGGGACGGTGACAGGGCAATAAGCGCCAGATTCGGATGTCGGCGCTCAGCGGGCGCTGCGGGAAAATTTTGCCGCCCAAACGCCCTTCCTACCCATGTTCTCTTTAGGACAAAACGGTAACTGCTTCCGCTGCGCACAAATACGGCATCTTACGTATGGCATGGAGAATGCCCCTGTAAAGTGCGGAACACAGTGGAGGTCCCGTATGCCGTACATTCGCCTGTACTCGCGAGATGTTCCGCTGGAAGACAAGCGCTTGATCGCCCAGAAGCTGATTGCGATTACGCTGGAGAGCTTTCAGCTTAACCCGGAGGATCGCGGTAAGATCACGGTGCAATTCGTGCCGCGAAACCGGCCGCTCACGGACTCCGATGTAAGCAGTTGCCTGGAACCCTTCGACGCGGTGGTCGAAGTTGCCGATCACGACTTAACCGTGGAAAAAATAAGCGCCTTTATCGAGGCGGCTACGCCAGTGCTGAGCCAGTCAGCGGCCGTGGCAGTCAAAAACCGCTTTGCGCGTCTGCTCGGCTTCCGGGCGAATGAATCCCGGCAAGTGGCATTTCAATTCAGCGACATGAAAGTGGAAGGCGAGAGCGTGAGGAGGGTTTCTACGGCAGGCTTTCCGGTTCGCAAAGCAGCGTAAGCTCAAAAACAAAGGCGCGACCGTAGCCGCGCCTTACAGCGAACATTCGGAGTTAAAGGTTCTTGTCCAGCGCTTTCTCAATGACATCGCGGTCAACATAGCCAACAATCTGCTCCTTGACCTGTCCACCTTTAAAGACCAGTAGCGTGGGAATGCCGCGCACGTTATAGCGTTGTGGCGTAGCGGCGTTCTTGTCCACGTCCATCTTGCCGACTTTCACCCGGCCGTTGTAGCTCTGCGCCACTTCATCGACGATTGGCGCCAGAGCGCGGCACGGACCACACCATGTTGCCCAGAAATCCACCATGACTGGCTGGTCTGACTTTAGTACCAGCTGATCGAAATTTGCATCCGTGACTTCCAGGATTGCGTTACTTGCCATTCTTCCTCCTGCGGGACACTTCTTGCCAGCCCCGCCGACCTCGCCCCAACAACCGCCCAAATCAGAGGTCATCGGGGGCCCTGGCGCTATGGCGGGCCCATTTATCCATCGTAACATCCCGATAACAGGATTAGATGCGGCAGCGTGCCGTCGGACGCAGCAGGCGCGGTGCCGATGGCATCCCAGCAGGATTCAGGGCGAAGCGGTCGACAAGAGCGGAGCGCGCGGCGCCGGCGATCAACGGCCAAAAAATCAAGAGCGCTCTACGTTGCCGCAGAGCGCCCAGTAAGGCAGCCCTCCCCCAGAACTGCCTGAACAGCAAGAGAATTGTCCCCCCAACGAGTGGATTTGTAAATACGTATCGCGTTAATTATTGCGTTAATCAACAGGCACCGAAGGCGCAGATAAGTCATACGCTGAATAGGGTTTCGCGCTTAAGGTCGCGGAGCTGCGAACGTGAGGTCGGTCACCCGCCCGTGTACGAGTTAGTTATTACAATGGCGCGAATACCAGAGCGCTTGCGCCACGCGATTGGGAGCTCCACGCGCCGGGCTGCCAGAAGAAAAGACAAGAAATGAGTCGCGCGCACCCGGGCAACAGTCCAATAAGACCTGGATAAGCACTCAGGCGGCGTTCTGATGCTGTCCCGAAATTCTGCTTACCAATCAACCCAGGCCGAGCGCCTTATCGAATTAAAAAGGAGATCCGCAATGAAAAGATCCGGCAACTCGACGGCTACGCTGGAGCGCAGGCAAACGGCTCCCTTAAACACTCCTACCGACCTGGAGGCGTCCGCGACAAAGGACATCGCCGGGGCGATGAATGCGATTCTGGCTGACGTGTTCGCACTTTATCTGAAGACCAAGAATTTCCACTGGCATATGAGCGGTCCCCATTTCCGCGACTACCATCTCCTGCTCGATGAACAGGGCGACCAGATTTTCGCGATGACGGATCCGATTGCCGAGCGCGTTCGCAAGATCGGCGAGCGCACCATCCACTCGATTGGCCACATCGCTCGCCTGCAACGAGTCGATGACAATGATGCCGAGTACGTCGAGGCTGAAGATATGCTGGCGGAGCTGCGCGAAGATAATCAGGCGCTGGTGCACCGCTTGCGCGAAGCCCACACCGTCTGCGAGGAGCACGAGGACGTCGCGACCACGAGTCTGATTGAAGTATGGATCGATGAGACGGAGCGGCGCACCTGGTTCCTGTTCGAGGCTACGCGCCGGCCGGATTCCACCGGCCACTAAACGGCCTAAGGAATTGTCATCACGAGTTACTCTACAGCTTCCATTCGGGGGTGACGCATCTCAGCCTCTCCCTCTCGATGGCGATGTACGCTTGAAACTCACCCCGCTCAGTGATCCGTTTTCCCGTACATTCGTAACCCCGCGAATATGTGGGGCCCCGGCTCGGAGGCTCAGGTGCGCGCTGGAGGAATAATAGGGCCTGGGACCTGTTTCTTCGAATGTGCGGCGTTCTTTCGAAGATGGAGAAGACTCAGACTGATACCTACAAGAGATGCGACAATCAGAAAAGATCCTGCAGTCATCCTAGCCATGTAAGGGAGGTAGGGCTCTATTAGCTCCAGAAATACCACGAAACCGCCGCAGACGATGACGCCCTTTTCCGCTTTACAGGGCACGAAACGATATGCTTGACCGAGCACCACGAGTCCCAATAGTCCAGCGGCCAACTCGGTGTATTTAGGCCCGGAGTGCCGCACGGAATGAAAAACAAGCAGCCAGACTTCCACAGCAATCACGAACGAAAAGGCAAGAATCACAATGCTCGCAAGAACATGATTTTGTCTGAAACAGGCATCCGGCCCTGGTTGTTGCTGTGTCATTCTTGGCTCCCAAAGAAATTGCCGTAAACCGCAAGTGAGCAGTCGTGATTTGCCTGTGCTGCTCCTCCTAATGCTGGGGAGCCGAATAGCGAGAAGCCGGTTATACCAGTCCAGAGGTTACCCGTGACTGAAGTCGCTCCCGGCGAAGCGAGGGACCTGCTTTCCACTCGCACCACGCCGGCTCCCCGGTGCCCGCACATTCCGTTGTTTGGAATGTGCGGGAGCCTAAGGTATTCGGATTGATCTCTCGAGTCGTACACACCCGAGTCTGGAGTGGCCCGAGGCCTGTGGCGCCACGCAGTAAAGTTACATACCCGCCTGGGCGTCAGTTTCCTGATGGAAGGGTGACACCCATTTGCCGCCCTTCTTTTGCCACAGCGAGGTGGCGATAACCTTTCCGGCTTGCTTCTTACCCGAGCAGGTTGCGTCCTGCGTCGCGGTGTAGTTCATCAGGACCATATCTTTATCGAGCCACATATAAGAGAAATCAGAGAGGGAAAAGCTGTTGACCGTGCAACCTGAATTGACTATGCCATTCACAATCTGCTGGGTGCCTTTGGTCACCGTTCCGTCAGCGATGTTGAGCGCGTTCTCGGGAATCATCCCTTCGATCAGCTTTGCATTGTGATCCTTCCAGGCCTGCCAGCCGGCCTGTTCCTTGGCTTCCAGAGCTTTCTCTACGTCCGCGTTGGATTGGGCATACAGCGGAATTCCCGACAGGACGAGGGCACAAGCGAGAATTGCGAAAACGAGTCGACGCATTTTCATCCTCCTTTATGGTTTGCGCGGAGAACTATAAGAGTCAGGCGCCGCGGGTGTCAACCGGAGTTGGGCGTTTCACGATTTCTGCGCAACGACCTGCTGGAACGGTCAGGTTTTGGGCTCAAGCGCCTCGATCAACCCATTCCTTCGCAAATCGAGCCGCGCTGAGGACGACGGCGTATGTGACCACCTCGCGCAAGATGCGACGGAAGCGTCCCTGGTACGGCGCGACTGGGCCCGGATCTGCCATGGCTTCGGCCTTTCGTCGAAACAGGACTCCCTGCTATGCCAACAGATGGGGTGATTTGACGGTGAATTATAGCCGGAGAAAACCGCAGCGTATAGAAAAGATAGCAACATCGTGGTCAGGAGCCGCTGACTGAATCGGCCCAGCCAAGCAGAACCTTCTCGCTGGTCCAGCCCGAGGCGCTGCGGCGGATCTTTCCGTCTTTATCGATGAGCACGAACTTGGGCACGCCGCCGACCCCGTAGGCGCGCGCCACCGTGCTATCGGAATCGACCAGCGAGGTGAGATCGATGTTATTGGAGCTGAGGTAATTGCTCGCCTCGTTTTCTCCGCCTAACAGGATCGGGAGCAGGGTGACGCCTTTGCCGCGGAAGGCGGGTTCCATCTGGCTGAGCTTGGGAAGCTCGCGCTGGCAGATGGGACAGGATGTGGTCCAGAAGATGAGCAAGACCGACTGGCCGCGATAGGAGTCGAGATCGACGCGGCCGCCGTAGACTCCGGGCAGCGAGAAGGCAGGCGCTTGACGAGCCAGCAGGCCGGTGTGCGACAGAAACATTCCACCAACCAGCGCGACCACCAACAGCACTAAGCCGAGCATCGATCGCTGCATGTGAGTTCAATTGTAGGCGGAGGGTCAAGCAGTTGTCAGTTGTCGCTACCCACCCTGTCTCCAAAACCGGGAGACAAGGGCGGGGCACCCGCGCCACCCACCGTGTCTCCAAGACCGGGAGACAAGGGTGGGGCGCCTGCGCTACCCTCTCGCATCGCTCCCAAACAGATATGCCGCGAGCATCTTCTTCATCTCGGCGATGATGAGAGCGCGCTCGTCCTCAGTGGGCTGCTCGAAGGCGCAGGCGATGAGGCGCTCGCCGGCTTCGCTGACCACGCGCAGCTTCAGGTCGAGCTCCGGCGTGTTGGGGATACCAAGCCGCTCCAGCATGAAATTCTTCAACAGCGAGGGTAGGCCGGTTTGCGGCGAGGCCTCTCGCTCGCGGGTAGCCGCGCTGATGTGCCGGCCGAAGGAGATGGCGCGGAAGTCGGGATGCTGCAGCAGATAAGCGATGTAGGCGTCGATGACGCGGTTGAGGATCAAGGCGGGATCGAAGGTGGCGAGATCCTGGAACTGTCTTTCCACGACGGGCATGACCGTAAGCTGCAGCAGCTGGCGAAAATCGCCGACGTGACGCGAGGCGACAGCGTCGATGACGGATTGCTTGTCGGGAAAGAAGCGGTAGAGCGCGCCGATGGAAAGCCCGGCTTCGGCGGCGATACGGGTGGTGGTGACGTCGTCCAGCGGCGTCGAGCAGAGCAGAGAGCTGGCCGCATCGATAATGCGCAGACAAGTCTGGAAACTGCGGGACTGCACCGGCAGACGACGCGGCCCACGCGCAGGCTCAGACTCGGGTTGAGCGTCGGTGGAGTCAAGAGGCATGTGGGGTTAGTGTAATTGGGCAGTTGTCAGTTGTCAGTCGTCGGCAGGTGCCCCACTCATTCGCGGGTTTCGAATGAGTGGGTTGACGGTGGAGCAGCTTAGTGAATCGCTCCCTGATGACTTTCATTACAACGGAAGGATCGCCCACGTCCGGTTCGGTGATCAAGAGGTGAAAGTGCTCAGGCATCACCACGTAACCGATCACCACAAATCGATATTTCTGCCGTGCCTGTTCCAGGACGCGCAGCAGGAGATCGCGGCGCGCACCCGTTCCCAGTTGGGGCCGCCGCTGGTAGCAACTACAAGTGATGAAATGGAGATCGTGTCCGCCGTACCAGCGCTCCAGACCTTTCGTCACACTCTGAACTTAGTTATCGGTCCGATGTGTGGTCGGTGATGAAATACGGATTCCCATGATCTCCGAATCCCACTCATTCGAAAACCGCGAATGAGTGGGGCACCCGGCAAAAGCCCCTTCACCGAACATCTACACAACCGCTACATCTTGTGGACAACTGCCGGACCTCGTGAAATTAGCCTCTTCACTACGGCGCAGGAGCAGACGAAATCATCTGCTGCAAGCCGAATTCAACAAAAAGGGAAAACAATGAAGAACGCTGCATTTCTTACAATCACCGGACTATTGGCAATTGCCCTCATGTTTGGTGTCAACCTTGCGCAGGGCCAGAATATCGGCAAACCCGGCACCCTGGACCCGAAATTCGGCACGGATGGAACCGTAACCACCATCTTCAGCGGCGCCGGGTCGCCGGTCATGCTTCCGATCGGCGCGGCCCAGCAGGCCAGCGGCGACATCGTGGTGCTCTCCGAGTTCGATTTCGTGGAGGACGAGGGCACTCAGATTGGTTTGACGCGCTACACCGCGGCCGGGCAGCTGGATCCCGCCTTTGGCAGCGATGGGAGCACAATCACCAACTTCTCTTCCTTCACTTTTCAACCGTTTGCATTTGCGTTGGAGCCGAATGGCAAAATCCTTGTTGCGGGGACGGTAGGCGGCACCTCCTCCGGCATACTCGAATTCGGCCTGGCGCAGTTCACGGCCAACGGCGTGCTGGACACAACCTTTGGCACCGGCGGCGTGGCGACGACCGACTTCGTCGCCGGTCTAGACGCTCCGAGCGCATTTCTGCTGCAGCCCAACGGACAAATTCTAATGGGCGGCTTTCAAGATGGCGGCAGGCACACCCCGGGGTCGCTGTCGCTGGCGCGCTTCAACTCCAACGGCGCGCTGGACCCGACGTTTGGCACGGACGGGGTTGCGCTTATTACGCCCGCCCAAATCGCAGGGCCGCAGGCGCTGGCCCTTCTCTCCAATGGCGACTACCTGGCTGCTGGTGGTTGTCAGTCGGCCTGCACAGTGTTGGAGTTCAGCTCTACAGGAGAGCTGTTATCCACGGTGACTGCGGGAACCTTGACGGCGAGCAGCCCGTTGGCAGGGCTCGAAACCTTCCCGACCATTTTCGAGTCGAACGGCGACTTTCTTGTGGCGTCGATTCATTGCATTGGCATTCACTGCACCAACTTTGACACGGAAGTGCGGCTTTTCAGCGAAACCGGTGTGCTGGATTCCGGCTTCAGTTCCACGCCCTTCGCGTTCGGCGACCAGGGGCAGAACACCCCGGAAGGCCTGGCTGTGCAATCGAACGGACAGGTCGTGGTCAGCGGCTTTGCAAACTGCGCCGGTTGCCAGGTTAACGGTGGCATTGCACGGCTCGATACCAACGGCGAACTGGATACCACGTTTGGGAGCGGCGGCACGCTGACGGTTGACAATAATCAAGTGACCGCCGTGCTGATCGACACCAACGGAGACATTCTTGCCATCGAGGGAACTGGCAACGATGGCATCGTCGTGGCGGCGTATCTGTCGAATTAACCACTAGACCCGTTGTTTGGGTTGGCGGACCCACAGACCGGATAGCGCTCGTAGCCAACCAGTTTCGAGCCTATCTTGACCCACCAAATAGAGACGCTGATCGCAACCACGGTCAGCGTCTTCTTAGGCCTTTTATCGGCTCATGAATGGCTGAGCCTGGTGCCCCAGGTTCGCCCATCGGTTGGGCTAACCTGGGCAGCGGAAGATTCGGGGACGGGGAGCCCAGCCTACCATCCTGAGGGTGCAGAGCGCCCCACTCATTCGCGGGTTTCGAATGAGTGGGTCGTATCAGCGCTCCAGACCTTCGTCACATCTGAGCTTAGTTATCGGTCCGATGTGTGGTCGGTGATGAAATACGGATTCCCATGATCTCCGAATCCCACTCATTCGAAAACCGCGAATGAGTGGGGCACCCCGGCTACGGGCGGGCCCATTGCCCGCAGGAGAATATCCCTGTATTATTTGCCGCATCACTACCGCAACTTATCTGATTGCCTATTGATCTCACAAGCTTCGACCCGGGTCCCATTCAGGCGGCTATAAGCGGGCTGATGGTTGGTGTGTTGGTTGGCCGTGGGGGCCAGAAGGCTGTATGGCGGTGCGAATACAAAGGGCAGGACTATGTTCTAAAGGCAATGGTCGGCGACCCGGACGGAACGGAGCGAGCTAAGCGCGAGATCGAAGTATACCGTCAATGTAATTCCCCATATTTGCCGCATCTCGGGCCGCTCCCCTTGTCCATCCTCGAGGTAGGAGCTGACGAGGTCCTCTACTACCTGGAAGAGTTCATCGAGGGACTCGCAGTCAGCCAAATTGCCAGACCCATGGCTTCGGAGGCGGTGCTCCGCTTAGGGCTGTGCATCGCCGATGCCGTTGAGGAACTGTGGCGGCACGGGTTTGTTCATAGAGACATAAAACCGGCTAATATCATGCGACGTACAAATGGCGTCGATTACGTGCTGCTGGACGCTGGACTTGCACTCGACCAGGCTGGCCCGTCATTGACGGCTACTGGAGGAGTCGTCGGAACATGGGGCTATCGTTCGGCGGACCAGTTGCAACTGTCGAAGCGAGACCTTGATTTCCGCTCAGATCTCTTTGCGCTAGGGATTTGTATGTACGAGTGTCTCTCCGGACAACATCCTTTTTGGAACGCTGATCTGCCCCGGGGAGACGTGCACTTCAATACCGTACATCATCCATGCCCGAGGCCGGAGCGGTGGCAGCCAACTCTGAATTCGGATCTTTGCGACATCGTCATGCGGTTGCTCGAAAAAGAGCGCCATCTCAGATATTCGAGATTTGACCACCTTCGAGACGACTTAAATAGGATCGTGATCTGATGAAATTGTACGCGCAGCACGGACATGGCAAAAGCGATAAGATTGACCGGGCTTTCGAGTCAGAACTTCTCGACGGGGTTATTTTAGGTCCGGTTAATGAAAAACCGGAATCTCTAACGGGTTGCGTCTATAAGTACAGTGAGCTCCAACCCCAACCGGATGTGCTGATCGATCCCCAGGTATATGTATCACTACTCAGCAACCCCAAAGAGGGTAATCTCCCACTCTACGAAGACTTTTATGAATCTAATTTGTCCATTCGAGATTTTACTCCTCGCCGAATCGCCAAACTGGTCGCCAGTACTATTAATTTTCAGATTAATATACCAGTAACCCACCTAGTATCCCCCACAATACTTCTCGATAGCTTTACAAACAGATCAGCGCAAATCGCACAATTCCTCGCCCAAGAGTCGCTGGAATACCACTCTGCTGCTGGAGATGACCGCCCTCTGCTGCTTTCGTTTGTGTTCAATGAGTCAGCTCTAAGCTCGAGTGACCAAGTGACCGAATTCCTCGATACGATTTCTTTGTATACTCCTGCCGGGTTCTATCTAGTTGTTGCTAGGTCAGCAGGCCGCTACCAGCAGTTCTTTCCTTGGGAGCGGATGGCGGAATGGCTTCTGATTCTGTACTCGCTGGGGATAAGAAATAGATTTGATGTTGTGTGCGGGTATACGGATTTCTTGGGTGTGCCGGCCTGCGCCGCTGGGGCAACCGCGGCAGCCACCGGGTGGTTTAATACACTGAGGCAATTCGAAGTAAAGAGATTCCAGCCATCTACCGGCGGTGCGCCTGCTAAGGAACGATACTCGTCCGCCCCTCTTCTTAACTCAATATTTCTCCAAGAGTTAATCAACTGCTATGATGCGGGCGTGGTTAATGAGGTGCTAACGAACACCCCATACGACAGACGATTCAGGAACAAATGGCCAACTTCTGAGGATTGGCCGGCTGACATCAGCACACTTCATCACTGGGCCACGCTCCGCCAATTGTTCGATTCCATCGAAGGCAAAACCAGACAGCGCGTCGAGCAGGTGGAAGAGAAGATCGGCGGGGCCCAAGATTTGTACGCCCGTCTCAAGGGCGAGGGACTGCAGTTCGACCCCGCAACCGGTCCCGGACATTTGAGGGACTGGGCGGAAGGTCTCAAGGCCTTCCGCGCGTTAGCAGGACTTTAGATCCCGATTTTCTGGCAATTTCTACATGTCCAAGCAATGCTCTGCTTGGCGAAATCGGCTTGCGCTTAGCAGGCTTGATGTGCCAATTCAGTTTCGATGGTGATTCGATTCCGATGAGACCAATCCCAAAGAGTCGGAAGACCGACTTGTTGGACGCAACCGCCTCCGCCTTCTTGCTCGGCAGGGCGAGGACAACTCTGTTTGCAAACGCCCGGTAATGGGTGGCTTGATATAAGCCGTGCTTCCAATCTGACACCTTGATTTCATAGGCGGTGATGTCGCTGAACGGACTCGTAATCGCTTTTAGGAGCCTGACGCGAGTGCCAGTAGATTTAGCTATCCCGAGTCTCTCAAGTAGGAACACGTGTGTGTGGACCGTCCGTTGAGAAAGCCCGCTAGCTGACGAGACATCCGCCATATCACGGTATTTGCGCGACGTTAGCTGAGCGAGTACTTTCACCGTGGTCAGGTTGATCTTCTTGAGAGCCGTCGGAGTTAACCACATTTGACCTTGTCCGTTCTTCTTGGTCGTAGCAACTACCAGATCCGCAATTCCGTGCCAGACGTCAAGCTCCGAACAGACAATTCGTTGAACCCCAGGCTCGCACGGCTGCCGGGCCAGGGCCGATGAGAGCCATCTTTGCAGCTTTGCCTCAGCTTTTGGAACGCCGACGTCGGCACGTGGCGTGCCGACGTGCTTTCGGACGACGGGTCGCGACAGTTTGTCTGGGAGCATTGCCATTGTCCGCAGTATACCGTGTTAATTGCGAGGGGCGTCCTTCTCTCGAGTTCGCGCCGTAGCACCTGCAGCAGCGGCAGGCCCTCGCGGACTGAAGTCCGCTCGGGAGAAAAAAAAGAGACGGCCTATCGGCACGACTCAAGTCGTGCCCTGATACGAGGCGCTGAACGCAAATGTCGCGTTTGTCGGGGCCCGCCGGTCTTCGGTCGGGTTGACAAGAAACACTGGTCAGTGGCTAGCCGTGAGGAACCGCAGATCCTTCGACTGTGGCTTGCGCGAAATGCAGCGCAAACCTCCGCTCAGCATGACACGGGTTAAAGGGCACGCTATCGGCACGGCTGAAGCCGTGCCCTGATACAAGGCCGTGCCGCTGGACACTGGCCTGAAGGCCAGCTCTACGTAAGCGGCGGCGGCGGAAGGCGCGTCCGGTGCACCTGGTGCACCAGCTACCCCGGCGCGAATTTCGTTAGCGGCCGTACTTCATCTTCTTCAGAAATTTCGTGATTCCCTGCATGGCGGCGCCGTGCGCGCGGCCTTGCTTTTCGGCCTGTTTGACCATGGCATCGAAGAACTGCCACGGCGGCTCCTGTAGCCGCTGCAGGACGATCGTGTCCTTTTGCGCCAGCACCAGAAACGTGGTTCCCTCCTCGATAGCGAGGGCCTTGCGAATGGGGTCGGGAATGACGACCTGTCCGCGGGAAGAGATGCGAGTGGTAAATGGGCTTTTCATGGTGTTCTCCGCGGTAAGATCTTCTTACTTTTGCAGTAGGTAAGTAAAGTAAGATTTCTGCAGAAATCTTATTTGTAAGAAAATCGGCAGGCTGGCAGGCGATTCCCACCCTTTCGCCAAAACCGGGCGAAAGGACGGGGCACCCGGCGTTCGGGACAGAAAACGGTTGTCAGTAACAACAATTTTACGCGGGCTGAAGCCCGCTGGTCGTAAATAAGAGACGGTCGATCGGCACGGCTAAAGCCGTGCCCTGTTACGAGGCCACGCCAGAACGCGGCGCTGAAAGCGCCGCACTACCCGACCGAAATCTGCGCTCTCCGTGCCTCCGTGGTGAAAGCGACTTTCTATTCCGGGTGTCGCCGGCTGAAGCGTCTGCCCTGATACGAAGCGCGGGAAAATGAGTGTCGCGGCGGCGCGAGTCCGAAAGTAAACAGCAGATCCCTCGCAGGCTAAAGCCTGCTCGTGATGACAACAATGACCGAGCGCCGGACGCGGGCCTAAAGGCCCGCTCTACCCGTTAGTTGCTGATCTTCTCGCCGATCTGAACCAGCGGATTGTATTCGTGCACTGGGTGGACCGGCTCGCTCAGCATGGCGAGGGCTTCGTCGTCTTTGTACTTCGTCGAGAAGGTGGCGCGGACGGTGGCGACGAATCCCTTCCAGGAGCCAAAGGTGTCGTGCACCGCAGACGCTTCGTATCCGCTGTGGACCATGCAATTGGCGCACTTGGGATTGCCCGACTCGGTGCCGTAGTTGTGCCCATTCGGTCTCGCGCATCAGTTCGTCGAAGGTGTCGGCGTAGCCGTCCTGCAGCAGGTAGCAGGGCTTCTGCCAGCCGAAGAGATTGAAGGTCGGCATGCCCCAAGGCGTGCAGGGGTAATCGCGCTTGCCCATGAGGAATTCGAGGAAGAGCGGCGACTGGTTGAAGACCCAGCTCTTTTTGCGGTTCGCGAGGATGGTGCGGAAGAGCCGGCGAGTGCGCGCGCGTCCGAGGAAATGCTTCTGATCGGGGGCCTTGTCGTAGGAGTAGCCGGGCGAGAGCATCATGCCCTCGACGCCGAGGTCCATCATCTCGTCGAAGAAGCGGCGTACGCTGGTGGGGTCGGCGCCATCGAAGAGCGTGGTGTTGGTGGTAACACGGAAGCCGCGGCGCAGCGCTTCCTTCATGCCGTCGAGGGCGACGTCGAAGCCGCCTTCGCGGCAGACGGAGAAGTCGTGGTGCTCGCGCTCGCCGTCCATGTGGACGGAGAAGGTCAGGTACTTGCTGGGCGTGAACAGGTCGAGCTTCTCGCGCAGCAGCAGCGCGTTGGTGCAGAGGTAAATGTACTTCTTGCGCGCGATCAGGCCGTCGACGATTTCGGCGATCTGCGGATGCATCAGCGGCTCGCCGCCGGGGATGGAGACCATGGGGGCACCGCACTCATCGACCGCGCGGAAGCACTCGTCGGGCGAGAGATTTTGCTTGAGCACGTGCGCGGGATACTGGATTTTGCCGCAGCCGGCGCAGGCCAGATTGCAGCGGAAGAGCGGCTCCAGCATCAGGACGAGCGGGTAGCGCGGCGGCCGCGGAGGCGCTGCTTGAGGACGTAGGTAGCGACCGTCCACATCTGGGAAACGGGAACAGCCATGAACACCTGCTCTGAGCTATCGGGTATGAGCTGTCAGTGAAAAAATCGCAGTTCGGCTAAAAAAAAATTTCTCCAACACGAAAGCGAACTCTCTTTCTCTTTTATCCAATTTATTGGGATGATGTCAATAGGGCCCAGAGTTGCAATCCGGTTTCCACGACTGTGCGCCACGTCGGCCTCTTCCCCGATGCAGGAGAGGCGAGTGTCATCCAACCGCTGCTGCGCGACACGGAAAACCTCGAGGCCTATCGGCCCTACCTCGACACCCATCCCGACTTCCGCGCTATCTCCTTCGGCCGCCACATCAGCGTTGTCACCATGAACGCTAAGCATCGCCGCGCACTGGGCTGCCCGCACTGCTGAAGATTGTCATCTGGAGAGACTGGGCATTCCCAACACGCGTGAGCTCGATCTGATGCTGCGCCTGGCGAGCGAGGCTGGCGACGCCTCATCGCCTATGCTTACGTAACAAACCACGCGCGAAGAGTGCGACCGCGTCCCGCCGAGACTAATAAGAAGATGCTGGCTGGATACTTGTTCGTCAGTAAGTAAGTTCATCACGTCGCGTTTCGACATCATCTGCTGCCATGCTTAGCGAGGCGAATCGCCAGTCGAGCGTGTAGAACGGACACGCCCGGACGCGAGAAATCAGGCCGCGCACTTGCGCCTCCAAAGCCCCGAGCGTAAGCCTTGCTATCTTTCACGCACTGAATATCAGCCAATTCGGGTTACAATTCTGGCCATCATCAGGAGCAAATCAACATGATTGACGATGAGTTGCATCAGCAGCTTTATCTACACAAAGATCGTTTGCTGGAGCGCCTTCAAAATGCGCTTGAGGAAGCCGGTCTTAAAGATTTCGACATCGCTTCCATTGGACTGTATGCAAGACGGGCACCGAAGCGTAACTGTCCTCCTGGAACGACTCCTGTTTGGGAGCCAGTCAGACTAGCTGACGGAACGATCGTCTACCAATGGATATGCAAGTAATTCTGCACTTTCTGGTAACCGACTGGCGGGCTTTGCTGTTAAGTCTAGCCATCGCGGCCCTATGCTTCGGCCTATATGCCGTCTGGGTAAGAAAGCGCGTGCCGAAGGATTCTGTTGGCAATGGAATTGTCATTGGAGAAGCCAAGGCTTTCGATAACCGCTCCTTGACATTGCGGGTTGAGCGCCTCAACGCCGGACTCGAACAGCTCAAGGTTGTAAGCCAGAATGTCACCGAGAGCTTAACGACTGTGCAGGAAGAAAGTACCGTCGAGACCCGCAGTTCGTTAAGCGCAAAGGTTCAGGCGGACGGCAAGAAGGCGGTTGCAGAAAATAAGCAAGGCGGCGGAAGTCAGCAAACAGCGGAACAAAAGGGTTCCCAGGATTCTGCCAAAGCCGAGTCGAAGTCGACTGTAGGCATGGCAGCAAGCGATGTCTTGACCGACCAGCTCAATCTCGCCGCGCAAATATTCAACATTCAAATGCTCTATGAGCGTTCTTTAACCGATCGGATGATTGACGAACAAGCCGCCGCGAATGCTCAAGCCCAGAGCCGCGCACGGTTACAAACCGTACTCGGCTTTCAGGTGTCGATCAATCCGCCCGCCGGTTATGAGGATTGTGCAGCGATCGCGGAGATTGGCGTCCGCATGAAAACAGCAACCGGATCCGTTCCCGTATCCCTGGTAGCGCTCATGCCACAGGAAAAAACCTACAATGCGTCCTCCATTAGTACCAGCGAGCGATCTATCGAAGGTTCAGCCGTCGCTCAAATACTGACGCTTAATCTCGGCAGCAAGAGCAAGGCACGCCAGCTATTTCTTCACAGAGATTCAGACACGGTAGCTTTTGAGCGCAATCCCCGGGTGCATTCCGCACTTCTAAACGGCAGCGGCGCTGTTTTTGGCTGGGAGTTCCGGCCAGTCCTGGGCCGCAGTACGGTCTCCCCGGGTACTCGTCAAATGCTTGCGGTTATCTCCCTACCCGAGCCGGAGCACGAAAATCCCGAACAGTTCACCCTGGAAATCATGACTCGCTCTTATTGGCGCCACTACAACCGTAAAACTCAAACTACCGGCTCTAATTGGAGTTGGTTACCCTGGAAGGTCGACAACTCGGGAAGAATAGATTCTCCGCTTCAGGAACTTCAGATACCCAACACCGCAAAGATACAAGCGGCCTTGTCGCCAAAGGTAAGCAACATTAAATGGGTGAACTCAGGCAAAGGAACAGCAACAGTCTCTGTGGTTGGAGAAAACTTCTTTTCCGGAACCAAAGTCACACTCGGTGGAACGGAATATAGCGAGAAGGAAAAGAACTTGACGCTCAAGTCCGATCGGGCCCTGGAGTTTGAAACTTCTCTCGAGTTGTTGGTGGCGGGTGATGCGGTGCTCAGCGGCCGGTTTGGTCCTGCGTGTCAATTGGCCATGCCGGACGCAAAACTTCCCGTAGCTAGTCTAGACATTACTAAGGCTACAATTCGGCGGGTCAAAAACTCCGATGTGTCGGAGATTACTGTCGAAGTTAAAGGCTTAGATAAAGACGGAAACTACCGGGACTATACAGTTGAAGCTATTAATACCCTTCCGGAGCCAATTTTATTCGTTGGGAATGAGCCCGTAAATATGCCTTACGACTATTGGGATGAAGACCCATCAACCCCGCCACCATCAAGCGTAACTACTACTGGTAGTCCCATTGTTACAACGGCCTCGTCTTCGACAAGCCCAACCGCAAAGTACATCACCGTCGCTGCTTGAGTTGCTACCAAAATACTGGCCAGCAATCCATCAGTCTCTTTTCGTGTTCCATTCTGCGGTCTGAACTACCAGGTTTCGAACCCCTTGAGCTTAACCGAGCCTTCTATTGTTCGTCTTGGAAGTGACGCTAAGAACACCATGTTTCGAATCACCTTTCCATTCGCCTCCGCAGACTCCACGTCTGGCGCCGCGTCCGGTTCGGGAGCTGCGACGGGTCCTGTCGCATCACCCGACGACACCGCTCCTGCTCCGGCAACTTCTTCCTCCGTAAGTACGCCCGCTGCCGCTGTCCCGCCTGGGACCATCAGCTCGCCTCCTGGCCCAGTACTCTACGTCGATCTCGACCAGACCTACCTTATTGAGCCCAGCCCAGGCGGTGACGGAGAGTATCTATTCTCAATCCCTACAGACATCGTTTCCAGATATCAAAACATGGTAGTGGGAGTTGGCTCGGGCGAGCGCCACGTCTTGCGAATACCGCCCGAAGAAAAGCCGCTGATAAAACCTAATTTCGATTTAAGCAGTAAGCCGCCGCAAATCGCCAAGGGCACTCGCGGACCTGTCGAATGGAGCGGATCCGGATTGAGTACCATCAGCGGTGTCAGCTTCAAAGGCAACGCACAGGATTTCACAACTTATGCCGATGGAACTCACTTGATTGTGTACCTCAATCCTTCCGATACTGGTACCGAGGGAAAGGCCATTCTTGAGTGCAAGTCTGCCGCGGGCGATAAGTTCTCGCTCCCGATCTTTGTTGTCTGAATGAGACGTTACTTAGTATTCGGCGCCATGGGGTGTCCCAAGCGGGGATTTTGCTCAAATAACGAAAATCCCTTCCGCGTCTCTTAGTCGATTTCGGGGTTTCTATAACCGAGGTAACGATTGCGGCCGTCCCTCTCTAGCATTCGTCTCGCGCTGTTAGCGTTTATCTGCGCTTATCCTTTGGCGGGATCCAACGCCACCACCGCTATTGTCCTGCGTAGCAGATATCGAATCGTGCTTGCTGCCGACAGTCGCGTGATCTACGGCGGATCTGCCCATGCAACCGAGTGCAAGCTCTTCGAGATTGGAACTGTCTATGCTACCGTCTCAGGACTGGTTCACTACGGCGCAAGCTATCGCGTCGCCGATGCGATTCGCGACGGCTTCGCCGCGCCAGGGAGTTTTCAGAACCATGTCTCCGCTACGGCATACTCTCTGCAACGCAAAGTAAGAAATCTGCTGAACAATCTTCAAACCAACCATCCGGCCGAAGCTCGCAGTCTGATGCAGCCATCCAACAACGCGCCTGACCTGGTGCAGCTTGCGCTCGCGCAGAACGTTAATGGCCGGCCAATGTTGGGTATCATCGAATTGCGCCGTGTCGCCGGAACGAATCTGCTGACAGCGACGACCACAGTCTGTCCGGGCAATTGCCGCCAGGACGATGCCATCTTCTATCTGGGTTATTGGGACCGCATTAGACCCTACGTTGCTGACGCAGGTCAGCCACGCAGCGTCGCCTCCGCGGCTTCACTCGATCGCCTGATCAGAATGGAGGTGAAAGCTCATCCCGCAGAGGTCGGCACGCCGATCAACATTCTCGAAGTGAACTCGTCGGGTGCCCGCTGGCTGCAGAATGGCGGTAACTGCTCCTTGCCAGGAGCTGGCTGGTGAAATCAGGCCAGCCTTTGGATGTTTACTATGGAATACTCTAAGATAATTAAAGAGTTAACTACATCATTTGCGAGCCCAGTGCCGGGGGGCCCCACTCATTCGCGGGTTTCGACTGAGTGGGACAACAACCAGGATTTCCAGCTCTGCGGCAGCGCATCGACGCGCAGCGCCCGCTCCAGCAACTCTGCATCATGCTTATGATCGACGTAGAGCCGGACAATGTCGGTTACACTAACCCGCTGAGGGTCGCGAGCCAGAATCTCAATCTTCGATCCCATTCCTACTTCTCCTTGCTCGACAACCGAGAAGTAGAATCCGCTTCGTTCGCTCGCCAGGAAGCGCTTGACCATATCCTCACGCTCGAAGCGAATGCCCAGCTTGTAGCAAGGCATGCGCGGCTGCGTGACCATCAAAATCGCGGATCCGACGCGCAGCCGATCGCCGACAAAGAGAGCGTCTTCCCGCAGTCCTTCGGTCGTCAGGTTCTCGCCAAAACTTCCCCAAGATAATTGCGCATCGGGTAATTGCCGGCGCCAGTATTCGTAATGCTCAGAGGGATAACCGTAGATAGCCTTGTTCGTCCCGCCATGCACAGTCAGGTCAGCCTGCTGATCGCCCGCCAAATTTAGTTTGCCGACTTTCACCTGCCCGGTGACCGGCTGTTTGAAAATCGCCGTGCGAGCGCTAATCTGCTTCCATACCACATCGCGCGGCAAGCCGATATTAACGGAAATGATCTGCATGATGTGTTTCTGTTGGATGTTGCGAATTACGGCGCGTCGCAGATTGTCGGCAGAAGACAGGGCCGCCCACTCGAGCGGCCCATGTGGAGGAGTACTGCAACCTACAGCGATCGCAGGAAGTTCAGCAGGTCCTGCTGCTGCGAACTGGTGAGATGGTTGTAGTTGTTGACGACTGCATTGGCCTCCGAGCTGGGATAGGTGTGATTACCATTGCTGGCGTGCTGCTGGATTGTCTGCACCAGGTCGCTGGTGCGGCCATCGTGCAGGAAGAAGATTCGCTGCCCCAATCCCCACAGCGGCGCAGTACGAAACTGGTCGCCGCCCGCCGCTCCCTGGCTGACATTGTCCGCCAGTCCCGGCCCCATGTGGTGCAACAGCAAATCGGAGAACAGGTTTGCCTGCACATTGCTGAGCGCCGCGATGGTCGACTGTCCTGTCTGCATCGCCGGCGTGTGGCACAGTGCGCAGCCGATCTGGTTGAAGTCCGCGGCGCCCCGCTGCGTCGACGGCGAACTCGGTCCCGGTGCCGGCTGGTCCAGCATCCTTATGAACATGGTGAACCGGATGACATCGCTGGGCAGCTGCGTCCCATCGAGGCCGAAGTTCGTGCTGTCCTCCGGCGTGGCATTGAACTGGCAACTAGGTGTCTGATCGCGCTCGGTGTTGAACAGTTCATTGGTCACTCCGACCTCAACGTTGTAGGCCTCCCCGGCAAACACCTCCACCGACTTGTTCTGCGCCTTCCAGCCAAAACGCGTAATCGTACCGTCGTTGGCGCTGGTGTTCGGTGTCCCCCCAATTCCCAGCGAGTGCTTCTGCTGTTGATTGTTGCTCATGTTAGCCAGAATGGCCGAGTCGGGGATCTCCTCGATCAATCCACCGCCGAACAGTGGCGTTGGAATGCGAAAGATCAGATCGCCCAACTGCGCCGCCTCGGTGAAATTCGGTTGCTGGATGTTGCAACCGGGAGCGTCGCTGCGGCCCGTAATGGTGTAGAGATCATGCACGCCGCCATCAACCTGACCGGTGAAGGTATACGGAAATCGTGCTTCGCGGATAGGTCCATTGAGCGTGATGAACGAGGGCACCTGATTGGTCGCGCCCTCATCGGTCGCCGCCGCAACTTGCGGATTGGTGAACGGACTGGTGCCGCCGGTGGCCGGCTGTGAGTGGCATTGCCCGCAACCTTCGCCGTTGTATCTCGGTCCCAGACCGTTACCGGTGTTGCCTATAGTTCCAAGGACAGAGTCGATCTCCTCGAAGTTCGTCAATCCGGCGCTGAAGAACGACAGCTCACTGCTGCTCAGACCGGCGATCGGCGTTCCTGCGCCCGGCGCGCCGCCGCGCACTCCCGGATCATGGGCGCCGCTGCCGGTGAGCGGTCCCGTGTCACCAGCGCCAGGTGCTCCTTGAACCCCGAGAACCAGTGCAAAGATAAGTGTCGGCAAGATGACCAACAAAGATCGCTTGTGTGCTCTGGAAGAGTGAGCACCTGCAAATGAACGTGCTTTGGCCTTCAAAGACATGAGTTCCTCCTAGGACTCGCAACGAGTCGTGTTGTCGCCAAAATCCCGGCGAAGTTTCGATTTCTTATTTACAGCGCGGCACGACGAGAAGGTGGCGCAGGAGGGAAAGCGGCGCGGCGCTTAACGGACGCACAAGAACACATCGCCCGTGCAACTCAGATCAAGTTGCCGGGGCAAGAAGAATTAGAAATTGCGCATTGCGGTGGCGGCTGTCAACAAACTGTAACAGCTCTGTGCGATCAGTCAACCGAATCTGCTTAGCCGAATCAGCTGCATTTTGCCAGCGGTTTCTGCCGGTAGCGATACTCCTGCGGAGTGCAGGCGAACTGGTTGCGGAAGGCTCGAACGAAGCTGGGCGGATGCATATATCCCACATTGTAGGATACAACTTTGATCGCTGTGTTCGTGCTGCGCAACATCTCTGCCGCCCTATCGAGCCGGCAGTCCCTGATCAACTTCTGCAGGCTTTGCCCGGTCTCGACCTTAAACAGGTGCGACAATCTGGACTGGCTGAGGTTCACCGCGCGTGCAAGGCCGGCGATAGTGCCGGACGGATCGCTCTGAATTGCCCGCAGAGTGGAGCGAATCCTCGGATCGCCTGCCTTCTTCGCGTGGTTGGAGTGCGTAACAATGAGAGGCTGGACAGTCAGCGGCATTGATTCTCCTGGTCGACGGTGGCAGCCGGTAGAAAAGAGCGCACGTCTCAGCGAGACGGTCTTTCCAACTTCACTCCCAACTTAGGCCAGTGAGCACCAAATGCGTTGAGCATCTGAGTGTCGATTGCAGTCTAACCTGCATCTGCTTGAGATGTTCGCGGCAAAACGCCTGAGATTGCGCAGGAAAAATCTTCTGAGCTGCATCTAAGGGATTTTTCCCATGACGCAGCGTTATGTGGTTAACCTGAGAAGCAACGCGACCGGCGCAGCAGTTCCTGCAGCGTGCTCTCGGCGCATCGCTTGCAGAACTCCGGCTCGGCATCTGCGCCGCACAGGTCGCGGAAGGCGCAGTGCTTGAACGTCTCTCTTGCGGCCAGCAGTCTCTTCTTCATTTCTTCCTGCCGCTCAGCCAGATTGCTTCGCATACATTTCTTCCGTTCGTAACACCAGTGCCACGATCATACAACTAGCTCAAGGCGATCGCCGACTCTACTCTCCGGGCTCGAAGCGGTATCCCACCCACGGCTCGGTGAGAATGTATCGAGGCGTGCCGGCGTCCGTCTCCAGCTTCTTACGCAACTGCCCGACGAAGACCCGCAAGTATTCATTCTGTTCCACGCTATTGGCGCCCCACACTGCGTTAAGGATGGCGCGATGCGTCAGAACTTTGCGCGGATGCTGCGCCATGTAGAGCAGCACGTCGAACTCCTTGGGAGTCAGATGAACCTCGCGGCCGGCGACGGTGACGACATGCGCGTCCAGGTCGATACGAAACTGGCCACTTTCGATCTTGGTACGAGGCTCGATTGCGGCAGGTGGCGCGCGTCGCAATCCGGCGCGCACCCGCGCCAGCAGTTCGCCGGTACTGAACGGCTTGGTAATGTAGTCATCCGCTCCCGAGTCCAGTGCCTCAATCTTGTTGCGCTCCTCGCCACGCACCGAGAGCACCAGGATCGGCACCTGCGAAATCTCGCGCAGCCGCCGGCATAGCTCAATACCATTCATGTGCGGCATTGCGAGATCGGTGATCACCAGATCGGGCACGAAATCTTTCATGATCTCCAGCGCCGTCTCGCCGTCATTGGCCACGCGGAGGTCATAGCCCTGCGCGTTCAGCGTCGTTCGCAGCACCCGCGTAATTTGCGGCTCATCATCCACTACGAGGATGTGCGGGCGATTCGGCATAAAAATAGCTGCGAGCTTCGAGCCCCGAGCCTCGAGCTTAACGTTTATAGCTTTGAAAGCCTCAAGCTCTTAACCGCCTTTCAATTCGTCTCGGAGTTTCACAATTTTCCCGTCATGCTCTCGGTTTGAGCGCGTGGCTCTTCAATCTACTTGCTGCTTCACAATGTGCACATCCACGGCCGGCGCATCGCGCAAAAAGCGATGCACTGCCGACAAGAATAAGTATCGCCGCCAGCCGCTGGTCGCCGAGTGTCCAAAGATCACCTGTGTGATGTGCTTCTCGCGCACAAACTCCGCCATAGCGTGGGCTACTTCTTTGCCCTTCAACCTGACTACCTGTGCACCCAGGTTTTCGGCAAAGCGAAAATTCGCCTGCAAGGACCGCTGGCGCTCCGGATCATCGTCATCCGCGCCGGTATCAACGTAGACGACGAACAGCTCCGCATTCACCGCCTGTGCCATGCGCGATGCTCGCGCCACCAGATATTGCGCCGCCGGATTCGAGCTGACGCCCACCGCGATTCGCTCCCGCACCTGCAGCTCGCGGTTGGGATCGATCTCGGTTTGGATGTAAGGTTCCAGGCTGCGGTCCACCACCTGCGCCACGTGGCGCAGCGCAATCTCCCGCAACGCGATCAGATTGCTGGGGCGAAAGAAGCTGCCCAGCGCGCGATCGACCCGCTCCATGGGATAAATATCACCGCGCCGCATGCGCGTTTGCAGCGCCTCCGGCGTCACGTCGGACAGCACGATCTCGTCCACGCGTTTCAGCACCCAGTCGGGCACGGTTTCGCGCACTATGATGCCGGCGATCTTGTGCACCAGCGGCGTCACACTCTCCAGATGCTGCACGTTCATTGTGGAAAGAACGTCGATGTTATTGTCGAGCAGCTCGAAAACATCCTCGTAGCGCTTATGGTGCTTGCTGCCGTCGATATTGGTGTGCGCCAGTTCGTCGATAATCGCGACCTGCGGACGACGCGCCAGAATCGCGTCCACATCCATCTCTTCAAAGATCGTGCCCTTATAGTTGAGCTGCTTGCGTGGAACCGTTTCCAGCCGCGCGGCCAGTTCCTTCGTCGCCTTGCGGCCGTGACTTTCCACCACGCCGATCACCACGTCCTCGCCGCGGCTCTGTCGCCGGATCGCCTCGCTCAGCATGGAATAAGTCTTGCCCACGCCCGGCGCGTATCCCAGAAACAGCTTGAAGACACCTCTCTTCTTCTCCGGAGCGGTCACCTCCAGCCATTGCTCAGGTGTCTTTTGCATGTGCCATCATTCTGAGGCAGAAGCCTGGAAAAGTCGATTCTGTACAATCGTGCCGTGGACGAGCAGCAGCCCGAAAGCGAGCGGCATCAGCGACCGCGGATCAGCCTCACACCCGCAATGGCGCGAACCCTGCTGTATCGCTACGCAGTTGCGATGGGTACGGTCGCCATCGTGGTCTACATCTATGTTCACCTGCGGGTGAATAACACCACGGTCGCGCTGACGTTTCTACTGGTCGTGCTCGGGCTCGCCAGCCGATGGGGATTGACCATTGCCACCACCACCGCGGTTGTGGCTACGCTGGCATTCAATTATTACTTCCTGCCTCCCGTCCACACCTTTACTGTCGCCGATCCGCAGAACTGGATTGCGCTGTTCGCTTTTCTGATCAGCGCAATTCTCGCCAGCCGTCTTTCTGAGCGCGCCCGCCGCGAAGCTCAGAATGCTACCCGCCGGCGCAAGGAGGTCGAGCGCCTGTACTCGCTTAGTCAGCAGCTGCTGGCGACAGAAAACGTGATGGAGCTCCTGAACTCCATTCCTCATTTCGTGCGCGACGCCTTCGGTCTGAAGGCTGCCGCTATGTATCTGCCCAAGCGCAAAGAGGTCTATCGCACCGGCATTCATCATCCAGAACTCAGCGAAGAACAACTGGAATCGGTGAGCGGGCGTGGCGAGCTGGTGGTCGATGAGGAACAGGAACTATGCTTCGTGCCGTTGCGAGTCGGAGTGCGCGCGGTTGGGAGTCTTGGCCTGGCGGGTGGAGTGCTCTCGCGCGAAACCCTGGAGGCGGTCGGCAGCTTGGTCGCCATTTCCATCGAGCGCGCTGGCGCGGTGGAAACCCTCACCCGCGCCGAGGCGACGCGCGAGAGCGAGAATCTCCGTTCGGCGCTCCTCGACAGCGTGACCCACGAATTTCGCACTCCGCTGACGGCCATCAAACTTTCCGTTACCACGCTGCTCGCTCCCGATCCCATCAGTCCCGAAGCCCGGCAGGAGCTGTTGACCGTCATCAACGAGGAAAGCGATCGCCTCAATCGCTTAGTCGGCGAAGCAGCCGAGATGGCCCAGCTGGAGGCGCAACAGGTCGAGCTGCGCCGCGACGCTTATCCCGTTCGACTGGTGATTGAAGCCGCACTTACACGCTCGAAGAAGCTCTTAGTGGGACGCGAAGTCAAGCTGGATATTCCGGAAGAGACTCCGTCAGTGAAGGTTGATCTCGAGCGGATTGCGGATGTGCTGGTGCAAATTCTGGAGAACGCTGCCAAGTATTCGCCAGCGGAAAAACCTATCACCATCAGCGCCCGACGCGCCGGCAAGATGGTTGATATCAGTGTCGCCGATCAAGGTCCAGGCATCGATGATTTGGAGCAGTCGCTGATCTTTGAGAAGTTCTATCGCGGCCGCGACCAGCGATATAGGGTACAAGGTACAGGGATGGGGTTGGCTATCGCCAAAGCTATCGTCGAAGCACATGGCGGAACTATCGGTGTTACTTCACAGGTAGGAAGTGGATCGGTATTTCACTTCACCGTGCCGATTAGTACCTAGCTCCGAGTAACTGGTAACTAGCTAGTGGCTAGGCATCATCCGCGATTCACTATCCACTTAGTACTCCTTCTCTTTATCTACCACCCACAACAGCTCGTTGCCCGCAAGAAATCGTCTTAGATTTTCGCTGAATGCTATGTAATGGCGCTCCCACATCTGCTCGGTCAGACTGGCAGTATGAGGCGTAATTAACACATTCTCCATCGCCCATAATGGCGATTCCCGCGACAACGGTTCTTCAGTCGTTACATCCAGCGCCGCTCCGGCGAAATTACGCGCGCTGAGCGCCTTAATTAACGCTGCCTCATCAACCAGAACTCCTCGCCCGACATTAATCAGGTACGCATCCGGTTTCAGACGTGCGAGTCGCGCAGCATTCATCAGATGATGCGTCTTTGGAGTTACGGGCGCTGCCAGTACGACGAAATCGGCTTCACTTAGCGCCCGATCCAGTTCCTCGTGGCCACGCACAACCGCTACAGCTTCGCATCGCCGCTCGGGATGCTCGCGTACTCCTACGACGCGCATGCCGAGCGACTTGGCCATTCTCGCCAGCGGTCTGCCGATTCCGCCCAATCCTATGATCGTCATCGTCGCGCCCTTCAGCTCTCGCGGACGCGGCGTCGCATTCCACAGATCATGCTGCGCCCAATGTTTCTGCTGCTGATATTTCACCGCCTGAGGCAGTCGCTTCGCCAAAGCGAGTGTCAGCGCCATCGCATGTTCGGCGACGACTGGCCCGTGCACATCCCGCGCATTCGTGACCACGATATCGCTGCCGCGCAGCTCGGGGCTGATCAGAGCGTGAACTGCGGTCGCCGTCGAATGAATCCACTTCAGCTTTCGGGCGGCTTTGATCTGTTCTCCGCGCAGTGACCATGCGATGACGATATCCGCATCGGCGATCTCTTCATTTACGCGATCGTAATCGGAAAGATGAACAACCTGGAGCTGAGGGAAGTCGCGCCGCAACCGCCCGCCAAACCATGGCGGCGCCTGCCACAGGTCAAAGCGGTGATGAAGGACGATGAGAAGTTTCACAGTTGAAAAGCGCCGTTCGGGTAGAACTGGTGCCCCACGTTCGCGTCCTTCAGTTGGACGCTAACCTGGGTCCATTATGCACGCCCTCACTTCACCGTCACTGCCGCCGGCCCGCCGACGCGCTTCGCGACTTTGAATGTCAGCTTGCGCTGCTTCTTCTCAACATCGACCACCACGTGATCGCCGTGCAGCACTTCGCCGTCGAGAATCTTCATCGCCAGCGGATCCTGCACCAGGCGCTGGATCGCGCGCTTCAACGGACGCGCGCCGTAGTTTGGATCGTAGCCTTCGGTGAAGACCATCTCCTTGGCCGCCGGCGTCAGCTCCAGCGAGATCTTGCGATCGGACAGCAGCTTCCGCAAATCTTCCAGCCGCAGATCGACAATCTTCGCCAATTGCTCCTTGCCCAGCGGATTGAAGATGATGATGTCATCCACACGGTTGAGAAACTCGGGCTTGAAATGCGCGCGCAGCGCCTCCATCACTTGCTTGTGCGCCTCGGCTATCTGCTCGGCATCGTGATGCATTCCCAGATCCTGCAAATATGCCGAGCCGATGTTCGAAGTCATGATGATGATCGTATTTTTGAAGTCAACAACGCGACCTTTGCCGTCGGTCAACCGGCCATCATCCATGATCTGCAGGAAGATGTTGAAAACTTCCGGATGCGCCTTTTCGATTTCATCGAACAGCACGACAGAGTACGGCCGCCTCCGGACCGCTTCCGTCAACTGTCCGCCCTCTTCGTAGCCCACGTATCCCGGAGGCGCGCCGATCAGCCGCGAGACCGCGTGCTTCTCCATGTACTCGGACATGTCGATGCGAATCATGGCGTGCTCGTCGTCAAACAAGAATTCCGCCAGCGCGCGCGCCAGCTCGGTCTTGCCGACGCCGGTCGGACCAAGAAAGATGAACGAGCCGATCGGACGCCGCGGATCGCTCAACCCTGCGCGCGAGCGCCGGATCGCATTGGCCACGCTCTGAATCGCCTCGTCCTGTCCGACGACGCGCTCCTTCAGCCGGTCTTCCATCGTGACCAGCTTCTTCACTTCGCCTTCCAGCATCTTCGACACCGGAATGCCGGTCCACTTGCTGACGATCTTGGCGACGTCTTCCTCGTCGACCTCTTCTTTCAGCATGCGCGACTGCTTGCCATCCATCGCCGCGCTGAGCTTGTTCACCTCGGCTTCCATCTGCGGCAGCTCGCCGTACTTGATCTGCGCGGCGCGATTGTAATCACCCTTGCGCGTGGCTTCCTGCTCGTCCAGCTTGAGCCGCTCGATACGCTCCTTCAGCTCTCTGACTTTCGCAATCGCTTCTTTTTCCTGTTTCCAGCGAGCTTTCAGCGCATTGGCGTCTTCCTTGATGTGCGCCAGTTCTTTCTCGACGACCGCCAGCCGCTCGCGCGAGTTGGTATCGTCTTCGCGCTTCAGCGCCTGCCGCTCGATCTCCAGTTGCGTGGCGCGCCGTTCCAGCTGATCGATCTCCGTCGGCATGGAGTCGATCTGGATGCGCAGCGAAGCCGCAGCTTCGTCGATCAGGTCGATAGCTTTGTCCGGAAGAAAACGGTCTGTGATGTAGCGATGCGATAGTGTCGCTGCCGCGACAATTGCCGAATCCTTGATGCGGACGCCATGATGAACTTCGTACTTCTCACGCAATCCACGCAGGATCGCAATGGTGTCTTCCACCGTCGGCTCGCCGATGAACACCGGCTGGAAGCGGCGCTCCAGCGCGGCGTCCTTCTCGATGTATTTGCGATATTCGTTCAGCGTAGTGGCGCCGATCGCGCGCAGTTCGCCGCGAGCCAGCGCCGGCTTCAGCATGTTCGAGGCGTCGATCGCGCCCTCAGCAGCGCCTGCTCCCACCAGCGTGTGCAGTTCGTCAATGAAGAGAACGATCTGTCCCTGCGACTGCTCGATTTCCTTCAAGACAGCCTTCAGCCGGTCTTCGAATTCACCACGATATTTCGCGCCCGCCAGCATCGCTCCCAGATCGAGCGAGACCACGCGCTTGTTTTTCAACTGTTCAGGAACGTCGCCTGAAATGATGCGCTGCGCCAGGCCTTCGACAATGGCGGTCTTGCCGACGCCGGGCTCGCCAATAAGCACAGGATTATTTTTTGTGCGCCGCGACAGCACCTGTACCACGCGCCGCACTTCCTCATCCCGCCCGATCACGGGATCGAGCTTGCCCTGACGAGCCAACTCGGTCAGATCCTTGGCATATCGTTCGAGCGCTTGGTATTTGGCTTCGGGATTCTGGTCGGTGACCTTCTGGTTGCCGCGAATGGTCGTCAAGGCGCGCAGAATATTGTCGTAAGTGGCGCCCCCGCGAGCCAGAATCTCCTGCGCCGCATCGCGCTTCAGCTTCGCCATCGCCAGCAGCAGGTGCTCCGTCGAGATGTACTCGTCCTTGAAATTCGACGCCTCTTTGAAGGCGTTCTCCAGCAGCCGCGAAGCGGCGTCGGAGAGATGCGCCTGCGCTGCGCCACTGCCGGAAACTTTCGGAAGCTTCTCGATCTCGCGCATCGCCTCGGCCTGAACGGCAGAGGCATGCAAGCCTACACGCTCCAACAGCGGCGCGACGATGCCTTCGCTATCCTCGACCAGCGCTGCCAGAATATGTACCGGTTGCAACTCAGGATTGCCGTGCTCGCTGGCGAGATCGTTCGCCCGCTGCATCGCCTCCTGCGCTTTTACAGTTAATTTGTCCCAACGTATTGCCATGTTTTTGAACCCCAGCAATTAGCGATTAGCAATTAGCTAAATCAAAATCTTATGATGTGTCATCCTGAGCGAGGACTTCAGTCCGAGTTGAAGGACCCTTATTCTATGCAAGCCGTCAGCCGAGCCTAGAGCGGCGGTTTGTCCTTCGGTACCGTTCACCATATGCGAGAAGCCAAACCCCCGAAGCGGTGCAACTGCAGCCCGGACCTCTTCTCTGTCCTTCGGCAGCGATTTGCGAAGTGCAAAGGTCGAACCCCAAAGGGGTGACGCTGACAGTTAGCCCAGGACGGAGCGTAGCGCAGTCCTGGGTACGGACGAATAGAATTGTAGAGCCCCGTAGGGGCGGCATGGGTTTGCACGATCGCTCCAACCGGGGGTGAATTCGAGCTTTGCACCAATCGTGGCCATTGGTTTTGATTCGCGCCGACGAGTTGCGGCTCGCCAAAATCCGCGAATCCTGGGCTGCTCTGCTCACCAGGTAACTTCCGCTGGCCACGATTGACTGCAAACCGGCCGCGCCGCCGCAGGCACCATCCCTGACGGAACTGCACTAACTGAGAACCAACAACCGATAACTGACAAACTGCTTCCGCCCCTCGAAGAGTTCCCTTCGGTAAACAAAAGGGAGGCAAGTTTGCACCCACCTCCCCTTGAACTCCCCAGTTCGTCTCCCTCCAAAAACTCCCGAGGGGCGAAACCTGTCTCAGGCAGCGTGGCCTTTGCCCGTGCTCTGAGGTTCAACTTTCTTTCCTTCGATGGTCTTCTGGCCGACGTTCACCTTGATCTGCTTCGGCTTGGCTTCGGCCCGCTTTGCCAGGCGGATCTTCAGCACGCCGTGATCGTAGTCGGCCTGAACATCGTCGGTGCTTACCGTGTTCGGCAACGTGAACGAGCGGGTGAAGCTGCCATAGCGCCGCTCCACGCGGTGGAAGTTCTCTTCTTTTTCTTCCTTCTCGAACTTGCGCTCACCGCTCACGGTCAGGGTGTTGTTTTCGACCTTGATGTCGAGGTCCTTTTCGTCGATTCCGGGCACTTCCAGCTTCAACTGGATGCTGTGCTCGTCCTCGTAAATGTCGACCGGAGGCACAAATGCTCCAGCCGTCAGCGACTCCTCGCGGCCACCGCCGTACTGCTCTTCGAAGAGCCGGCTCATGCGGTTTTGCAGTGCGCTTAACTCACGATAGGGATCCCAACGCGTCATCACAGTCATGGTCCAAATCCTCCAAATATTTAATCGATAACTTGATGTGCGATCTGTACTTGGGTCTGTACCGACCACGCTAACAGAATAGATGCATTTGTTAGCGCAAAAGAATCATAAAATATGAGCGTCTTTATGTCAATATATTGTTTGTTGCTCAGAAGCACTCAGAAAACGGTCTGCGGGCCGCCGCCAATTCCGTTTAAGTTGCTGTTGATAAGGTGTTTAGGTAGGCCTGAAAGACCAACTGCGCTGAGACGGCTTTGACGTGTGTGGCCAACCCAGCTCCGAAACATTACGAAACGGTTAAAAGTTTCTTGACATTCTTGCTTGTAAGCGCCACGATGGCCCACAGGTTTAATCGGCCACTTCTAGTGCTGGAGTAGACCGGTTGTGGGCTTCCTCATAATGCAGGCAGGGAACTTCCGCGACGCATTCGCCGATAGTCATCGCGAAGCCGTGCAGAAGTAAGGACGACGCCTTTCCCCACGGCCCTGTTGCAGACAGCGATGTCTCGCTGTTGTTGGCTCCGCGTTACCCCTAGTACCACTTCTCTACTGCGAGCCAATCCACGAAATTTCCTGAGAGGACATTCGCCGTGAAATCGCACATCGTCTTGCTGTCGCTGCTGGCTGCTTGTCTGGCCGGTATTCCGGCCGGAGCACAAGATCTTCGTAACAACACTGTTATCCCGGCGATGGGGCCAAGCATTGCCCCGTCCGGCCCTTGTACCGCCGGCAACGCTACAGCCAACGGCAACCTGGGTGCTTACCCCATCGGTCCGGTCCCCTACTTCGATCAGGTTGCTGACAGTTTCTCGCTCACCGGAGGCCCTTGCACCATTCCGACGATTCACTTCTCCACGTGGCTTTACCCGGGCGACACCGTTATGTCGGTCACGGTGTCCATCTACACCGCCAGTTCACCGGTGTTCAACTTTCCGTCTCCGCCCGCTCCTCAGTTCACCCAGACCGTTAATGTAGCGCAGGCCGCCTGTGTTGTGAATCGGTACGGCTATGACGTTTGCACTGAGGACGCCACCTTCTCTCCGGCAGCGTCGCTGCCTTCGGGCGCCTATTGGCTGGTGCTATCGAATGCAATCAGTGGCAACGGAGATCCGGTTCTGTGGGACCAGAACGGCACCGTCGCCGCGGGCAACTACGCTCCCCTGGGTTTTCCTTTTTACACGGTGATTCCTTCGGAAACCTTCTCGCTGCCTTGAGTAGCCACCGAAGGTTGCGAACGATGAGGAGCTTTAGATTCGTGACTATGACGCTGTCTCGCAGCGAGAGCGGTCAAAGAGAAGTCCGGAAGTCGCTAAGGAGAGAGGCAAAAAATGAATAGCCCAGGATACAAGTTATTGGCTCTTGCCGCCCTGGCGCTGGCCTTAACGTTACTGCTCGGGGTCGGCCAAAACAATACTGGAACCAACGGCGTCGGCACGGTCTTCCCTGACCCTTACTACACGCTCGTCGCTGCTCCTTCTCCTCTAGTGCCCGGGCC
Organism: uncultured Acidobacteriaceae bacterium; assembly: GCA_963818905.1. GTDB lineage: Bacteria > Acidobacteriota > Terriglobia > Terriglobales > Acidobacteriaceae > Bog-257. Next base: position 167,642 of record CAWFUE010000043.1, read on the forward strand.
TGCCTATGGCACGCCGCCTAACCCGGCCTGGGTGGCGCCCTCGCCTAGCTCCAATTGGATCAATCCCTATGGTTGGGACAACCTGGGTGCACCCACCAGTGGATCTACGCCTTTGCCTTACGATTACCAAACCATGTTCGCATTTGGCGGCACAGTCGATATCGCGGGGGAGATGGCCGCCGACGATGCCGCTTGCCTCTACGCAAACGGCCTTCTCGTACTCTGCACCCCTAAGAAAGGCTTTACTCAGTACACGCATTTCGTGATTCCCTCGAGCGACCTTGTTCCCGGAAACAACATGCTCGACTTCAAGGTTTATAACCTAATCTTAGGCACGGGTCTGCTAAGCACTTTTTTTTGTCCAGCCTCGTTTGGCACTCCCACTAACATCGCGGTGTATAACGACGGACTGGCGAACGCCACGGTAAATGCCTGGTCCATCAATAATGGCTACGTCGTCAGCGATAGCTTTCAGTTGGCCGCAGGCGCTAACAACCTTACTGCTTTATGTTTCTACGCTTGGGTTAGTCCGATCGTGGACGTTCCGAATACTGTGGACCTGTCCATTACCAGTGCAGAGAACGGTGGTACCACTTACTTCAACCAAACACTTCCACTGACCTGCGCGCAGTACTGCACAGCGGGCCAAGCTCTCGCGCCCCCAAATTATCCTTACAGTGGCACCTGTGGCACAAGCGGCGGCTTAGCTGACGTTTATGGGTGCACGGCTCTCTTTTCAGCCTCATTAAACGCCGGCACCTACTGGCTGAATCTGCAAAGCGCGACCACCACGCCCGCCGGTGGCTTTGTGTTCTGGGATGAAAATAGTGGTCCGTCGCTGGCATCCTCGACTGCCGTGGGCACGATCCCGGCAGAGTCTTTCGCCGTTTACGGGCATTAGATCTGGAAGGTAGGCATGAATTTTCCGAGTATCTCGTTCCAAGAGTTCGTCGAATGTTCTTGAAGAAGACGGAAATGACCGAACCTAGCTGAAACCTTGTCACTGGTCTATTTCAAGTATTCAGCCAAGGCCCGATTGAATGGAGGCTCACTATGAAGCTGCGGACTGCTTCACTCGCGCTGCTCGCAGTGCACATAACATTGGCAGCTGCTCCGACTTTAGCGCAAGAGATTTACAACAACGGTCCAACCGATGGCAACACGGACGCCTGGAACATTGGCTTTGGCTTCGCTGTCAGCAATAGCTTCACCGTTGCCGAGAATGCCACAGTCACGAGCGTTAACTTTGCCATGTGGCTGGCGCCGGGCGACACCATGGGCACTGCCGACCTGCTCATTACCCCGTCCGCGTTCGGGGGCACCCCTTACTTTAATCAGACGGTGGGCTTCGCCCAGGGCCCGTGCTCGCTGAACACGTTCGGTTTCGACGTTTGCAATGAGGCCGCCAGCTTCGCTGGCCCGCTCTTAACTCCCGGTGCCTACTGGCTGGAATTGCAAAACGGCAGAGCCACGAACGGCGAGCCGGTTTATTGGGACGAGAACTCGGGACCGTCTTCGGCTTATCAGTGCTGTGGTTTAGGGGCGCCGAACGCGGTCGGTACGATTCCTTCGGAGTCGTTCACGGTCTACGGCAACAGCTTCGCAGACGAACCGTCGTCTTCGGCGCCCGAATCTAGCGGCCTGGGCTTATTGGCCTCCGGCTTCGTTGGTTTGGCTGCCCTGTTGCGTCGCAGATTGTTCTAGCCTCGCCGCCGGTTTGAGTTGCAGCAATCCGTCGGGTCTCCCGGTGCCCCACAGCCAGACAGAAGGCTCCCGCTGTCGCTGCCGCGTGATTGTCGGCAGCCTCTTAGGACGAGTCAAGGCGGCGACGAAGGCTCTGTCGACTCTGCGCTTCGCATGGTCTGCCAGGACATCGCGACCAGAAGCTGCTGGACGCGCTCAGCCGCTAGCCCACCGCCTCGCAGATCGCGCACTTCAAATACGCCGTCTCCGCCACGTTCAGCAGAACGGGATGGTCGCGGGCCGCTCCGCGTTTTTCCAGCACGCGCACCACCCGTCCAGCGTCCGCCGCCGCCGAGCCCAGCATCTCCAGAAACTCGGCTTCACTCACGTGGAATGAGCAGGAGCACGTCACCAGAATGCCGCCGGGGCGAAGCATCTTCAGCGCGCGTAGGTTCAGCTCCTTATAACCGCGCACCGCAGTCGGCACCGCTCGCCTGGTCTTGGCAAACGCCGGAGGGTCAAGAACGATGGTGTCATATTGCCGGGCGGCGACAGCGTAGTCCTTTAATATGTCGAAGGCGTTCGCTTCGATCCACTCAATCTCGCCCGAGCGATGCCGGTCGCGGTTGAGCTGCTCGTTTTGCTCGGCGACTTCCAAAGCCGCACGCGAGGCATCGATCGCGGTGATGCTGTCGCATACACGCGCCAGATGCAGCGCGAATCCTCCCTGATAGGTAAAGACATCGAGCGCCTCACCGTGGGCATAACGCGCGGCCGCCGCATAGTTCTCCCGCTGATCGAGAAACGCGCCGGTCTTCTGCCCGCTGAGTGCGTCGTAATGGAAGCGGACGTCGTTCAGCGTGAAGATTGTCTTCGACCATTCGCCGCGTAGTAATTGCGACTCGCGCGCTGTCAATTGCTCCAGTTCTCGTATATGCGGATCGACCCGATCCACCAGACTCGCGCCGGGAAAATATTCTGCCAGCGATTCGACAACAATCTGCCGCAGATCTTCGCGATCGAATGCCTGCGTCAGCGCCTGCAGCGAAACGACGTCGTTATACTTGTCGACGATCAGCCCGGGCAGCAGATCAGCTTCGCTGAAGATCACGCGGTAGGAATCGCTATCACTTGCGATTTGTTGGCGGAACTGCACAGCGGCCGAGACTCGCGCGCGCAGCAGATCCGGCAGCGCACCTTCCGCAATGTCGTCCTGGCTTAGCAGCCGAATCGCGATCTGCGAGGCGCTGCTATGGAGTGCCGACCCCAAGTGTCTGCCCCGTTCGTCACGTACATACACCAACGCCCCCGGTGGCGCCTCGGCCGGGAGCAGATCCGACCGATATACCCACACGTGCCCGGCTCGCAGCCGTGCCGCACCACGCTGATTTACGCTAACCCGATTCAAATCGACCAAAGCATCCTCTCTGGAATCAAAGGCTTATCTTACGCGCACGGGAGCCGCTCTTGTCATCTCGAGCGGAGCGCAGCACAGCCGAGGGCCTACCGTGAGCTGGTCCCAGGGGATCTGCCTTCTTCCACCTATTTGGCGAGAGTGGGCCGCCGCAGCTTAATGTATGTTAAATATATTTGACAATATGTTGTTTTAATATTACATTATGTCTGTCAGACGTTACACGACGTGGGAGATTGGTTATGGATATGTCTTATCAGGAAAAAAGCATTCTGGGATCACTTCTGGCGATGGTGATCGTTTACGGCTACTACTTTGCAGGCGTTTTGCGCCGCCTCGGCCATCCTGAATTCGACGCTGGCAGCGTGGGCCGGCTGATCGTGGCGATCATTGCTATCATTGTGATCTCCATCGTCTACAACATCGTTCTGGCGTTGGAGTCGAAGCCGGAGCCCAAAGATGAGCGCGACATTCTTATCGACAGCAAGGCCTATCGCAATGCCTATTTTGCGTTTGCAACCGGGGCCTTTCTGGTGATGGGTTGTGTCATCACGGCCGTCCTAGTGCGCGATGCCGCTCCGACCCGAATCATCATTACCCCGTTCCTTACCGTCAACCTCTTGCTGCTGTTCATGGTCATAGCCGAGTTGGTGAAGTATCTCACTCAGTTGTTCTATTACAGAAAGGGCTTCTGAGATGAGCAAAGCGCGCATTCGCAATAATATTCGCAAGCTGCGCTTTAACTCATCGGAGATGACGCAGCAGGAACTGGCAGAGAAGGTCGGCGTGACGCGGCAGACGGTCATCGCCATCGAGCAGGATAAGTACTCTCCGTCGCTCGAAGTTGCATTTCGCATTGCGCGCGCCTTCGGCTTGCCGCTGGAGGAAGTTTTCCAATATGAGCCGGACGCTTCGGAAGGCGCAGACGCGGCGTGACAGATCGCGGGCCACACCGACTTTCTCGCGTTTCCGAAGATATCTGGCGAAGCCGGCGGCTCCGAGGCTTTCCGCTGCTATAATCGTTCTGCTCGCAAGAGCAGCGCACTGCGCTCCCGCCTGAACCGGAGAGGTGGCCGAGTGGCTGAAGGCGGCGGTTTGCTAAACCGTTGTACGGTCAAAAGCTGTACCGGGGGTTCGAATCCCCCCCTCTCCGCCATTAATTTGTAAGTTGTTTATTCCATTAAAAATAATCCGACAATATATTTCTTGTTAGCTCTCCTGTTAGCCTTTCTGGCATAATTCCGGTCAGTGTTCCGGAAAACAGCATGGCTAAAACTGAGAAATCCGTTCGTCTGATGAAGGCCGTCAAGGTCAAAGGCAAGTGGTGCTGGTGCCGATTGGCCATTGATCAGAAGGGTCGCCCCAAACCCGATTCTGTCCTGGTCAAGGGACGTGAGGAGACCCACAAAGAGGGCCGTTTCGCGGTGTTTTGGAAGGAAGCCGGCCATAACCGCTCCGAGCCCGCTGGCAAGGACTTTGCCGAAGCTCAAGGTGCCCTCCGGCGGCGCAAGAGCCACCTTAATGCTCAACTCGCTGGGGTGACGATTCCCGAACTCCCGGCGGACGGCAATCGGGTGAAATTGCAGGACGCAATCGATGATTTTCTGCTAGAGATTCAGACCCAGCGCGCGAGGAAGACGTATTCGGCCTATCGCCGAATGCTGGCGGACTTCTCTGAATCCTGCCCGAAGTTGTACCTGGATCAGCTGGAACGCAAGGACCTCATCGCCTTCACGGCCGATCTGAAATCGAAAGGCGTCGGCGACCGCACGGTTTACAACAAATTCGAGCTGTTGATGAGCTTCCTGAAAGCGAACAAAATACCCCGGATTGTGACCGCGAAGGATTGGCCGAAGTACACGGAACAGGAAGTCGACATTTATGAAGCGGACGAGCTAACGAAGCTGTTCGCCCATTGCAATCTGGAGCAGCGGGTCCTGTTCCGGTTTTTCCTGGGTTCGGCAGGACGTGAACGGGAAGTGGCATTCACGGCATGGCCCAATCTGGACCTTAAGAATGGCCTGTGGCACATGCGGGCAAAGCCGGAGCTTGGGTTCAAGCCCAAAGACTACGAGGAACGGACGGTGCCGCTTCCGGACTGGCTGATGGAAGATCTGAAGCTGTGGCGCAAGAAGCATGGATGCGGCTATCTTGTATTTCCACATGGCGATGACGATCCCGAAGGCCACATGCTGCGGACGCTGAAGCAGATCGCTCTGGAGGCGAAGCTGAACTGCGGGCACTGCACCAACCGCCAAGGCCTGTCATGCAAGCGCCACCCCGTTTGTGCGCGCTGGTATCTGCACAAGTTCCGCGCTACGGCAGCAACAACCTGGCTCCAGAACGATATCGACATCAGAACCGTGCAGACCTGGCTTGGGCACTCCGACATGGAATCCACGTTGCGTTATTTGAAGGCTGCTTCCGCCCGTAAGCCGGTCGTGAGGGAAAAAGTTAACGCCGCTTTTGCCGGGATGGTGCATTGACGAGCGCCAGCACGATTCCGGAACTGCACCCCTACTAGAAGTCGGTTTCTGGATAACTTTCGATTCGCTGACCAACGATGAACCGGCGTGGTTTGTCACTACAAGGGTGTTTCCCATTCGTAATCCGCGAAAACAGCAGTGAGGAAGGCAGGTCGGGGTTTGGGCGTTTCTCGTCAAGTTGACTCCGAACAGCCCAACTTTGCGGATTGGCCGTTATCCAGCAAAGTCGAGGGAAACGAGCAGATTCAATGACACTGAGTTCTTCGGGCACAAGGGAGGCCCAATTCCCGGTGTGCTCAGGCGGAAGCGTTGCTGCCTGACAGTATTCTGTTAATTACTTTTTAGGCCAGCAGTGAAGTTGGTAATGACCGTGACTGGCAGGTTGACCTGCTGCGTGACCCGCTCCATCAGAACTCGTTTGCCATCATGAGAGACGCTGTAGAAGGGTAGTGTCAGAATCGTCCACTGCTTCACGATGGTTTGCGGGGCGCCGAATTCAAGCGCGCTGCCAGCTTCCTTGACCGGGACAGCGAGAAGCGATTGGTTGGCGTCGAAATAAAAAAGCTCTTTGCCGTCTGCACGCCACTGCGGCACTTGTCCACCACTGGATGAGACCTGCCATTTGCCTTGGCCACCGCCGAAGGCCTGCACATAGACTTCGAGTCGACCTGATTCGTTCGAGTTATAAGCTAACCAGCGACCATCGGGTGAAAGGGTCGCGTTCGTTCCGTGATCCAGGACTTTGCGCGGTTTTCGATCTTCCTCCACGGACACAGCCCATATCCCATCCTCTTTCTGGGTGAAAACATTAGGCGAATAAAACAGGGTCTTGCCATCGCGCGACCAATCGGTGGGAGCAAAAACAATCCCGCCGTTGTCGGGGACCAATAATTCTTCCGCGCCCGTTCCGTCGGAGCGCCTGCGGTAAATTCCACCGCCAGTTGCGCGCAAGGAGCTATACGCGATCCACTTGCCGTCCGGAGACCAGACGGAAAACGTATTCCCGGTCGGGCCGAAGGTGAGCCGGGTTCGGACGCCACGCGCAAGATCGAGCGACCAGAGATCATTCATACCGGAATCAATGGTGAGGGAAACGCGGTTTCCATCAGGCGACAGCCGGGCATACTGCAGGTTCTGCAAATTGTCGGCCGCAACCCCCACCTCTTTTCCGCTGCGGTCCATCCACACGAGTTGAACGCCGCCGGAAGTGCCGCTGCCAAAGACCAGCAGCCCATTGTTGCTGGCGGAAGCGCTGGTGTGCCAGGTCGAAACATCGGTCAACACACCGGTCGAAACGGTCTGCTGCTCGCCGCTCAACTCACCCTTGGCCGGGTCAAAGCGCTGCGCTATCAACTGATCGCCGCGACTGAACAGAAGGAACCCTGCGGCATAGATTGCGTTGGTCTGAGAGTGGAGGAGCAGACGATTCTCGCGCCCGTCGAGCGATGCATAATAGACAGCGTTGTTGGACAGCTTGGATGGATCGTGATGCATGGCAAAGTAGAGAAAGTGCTTGCCATCAGGAAGAAAAAACGGCCAGCGGTGTGAGGAGTGCAACGAAGTATCCAGTTTGAGGAGCGGCTTGGCCGCGCCGCCAGTAACGCTGATCTCCATCAATCCGGAGATGGGCGAGGGAGAAAATACGATGGTGCCATTGGGAGCCCACGCGCCGCCGCGCCCGAGTTGTGCATTGCAAAGCGTCTGCGCCGTGCTGCCGTTCAACTCGATGGTCCTCAAGTTGCCGTTCGCAAAAAAGCCGAGCGAACGACTGTCGGGCGACCAGAACGGGAAAAGAGCTTCGCTCGTGTCGGGCAGGGAGCGCGCATCGGCGCCATTCATGGAGCGCACCCACAACGACGTCTTGCCATCGCCACCAATCGCGCTGAACGCTAAATAGGCGCCATCAGGCGAAAGTACAGGCGGCCCGGCGAGATCGGAGGTCAGCCGAAAGTGCGTGTCTGGGGGAGGATTAATAACCGCACGAATGCTGGGGGCGGACGGCGCAGAACGATGAATCAAAAATCCCGCAACTATGCCAACCACAATTGCCGCGGCAAGCGCTATGAACCATGGAACTCGGCTCCGCGCTGGGGTGCGAGAGAATTCGGCATCCGCCAGCGTGCTGCGAAGCGACGCGATCCAGCGCAACTCCATGGCAATGTCGTGCGCTGACTGCGTGCGTTCGGCGGGATCTTTGACCAGGCATCCCCGAACCACTAGATCGAGCATGGGCGGAGCGAGCGGCTGGTTAGAGCTAATGGGCTCCGGATCTTTTTCCAGGATGGCTGTGAATACGCTGAGTTGCGATTTGCCCTCAAAAGCGCGTCGCCCGGTAACCATTTCGTAGAGAACGCAGCCGAAACTGAAAAGATCGCTGCGCGCATCCGATTCCGCTCCCTGCAAAACTTCCGGAGCTATGTACTGAAACGTGCCGACGATTGAACCTTTCTGCGTGAGCGGCGTCGCAGCCTTGGTGAGCGAGGGAACATTCATCGTCGGCGTGGAAGGAGTAAATGAGGCGATGGCCTGGGATACGATTGACACCTTCGGTTTCGCCAGCCCGAAGTCCATCAGCTTGGCGCCGGCCTTCGTCAACATGATGTTGGCCGGCTTCAGATCACGATGCACGATGCCTTGCTGATGCGCCTTCTCCAGCGCATCTGCTATTTCTGTTCCAACCTTCAAGACCTGGTCCACCGGCAGCGGCCCTTTCTCCAGTCGCTCGGCGAGCGTCTGGCCCTCGAGATACTCCATCACCAGGAAGTCGGTTCCATCCTGCGAGCCAATATCGTGAAGCGTGCAGATGTGCGCGTGTTGCAGCGTCGAAATGGCCTTCGCTTCCCGCTCCATGCGTTGTTTCGATTCGGGGTCGGAGGCAAGATGCGAAGGCAGAACCTTGACGGCTACGGTCCGGTCGAGCCGAGTATCTTTCGCCCGATACACTTCGCCCATGCCACCCGCACCCAGCGGAGACAGGATTTCGTAAGGACCAAGTTTCGTGCCAGAGGTCAGGGCCATCGGTGCGCGCCATTATAGCGTGCCGCAGCGAGCTGGGAAGAATGCGACAGCAGCTTCCGCCCTTTGCGCCGTCCTGACGGCCGAATTTTCTGCGATTCAGAAGCAAATCCAGTTGAACACACAGTCGGCCTTTCGTCCTTTTGACCGGACCTCCAAGACGATGAGAAGGGCGTTATACGACCATCTCTATGTTGGGTGTGTCAATAGCTTTCTTGACCACACTACTCCCGGCTCTCCGAGGAGAGCGCGATTTCGCTCTCATGGAAAATTCACCATCCTCGTGCTGCGGTGAGATGAGTCCCCTCAACTCGGCTTCTGTGAACTTGAGAGAGCCTGTTGCGGTTGAACGACCTGGCACTTGGGAAGCGGGCCAACCGAACCGCGGTCATATAAGACGGAACGTCATGAAGCGTGCCACTTCTCCTCCGGGGACTCCGCCTTTGCTGCCTTCGATCGGCACCCGATTCGACCGTAAATCCTAAGTGCAGATCCCTCCGACAAGCCGGGTTCTATAGAAGGGATGTCGAGAGAAAACGCTCCTCCTTTTTCTGATCGTCTTCACGTCCACGCTACGACGTTTTGCCCCATCCCAGCCTTCCTTTGGCTGGGTGGGGATATCACTCCAAGATCAACAGTTGACGGAGTCAAACCGGGAAGGCTGAGCCAGCTGTCCGATAGGTCACCTGGGCCATCCGATCAGCTAATGGAACAAGTGCTCGGTACTCTCGAGCGATTTCGTTACCCATTCCGGAAGGTTGAGATAGGCGAGCAGTGGGACAAGCGAGCCCAGTGTCTGGCCGAACAATTCGCTCAGGGAGCGCAGATCGAAAGGAACGACGCGCAGGTTTTCGACGTGCTCGAAAAGATGCCGAAGCTGCTGCCATTCGAATAGTTGGTCCCGCAAAGTTACACTTGGCTCGGCACCTCGCCAGACCGTATCGAAGGCGCGGGCACGCTCGCCGATCTTTTCGTACAGCTCCTCGCGCGCCCGCTTCTTGGCACGGTAAAGCTGCTTGGTGAACATGAACAAGGGCAGCGTGAACAGCGCAGGCGCAGCGACAACAAAGATCAGCAGCGGGCACCAGACGGTGTACCGCGACCAGGGCGCGTGCTCCACGCCGACCTCGTAGGAGACAGTGGATGCGATGTTGCTGATGCCGTAAGCCAGGATGACAAGCCCGAACTTGCTTTGCACGTCGCTGATGAAACCGATGCCCCCGGTCGTGTCGGGATGGCTAGGCGTCAACAGCAAGTGCCGCCGCGACATCCGCCACAGATACCACGACCACAAGAAGATCTTCCATATCCAGCGCAGCCACCAGTAATTCAGCAGCGGCAGTGCAACCAACATCTCCAACCATCCCGCCAGATTGAGGTGCGACGGATAAAGCTTGGGCTCCGGGGCAGGCTCCTTTGCGGTCCCCTGAATTGCATCACCGGCCGCCGCTGCCGCTTGCTGCTGCTGCAGCAACTCAGCGCAGGCTACGCGCTGCGCGTGCCGGATCTGTTCGGAGGTCGCATTCTTGTCGGGGTTTGGCGTGGTGTGCCAACTCGGGCAGATGCTGGTCGTCTTGGGCAAAATGGTTGCGAGGGCAAGGCTGTAGGCCAGGATTATGCACAGTGCGTCCGGCACGATCGATTTTCTGAGTCGTTCAATCTGATGGTGCAGCGCCTCTACGACCGGAATGTCAGCTGAGGAAACCACCCCGGTGACGAGAAAGTAATTGGCTGCTTCGCGGGTATGCTCACTGACGATGCGCTCGGCGACGACGAACAGCGGCAGGCCAATAATGAATTGCAGATAGGCGGCGAAGTCCTTGAAGAAGTTTTCGCTGGCCGGTACACCACGAATGGGGGTGGCGAGGAGTGCGGCGATGGCCACCACGCCCCAGGTTACGCCCATCAGCAGCAGACTACGCAGTGTCAGGTCAATGCCACGCCGGCTGCGCAGCCCGATGGCATCGAACCCGCGGTTGACTAGATCGCCGTCGAACAACGAAAAAGCCACCCGCGTGCGGGGCGGCGGGAGGCGATCAGAAGCAAGGGCGGCGAGTCCCTCGACGCTTTGCCGGCGGCCCATCAGGCGGAGTGTAGTCTACACAGCGCTCCACGACAAGTTTGGGGCACAGGTCTCCCGGAGCGGGTGACCCGCCACCCCAATGCAGCAAACACACACCTCGAGAGGCTAGGTACTTCCGCCCAAGTACAGGTCTGGGCTCATCCGATGGCGAACGGAGTGCGATTCGAAAGCGAATGTGTCGCGAAGCTCGACTTGACTTATGGTCTGCCTTGTCCAGGCAGAATGCAGCACTCTACTCGCGAGTGTCGCACTCGGATTTCGAGTTCCCGATGTCTTCCCTCCAGACCATTTCAATCTGCAGCAGAAGCAGCCTTTCCAGCTAGGATTGAAGTATGTGGTGATCGCGTTCCGGGTACGAACGACACGAACCGAAAAGCACGTACGGGCCCATAAAATATAATTGACAAAAACGCGAGGTGCCCCTTGCCGCAACCAAATGGGCACATGACGAATTCTGGCCGGCGATCTGAAGCTCAAATGCTCAAATCGCAAAATCCGGTGTAAATCGCAATGGCAAGACGGATGATTGCCGTGCCTTACGTGGTGGCGATGATAGCCCTCATCGTCACTGTAGATGCCCTGATCTTCAGGAACCATTTCTGGGAACGACTGATGGTGAACATCGGAATCGTTCTGGTGTTTGCAGCCTTCCATTTGCGATTCCTTAAGCACCCATAGAATCTCTTAAAGCGAACCAAACTAGTGGACCTTTTCGGCCTTCTCCATTGCCTGCTTCAGGTCCGGATGCTCCGTAAGCACCTGCGCCATACCCTCCTGAGCCAATTTCTCGCTTGACGCCAACACAGTTGGGATTCTCATTAAGCTGCTTTCCCGCGTTTGTATAGCGCGTGAGCAATGTGCCATGCTTTGCCCGCCTATGGCGCTTCGCTCGCTATCTTCACACTTGAGGTGATCGGAAACGCTGGAATCAGAGAACGATACACAGGACACTTCTCCGCATAGATGCCATGCACGCGTTCCACCGTCTCGCGCACCGCCTCGGGATCGTCGGCGCGTAGGGTGTAGCTTACATGCACACGCTTGATGACCAGCACACCGCCCTCGTCTTCGACTTCGCCGCGAACCTCGCAACTGAGGCGGCCATCCTTGGCGTCGATCTTGCGCGCATCCAGCGCGCCGGCAAAGGTGCCCAACATTCAACCGCCCAGGGCGGCGACAACGTAGTCGATGGTGGCGGCGTGCGGCTCGGGCAGGCGGCTCTCGTCGATGCCATAGTGTTTGGCAATCGCGCCATGCACGCTGAACATCACGGGCTGCGCCTCTCCCGGCAGATAGGCTCGCCGCAACGGCCCCTTGACGCGCTCGATGTGCACATTGGATATGTACGCGACTTGTGCCATGATTGCCTCCAGACTGCAACGCCATTCTACGCGCGTGGCGGGCGCAGCGCAGACGCGCCGAGTGAGCGTCGTCTCGATTTGTCATCACGAGCGAAGCTAGGGATCTGCTTCTCGCCGGGAGTTCCCGCGGTAGGGCTGGAGCATGCGCGCGATTGCTCAGCAACGATTCGACATATTCCCTTCGGCGGAACGCCGACTACACGTCCATGTGAAATGCGCGCCGTCAACGAGTGACTTGGCGATTTGGCGTAAAACGAGAACCCTCCCGGTGACGTGTGCATTTAGCAGGATATGCCGTGTTCCGTCGCGGGTTAGACCCGGCAAACCAGATATCGAGAAGCCTCGGAGCCGTGACTCTTAGAGAGTGTTGGCTGAGGCAGCCCCGCCATGCGCCGCCCGCGAGGACCGCCATCATCGTCTACCGCGACCACTCCTAAGTAGACAGAAGCTGTTATTGCTTTGAGGCACTGGATCGGCCGGGCCGCCTAGTGATTGCGCTCTTCGGCAATCGCGGAACAGCCTGAACGCCCGCCCAAAGCGTGGCGATCGTTTGCTCGACCACGAGAGTCTGGTCAGGCAAGTCAGGCACAACCCCTTGAATGACCATGAGCGTGGCGAGGCCGAGGATCGTGTACCACCAGGTGTGGGCTACTACGATGTCATTCTTACTTGGCAATCCTTCAGCCTTGGCAACATCGAAAAAGAGCTGTACGAAACGTTGGAACAAAGGCGCGCCAATGTCGTTGATATATTGTCCAGCGCGGGTGCCGTTGCGGTTCTCCGGCCCGAAGAAGACGTTGCGGAACTGCTGTGGATGGGCAGTGCAGAACTGAATCAAGCCACGTGAAGTCGCAAAAAGACGCTGTTTCGGTGCAAGATTTTCAGCGGCAATCGCGTCGAAGTTCTGAATCAGCTGCCGGATCGTCTCCCTGCTCAACTCGGCAAGAATCTGCCCTTTGTCGCGAAAATGCTGGTAGATCACGGCGTGCGTATAGCCGATCTCTTTCGCGATCGCGCGAAGCGTCACGGCTTCGTAGCCGCGTTCGGCAAACATTTTGCTTGCAGCCGAAAGGATTTCGCCCCGCAACCTTTCCTTGCGCTCTACCCGGCGACTTGGTGATGTGGATGTCACTTCAAGAGCTTAGCCCTTTTTTACGATTTCGGCAACCGCTTGTTGATTTACAACCATTGGTTGCTAACCACCGATTATTTTGCGACCAATGGTTTTGATGCGCGTCCAGTAGTTAGGTCGTGCATTTGGATGGGCAGCCAAATACGAAGCAAAAGGCGATTCGTGCGACAGATAACTGTGGAAACTCACAGGACTAGCGGCGTGCTAGCTGCGCAACTCACAAGCTCTGACGTTCGCATCAGAGCATCACATTGGTTCTAACAAGGAGAAAACGAGTATGTATCTAGTCATGGGCATTACTGGAAAAGTTGGGGGCGCCACCGCGCGGCATCTGCTGAAGCAAGGCAAACAGGTGCGAGCACTTGTGCGCAATCGCGAGAAAGCGGCGAAGTGGGCAGACCAGGGCGTGGAGTTGGTGGATGGAGACTGGAACGATGCGACAGCCATAGCCGCGGCGCTCAAAGGTGTTGAGGGCGCGTTTGTTATGTTGCCGGCTGTATGGGCACCCTCGCCTGATTACAGAGAAGCAAAGAGCGTGATTGCGAACTATGTCGAGGCGCTGACCAAGGTAGTGCCGCCGCGGGTGGTAGCGCTCTCGTCGATGGGCGCGAATAGAACAAGTGGGGTGGGGATGATCACGGCCTTATCACTCTTGGAGCAAGGTTTTCGCAGCCTGCCATCTCCGGTCGCATTTGTGCGCGCAGGCGGCTTTTTCGAAAACTTTCTTTTCGGCTTACAGGCCGCCCAGGGCGGAACACTACCGGTCTTCTACAGTCCTACAAACCGGAAATCGACAATGGTCGCGTCAGACGACATCGGCGCAGAGGTGGCAACGCTTCTGACCGGGCCGGCGTGGTCAGGGCGTCGCGTCATCGAGCTGGGTTCGATGGTAAGCGCGGATGAAGTGGCCGGACAATTGGGTGAAGTCCTGAAACTCGACGTAAAAGCCTTTGCAGTCCCGCGTGCAGCGTGGGCGGAAGCGTTCGAGCAGTTCGGCGTCCCAAAGGGCCACACTGGACCTGCCGAAGAAATGTTTGAGAGCGTTAACGCGGGATGGATGGACCTCGGAATCACGGGTACGGAGCACGTAGCGGGTACGACGTCCGCACGCGATGTGTTTGCGGCTGCACAGAACGCCGTCAAGGCGTAAGTCCGGGGCAAGCTGAATGACAAGAAAATCGGGTGACCGGCCGAGCACCGGTCACCCGGACCGAGGGGGCCCCGAACCGGAAGTGGGGCTGAAATCATGGCGCAGGAACTGGTTCTCGCCGAGTTGTCGGCCATCCGAAACCCGTTCCACATGAGTGAGAAGTCGGCGTTTCGTACTTGTGGCCACGACCTGCCGGAGTTGTTCAAGAACACGTTATGGGCGTTATAAGGCCAGATGAAAGCGAAGCATTTGTAAACACTGGCCGCCTTCCCGGGACCAATCGGCCTGCATTCTTACGGCTGTTTCTTCCGGCGTCACCCTGAATAAGTGAGATAATCCCGTTGCTATGGCAGTGGCTGCGGGCACGAAGCTGGGACCATACGAGGTCCTGTCGCCGCTTGGGGCTGGCGGAATGGGTGAAGTTTACCGTGCGCGCGACCCACGGCTGGGCCGCGAAGTTGCTGTCAAGATCTTGCCTGCGGCGTACTCCAGCGATCCTGAGCGTCTGCGCCGTTTCGAACAAGAGGCGCGCGCGACGGCCGCACTGAACCATCCAAATATCCTGGCCGTGTTCGACATCGCTCGGCAGGACGAATCTCCTTATATTGTCTCTGAACTTTTGGACGGGGAGACGCTGCGCGACCGGTTGCGTAGCGGCGCACTGCCGGTGCAGAAAGTCATCGACTACGCATTGCAGATTTTGCGTGGCTTGGCTGCGGCGCACGATCGCGGCATCTTCCATCGCGATCTCAAACCCGAGAATATTTTTGTCACCCGCGCGGGCCACATCAAGATCCTGGATTTCGGCCTGGCCAAACTTACGGTCCCGGCGTCGGAAAGCGTGGAGGGTGTTTCCGCCGAGGCCACGATGGAAGCGGCCACCGGTCGCGGCGTGCTCCTGGGGACGATGGGCTACATGTCCCCCGAGCAACTGCGGGGACAACCCGGCGATGCTCGCAGCGATTTGTTCAGCTTTGGCGTCGTGCTCTACGAGATGCTGAGCGGGCGGCGGCCCTTCCAGGGGAAAACCACTGCGGATACGATTAGCGCCGTCCTGAGAGAGGATCCTCCGGAGCTTATGGCGACTGGCCGCGATGTGCCGCCGGTCCTGGAGCGCATCCTGCGGCACTGCCTGGAGAAAGATCCGGCGGCGCGCTTTCAATCCGCTGGCGACGTGGAGTTCAGCCTGGAGTCGCTGTCCATTTTATCTTCTTCTGCACCTTCTTCACTGCCTCCGGTCACGAGTGCCAGAAGTCGCAAAACGTGGTTGATTGCGGCGGCGCTTGTGCTGCTGGCGGCGGGATTTGGTACGTGGATCGCCTTTACTCGCTCCCGCCAGACAGTCCAGAACCCGCTCTCCGATGCACAGTTCACACCGCTCACCAACCTTCAGGGGACCGAAACGGACCCGGCCATCTCGCCCGACGGGAAATTCGTCGCCTTCATCTCCGACCGGAGCGGCAAGTTCGACATCTGGCTGATTCAAGCCAACGGCGGCAGCCTGGCCAACCTTACCCAAGGTCGTATCGGAGATGCGCGCGCGCCCCTGCGGGCCCTCGGATTCTCAAGCGATGGAACGGAGGTGTGGAGCGCCGGAACGCGAGAGCGGAGTCTTATGCTGTGGCCGCTGATAGGCGGTGCCCCACATAATTTCCTAGACGAACACGCTGCC
Source organism: uncultured Acidobacteriaceae bacterium (assembly GCA_963818905.1). GTDB lineage: Bacteria > Acidobacteriota > Terriglobia > Terriglobales > Acidobacteriaceae > Bog-257. Next base: position 183,638 of record CAWFUE010000043.1, read on the forward strand.
GAGGTTGCCTGGTCGCCTGACGGCACACGCTTGGTCTATCACAGTTGGGAAGCGGGCGACGCGGTATTTGTGGCTGATCACAACGGCGCCAACCCACGTCAGATTGTGCGGAACGCGCCCGGATTGCACAACCACTATCCGGCCTGGTCGAAGGATGGACGCTGGATCTATCTTGTGCGCGGCAGACCAGCCACAAGTGAAATGGACCTGTGGCGCATTTCTCCGGACGGGGGAGAACCGGAGCAACTCACACATCTCAACACCGATGTGGCCTATCCAACTCCGATCGACGAGCGGACAATTCTGTTTGTGGCCCACAACGAGGACGGGGCCGGCCCATGGTTGTGGATGTTCGATATGGTGACCCGAACTTCACGCCGCCTCAGTTCGGGTCTGGAACAATACGCCGCGCTGGCCGCCACCGCCGATGGCCAGCGCCTCGCTGCCAATGTCGTAAACCCGACCGTGAGCTTATGGACCGTTCCAATTGCCGGTCGCGTTGTCGAGGAAAAGGAGGTCGAGGCTTTCCTATTACCAACGGTGCGGGCCCAGGCACCGCGTTTCGGAGGCGGATCGTTGTTCTTTTTGTCTTCGCGGGACGGTGCGGATGGACTGTGGAGCTATCGCGATGGCCAAGCGCTGGAGATCTGGAACGGATCCGAAGGCGCGCTACGGTCACCTCCAGCAGTCTCGGCCGACGGAAAGAGTGTTGCCTTTGCGCTGAAACGGAACGGCAAGCAACAGATGCACGTCATGCGTGCTGATGGAACGCGACTTCAGCCTCTTTCAACGGAGGTCGATGTGCGGGGCGCGGCTTCTTGGTCTCCCGACGGCAAATGGATCGTCATGGCCGGCAGCGACCGCAATGGAGCGGGCTTGTTCAAGCTACCAGTCGACGGCGGACCGCCGGTTCGGATAGCGAAAGGACCGTTCTTGGATCCTGTGTGGTCGCCGCGCGGGGACCTGATCGTCTATTGCGGCACGCAGGTGTTCACGCTAACGCCGTTGCTGGCCGTGCATCCGGATGGCACGCCCGCTAAGATGCCGGAGATCGAGGTGCAGCGTGAAGGTGAGCGTGCGCGCTTTCTGCCGGACGGCTCAGGCTTGGTGTACATGCTCGGAAGCACCCTGGCCGGGCAAGATTTCTGGCTGCTCGACCTCAGCACGATGCGATCACGGCGTTTGACTCGGCTGAGCAATCCCGCCGTCATGCGGACTTTCGATATTACTCCCGATGGCAGCCGGATCATATTCGATCGGTTGCGGGAGAATTCGGACATCCTGCTCATTGATCTTGGAAAAAAGTGAGCTCGCCTGTGGCCGGTCAGCAGAATCCCGGCGACTCACCCTGCCACAAACATCAAGACGCCTTGCTGTCGCGGATCGAAAACCGTCAGTTTCATTGGTTATGAGAACGCGCCTATGTGTACGGATCCTCCGAGTTGCCGAAGGCCTTCCTAACTCCGAAAGCAACTCGGGTGTTAGACTGCACCCGTTCTTTAGGATTACGGCATGACGACGATCACAATCTCAAAAGAGGATTACCTGAAGGCTATAGCTGAGGCGGAGGCCGAAGGTCAAACCGTGATTCCAGCTACGCTGGCCCATTGGCTTTCCGTCACCAGGCCGGCCGTGACCTTCGCGCTCAAACGATTGACGAAGGATGGTCTGGTCGTCGTGAAAGGTGACGGCACGCTTCGACTCACCAGCCAGGGCAGAGAGATTGCCGAGCGCACCATGATTCGTCATCACCTGATCGAGCGGATGCTGACGGAGATTTTTGGAATGGCGTGGTATGAGGTCCACGACGAGGCGGAACGACTGGAGCACGCCGTCTCTCCAGCGTTCGAAAAACGGCTGGTGGAAAGGCTTGGGCACAAGGACGTCTGCCCGCACGGCAATGGTTTGTCGATGCGCAGTCCGGCCGAGCGCCGCAAGCGAGGCTTGCAGTTGCTGGTCGAAAGCGAACCCGGACTGCGATATACCGTGGTCAGCGTTTACGAGCGCGATCGCAAGCTGTTGGAGTTTTTCGACAAGGAAGGGATCCGTCCGGGCGTGCGTCTGGCAGTGAAGGCGCGCAACTACGATGGCACCATTACGCTGGCTATCGAAAAGCGGGAGATTCGCCTGGGCAGGCCGGCGGCAGAGAAGATCTGGGTGTCTAAATCATAATTTCTAACATGATGTTTACCATAATTAACATTTCATAGTGTATCCTCATTGCCTGGGGGCACAGCGGTTCGTGCTGTGCCGTCCGGCATTCGAGGAAAAGACCGTGAGATTGAAAGCTCTCCTGCCTGAAATACTCTGCACTGCTCTATTGATCGTGCCCGCTATTCTGCTGCTTCCTTCGAAATTGTCTGCCCAGGGAGAAACGACGAGCGCCATCCTCGGGCAGGTCACGGATTCCAGCAGCGCGGCCATTCCTGGCGCAACGGTGACGATCACCAATCAGGACAATGGGCTCACGCGCAGCGTTCGCACCGACGCGAGCGGGCGATTCAACTTCCCCCAGCTACTGCCGGGCAGCTATACGGTGCGTGCGCAGGCGTCGGGCTTTGCGCCGCAACAGGTGCCGGATGTTTTCGCCGGCCTCGGCCAGAAGCAGACGGTGAATCTTACGCTGCACGTCGCGCAATCGAAGGAGACGGTCAACGTGAGTTCGCAGGCTCCGATCATTAATCCGACGGAGGCGAATACCACCACGACCTTGAACGCGCCCGCACTGGAGAATCTGCCGAACCCGGGAAGCGACCTGACCTATCCGTTACAGTTTGCGGCCGGCGCGCTGATCAACACGGCGGGGAGCAGCAACGATTTCGTGGGCAGCAGCAATGGCTACGGCAACGTCGAGTTCAACGGATTGCCCGCAACGTCGAATGGCTACATCGTCGATGGGTTGGAGACGAATGATCCGCTCACCAACCTCAACAGCGGACTGTCGACCAATCTCGTGCTCGGCCTGAACTCCATCTCCGAGGTAACGGTCAACACACTTTCTTATTCGGTCGATCAGGGCAGATACGGAGCCTCGCAGGTGAATTACGTCACCAAGTCGGGGACGAACCAGTTCCACGGCAATCTGTACGAATTGTGGAATGGCTCCGTCATGAATGCTGCCGATTACTTCACCAACGCTACCCCCGGCAACGTGAAGCCGTTTTCGAATGTCAACCACTTCGGCGGCAGCCTCGGCGGGCCGATCATCCACGACAAGCTGTTCTTCTTCTTCGACAGCGAGTGGGTGCGGATTGCGCTGCCGATTTACTCGACCATTACCGTACCCACTTCTGCATTTCAGCAATACGTCCTGCAGCAACTCCCCCTCGGTGGCACTGACGCAATCACCGGAGTGCATTACGCGCCTGCGCCGGAACTGGTGCCGTTCTATCAGAAGATGTTTTCGCTGTATCGCAACACCAGCGGTACGCCGCTGGCGGTGTTGGGTTGCCCATTCAACGTCGGCGGCGCGGCCGCCCCAGGTGCGCTGCCGAACGGCAACGGCTGCGCCAATCGCATGGGCGTCTCGAATTCCAGCGACGATCACGAGCAGGTACAGACCGCCCGCATCGACTACAACATCAATCAGAACAACACCACGTGGTTTCGCTTTCAGGCCGATACGGGATTGCAAGCCGCGTGGACCGATCCGATCAACCCGATATTCAATTCGTTGTCGCCGCAGCCGCTGTACTCGTTCGCTGCAGGATATACGCACATTTTCTCGCAGAACGTCGTCAACTATTTCAATCCCGCGTTTTCCTGGTACTCGAGCATATTCGAACCGACCAACCTGCAAGCAACGCTCGCAGCCTTTCCCATCGTCTTGCAGGGAGCCGGCGCTAACGCTCCATTTACCACGATCGGCGGCCTCGACAACACCTGGCCGCAGGGCCGTCGCGCTTCGCGATTCTTCCTCAACGACAATCTGGCATGGAGTCATGGCGCCCACGAGCTGCGCTTCGGCACCAATACCCGTATCTTTCGACTGAACGATTACGACTTCGGCGAGGGTACAGTGCCGACGGTGAACTATACCGACCTGTATCAATTCATCTACGGCGTAGCTTCGACCTCGACCCAGACCTTTCCGCAATCGCCCAATGAGCCGTTTAACTTTCTCAACATCGATCTCTACGCCGGGGACACCTGGCGCGTGACACCGACATTCACCTGGACCTTCGGCCTGCGCAGCACTTACAACTCCAATCCGCTGAACCCGCACGACCAGGTCGCCCGGCTGACGGGCTCGTTCGACTCCATCTCCCATGACCTCGATCAGCCGCTGAATCAGGTGATTCAGACCAATCTCGGGCACCTGTTCAGCTCTACGCCTTTAGCGATTCTTCAGCCACGAATGGCGATTGCCTGGCAATTTCAGAAGGATTCGGTGTTGCGTGCCGGCTTCGGCGTCTTTAGCGATCTGCTCCCGGGAAGTGTTGCCGACCTGATCGGGACCAATCCACCGTATGTCCGAACCTTCCAGGGTGGTCTGCTGGGGACGGTAGGTGGAAGTGCGATCGCGCCGGGCGTACCGAACAGCGCTATCGACGCGCTCGCGATGGCGAACCAGAATTTTGCGGCGGGATTCGCGCAGGGAGAGCTCTCCTGCGCTTCTCCGCTCGCGAATCCCACGGCTTGCCTGCCGCCGGTCGCGATCACCGCCGTCCCTAACGGCCAGCTTCACGCGCCGTACTTTATGCAATGGAGTCTCGGCCTGGAGCACCAGATCGGCAACAACGCCAGCGTCAAGGCGCAGTACGTGGGCACGCGATCGGTCGACGAGCCGTACCTCAGCGAAGTGAACGGATATCAGACAGTGTGTCCCGGTTGCTTTGCGCCGTATCCTTACCTTCAGCCGGCCGATGCTCGCTTCGCCTCGGTGACGCAGCTAAACACCGGAGCCGGCAGCAATTACAACGGGCTGCAACTGACGGCGATGACGCGTCCGGTACATGGCTTGCAAGGGCAGGTCAACTACACCTGGAGCCACTGCCTCGACTACGTCTCCAATGGCGGCTTTCTCTCGTTCTCCTCAAACGGCATCCTTGAACCTTTGCCCGGCGAGCTTGCCCGTAACTACGCCTCCTGCGACTACGACGTCCGCAACATCGTGACCGCGCAGTACGTTTATCAATTGCCCTTCAAGGTTCACGATCGCGCGCTGGGATATGCGGTGAACGGCTGGCAGATTTCCGGCACCTTCTTTGGGCATAGCGGGTTGCCATTTTCCGTCCTGAGCACGCCTTACTCGGCGAACGGCAATGGCATTCTGCAAGGCAGCGGCCCGCAATATGCCAGCATTGTTCCCGGTGTGCCGCTCTACGCCAGCGGACCCATCCCGGGAGTCACGCAGCCGGGCACGATTCAATGGCTGAATCCAAATGCGTTTGCCTCCGTCGTCGATCCCAGCACCGGCGCCTGTTACGGCGGCGACACTCCGCAGAACTGCCAGTTCGGAACGCTGGGACGCAACGCCCTGCGCGGTCCCGACTTCTTCTGGAGCGACCTCTATCTGACCAAGTGGTTTCCCCTGAGCGAGCACCTCAAGCTGCGCTTCGATGTGCAGTGCTTCAACGTCTTCAATCATCCCAACTTCGCGCTGCCCAGTAATATCTACGCCGGAATTCCCGGCCAGCCTTCGACGCAGACCGGATTCGGCGCGCTCACCTCCACCACATCGCCGCCGACAGGACTTCTAGGCGTCGGTCTGGGCGGAGACAGCAGTCCGCGGATGATTGCATTTCAAGCGCGCTTAGAGTTTTGACCAGTCCGGATCGACAGCTGCGATTGTTGGCTATTACAGACGTATGACTGGCAATTCGGAAGTTCTTGTACGTGACCTGCCCCATCGAAAACGCAACTACTTTCCGCAACGAACGTGCGGTATCGGGCCAGCGCAACGCGACCGTACTCCCACCTTGGACAAGGATGGAAGATGGAGGGTTTCTCTCTACTTCGTCAAGTAAGCGGTGCGGAAGCGTCACGCACAGGCTGCGATCAGCACAGCCAAGTGACGAAAACGGCGAAGCCCCGGTCGAAAAACTGGAAGCCTTCTTACATCAAGGGCCTGGCCGGAGGTGTGCATCCGCCACAGGTGTGGGATGGAGGAAATGCTCGCGCATCAGCCACTCTGCCGCGTCCGGCACTGCACGGCTCACTGCCTCCGACAAGCCCTCAAACACCTCCTCCGGCAGCGGTCCGGTCTGACAGGCCAACACTCGCACCTTGACTCCGCAGGCTCCCTGCAATTCGCGGAGCATATTCGAAGTCGGCAACTGATGCAGCGAGAAGTCGTCGAGCTTGGCGACGGGAATTTCGGAGGGATTGATCTCGAACACTTCGCCGGGGGTGCGCCCGGCATCGATCGCATCGATAATGATCAGTCTCTGTGGCCGCGCGGGACTTAGGCAGAGCGTAAACAGCAGCTTACGCACTCCCGTGCCGACGTCCAGCAGGCAGACGTCTTCGGGCACTTGGCAATGCGCCTCGACGTAGTCGACTACCGCACAGCCGAACCCGTCATCGCCAAACAGCGTGTTACCGACGCCGAGCACCAGCGTCGGCTTGCAGCAGAACTCGGGGAGATCGGAGGGATCGATCTCCCACATGGTTTGCTCCATCCGGCTCATCCTCAATTCGCCAGCGTGTCTACCAGCTTGCCATCCGCATCGAAGATATCCAGCTTGACCGAGAGCTTCCCATCCAGACGATGGGTTGCGCAGGACAAGCAGGGGTCATAGGCGCGGATCGACATTTCTACCGTGTTCAATACCCCCTGATCGTACTTGCCGTCCTTGATCAGGCTCTTCGCAGCCTGAGTTACGGACATATTGATAGGAGCGTTGTTATGAGTTGTCCCCACGATCAGGTTGACGTTGGTGACCATGCCGTCAGCGTCGGTCTCGTAATCGTGGATCAGCGTCCCACGAGGTGCTTCGGTGCATCCCACGCCGCGTCCCGCGCGAGGTGTTACCTTCACGCGTGTCTCCGTGCTCGTGATCTCCGGGTCGTCCAGCAGACGGATGGCGTTCTCCGCGTTGTAAAGCAGTTCGATCAATCGCGCCCAGTGATAAAGCAGGGTGAGCTGGGCGGGCCGGCCGAACTTCTGCCGGAAATCTTCCAGCTCGGCCTGAGCCAGAGGCGTGTCGATGTAATCGCACACATTGATTCTCGCCAGAGTATTGGCGCGATAAACGCCCTTGGGGCCGTCAGTGTCCATGGAGAAACCTTCGCCCCACTGCTTGGCATAGGGGAACTTAAGGTAACTCCACGACTCGATGTGCTCGGCAATGTAGTCCGTATAGTTTTCATACGGAAAGTCTTGATAGGTGCCGCTTGGCGTCATCAGGCGGAGCTTGCCATCGTACAGATTCAACGCACCGTCGTCTTTGACGGTTCCGATGAACCCGGTGTTGATGACTCCCAATGACTTCACCACATCGAGGTACTTCGGGAATACGCTCTCCTTGGCGAAAGCGATGGAGAACTTCGCGAGCTCCAGCGCCTCCCCTGCCTGCTTGCGCAACTGGTCGCGCTCGTCGGCAGAGAGCGGTCTGCTGAACCCGCCGGGGACTGCCGCCTGTGGATGGATCGGCTTGCCTGCCAGGACTTCGAGCATCTTGGCGCACATGTGCCGCACCTTTACCACTCGCTGCGCAATCTCCGGAGCTGCCTGCAAGACGCCAATCACATTGCGAACAGAATAAGGAGCATCGGGACCGAGCAGGAAATCAGCTCCAGCCAGGAAATAGAAGTGCAGAATGTGCTCTTCCATAAAGGCGATGCTGTTGCACAGCTCGCGCAGCTTCTTGCCGGCCGGAGGCGGCTGGACTCCAAAGACCGCGTCGCAAGCCTTGGCCGAAGCCAGGTGATGCGACCACGGGCAAACACCGCAAATGCGCGGTGTGATGCGCGGCAGGTCCTCCACCGGACGTCCCATGCAGAAGCGTTCAAAACCCCGCAGTTCGATGACATTCACGCGGGCGGTGTCCACGTTGCCAGCGTCGTTGAGCTGGATGGTCACTTTGGCGTGGCCCTCGATGCGGGTGACAGGTTGGATTACAAGAGTCTTTGCCATGGCTCACCTCCGCGGCGGGGTTGGCCGCAGACGGCCAGCGCCAGAAAATCGGTTGAAGGTTGCAGCCCGATCCGGAATTTGCTTGGGATCGAGGCCAATGGAAGAGAGTGCGCCCATCATGTCCACCATGGGATTGGCTTTCTCCGACAGCGGGCCGAAGCAGCCTTCACATGGCATGTAGGCGCGGATGCAACGCGGCACACCGTCGCTGCCGCCGCATCCGCAACGCGTCGCCGGTCCGAGACACAGGATGCCCTGTTCCATGAGGCAACGCATCTCGCCGAGCGGCGCGCCCGGCGTGAACTCTGGCGCGTCCAGGCGGCGCTTCAAGGTTGAGACTGCCTTCTTCTCGCGCTTGGTGGGGCACTCGTCGCACACGCTCTTGTTCGGGAGCGCCGGAAGTGGTTTGCCTTCGAGCAGCGCTAGCAACGCGTTCGCCACCATCTCCGGCGTAGTCGGACAGCCGGGCAAGAAAGCGTCCACCGGCACAACTTCCTGTACCGCGTAAACGCGATCGGTGAGCACGGGTATCTGCTCGCATGGCAGCCCGTTCTTCTCGGTCGTCACGCTCCCGCGGTAGACTTTCTCCAGCAGTTCTTCTGTGCTGAACTGATTGGCAAGGGCGGGGATACCGCCATAGCAGGCGCAAGATCCCAGAGCAATCAGGAGCTTGCATTTTTTGCGCATCTCCAGCGCCAGCTTTTTGTGCTCTTCGCTGCGGATTCCTCCCGATATGAGTCCAACATCAGCAGCCGGGATTTCCATCTCGGCCTCTTCACCGGTCTGACCAAAGAGCTTGTGGTCCATCAAGACCGGCATATGAACGATTTCTACTTGCTTGAGTACGTCGATGAGCGGTTCGCCAATGTCGAGGATTGTGACTTCACAGCCTCCGCATATGGCAAACCATTCCTCGGCAAGCCGAGCCGCCATGCTGCACCTCCTAAGTGAACTTGAATCGTTTATTTCTATAACGCGGATGAATTCACCACAGAGACACAGAGAACAAAGAGGTTGTTTTCGTCTTCAATCCTCTTTGGGTCTGTTCCTCTTTGGTTAAGAAAATCCGTTACTGCTTGTACGGGCTTGCGCCCAACTGCTTCACCTGCTCCGTAAACTCCTTCACCACCTGTGCGAACCGTGCGCCTTCGGCGGCAGAAACCCACTCCAGGCGAAACCGCTCCTCCTCAATGCCGAAATCAGGAAGCATCAGCTTGATCGCCTCGGCGCGCTTTTCCGCCTTCAGATTGCCTTCCTGGTAATGGCAATCTCCAGGATGACAGCCGCACATGAGCACCCCGTCGGCGCCCTTGGTCAGCGCGTCGATTACCAGGTTGGGATGCACCATGCCGGAACACATCACCCGAACGATGCGAATGCTCGGCGGATACTGGCTGCGCGAGACGCCCGCCAAATCTGCGCCCGCATACGAGCACCAGTTGCAGCAGAGCGCGATGATCAATGGTTCGAAGGTGTCTTCCACATCAAACTCCTAACGCGGCATGAATCTGCGCTTCGATCTGGTCGAGGGTGAACCCGCGGACGAATACACCTTTCTTGGGGCAGGTAGCCTGACAGCAGCCGCAACCTTTGCAGATGGTTTCGTTTGCCTCGACTGACTTCTTCACCGTTCCCTGCCACATGTACTCGAGCAGGGTGATCGCCTTGAATGGGCAGGTATCCACGCAATAGGCGCAACCGTCGCAGTTGGCATCAACCACTTCGGAAATATTGGCCTCCATCTCGATGCTGTCGCGCGAGAGGATGGTCGCAGCGCGGGCGGCTGCCGCCTGGGCTTGCAGGATCGACTCGTCCACCGTCTTGGGCGAGTGCGCGAGCCCGCACAGGAAGACGCCGTCGGTCATGAAGTCGACAGGACGCAGCTTCATGTGCGCCTCGAGGAAAAAGCCTTCGCTGTTCAAAGGCACCTTCAGGAACTGCGCGATCTCTTTGTTGCCTTCGTTGGGATGAATACCGGCGGAGAGGACAACGTAATCCGCAGCGATCTTCACCGGCATGCCGAGCGTCTGATCAACGACGCATACGTTCAGCCCATGACCGTTCGGCGAGACTTCAGGTTTGCTGCTCTCCTCGTAGCGGACGAAGACCACGCCCTTCTTGCGCGCCTCGGTGTAGTAGCTCTCCTTGAAGCCGTAGGTCCTGATGTCGCGATAGAGAACGTAAACATGAGTTTGTGGCGAGAGTGTCTTGATCATCAAGGCGTTCTTGATCGCTTCGGCACAGCACACACGCGAGCAATAGGGATGACCGTCGTCGCGCGAGCCGACGCACTGGATCATGACCACAGTCTTCGCCGTGCGATCACCGGATGTAGCGAGGAAGGCGGCGCCATCGGACAGACGTTGCTCCAGTTCACGCTGCGTCAAGACCCGCTTGTCTTGCGCATACAGGTACTCTTTCGGCTCATACGGTTGAGCGCCGGTGGCGACGATGACAACGCCGTGCTTGATCTCAGAACATTTTCCATTGCTGGAGATCTTAGTCCTGAAGTCGCCGATGGTGCCCTCGACGCCTTCGATGGTGGCACCGGTGAAGAGATGGATGCGTTGGTTCTTAAACACCTGCGCTTTCACGTTTTGTAGTTGTGCCTGCGGGTCTTCTCCGTTGAGCAGGTAGCGAACGTGCCGCAGGTGGCCGCCCAGTTCTTTCTCCTTCTCCACGAGGTAGGCATCAAAGCCTTGCTCAGCTAGTGCAAGGGCAGCGGTCAGGCCTGATATTCCGCCTCCGATGACGATGCCGGATTTGTTGATAGAAACCGAGCGCCGGGTTAGTGGCTCCAGCAGTCCGGCCTTAGCGACCGCCATTCGCACCAGGTCCTTTGCCTTCTCCGTGGCCTTCTCTGGCTCGTGCATATGGACCCAAGAGCATTGATCGCGGATGTTCGCCATCTCGAAGAGGTACGGATTGAGCCCGGTTTCGCGCAGGGTGTTACGGAAGAGCGGCTCGTGGGTACGTGGGGTGCAGGAGGCAACCACGACACGATTGAGGTTGTGCTCGTTGATCTTTTCCTTGATGAGTTCCTGC
>CAWFUE010000044.1:0-56881 GCA_963818905.1 uncultured Acidobacteriaceae bacterium
CTTCATTGAGATCGGCGACTGCTCGATCTCCAAACCCTTGGCCTTCAAACGCCCCATCAACTCGCTCTGCACCAGATTTGCCACGCGCTTAGGATTCTTCGCAGCTGCCGCGGCCTCTTCAAACTGATCAGCCAGGGATCGTGTGCCGGTCAGGGTGGTCGCATCGTATTCCGTGATGCCATACTGCGCGACCAGGCGTGCGCGCCGGGCCTCAGGTAGCTCGGGGAGTTGCGCGACAATCTCCTCGCGCCATTTCTCGTCGATCACCAGCGGCAGCAAGTCGGGTTCGGGAAAATAGCGATAGTCGTGCGCCTGCTCCTTCGAGCGCATGCCATAAGTCTTGCCTTCAGCAGCGTTGTACAGCCGCGTTTCCTGCTCGATTCTGCCGCCGGACTCCAGCACCTGCTCATGCCGCTCGATCTCGTACTCCAACGCGTGCTTGATAAAGCGAAACGAATTGACGTTCTTCACCTCGGCCTTCGTGCCGAACTCCTTCCGCCCGCGCGGACGGATGCTGACATTAGCGTCGCAGCGCAGCGAGCCTTCCTCCATGTTGCAGTCGCTAACGCCGGTGTACAGGATGATTTCTTTCAGTCGCGTCAAATATTCGTATGCCTCATCGGGGGAAGCGATGTCGGGCTCGCTGACGATTTCGATCAGCGGCACGCCGGAGCGGTTCAAGTCGATCGAGGTCCATTCGTCGCTATCGGGCAGGCCGTCATGCAGGCTTTTGCCGGCGTCTTCTTCCAGGTGAACCCGCGTGATCCCGATGCGCTTGGGGCCACTCTGCGTCTTGATTGTGATGTAGCCGTGCTCGGCCAGCGGCTTGTCGTACTGCGAAATCTGGTAGCCCTTCGGCAGATCGGGATAGAAGTAGTTCTTGCGGGCGAAGATCGATGTTCCGCGAATCTGGCAGTTGAGCGCCGTCGCAGCCAGCACGGCAAACTCGACCGCGCGCTTGTTGAGCACTGGCAGCGCGCCGGGAAGTCCAAGACACACTGGACAGACGTTCGTGTTCGGCGGATCGCCGAAGCGCGTCGAACAGCCGCAGAAGATCTTCGTCTTGGTCAGCAGCTGGACGTGAACTTCCAGACCGATGACCGGCTCGTATTTGGAGCGCGCCGCAACCGGTGCTTCCGGCGTGGTAGCCATAAACTCTGATTATAGCGGCGCGATTTGTGCTACCAAAGGGGCCAACGCCGATTGGATATATTCTGGACCACTCTACGGAGCCGCATTGGCGTCGGTTGTTTTAGCTGTGGACGTAAGCCCGCGCACAGCGGCGCAAGAAAAGATGGCGGAGCTTCGTCAGCGGAGGCACACGCATCACGGCGTGAAGTTCAGACTGCACAGAAACGCGCTACCCCACAGAAGAAAGCCGGCACAACCAACAGCCACATACAACCGGCGCTCGGAGGCGTTATGCAAAGTCGGCAATGGCAAAGGAGATCCCAAACTGCGATGTAAGGAAGTTACCAGCAAGCCGCCGAATCCGATGAGCGTCACGGCGCCGCCAAACGCCAGCCCCGCCATGATCAATACATATCCGAGGGAGAACACGGCACACCCCACTACTTTCCCAGTAGGCTAGACCCTCGGCAAGATTTCGGCAAGCCAAAGCCCTCAGCTTTCAGCCGTCAGCCGAAAGCTTCTTACGCCTTGGCTGATGGCTGAGAGCTGAGGGCAGATAGCTTGTGCGCCATCGCCCACTTCAACTCGTCAATGCCTTCGCCGGTCACCGCTGATATCGAAAATAGCTCGAGCTTCTTGCGCTTGCAGTAGCGCTTCAGCTTGGCAAGCTTCTCTTTGTTAACGATGTCCATCTTGGAAGCGACGACGATCGTTGGCTTCGAATCCAGCCCACCGCCGGAGCTCGCCAGCTCGCGAGTGATGACCTCGTAGTCGTGCACGGGATCGGGACGTCCGCTGGAGTCGGACACATCGACCAGGTGCACGAGAAACCGTGTGCGCTCGATATGCCGCAAGAACTGTGTGCCTAAGCCAGCGCCGTCGCTCGCGCCTTCGATGAGTCCGGGAATATCGGCGACGACGAAGCTCACGTCATCGGGCGGCTCGCCCACGGCAACCACGCCGAGTTGTGGCTGCAAAGTCGTGAAGGGATAGTCAGCAATCTTTGGCCGTGCTGCCGAAATCCGCGAGATCAGCGTGCTCTTGCCCGCGTTGGGATAACCTACGAGCCCGACATCGGCGAGCAGCTTCAGCTCCAGGCGCAGCTCGCGCTCTTCGCCAGGTCGTCCTTCTTCATGTTCGCGCGGTGCCTGGTGGGTCGACGTCGCGAACTGCGCGTTACCGCGACCGCCGCGTCCGCCGCGCGCCACGATCACGCGCTCGTCGGGATGCGAGAAATCGTGGACAACTTCACCCGTGATCTCGTCGTAGACGATCGTTCCGACCGGCACCTTCAGTACGACGTTTTCGCCTTCGCGGCCGGTCTTGTTGGAGCCTTCGCCGTGGCGGCCGCGCGCAGCTTTGTATTCCGGATTGAAGCGGAAGTGCACCAGCGTGTTGTGGCGTTCGCTGGATTCCATGATGACATCGCCGCCGCGTCCGCCATCGCCTCCCGAAGGACCACCACGCGGGACGAACTTCTCGCGGCGGAAGGCCATGCAGCCGTTGCCACCGTCGCCGGCTTTGACTCGGATTTTGGCTTCGTCAACAAACATCAGTTGTCAGTTGGGCCTAGCGCCAGGTCTCATGTTGAAATGCCCCGCCCTAGCCGAAATATGGTTAGAACGGGGCACCCAGACTTTTGGTTTTGCTAGTTGCTAGTTGCTTTCTTGTGGTACCACCGACACGAACTTGCCCATGGTGCCGCGGTCCTTGAACTCTACAGTGCCGGTGATCTTCGCGAACAGAGTATCGTCCTTGCCGCGGCCAACGTTGGCGCCGGGCTTGATGCGTGTGCCCCGCTGCCGAACGATGATGGAGCCTCCGGGGACGAGTTGCCCGCCGAACGATTTCACTCCCAGCCGCTGCGCATTCGAATCGCGGCCGTTTCGCGAACTGCCTAGACCTTTTTTATGTGCCATAAGATTTTCCTCAATGCGGCGAACCGCAGATCCCTCGGCTCCGCGGCCCAAAAGCGAGCCGCCTCCGCTCGGGATGACAAAGAATACAAAGCGCCTTGATGCTGAACTAAAGTCCAGTCCTACCCGAATTGTTCATCGGCCGGCGCTGGGTACCCCGTTCTAGCCTGACTTTGGCTAGGGTGGGGCTTATGCTTAAGTTTCCTGCAAGTCGGAGCCGCCAATCTTATCGCGCGAGATCAGGCGCCGGAAGCTCACTACCAAGCCCAGCAGTACTGACTCGAAGCGCCTGGCCGTGGCCATCACGACCACGATGAACTGATGAAGCAGCATCGCGCGGCTTACGCCGTCAGGTCCTTGCCGCCCACGTTAATGCCTGTGATCTTCACGGCGGTGTAAGGCTGGCGATGTCCATTCAGCTTCTTGTACTGTTTCTTGCGCTTGTAGTGAAAGACCAGCACTTTGTCGCCGCGGCCGTGCTCGACAACTTGCCCGGTAACGAAGGCCTTCGACGGCTTGCCCAGCTCGCCCTCGGAGCCGCTCACCGCCAGCACCTCGTCGAACTGCACCTTCTCGCCGCCGGCCTGCGACAGCTTCTCAATCTCGATTACGTCTCCGGGCGCGACGCGATACTGCTTTCCCCCGGCGCGGATTACCGCGTACATGGCAATGCCTCCGACTAACTCCGTCGCGCACACTCCGGCGCGTTCGGATGGAAACTCATTGTGCGCTTGCGCTTTCCCCAGCCAGGAAGGAAATTTTCACCGGACCGAGTGGCCCGGATTCCAAAACTCAAGGGCCCGGCTGCGGGGCGTCCCTGACGGGACCTGGTAGTACAGGCAAACCATAAAAGTGTAGCGTGTTTCGGTGCGCGGGGTCAAACGGCTGGCCTCCTAGTTTGGCGATGCACTGTGGGAGCGGCCGGTCGTGGACGATGCTGCATTCGTCCTCTGCTGCTGTTGTACAGCTTTCTCGGCGGCTGCTTCTATTTCCGGCAGATGTTTCTTCACTATCGGCTCAGCAGCTTGCATGGACTCTGTCATCATAGCTGGTAATTCCCTCACATACCGTTGTCCGGCGGGCGAACGGTAGAACTCGATGATGCTTTGCATTTCATCATGAGTAAAATGCCGCTGGTAGATGGGTATAACTGCAGTTACCAACTCATCAACGGAAACTACCTTTAAGCTGGCTTGCCACGATTGTCCCACCACTTCGGCCACTCTGCGGAGCTGTTGCGGGGATGCGTTTGGATGATGAAGGCTGTATGTGTCCACCGCCGCGGTCGCGGCTTGCCGTGCGATGCCTGCCAATATCTGCTGCATCTGCTGGCGCGCACTGGTCAGCCTTAAAAGCTCCTCGACATCTTCTTTAGTTGCGGCGGTCGGTTGTTGGCAAGAAGCCGAAGCACAGCTGAATAACAAGACAAGAGTGGCGATCAGTGCTTTCATGCGCAGAATTATGAGATACGCTGATTCTCCAGTCCATGAAATTGTGGGATGGAAGACCAGGATAGCGGGCCCTCGCGAATGCCGACGGTTGGCTTCGGAAGCGCTCTTGCTCGCCCGACGTCCGGCCTCACTTTACAGGCCAATCCCGCCGGTTTACTATTCACAACCAATGGAGACGGTGCTCGACGAGGTGTGCGCTAGCTGCGGCAACACCCGCTTGGCTGACGGAAGATTCTGTCTCTTCTGTGGAGATTTGCTCGCTGAGCCGGTCTCGCCGTCCGCAGTCTCGAAATCGAAGTTGAAGTCTGTGCCTAGCCCGCCTGATCCAATTGAGTACGCAGGTTTTTGGCTTCGGGTGTGGGCCGGAAGCGTCGACCTCTGTATAGAAGCGCTGGGAGCGCTGCTGCTGACGCTTCTTCTTGATGTCGTACTGCGCCGCTTCGGCCGCGGCTTTGGCATAGATCCGTGGGACTCAAAGGTCTTTACCGGCAGCGCCTTCATTCTTATTCTGGCCGTCGGCTCATGGTTGTATTGCGCCTTCACCGAAAGCTCCTCGTGGCAAGCAACGATTGGCAAGCGCCTGCTAGGCCTGCAGGTCATCAGTGCCGATGGCAGCCGCTGCTCGTTCGGACAAGCCACCGTTCGTCACCTGATGAAATTCCTGTCGCTGTTTATCCTGACCATCGGGTTCATGATGTCAGCCTGGACCAAGCGCCGCCAAGCCCTGCACGATATGCCCTGCGAATGTCTCGTAATCCGGGTACCGCCAAAGAGCTGATCATTGCTCGGACGCTGACGCTTCCGCAGTTGGGCGACCCTCCGGCAATGGCGTAATATCGATTCCAGATGTTCCAATCGTTAGCTCAGGTTCGCAAGTGGCTGGTAGTAAGTGTCTGTGTGCTTGTGACAGCGGTTACGTTGTCGTATTGGATCGCCCGCTCCCGCGTTCAGCCCATCCTGCACAATGTTCCCAAGTCGCTGGGCATCGATATCCAGCAGACCAGCGATGGCTTCTCGCTTTCCAAGTCGGAAGGCGGCCGCACCATCTACACCATCCGAGCTTCCGAAAGCTGTGCAATTCAAGGCCGGCGGTCATGCTGACCTGCACAATGTGCACATCGTTGTCTATGGAAAAAACCATGACCGCTACGATCAGATTTACGGCGATCAGTTCACCTACGATCCTCAAACCGGCGACATCAAGGCCGTGGGCGAAGTACACATCGATCTGGTGGCCAATGATCAGGGACCCAAGCGTCCTGATCAAGCCCCACCCGAGGAGCTGAAGAATCCACTCCATTTAGTTACGAAGTCGCTGACCTTCAACCAGAAAACAGGCACAGCTGAAACCGACGAGGTCGTGGACTTCCGGACCGAGCAGGCAGTCGGATCCTTCAAGGGAGCGTATTACGACTCCAAGGAAAACGAGCTGCAATTAAAGTCCGATATTCATGTGGTCACGACCGGTGCGCATCCGGCGACGATCACCGGGACCAGTGGAGTCATTCAGAAAGTGCCACGGCAAGCGGTGTTGATGAATGCGAATATCGAGCAGCCGGATCGTACCCTGACCGCCGATAAAGCGACATTGTTTT
The DNA here is from genome assembly GCA_963818905.1 of uncultured Acidobacteriaceae bacterium. Classification (GTDB taxonomy): domain Bacteria; phylum Acidobacteriota; class Terriglobia; order Terriglobales; family Acidobacteriaceae; genus Bog-257. The sequence continues at coordinate 6,094 of CAWFUE010000044.1, forward strand.
TCGAGCCGGACAACACTGTGAAGCACGGCGAAGTTGAGGGCAACGTCCACATTCAGGACCGTGGGCCTTCGGTGGTTGACATATACGGCCCGCGTGGCGATTTGAACATGGGGCCCAAGAATACGCTCCAGCAGGCAATCGTTTCGGGCGGCGCGAAATTCGACGCACACGGCAACAGTGTCGCGCACGGGTCGGCCGACACTTTCATTCTCGATTTCGAAGATCAGAATCAGCCGTCGCGGCTTCACATGGTGAAGAATGCGTGGCTGAAGCAGGAACCGCAACCGGCAAAGTCTGGCACCGGCGGACAGCCTATGGAGATCGCCGCCGACCAGCTCGATTTCCAGTTGGTGAACGGAAATCAGCTGCAGACCGCCGATACGGTTGGGAAGGCATGGATTACCATTCTGCCGAAACCAGCAGCGCCGAAATCGACATCGCCTGCAGACGCAGCCAAGAAGAGTCAGGAAATCGGTGGAAGTAACTCCACCACGGTTGCCACCGCCGGCAAGTTCCATGCAACTTTCGACGACAGCAATCACTTGCAGACGCTGCATGGCTGGCCGAACGCGAAAATCGTCTCCAGCACGCCGGGCGAACCGGATAAAGTCAGCACTTCTGACAAGCTTGACGTTGCGTTCAACGCAGATGGTGGCGTGCAACAACTGATCCAGACCGGCAACTTTGAATATCGCGAGCCCTCGAGTAATCCCAACGCGGGCGGTCGGGCTGCATTTGCCGATATGGCGACCTACACACCGGATGACGAAATCTTCGTATTAACCGGATCGCCACGAATCATCGATGGTGGTATGACAACGACGGCCGTTCATGTTCGCATGAATCGCAAGACCGGCGAAGGTTTCGCGGACGATGACGTGAAGACCACGTACAGCGAACTGAAGCCGCAGCCCAGTGGGGCGCTGCTGGCAACCTCGGATCCGATTCATGTCACGGCTGAGCACATGGTCGGATATAAGAATCCAGGGATGGCGCACTACACAGGAAATGTGCGCTTGTGGCAAACCGCCAACGTGGTCCGGGCGCCCAAGATCGACTTTGACAATGAGAAGCGCGCGATCTATGCCGAGTCGGACAAGTCGCAAATGGTGACCAGTCTGTTTGTGCAGCAGTCGGCGGACGGAAAGATTACGCCGGTTGATGTGACAGCCGACAAGCTGACTTACGTCGATGAAGAGCGGCGCGCGCGTTATAGCGGAAACGTGCTCGCCAAGACAACCACCGGCACCGTTTCAACCCAGGTCCTGGATGTCTATTTGAAGCGGGCTGATCCGGACAGCGGCAAAGACCAGACCCAAACCGTAAAGGCAGGGCAGCAAAAAGGACCGACGCTACCCGGCTCGGATGCACCCAGTCAGATTGACCATATGGTGGCCACGGGCAGAGTTGTGGTCACCGAACCGAACCGGCGCGCTGTGGGCGACAAGCTTTTTTACACCGCGGATGACGGCAAGTATCTTTTGACGGGAAAAAACCCTAGCATTTTTGATGCCGAACATGGCACTGTATGGGGTGATTCGTTGACTTTCTACAGCCACGATGATAGGGTTTTGGTTGAGAGTAAGCGCTCCTCCCCCACCATCACACGCGCTCGTACCACGAAGTAAATGCAGACTTTATCGGCGGATGAGATCGGGAAAAGCTACCGCGGACGCAGAGTCGTCGATGGCGTCAGCTACCACATAAAACAAGGTGAGATTGTTGGCCTACTGGGCCCGAACGGGGCGGGCAAGACCACCAGCTTCTACATCGTCGTAGGGTTGATTCCGGCCGAAAGTGGGCGCGTACTGATCGATGGCCAGGACATTACCAACGTCCCGATGTATCTTCGGGCGCGAAATCACGGCATCAGCTATCTGCCGCAGGAGCCGTCGATCTTCCGCAAGCTGACGGTCGAGGACAACATTCTCGCCGTGCTGGAAGCGCAGTCGATGTCCTGGCACGAACGCCGTGAGCGGATGGAAAGGCTGATCGATCAGTTGGGACTTCAGGTGATTCGGAAGAATCGCGGCTATGCGCTTTCAGGGGGCGAACGGCGCAGAGTCGAGATCGCTCGTTGTCTCTGTATTTCGCCGTGTTTCATTTTGTTGGACGAGCCGTTCTCCGGAATCGATCCGATCGCCGTGCTGGATTTGCAGAGGATTATTTTCGACCTGAAGGCGAGCGGCATCGGAGTACTGGTAACGGACCATAACGTTCGTGAGACGTTGTCGGTAACTGATCGCGCTTACATTATTAATGAAGGAAAAATTTTCCGAACTGGCACGCCTGACCAGCTTGGAAATGACGCTGAAGTAAAGCGAGTTTACTTAGGCGAGAGCTTCTCGTTGGTTTAGAATTTGAACGAGGGGCAATGCTCCTCAGGGTTCCGTTCGATGGCGTTATTGCAGCCCAAGTTAAACCTTAAAGTCTCCCAGAAGCAGATTCTGACGCCTGGGCTCGTGCAGATGGTCAGCGTGCTGGCGCTCAACAAGCTTGAGCTGGCCGACATGATCAATGCTGAGCTGACCGAAAACCCTGTTCTCGAAGAGCTCGACAATTCGGTTCCACTGCTGGATGAAGTTTCCGCGCGCGAAGAACAGAAAGAACGCGACAGTTCACTGGCCACGCAAGAACAGCCCGCCGAAACCAAGCAAGAAAAAGATCCTTTCGAGGAAATCGATTTTGGTTCCTTCTTCTCCGAGTATCTCGATCCCGGTCTGCGCACCTCGATTGAGATGGAGGACAGCGAAAAACCTTCCTTCGAGAATTTCCTCTCCAAGCCCAGCACCTTGAGCGATCACCTGATGTGGCAACTAGGATCTCTGCACGTCAATGAGGATGTTTATCGTGCAGCGGAGCTGGTGATCGGCAATCTGAATGAGGAAGGCTACCTCATCGCCACAGATGACGAGCTGCTTGGGTTGGCGGAAGAAGAGTCGAGTGCTCCAGAATCCAACGTTGATGCGCAGGCTATGACCGAGACGGTAGCTTCCGCGATGGTAGAAGGTGCGGCGATCTCTTCGCTGTCGGCGCCGCCAGCCAGTGGTGTAGAGCCGGAGATCGAAGACGCCAGCATCGCCATTGCCGAAGCAGAGCCTGCGCCTGCGGACGTCGAGCCCCAGGCAGCCGAACAGCCATTGCCCAGCAACGGTATTGGTTTGCAGAGCGCGGTGCAGCAACTTCCTCGTCCCACCCTGGTGCCGCCCCGCACCAAACCGGCCCAGGTTCCGTTCAGTCGCGACGCCCTGCGCGAAGCCATTGATTTGGTGAAGCAGATGGACCCCATCGGGGTAGGCGCGCGCGATTTACGGGAATGTCTGCTGGCGCAATTGCACGATCTGAAGCGCTTTCCTCGCAAGAACGGCAACGGTCATCATGCGGCCGAATTGGAAGCTCTGGACGACGCCATCGTTCTGGTCGACCTGCACCTGCACGCTCTGCAAAACAAGCACTATAAAGAAGTGGCCAAGGCCATGGGACGGCCGCTGGAAGCGGTGATGCAGGCGATGGGTTTCATTCGCACTCTCGATCCGCGTCCCGGGCTGCGCTACAACAAAGTCGAGACCAGGCTGATCGAACCCGATGTGGCCTTCGTGAAGCAGGGTGAAGAGTATTTGGTGCTGATGAATGATGAGGAGGTTCCACAGCTACGGCTGAATCCCTCCTATCGCAGGCTGCTGAGCCGGGACGTGGCTGAGAAGGACGTCCGCAACTACGTTAAGGAACGCTACAAGTCGGCGATTCAGCTCATCAAGAACATCGAGCAGCGCAAACAAACGATCTTGCGCGTCTGCTATTCCATCCTGGACCGGCAGCGCGATTTTCTCGACCAGGGTATCGATCATCTCAAGCCGATGATGATCAAAGAGGTTGCGGAGGAGATTGGTGTGCACCCTTCCACCGTCAGCCGCGCCGTAGCGAATAAATATGCTCATACCCCGCAAGGCGTCTTCGAACTTCGATACTTCTTCAGCGAGAGCGTCAACGGGCCTGAAGGCAGCGGGACATCGCTGCTCATCCTGAAGCGTCGAGTCAAGAAGCTGATCGAGGAAGAAGATCCCGCCAGGCCGTTGACCGACGAGCAGATCACCCGCATCCTCCAGTCGCAGGGCATCCAGGTCACTCGCCGCACCGTCGCCAAGTACCGGGAGGATATGCGCATCCCGAGCACCCACCAGCGCAGAGTGAAAAGCTAGCCGCTGTACCGGCGCCGATCGGGGGAAACGCTGTGCAGTGCAGGCGCAACTCTTCCGAATAAGATCTACCGGAAATTCAAGGCTGCCGCGCAAGTTTCGTAATGTCGCCTGGTTCGTTGCTAATCGCTAATCCGGGCGAGAAGGGAGCTTAATGACTGTAGAGTATTTTGGAAGACAGTACGAAATCACTCACGCCGTTCGTGAAGAGGTGGAATCCGGCCTCGGCAAACTCACCAAGATTCTGGGTGAGAATTTCAAAAGCAAAGTTATTCTGTCGGTCGAGAAGCACCGCAACATTGCAGAGATCACGGTAAAACGGCGCCGCGGACAACTGGTTGGCCTCGCGGAAGCCGCCGACATGATCATCGCCGTCAACCAGGCGCTTGAGCACATCGAGACACAAGCGCTCCGGTTCAATGGCCGCCGCCGCACTACACACCGCAAAGCGAAGGACAAGACCTGGCAAGCTCCGGTGGAAGCTGAAGCCGACATGCAGATTTCCGTAGGCGCCTCGGCGGCGACTGCCGTACCGGTTGTGGTGCATAAATTCCCCGCTATCGCCCGCACCACTGAGGCGCACCTGGTACGCTCCAACGATTCGATTGCCATGCGCCCCATGACCGTGGAGGAGGCAGTGAAGGAATGCGAGTTCCGCGACCGGGATGTATTCATCTTCCGCGACGGCAAAGGCAGAGTGAACGTGCTGCATCGGCGAAAGGATGGCAAGATCGAGTTGATTGAGGTGCCGTAAAACAAGGTACTGAACGAAAGGCCCTGCCGTCGGCAGGGCCTTTTTCTATCAGTGAGGCTGTACCTGCATTTGCATTTGCGGCGCCGATTGCGGTTGTTGCCCCTGGGGTGTTTGCGTCTGCGGTGCCATGTTAGGAACATCCGGACCTCCGGGACCGAGCGGCACAAGGTGGGGCGTCGTCAATTGGTTTGGCGCATTGGCGGGAACGATACCCGGCACCTTAGGCTCGTGGGTCACCTTCAACGCCTCGGCGTCGGTCATGTCGATGCCAAGCCGCGTCAGCGTGTCGGCGGTCGATAGATCGAGCTGAACCCTCGACTTCTCGTAATTCGTCGCGGCACCCAGAACGTTGGACTCCGCCTGCGTCAAGTTGCTCGACGCCTGCAGAACGAGCGTACCGGTAGACGCTCCCATGCGCAGCTTCTTCTGCTCCGCGTCGAGCGCCTCGGCCGCATAGTCACGGGCCGAGATCGCCGCTTGTAGTGCCTCCCAGTTCTCCTGCAGCGCGAATTGTGCCTGGCGCACCTGCAGGATGATCGTGTTCTCCGTTTGCAGCAAGCTCAGTTGCGCCTGCCGGTATTCCAGATCGTTGCGTACCTGGTCGGCCTGCACCTGCCGATCACGAAGCGGAATGTTGAGGTTGAGGCCGACCCCCTTATCAGGAGCGCTGCTGTTGAACATGTTGCCGAAGGCACCCGCGTAACTGGTAGGAAATCCCGGAAGCGCACAGCGGCTTGCGACAGTGCACAGCGGATTGCCGGGTCCTGCGAGGGGGGTTGCGCCGTAAAAGGCATAGAGATCTACCGTGGGTAGCAACTCGTTGCGAAGTGATTTCCTCGTCACGACGTTGTTGGTAAGAGTCAGTCGCGCCGTCGCGATCTCCGGGCGCTGCTTGAGCGCTTCCGCAATCAGATCGTCGATGGAACCCACTTCGTATTCCTTGGTGGTATTGAGGGTGTCGGTTGGGATCACCGGCGCGATGGCGAGAATCGGATCGGCCATGTTGCGAGTAACGGCGTTCTTCATCAGCAGCTGCTCGAGTTGCAGATTTACTTGCGCCGCAACCAGGTTTTGCTTCGCCGTCGCGACCGCACTCTGGGACTGCACGACGGTCAGCGGCGCCAGCGTTCCCTGCTTCACTTGCTTTTCGTTATCTGAAAGGGTTTTATCGGCGAGATCGAGCGCGCGCTGCTGCACCGTGACGTTCTCGTACGCGTTTACCAGGTCCCAATAGATGTTTTCGATCTGCGACACCGTATTGATGATCTGGTTGCGGAACGTGATCTCGGTGATTTTCTTGTTGTTGTACGCGATGCGGAGGTAGCGCAGGTTGGGATCGAAGCCAAAGCCCTGCAATAAATGCTGCCGCACTTGGAAGGTGAAGCTCGGGCTCAATGTCGGATTGAGCGTGTTATAGATCGAACTCTCCCACAGGCGAGTGTTATCGAAGTCCACAGTCATCAGCGTTCCAGTGGGGAATCCCTGCGAGTAGGCGAAGTTCGCAGTGGTGGAGTTCTCGTACAATTCGTTGGTTCCGGTAAAGACGGTGTTCGATTCCGGAGTGACGGAGTGGCTGATGGCGCCCGTGCCGGTGATGACCGGATCGAAGTTGTCGATCGCCGGGCCTTCGCCTTGGGTTGACAGAACCAGGCCCCCAGCGCCCGAGCCCGCGCCGCCAACACCTATGGCTGTTCCTCCAACCCCGGTACCGGTCGAGCCGGTGGTCGAGGTTCCCGTGCCTCCAGCCGATGTTGTGCCGGTGGCTCCTCCGGGAGTGCCTTGGACCAGGCCGGTATTTACGCCCAAGTTAGCCGCACCGGAGGAAGTTCGCAGAATGTCCGTGTCAGCGATGGAGAGGTTGTAACGCTGAATACCGATGTCGAGATTATTCTCCAGCGCGAGGGCAACAGCCTGATCGATGGAGAGATAAATCTTGCCGTCGCGGAAGACCTGGTCGATGCGCGGCGAGTTAGCCACATTGAGCCGCGGGACTTCGCGGGGCGCATAGATGATGAACGGATTGGGCCACTGTCTTCTGCCGCGCGTGTAGTCCTGCTCGGAGTAGGGATGGGCGTTGTGTTGCGGCGCGGGCGCTTGCGGCAGTGGAGTCAGCGCCAACTGCCCGGCGCCGGACTGCGTTGGCGCAGACGGCTGATTCTGTTGCGCCGCGGGCGGCTGCGTATTTTGCGCTGATGGGGTATTCTGCTGAACGTCTTGTGACGTCGCATCCTGCGCTCGGGTTGCGATCGCCGGCAAACAAATCATAAACAGCGCAAACAGCTTTGCCGGTAGCAAAAGATCACGATTCGACAGTAATTTAAGACGCGGCATTTCTTCGCTCTCCCAGAATTAAGCTAAGAGTTCTACTTGCTTCTGTGGCAATTTTCTGTCGCCCACTGTGGATTTGAGACAGTTGGCGGCGACTCGATCTCAAGATGTCGAAGCAGAGGATGGAGATTAATTTCAACCTTAGTACGTTGCAGAAAGGTAGTATAGCCGACACACGAGCCTGACAAGTGCCTGCTTTACATACCTTTACACTGCTTAACAGATCGATAAGGTTGGACCGGGAATCGTCATATTTGGAGAACCTTTGAGCCGGAACCTCAAAATCACGCTGGCCTATGACGGCTCCGAATTTCACGGATGGCAAATGCAGCCGGGCCTACGAACCGTGCAGGGCGCGCTCGCTGAATGTTTGAAGAGACTGACGGGCGAAGACGTTTTGCCTCAGGGTTCGGGACGCACAGACACCGGCGTGCACGCGCTGGCGCAGGTTGCTTCTGTGCACCTGGAGAGCCGCATCCCGGAAGCCAACCTTGTCATTGCGCTGAACGATATTCTGCCACCCTCAATACGGGTGCAGTCGGTTGAGGTAGTGCCGGATAGCTTTCACGCGCGGCATTCCGCAAAGGCGAAGACATACCGATACCGCATCTATCGCGGCGATATCTGTCCGCCTTTCCTGTGGCGCTACGTTTACCACGATCCTTACCCCATGGACGAGGAGGCAGTCATCCGAGCTTCGGAGCATGTGGTCGGCAAGCATGACTTCACGTCATTCGCAGCATCCGATCCCGACCGAAGTGCACGAATGGCAGAGGCCCAAGAATGCGAGCTTTCCCATTGTGGAAAGCTGACCAATGTTCGCAAGATTCATTCCTCGCAGTGGGTGCGCACTAAAGACGAGTTGATCTACACTGTGCGAGGAGACGGATTCCTCCACCACATGGTGCGGAATCTTGTCGGGACATTTCTGCTCGTCGGCAAAGGTTCGCTGGAGATCGGCGAGGTGCCAACCATCCTGGAAGCCCGCAATCGCAGTGCCGCCGGACCCACGGCTGCCGCTTGCGGCCTGTATCTGGTAGGCGTTGAATACTAATCCCGGCGGTGGAGCGCGCCTGCGGGCCTTTGATCATGGCAAGCGAAGCGAAAATCATCGGCGCAACCCTCGTCAGTGCGAATCCTGCGACCGGCGAAGTTCTGGGTGAACTGCCGTGCGCTACACCCGACGACGTCCGCGCCGTAGTTCTGCGCGCCAAGGCCGCTCAGCCGCAATGGCAGTCGACTCCGGTGCGCGAGCGTGTGGCACTCCTGCAAAAGTTCCAGCAGCTTTTAAGTGAGGGCCGCGAGGATGTGGCGTGCTTGATTTGCCGCGAAGCTGGCAAGCCCAAGGCGGAAGCCCTCGCCACAGAAGTTCTCGTCGTGCTCGATGCCGCGCAATTCTGCATTCGCAATGCTCACAGCTTTCTACGCGACCAGCCGCTGCCGCATGCCAACCTGGCAATGAAGACCAAGCGCGGAAAGTTGGTGCGCGAACCCTATGGCGTGATCGGCATCGTTGCGCCGTGGAACTATCCCTTTTCGATTCCCGCCATCGAGACACTGGCCGCCCTGGTGACAGGCAATGCGGTTGTCCTCAAGCCTTCGGAATTTACCCCGCTGATCGGGTTGGAGCTACAGCGCCTATTGCTGGCAGCGGGGCTGCATCCTGACCTCATGCAGGTGGTTGTCGGCGAGGGGCCAACGGGAGCAGCGCTGGTCGACTCGCCGATCGACAAGATGATCTTCACGGGAAGCGTTGCCACCGGTAAACGCGTCGGCGAAGCTGCCGCGCGGAAGCTGCTGCCGGTGGTGCTGGAGCTGGGCGGCAAAGATCCGATGATCGTGCTCGACGATGCGAAGCTGGAGATTGCAACCAGCGGCGCGATCTGGGGCGCGTTCATGAATGCTGGGCAGACCTGCCTGTCGGTGGAGCGGTGTTACGTCCATCGCAGCCTATACGAGCCGTTCCTCGCAATGTGTCGCGAGAAAATTGCCAAGCTGCGAGTGGGCAACGGCATCGATTCCGAAGTCGAAATCGGACCAATGATCCACGAGCGCCAACTCAAGATCGTCGATGATCAGGTGAATGACGCGATCGCACGTGGCGCGCGATTACTCGCAGGCGGTAAGCGACTTGCAGAGCTCGGCCCAAACTTCTACGCGCCAACGCTGCTGGCTGATGTGTGTAGCGACATGCGGATCATGCAGGAGGAAACTTTCGGCCCGGTGCTGCCGGTTGCACCTTTTGACAGCGATGATGACGCCATTCGGCTGGCCAACGATAGCGAATTCGGGCTGGCAGCCAGCGTTTGGACTCGCAACCGCCGGCGCGGCGAGGCGATGGCGGCGCGGATCAAGGCCGGTACGGTCATGCTGAACGACATGATCTCGTGTTTTGGCATCGGCGAGGCGCCGCATGGCGGCTTCAAACAGAGCGGCATCGGCCGCACCCACGGAGAGTTGGGATTACAGGAGATGGTGCAGACGAAATACGTTGATGTAGACCGAATCCCCGGAATTCCCAAGGTCTGGTGGTTCGGCTATGGCAAGGAATACGCGCGGCAGATGGGTGGATTTATCGATCTACTGTTTGCCAGACGCTTGAGAACAAAACTCAAAGGCGCTTTGCGGGCGGTGGGGCTGTTCCGGCGCAAGAATCGGATTTGAGGGAGCTCAAGCGGCTTTGCGATGATTCGTTCGGTTCTTCAGGCGAGCCCCCTCAATTCTGGTTTGGGCTCGTTTGATCAAGAGGTCAGCCAACTCGAGATATCGGCGAATCAAGCCGGGACGTTCGCCTTCGCCTTCGTCTTCTTCCACTTCCTCCGTGGCTGGGCGGATGATTTTCTGCCATTGACTAGCTTGATGTTCGTTTTTTCCCATTTCAGTTCGGCCCCGTTTTGTGAGTGCGAACGCCAAGCTAAGTCACGCCTCTATGCACGTTAGATGACCAGCGTCCTGCGCGGTTGGCTGAGCTTAGCGAATTAGCAACTGTTTAGTCGAAATAGCGGCTTCCCATGTTGCGATATCTGGTCTGACAAGGGATACTGCGATCATGCCTGACGCCATACCGCGCGATGCACCTCAGCTCCCCAAACACAAGGTAAAGTACAAGAAGCCATTTCAGCGGGCTTGCAACGAACTGGACGAAAAGGGAAAGTTGTGCGGCGGCCATCTGAAGCGTTGGTTCTATCTGGCGGACGCTCTGGAGCAAGCGTGCGGCGATGTTCGGCAGGCCTTTGGCGACAAAGCGGAAATCTACCGTTGCGAACATTGCCGGACGCTATATCTGCCTAGTGATGAAGAACCGGGCGGGCGCAACGTCGCGGGGCTGGGGCGACCATCGGCTTTCGGATTGACGCTCGCCTCAAAGCCAGGTCAGGAAGAAAAAGGCAAGCAATAGGCCAGGTTTGCGCGATAATTCAAGTGGGTGAGAGCAGCGCCGGATTGTAGCGCATCTTTCACAATTGATATTGAAATTTCCCGGCGTGCGAGCAGTCGAAACGTGGGGTGCAATTAAGTGTCTGCCAATCTCTCTGAGCTGATTTACGACTGGAACACCATCTACGCCAAGTCGATGATCCCGGCTGGCAAAGTCCTGCTAAACGACGAGTCGCTGCGCGATGGACTGCAATCGCCCTCGGTGCGTGATCCCTCGATTGAAGAGAAGATCGAAATCCTCCATCTGATGGAGGCTGTCGGCATCAACATGCTTGATATTGGGCTGCCTGGCGCGGGGCCTCGCGCCCAGGCGCACTGCGAAGCGCTGGCTCGTGAAATCGGCCGCGCGAAGCTGAAGATCAAACCTAATTGCGCCGCTCGGACGCATCAGAACGACATTCGTCCGATTGCCGAAATCGTGGAGCGCACCGGCGTTCCTGTGGAAGCGGCAACCTTCATCGGATCGAGTCCCATTCGCCGCTACACCGAAGACTGGAGCGACGATTTCCTGCTGCGCACCACCGAAAATGCGGTCAAGTACGCCGTCTCACTTGGCCTCGACGTCATGTATGTGACCGAGGACACGACGCGCTGCGATCCCGAGACCATCCAGCGCCTCTACAGCACCGCGATTCGCCACGGCGCAAAGGCCATCGTAATCTGCGATACCTGCGGTCATGCGACGCCCATGGGCGTGGTCGCGCTTATGCACTTCGTGATCAACGAAGTGGTGAAACCTTCAGGCGAAAACATTCGCGTGGAGTGGCACGGTCATTGCGATCGTGGCTTGGCTGTCGCCAATTCGATAGCGGCGCTGGTGGCCGGAGCCGAGGTCGTGCACGCTACGGCTGTCGGTATTGGAGAGCGTGTCGGTAACACCCAGATGGATCAGATGCTGGTGAACCTGAAGCTGCTTGGCATCGAACCCTGGAAGAGTCAAGATCTGACAAGGCTGAAAGATTATTGCGAAGCAGTCGCCAAAGCCACCGGCGTTCCAATTCCCAAGAACTACCCGGTTGTGGGAGATGATGCATTTCGAACCGGCACCGGCGTCCATGCTGCGGCCGTGATCAAGGCGTACCGCAAGAATGACGTGATGCTGGCCAACAGCATCTATTCCGGCGTGCCATCGCACTTCTTCGGCATGGAACAGATCATCGAGGTCGGTCCGATGAGCGGGAAGTCGAACGTGCAGTTCTGGCTGGAGCGCCACGGCATTCCCGCAACCGACGAGTTGGTGGACCGCATTTATCAGCGCGCCAAGGAATCCGATCGCACCCTCACCGATGAGGAAATCATGGAATGCGTGCCAGCCGGCGTGCAATCGGAGCTGGCTTCGTAAATCGCCTCTGGCTGGCTAAAGGAGCTCGCCTCGCGATGCCGAGTCGCACTAACCGCAGCGGTCACTGGTTTGCCTGGCTCACCGAGGTCGTCGCTTTCGTTACACGGTGGTTTGTAACTTAGGCCCCGTGGCTCATAAAACGTATATTATGAGACATCCCAATGGGCCCAAGTTCTCCACTGCGGACGCCATTTGTAAACGCATTCTCGGCAAATGAATCGCGAGGGATGCGTTCCGCCCAGCAGCAGGTTTCACGTATTGCCGAGCTGCGCCGCGTCCACGACGCCCTCGCCTGGTTCCGCTCTCAGGCTCGCGAACTGGAAGAGCTACAGCTTCAGGTAACTTCCATCCCGGCGCCGCCTTGGGGCGAATCGGCCCGCAGCCGATGGATGGGGGAGCGCTTTGCGGAACTCGGCCTGTCCGATGTTCATTCCGACGAGCTGGGGAATGTTTTAGGTATCTATCCCGGCTCAGATGCCGGAGCTCCCTTCATAGCGCTGAGCGCGCATATTGATACCGTGTTTCCGGTGGGCACTCCCATTGTGGTCCGCCGCGACGGTGACAAGCTTTACGGTCCCGGTATTTCCGACAACTCCTCGGGTATCGTTGCTTTGCTCGCCATTGCCGGAGCACTGCGCTCAGCAGGCGTGCTGAACACGGCGCCGCTGCTCTTCATTGGCGATGTCGGTGAAGAAGGGGAAGGTGACCTGCGCGGCATGCGCCACATCTATCAGCAGCCGCGATGGTCGGCCACGATCGCGTCGCTGGTGGTCATCGACGGCGCGGGTACCGACACGATCATCGCCGAAGGTCTGGGCAGCCGGCGTTATGAAGTCATGGTGCGCGGAAACGGCGGCCACTCGTGGAGCGATTTCGGCGTCGCTAATCCTATCGTTGCGCTGGCCCGTGTTATCGATCGCTTCAGCCGCACCCCGGTTCCGGTCTCACCCAAGACCACCTTCAATATCGGCATCATCAATGGCGGCACTTCGGTGAATTCGATCCCTGAGTCCGCGACGATGCGGGTCGACACGCGATCGGCATCGGTCGAGGAACTCGACCGGCTGGAGCGCGCACTGCATGAAGCTCTCGATCATGTGATCCCTGAAATCACCGGCCGGAAAAAACAGGAGCTTCTTACGGCTGAGGTGCGAGTCATCGGTAATCGGCCGGCCGCCGACCTGCCCAGCGAGTCGCAACTGCTGAAGACCATTCGTGCCGTGGACGCGCAGCTCGGCAATACGGCACGCATCCAGCGGGCGTCCACCGATGCGAACATTCCGCTCTCATTAGGACGCGAAGCCATCGCAATTGGAGCGGGAGGCAGTGGCGGCGGCGCCCACACCATTCACGAATGGTACGACGCTAGCGGGCGTGATCTCGGGCTGAAGCGCATTCTGCTGCTGGCGCTGGCGCTGAGCGGAGTGGCCGACGAGTAGGGCAACCGCTGTAAATGGCCGGGCGGCACGGCTCGAACATCCGGTGACTTTCAAGGACTCCCGTCAAATAGTGAGGTTCATTTTCTGAAGCAGCGACTTGAATCGAGGGTGGCCGCGCAGATTGCGGAAGAGGAATGAGCCCTTGATTCCGTAGATCGCACCCGAGCGCCGTTCGAAGGCATGTTCGAGCCAGTCAATTGCCGTATCAGCTTCTCCCAAGCCTGCATAAACGTAGGCGAAGTGATAGGGCGATACGAATTCACGGGTCGCCGCGATCGTGCAGTTGTTGCAGAATCTGCCTTGCGCGTTCAACATTGCCGGTGATTGCATAGGCCTGTCCCGAGCTGCGACAGGAACAGCGTGGAGTCGGGAGAGAGTGCGGATGCGTGCTCCAGCGATGCGATGCCTGCCGCTGGCTCATCATGGAAAGAGGAGGGCCCATCCGAGATTGGAGTGGACCCGGGGCACTGTAGGATCGTCGCGGAGTGAGCGCCGCGCTTCTTCCAGGGCCTCGTCGATCCGTCCGGCGCGTAACAGGGTGGTTGCGACATCGGTTTGGATCGAGAATCGGGTCAAGCTCACGGGCCCGGCGAACTTCCCGCAGGGCGTCGTCATATCGTTCCAGCGAGTTACAGAGCCAGCCGTAGTGGTTATGAGCTTCGGCGCTGCCGGGGCTGAGTTCAAGGGCGGTCAGGAATTCGCGCTCGGCACCTGGCCAATCAAAGTCAAAGACGAAACGGACGAACGCGGAGATGCCGTGCGCTTCGGCCAGTTGGTCGTCGATCGCTAAGGCGCGCGCAGCCGCAGCCTTGGCATTTCTGATTGTGTCTTCGGGCGAGCTGCCTGCAAATCCGTTGATGCAAATCTCAATGTAACTTTCCGCCATGCTCGCCCAGGCGAGGGCGAAAGCTGGATCGCGGGCAATAGCGGCTTCGTATTCGATGACACTTCGGCGGTAGCCCTCTTCGGTGAAGCGACAGAACCAGTGGCGTCCCCGAAGATAGAGTTCGTATGCCGCGAAGTCCTGGGTAGGCTGCCGGCCCACCCGCGCGCGTTCGTCATTCGAAAGTTGGGCGCGCAATGCATTGGCAATATTCAGTGCCACCTCCGACTGGATTGCGAATATGTCGGTGAGGTCGCGGTCGTAGGTATCGGCCCAGATGTGTTCGTCCGTAAGTGCGTCAATGAGCTGCGCGACGATTCGCACGCGGTTGCCGGCGCGGCGGATGCTGCCTTCCACCACCGTCGCCGCGCCTAGTTTCTCGCCGATCTCCCGCAGGCTGCGATCGCTCTTCTTAAATGCCATCACCGAAGTGCGCGAGATCACCTTAAGCGATCGAATTTTCGCCAGATGCGCGATAACGTCTTCGGTGATCCCGTCGGCAAAGAATTCATTTTCGGGGTCGGCGCTAAGATTCGAAAATGGCAGTACGGCAACCGAAGCGGGCGGTGGCCGGATGGCATGCAAGGTTTCGGCGGGAGTCAGTGTCGTGAGCACGAACTCCAGATCGTGAGCCGACTGGAAGCGGGCCGAACGCTCTTTCTCCAGGCAACGTGCAATCACACGGTCGAGGCTCGGGGACAACTCGTGGCGCCGGTGGCTCGGCGCCTCCGGCTTGTCGTGCAGTATGGCCGCCAGAGTTTCGATGGCATTGGAGCGATGGAAAGCTCGCTCACCGGTCGCCATTTCATAAAGAATGCAACCAAAGGCGAAGATGTCGGCTCGGGTATCGACCTTCTCGCCGCGCACTTGCTCAGGCGCCATGTATCCGACCGTGCCAAGAATGGCCCCGGCCTTGGTGGAATTGCCGAGAGTGGTCGCGTCTCCCAGCAGCGAGCCGACGACAGCCTGCCGGCGCGCCAGGCCGAAATCGAGCACCTTGACTCGACCGCCCGGCGCCAGCTTGATGTTCTGGGGTTTCAGATCGCGGTGCACGATCCCCTGGTCGTGAGCCGCCGTGAGCGCCTGCACAATCTGGATGGCGATCAGTAGACATTCGTCGACAGGAAGAAGGCCACTCGTAAGCAACTCGGCCAGCGTTGGTCCCTCAACCAATTCCATGACCAGCGCCCGTGCCTCGCCGCTCGAGTGGAAACCATAAATTTGCGCGATGTTCGGGTGGTTCAAAGACGCCAGGAGGCGAGCCTCACGTTCCAGCCAGGCGACGCGTTCAGGGTCTTCGGCGAACTCTGCGGGCAGCAACTTCAGTGCGACCGGACGCTCCAACTGGAGGTCCTCCGCACGATAGACCACGCCCATGCCGCCCTCGCCCAACTTAGCAGTGATCTGGTAATTCCCCAGCCGGCTGCCGATCATGAGAGTAATCCTCTCCGCCTTGGAGCTGACGGCCTGAAAGCAATGCGTGGAAGCTAAGCGCCGATTGTAGAACATCGGTACTGAGAACCCCGCATTTCTTCGGCTAACCTTTTCCGTGGTCTGTTGATTGCGCTGACCCTATAATCGCGCCGTGACGCAACCCTCCAAAGCCGGCGCGATGGTGCTGTTCCTGTTTGGCTTGCCCTTCTTCGCCTTTGGTGCGTTTGCCACGTTTGCTTTCTTCACCTCAGCTCCCTCCGTGCACAACAACTCGAATCCCGTAGCCGCAGCAATTTTCGCTTCCGTGTTCGCGATGATCGGGGCCGTGCTCATGTTTGGGGCTTTGTATGGCTATTGGGGGCAGAAGCGGGATGCAGCCGTTAAGGAGGCGAATCCGCAATCTCCGTGGTTGTGGCGCAGCGACTGGGCGCAGGGCCGCGCCCTGAGCAGTCGTCGCAACACGCTGTATGGCTGGTGGATCGGCGCCGTTCTGGCCAGCATGCTTTTTGTGCCGATAACGGTGATCAGCCTGCCGTCTCTGCTGCGCAGTGCTGGTCCTAAAGGACTTTTATTGCTTGGGCTGAGCCTGATACCGGCGGCTCTGCTGGCCGGAGCCGTGCGCGCCACCATCCGTCGCCAACGCTACGGGCAAACTTACTTCGAGTTCGCGACCCTGCCCTTTGCGCCGGGCGAACGAATGAGTGGCCAGATTCACCTGCGTCTCGATACCGCCGTCGAACACGGGATCGATTTGCGCCTATCCTGCATTCGCCGCATCGTGACGGGTTCGGGAAAGCAGCAGAGCGTCAGCAATGTGCCGCTCTGGCAACTGGAGAAGAATGTGCCGCCGGGATCGCTGATGATCGGCCCGGTGGGCACTTTGATTCCGGTGGAGTTCGAGATTCCGGAAGAAGCTTACGAAACCAATCACGACGTGCCCCGCGATCAGCTGCTCTGGATGCTGCATGCGCACGCAGATGTGCCGGGAGTGGATTACTCCGAGGACTTCGAGATCCCGGTGTTCCGGTCGACGGCGAAAGCGGCAAGGGCGAGCGCCGCGCTGGGAGACGCAGATTGGACACCGGAGTTTCGCCTGCATTTTGCAGCTGCTGCGCCGGTGTCAGACTCGCTCGTCGCGCCCGCGCATCCGAAAGTGGTGGTTTCCATCGCTCCAGAGGGTGCGACTGAGTTTTACTTTCCGGCATTTCGCAATCCTGGTCGAACGCTTTTCCTGCTGTTGTTCACGGCAGGCTGGACGTCCATTGTCTATTTCCTTGCACACTCGAACGCTCCGCGGTTGTTCCCCGTCGTTTTCGGGTTTTTCGATCTGGTGCTCGTCTATGGCTGCATGCAAGGGCTGTTCGGGAGGGCCCGCATTGTCGTCGGCAATGGGAAACTGATTTCGCAGCGGGGCACGTTCAGCATGGGTACGGGCGCTGAGATTCCATTCAGCGATATCGAATCCGTTCATGCAATAGGAGCAGTGCAGAACTCAAACGCTTGGGGCGCCTCTTACTTGATTCAATTGAGGACCAGAAGCGGGCGCACTCTTAGACTTGCGGACAGCATAGCGAACCGCGAGGAAGCCCGCTGGATCGTGGGGCAAATCGAAAAACTCGCCGGACTGAAGCTTGACACCCAGGTTGTGTTGCAGAATCTTGGACGCGACTTGGGTCCTCCGCCGCAACGAGATTCCATTTGATCCGGCCAGAACACGGTTGTCAGTTGTGAGTTGAACGTAGCGATCCTCATGCGCCATTTGTTAATACTAGCGATGATCTTGTCCATGGCCACATTAGGCAAACCCGCAGCCGGTAACTCCCAGAACGTCGTCCCCGACATCATCTTCCTCAACGGCGATATTTATACCGAAGCGACTCCTGCTCGTGCGCAGGCGATGGCGGTTCGCAACGGACGAATCATCGCCATTGGCTCCAACGACGAGATTCGCAAGCTGAAGCGCAGTCACACCGAGGTCATCGATCTCGGCGGGCATTTTGTTATGCCGGGCTTCAACGATGCGCACTTGCATCTGGCCTACGGCGGGCGGCAAGCGCTGGAGGTCAATCTCATCGGCGTGAAGTCGCTGGCCGAGATGCAGCAGCGGATCGCCGAGCATGCCAAGATGACGGCGCCGGAGGACTGGATCGTCGGCGGTGGTTGGGACGAGACGATGTGGCCGGGGCAGAAGCTGCCCAGGCGCCAGGACATCGATGCGGTCACCGGAGATCATCCTGCGGTGGTCTTGCGTGTCGATACTCACATCGCGGTTGCCAACACTGCCGCGCTCAAGGCGGCCGGAATGCTGGCGAAGATTCCAAATCCGCAGGGTGGCGAAATCGATCGCGATGGGAGCGGCACAGCCACCGGCATCGTGCGCGAGACGGCAGCCAAAGAGATCATGACGAAAGCGCCGCGGCCGTCGCTGGCATTGCGACGCAGAGGAATCGAGTTCGCCTTGGCCGACGCTGCGCGCTCGGGAATCACGTCGGTTCAGGATTATTCCGATTGGGAAGATTTCCTGATCTATCAGGACCTCGAGCGCGAAGGCAAATTAACCCTCCGCATCAGCGAGTGGATTACCTTCAAGCAGCCGATGGATCTGATCGAGAAGCATCGGGCAGAGCACCCCGCCGAGGATGCCATGCTGCACACCGCGATGTTGAAGGGGTTCATGGATGGCTCGCTCGGCTCGCACACGGCGGCACTGCTGGCGCCGTATTCCGACGATCCCGGCAACTCCGGCATTCCGCAATATGATCAACCCACGCTGAACCGCATGTCGGTCGAGCGATCAGCGGCGGGATTTCAGCTGGGCTTTCATGCGATTGGCGATCGCGCAGCGCAGATGGCGCTCGACGCCTTCGCCGAAGCCGAGCGCAATGCGCGCGAGAACGATCGCATGCGCGACTTTCGCTTTCGCATCGAGCATGACCAGGTGATCGCGCCCAACCAGTTCGCGCAGTTTCGCCGGCTCGGAGTCATTGCGTCGGTGCAGCCTTGTCATCTGCTCACCGACCTGAATTGGGTAATTGACCGGATAGGGCCGGAGCGCGCCAAGACGTCGTATCCGTGGAAGCAATTCCTCGACAACGGCGTGCGGCTGGCCTTTGGGACGGACTTCCCGGTCGAGCCGATGAATCCGTTCCGCGGAGTGTATGCGGCGGTGACGCGCAAGAACGAAGCCGGGACCAAGGAATTCTTCCCGGAGCAGAAGATCACGATCGAGCAGGCGCTGGCCGCGTATACCACCGGTGCATCATACGCGCAGTTCGCCGAAAAAGAAAAAGGGACGCTCGCGCCGGGAATGCTCGCGGATTTTGTCGTGCTGGACCGCGATCTGACGAAAGTTGCGCCGCCGGAGATTCTAAAGACGCAAGTGTTGCGGACGGTCGTTGGCGGGAGGACGGTCTATGAAATTGCTAAATGAAATTCGAAGTACAGTTAACTAGGCTCACGGTCCGGCTCGGCGGTGCTGCTATGTCATTCTCGACGCGCGCCTCGTTTACATTTCTTTGCAAAGAGCAGCGGCGGCCCTGGAGCGCCAGATGGCCGCGGTGCATCAGACCTATTTGCAGGTTGGTTACCATTTATCTTGCAGCGCCGTCTAATCGCGTGAGAACCCGCAGTGATTCCTCGCAAAATCATCGTCCAATCGCGGCGACTGTATAATTTCCACTTGGAACAATAGTCGGAGGACAGGGAATGGATTCGCAAGCTTCTTTCGGGCAAAGGTTCAAGGCCAAGGGCTTTGCCTCGGTAATGGTGATCCTGGCGACACTTTCGCTGGGCATCCTGGTGGGCACGGTGGTTTCTGGAGCCGTTAAGGGCAAAGAACAGAACTCGTCGGCCGATGCGACGCCGCTGAAGGTTCCCTCACCCGTCCAGTTGTCGAATCAGTTCTCGACTATCGCTCGCCAGCTCGAGCCATCGGTGGTCAACATCAACACCGAAACGACATTGAAGAATCCGCACCAGCGCATGATGCCTCCCGGGGGAGGACAGGATGAAGGCCCGGGCGGCGGCGACGAAGACAATCCCTTCCAGGATTTTTTCAACCGGTTTTTCGGCGGCCAACCCGGACAGGGTGGTCAAGGCGGCCAGGGCCTTGGTTCTCCTGATATGCGGGAGCGCTCTTTGGGATCGGGCGTAATCGTCGATCCGAGAGGCTATATCATCACCAACAATCACGTTGTGGAGAAAGCCGACAAGATTCGCGTCAATCTGATGGGCGATCCCGAGACGGTGACCTACAACGCCACCGTCATCGGTACAGACGCGGAGACCGATTTGGCGGTGATCAAGATCGACACCAAGAAGCCGCTGCCGGCAGCCAAGATGGGCAACTCCGACAGCATGCAGGTCGGCGATTGGGTGCTGGCCATCGGCAGCCCCTTCGGTTTGAACGAAACCGTGACCGCCGGCATTGTCTCGGCCATTGGTCGCAACATCGTGCCGCTCCGCCAGTTTGAATCCTTCATCCAGACCGACGCGGCCATTAATCCCGGCAACTCGGGCGGTCCGCTGGTCAACATGAACGGCGAGGTCATCGGTATTAACACTGCCATATACACCAGCGGTGGTGGTTATCAGGGCGTCGGATTTGCGATGCCCTCGAACACAGTGGTGGATGTTTATAACCAGCTCATTGGTCCGGAGCACAAGGTCTCGCGCGGTTCCATCGGCGTTTCCTTTAACGCCGTGCCCAATCCGGCGGTTGCTCGCGTCTATGGTGTCAATACAGGTGTCACGATTGCCAGCATCACCGCCAACGGTCCAGCCGACAAAGCCGGTCTGAAGACTGGCGACACCATCGTCTCGGTCAATGGAAAGCAAGTAAAGAATGGCGACGAGCTCGTAGCTGACATCTCGGCTCTCAAGCCCGGAACTACGGCCAAGATCGGGTACGTTCGCAACGGCAAGTCGGAGACTGTTGAGGTCACCATTGCCGATCGCGCCAAGCTCTTCGCGAACCGTCTCGGCGGTGAGCAGGAGAATGGCGAGGAAGGTCAGCCGCAGGAGAGCAAGTTCGGCGTCACCGTTCGCGGGATCACGCCGGATATGGCTAATCGTTACCAGTTGCCGAATAGCAAGGGCGTTATGGTGCAGGATGTAAAGCCCGACGGCTTTGGCGACACTGCGGGTTTGAGCCGCGGCGACGTTATTCTCGAGATCAATAAGCAGCCGGTGAACAGCGAAGAGGATTTCCGGCGTATTGAATCGCAGACCAAGAGCGGTCAGGACGTGGTCTTCCTGGTGCGGCCGCGGGGTACGCGCGACAACTCCACGGTGTTCATGGGAGGCACGCTGCCGTAACTAGAAAGGTACCCAGGCTTGAATCTAAGCCATTAACCTGTTAGCAATCCCTTTAACGGCGCTGGTGCATCAGAGAACAACAATGCCCGGCGCCGTTCCGTTTCAATATGGGAATGGGGTCTATTTTGTGTTCGCGATTTGCTAAAGCTTCTTTACAATGAAGGGAATTTATCGTGCAACTTATAAACTTGCTAGAGAGGTGGTCGTTGCCTATCGCAAATCGAACACTCCACATCGCCAGCGTGATCTTCGTGCTGTTGAGCGTGGCCGTATTGGCCTCGGCAAGCACGACGACTAGCACCAAGACCAAGCACGCCCACGTTTCCAGCACGCATCATAGTTCGGCCAGCCATCATTCCTCCAAGCGTGCAACCAAAACGGCGTCGCGCAGTCACGGACAGAGCGGGATTGATGAAGAGCGCACTGTCGCCATTCAGAATGCCCTAATCCGCGAACACTATCTGAGCGGCGAGGCCACCGGCGTGTGGGATCAAGCCTCGAAGGACGCCATGCTGCGCTATCAGGCGGCGAATGGCTGGCAGACCAAGATTACCCCGGATTCCCGAGCCCTCATCAAGCTGGGCCTGGGGCCGGACCATAAAGGTCTACTGAATCCCGAGACGGCGAACATCCCTTCCCCCCACGAGCTTGGCGTGGACAGCGCCACCGAGCCGGGCGGAGCAGCGGATAATCAATAGCAACAAAAGCACCGGCCGATCCTTAGCGCGGATTTAGCTTCGGATGTGTCTGTTTTGGACTTGATGCGATGTTGAGGAATTCTGGAAGCGGCACTGCCGCCGATTGACATCTCCCACCATGCCCCTTACCCTAAGCTAGCGCGATTGTGCGTCTTAGCCCTTCAAGGAACATCCAATCTCTATGCGTTCTGTGCTTCGCCATTTGCGGTTTCTAGCGGCCGTCCAACTCCTGCCCGCTCTGGAGAGCGGTGAGGAAACCACTTTGGTCGGCGGCCAGGCCGTGCTCGAAGGCGTGATGATGCGGTCGCCGCACGCCTGGGGCATCTGCATTCGCCGGCCCGATGGCACGCTGGCTACCCACTCCGAGCCGCTGGAGAAGCTCTCTGACAAGCACAAGTGGATGGCATGGCCGTTTCTGCGCGGCATCATGACGCTGGGCCAGGCGATGACGCTGGGATTCCGCGCACTGCGCTACTCGGCCAATGTCGCACTGGACGAGCTTCAGCCCGAAGAAGAGAAGAAGACCGAGATCAGCGGCTGGGTCATCGCCGTCAACTTGATTCTTTCGCTCGGATTCTTCATCTTCATGTACAAGTTCGTGCCGCTGCTCGCAGCCACCAAACTGAAGAACCACTATCCCGCCTTCGGCAACCAGATACTGTTCAACGTAGTGGATGGCGTGATTCGCATCGCGCTCTTCCTGCTGTTCATCTGGGGCATTTCGCTGTGGGCCGATATCCGGCGCGTCTACCAATACCACGGCGCCGAGCACAAGACGGTCTTCGCCTTCGAGAACAACGATCCGCTGACAGTGAAGAACGCTCAGGCCTATACGACCTTTCATCCGCGTTGCGGCACCAGCTTCCTCATGACCGTGATGCTGATCGCCATGTTGTTCTACATGCTGATCCCGGCGACGACGTTCTGGGCACGTTTTGCCTCGCGCATTGCGCTGCTGCCGGTGATTGCCGCGGTCTCGTATGAGCTGATTCGCTTTGCTGCCAAGCATGGATCATCGATGTTTGCCGTGCTGACTAAGCCCGGCTTGTGGCTGCAGCGCATTACCACGCAGCCGCCAGCCGACGACCAGGTCGAGACCGCTATTGCCGCTCTGAACGAGGCCATGGAGCTGGAGAAGCAGCGTGGCGGCGAACTGGTGATTGCCTAGCGGCTCCCGCCGCGAAATATCCAGCCGTTTAGCTCAAGCAGACCGATTTGAAGATTGTCCTCGCGAGGAGGCCTTTAGGCCGACGAGGGGTCTGCTTTCTTCCCGACGAAGCAATCCCTCGCGAATTGAAGCTCGCTCGTGATGACAATCCTCCGATTCAGGCGGCATTTGGATAACAAGGATCGCGAAGGCGACACAACGTACAATGGAAGTGACCCATGTTTGAACGCTTAGAACAAATCGAAGCCAAATACGAGGAGCTAAACCAGGCTCTCGCATCGCCGGAGATCGTCTCCGACTCGCAGCGCTACCAGAAGACGGCGAAGGCACACAGCGAACTGCACTCCATCGTCGAAAAATATCGCGAGTTCAAAGACCTGACGCGCGGTATTGAGGAGAGCAAGGCGCTGGCCGCCGACGAGACCGATCCCGAGATGCTGGCCTATGCCAACGAAGAGCTGGGCAAGCTGGAAGAACGGCTGACGCAGGTGGAAGAAGAGTTGAAGGTCCTCCTTCTGCCCAAGGACCCCAATGACGAGAAGAACGTCATCGTGGAAATCCGTGCCGGCACCGGCGGCGACGAAGCCACGCTCTTCGCGGCCGAACTGTTCCGAATGTACAGCCGCTATGCCGAGTCGCAGCGCTGGAAGGTGGAAGTGCTGTCGACGTCCGAATCGAGCGTCGGCGGCCTGAAAGAAGTGATCGCCATCATCGAAGGCCAGGGCGTTTACTCGCGCTTGAAATACGAGAGCGGCGTGCATCGCGTGCAGCGTGTGCCGCAGACCGAAACGCAAGGTCGAGTTCACACCTCGGCCGTTACAGTTGCAGTACTGCCGGAAGCCGAAGATGTCGACATCAAGATCGAGCCCAAAGATATTCGCATCGATACTTTCTGTTCGTCAGGGCCGGGTGGCCAGTCGGTGAACACGACCTATTCGGCGGTGCGCATCACCCACTTGCCGACCAATACCGTGGTGAGCTGCCAGGACGAGAAATCGCAGATCAAGAACCGCGAAAAAGGTATGCGCGTGCTGCGCGCTCGGCTGTACGAGATGGAGCAGCAGAAGCAGGCGGATGCGCTGGCCAAGGAACGCAAGGCGATGGTGGGCTCGGGCGATCGCAGCGAGAAGATTCGCACCTACAACTTCCCGCAGAACCGCGTGACCGATCACCGCATCGGCTATACCGCTCACCAGTTGCCGGAGTTCATGGACGGCCGCATTCAACCGATGATCGACGCGCTGATCACGCACTTCCAGGCCGAGAAGTTGAAGGAGCAGTCTGTCGCGGTGGCGTAAACCCTGAATTAACCACAGAGACACAGAGGAAGCTGAAGAATTTTATTCGCGATTAGGTAACCGCCGGTTCTCGATCACTGCAATATTCATGGTTCCTATTATTAGGATAAGAAAGCCTTGATGTCTCTGTGTCTCTGTGTCTCTGTGGTTAACTACCCTTCCATGCAACTGAAGCAAGCGCTCATTTCGGCAGTCGATCGTTTGGACGCTGCCGACGTAGGCTCGCCGCGCCTGAACGCCGAAGTGTTGCTGATGTTCGTTCTCGGCGTCAATCGTGCCTACCTCTACGCGCATCCCGAGCGCGAACTCACTGCCGAAGAAGAGTCCCGTTATAACGAAGTGCTTGCCCATCGCTCGACAGGCATGCCGTCGCAGTACATCACCGGACACCAGGAATTCTGGGGATTGGATTTCGTGGTCTCGCCGGCGGTGCTGATCCCGCGTCCCGAGACCGAGCATCTGGTGGAAACCGTGCTGGAGCTGGCGCGCGGCATTGCGCGGCCGAAGATCATCGATATTGGTACTGGGTCAGGCTGTATCGCGCTGTCTCTGGCACACGAACTGAAGGACGCCGAGGTCTACGCTGTCGATGTCTCGGCTGAAGCGCTTGAGATTGCCCGTGCGAACGCCGCACGGCTGCAGCTTCAGCGGCGAGTCCGGTTGTTGCGCAGCAATGTACTGGAAACAGTAACCGATGTGCGCGACTTTGATTTCATTGTCAGCAATCCGCCCTACGTTGGCTTTGACGAAGCCGCTAAAGTCCAGAAATCCGTTCGCGACTTCGAGCCACGAGTGGCCGTCTTCGCCGGCGAGCGAGGGTTGGATGTGATCGGGCCGCTAGTCGACCAGGCGCATCGTGCTCTGAAAACCGGCGGCTGGCTGGCAGTCGAGATCGGCTATTCGATGCGCGACGCTGTGGTCAATCTGCTGAATCCCACACTGTGGGAGGAGGTGCGCGTCGTGCCGGATTTGCAGGGGATCCCACGCGTAGTGGCGGCGAGGAAAGCCTAACTTGGATCTATCTTGTCCAATCTACGCACTCTAGTCCAGGTATGCGGCCAAACTCCGAAAGATTATTCGTAACCAATATCCATCCGTGGCGGAGACATTGACCTCCGATAAGGGTGTCATATTCACCAATTACTTTGCCCGCAGTTGCAAGCTGAGCGCGGATTTTTCCGGAGATACGAGCGTCAGTCTCGTCAAACTTAAGTACTTCGATGCCACCCGTAAGAAACATGCGCAACTGCCATACACCTGCATCGACTCGTGTGCTCTTGTAGGTGCCGTACCAGAGTTCGTGCAGCGCGATCGACGATATGGCGAGTCGTGAACCGTCCGCCTTCGCCGCGTCAGCGCGTTTTCTTACGCTGGGCGGCCTGTCCCGTAGGATCGCGACGCAAGCGTTTGTGTCCAGCAGGTAATTCATTGGCCTCCTCGAATACGCTCTCAAGCCGAGACTTGTGCTGGTCGCGCCAGTCGCCCTCGAAAGCGTCAGAACCGGCGTACCTGTCTATGGCGGCAAACCAGTCCTTTGTGTTCGTGATAATGGGCTCCAGGACGACGGCATCGCCTTCTTTGCGAATCCGCACCTCATCACCCTGGAAGCGAAATTCCTGCGGCAAGCGAACGGCCTGGCTGTTACCGTTGCGGAAGAGTTTGGCAGTCTTAGTCATGGGTAACCCGCCTTGTAGTATATACTCATAATATATACTTTTTCAATATGATTTCCCTCCCTTCATTCGCGAAGATCAATCTCGGGTTGAAGATCGGCGCGCGCCGGCCGGACGGTTTCCACGAGTTGCGCACCGTTTATCAGACGCTGGCGCTGCACGACAGGATCGGCGTGGACCTTCGATCCGGCTCAGGGATTGAGATTTGCTGCAAAGATCCGCGCGTACCGCTGGACGGATCGAATACTTGCTGGAAAATCGCGGAGCAGGTCTTGAGGACGTTACCTCAGCGGCTGAAGCCGGATACAGGTCGATGTCTTGATGGCGCACCTGAAGTTGCGCCCCTTCAAAGCAAGGTCATCATCGAGATCGAAAAGCATCTGCCGGTTCAGGGCGGCTTGGGCGCGGCGTCGTCGAATGCGGTTGCGATCATGCTGGCTCTGGAGCGCGCGCTCAGGATCGAGGCGCCGCAAGCCGAGAAGCTTCGCATCGCCGCTGAAGTTGGCAGCGATCTGCCGCTGTTCCTCGTGGGCGGAACGGTGCTAGGGCTGGGACGTGGCGAAGAAGTTTATGCGTTGCCCGACCTGCCAACGATGCACATCG
This sequence comes from uncultured Acidobacteriaceae bacterium, assembly GCA_963818905.1. Taxonomy (GTDB): domain Bacteria; phylum Acidobacteriota; class Terriglobia; order Terriglobales; family Acidobacteriaceae; genus Bog-257. The sequence continues at coordinate 32,661 of CAWFUE010000044.1, forward strand.
TTGTTGTCACGCCTCCAGTTGGTGTGTCGACTCCCCAAGCCTTTGCCAGGTGGGACGAATTAATCGCACGGCAGCCCGAATTGACCCGCCCTGAAGGCACAGGTACAATAAACGAGTTCAGTCATCGTGTATTCAGGTGGCTGAGCAAGAGTTTCCCGCAGGCATCGAGCTTGACCAGTAATGAGGTAAAGGCTGAGCCTGCATCCGGTGTTCCCGCCAGTGGCGGGGATCGGGCCGAGACACTGCTTCTCGACCTCGTCCGAACCGGGATCGAGAACGACTTCGAACGCGTCGTCTTTCCTGAGCATCCCGAGTTGCGTGAGGTAAAAGAGCTTTTGCAGCGCGAAGGCGCGCAGTGGGCGTCGCTGTCCGGTTCGGGCTCCACGCTGTATGGAGTGTTCGGGTCAGGGGTTGAGGCGAGTACCGCCGCCGAGCGCATCAGAGCCACCGGACATTTGGCCGTCGCGACGAGGTCGTTGGCGCGGAGCGAATATTGGAAGGCGATGGAAACGACCCAGCCCTAGCCAAAGAGGTGGAAAAAGCAGGTCCCTCGGCTCATGGTGCTCGCTTGGGATGACAGAACGGGACACCAAGATCGTTGCTTCACTGGGCGGTCGACTAATGGTAGGTCAAGTGCCTTTGGAGCACTTTGTCTAGGTTCGAATCCTAGCCGCCCAGCCAGAAAATCAGTTCCGAGTTTCACGGTGTGAGTTGCAAGTCAAAGCTGAGAGCTGACAGCTGAAAAGCTGACAGCTATATTTCGAACCCGGCGTACAACCAAACCAGGTGAGGCGGGGTATTGACGCGATGGACGCAGCAGCGAAGACGAGCGTGGTTCCTCCGGTAGTGGCGCCCGGCGACGGCGGCACTGCTCCGGTTGCACAACAAAAAGCTTTGTCGGAACGCAAGCCGGTGAGGGCGCGGCAGGACGACAAGTGGAAGATCTTCTCCGGCACGGCCAACGACGCGCTCGCAAGAGACATTTGCGAGTTTCTCGGCTTGCCGCTTGGACAGGCCTGCATCAGCAAGTTCTCGGATGGCGAGACCTATGTGCAGATCGAGGAGAACGTGCGCGGCGCCGATGTCTTCATGGTGCAGCCGACGTGCGATCCGGTCGATGTGCACCTGATGCAGTTGCTCTTGCTGATCGATGCGTTGAAGCGTGCCTCGGCACGTCGCATCACGGTGGTGATTCCGTACTTTGGCTATGCCCGGCAGGATCGCAAGGACAAGCCACGAGTGCCGATTTCGTCGAAGCTGGTAGCGGATTTGCTGACCACGGCAGGAGCCGATCGCGCGCTAGTTGTCGATCTGCACGCGCCGCAGATTCAGGGATTTTTCAACATCCCGGTGGATCACCTGTTCGCGTCGCCGGTGTTGGTGGATTACTTCCGCAAGAAGCAGTTTCCGGATTTGACGGTGGTTTCGCCGGATGCCGGCGGCGTGGAGCGCGCGCGCTTCTTCGCCAAGAAGATGGACTCGGCGCTGGCGATCGTCGATAAGCGCCGCGTGGAAATGGATGTGACCGAGGTAATGCACGTCATCGGCGATGTGAAAGGCCGCACGTGTCTGATCCTCGACGACATTATCGATACCGCCGGCACGCTGGTGAAGACCTGCCATGCGCTGTTGGAAGCAGGAGCACGCCAGGTTTACGCGTGCGCCACGCATGCCGTGCTCTCAGGGCCGGCTATTGAAAGGATTTCGCAATCGGGGTTGGCCGAAGTGGTTGTGACCAACACCATCCCGCTGACTGAGCTGGGACGCGGCGAGCCCAAGATCAAAGTGCTCTCGATCGCAGGACTCATCGGACGCGCCATTCAGTCAATCCATGAAGAGACCTCGGTCAGCAGACTGTTTTTGTAAAGGAAGAAGATTATGCCTACAGCAACTGTAGAGAAGAATGTCGAAGCCAAGCCGCGGCAGGGCGGCGGCAAGAACGATGCGCGCCGCCTGCGCAAGACCGGATTGATTCCGGCGGTGGTGTACGGCGCCGGGCAGGATTCGCAACCGATTGCGGTCGATCCCAAGCAGATGAACCGCATCCTGCACTCGGAGTCGGGTCACAACTCAATTTTCGATCTCAGCTTCGATGGTAAGAGTGCGAAGGTGATGATCGTCGACTGGCAATATGAGCCCATCAAGGGCGCGCTATTGCACGTCGACCTAAAGCGCATCGCCATGGACAAGGTGCTACAAGTAAGCGTGCCGATCGTGCTCAAGGGTGAGGCGCCTGGGGTGAAGACCCAAGGCGGCATCATGGAGCAGATCCTGCGCGAAGTCGAGATCGAATGCTTGCCCTCTGACATTCCCGGCCGCATCGATGCCGATGTCAGCCAGTTGATGTTCGGGCAGGTAATTCGCGTTTCCGATTTGCCGCACTCGGACAAGGTCAAGTTCGTTACCGATGAAAGCCAGCCGGTGGCGCACGTGGTCGCAGTGAAGGAGGTCGTGGAAGCGGCTCCTGCCGAGGCTGCGGTGGAAGGTGCTGCGGCGCCTGCCGAGCCCGAAGTCATCAAGAAGGGCAAGCAGGAAGCCGAAGGCGAGGCTGCCGAAGGTGGCGAGAAGGCCGAAAAAGCCGAGAAGTCAGAGAAGAAGAAGTAACTGCGGTGAAGCTGATCGTCGGGCTTGGCAATCCGGGCATCGAGTATCAGTTCACACCGCACAACATGGGTTTTCTGGCGGTGGACCGCATCGCGGAGCAAAGCGGGGTGCGGGTGAACAATCGCCACTGCCGCGCGCAGACGGGGCGGACGCGCATGGCCGGACACGAGGTCGTGCTGGCCAAGCCGGAAACCTACATGAACCTGAGTGGGGCTTCCGTGAGCGAGCTGGTACGCGAGTACGGCGCGCAGCCGGAAGAAGATCTGGTGTTGCTCTACGACGAACTGGACTTGCCGTTCGGTTCGTTGCGAGTACGGCCGCGGGGCCGCTCGGCGGGACACAACGGCGTGGAATCGGTAATCGCCGCGCTGGGCACGCAGGAGATCATGCGTGTGCGATTAGGAGTTGGGCCGGATTATCCGGTCGGCGATGGTGCCCGATACGTGCTGTCGCAGTTTAAGAAGTCACAGCTCCCGATCGTAGATCAGGTACTGGATCAGGCGGCCGAGGCGGTGCAGGTAATCCTCGCTGAAGGTGTGCAAGCGGCGATGAATCGGTTCAATCGCAAGGAAGAAGCGACTAGCGACTAGCCACTAGCGGCTGGCCATTAGTTGACACGCAATGTTCGATAAAAGCTTTGAGCTAATTGCTAGCTGCTAGTTGCTAGTTGCTCTGGAGAAACAATGCAACGTACTTACGAATTGATGTTCATCGTCCGTCCGGATATGCCGGAAGAGGACCAGGACAAACTGATCTCGAACCTGGAGACGCAGGTCGGCAATGCGGGCGGCACGGTAAAAACTGTGGAGCGCATGGGAAAGCGCCGGCTCGCGTACCTGGTACGCAGGTTCCAGGATGGCATTTATATGCTGATGGTCCTGGAAGGCGAGGGCAGTATGGTGAAGGAGATTGAGCGCCGCCTCCGCGTAGCTGAGCCGGTGATCAAGTTCATCACCGTACGCGTCGATGAGGAACAGAAGCGACTCGCCAAGATCAAGGCTATTCGCGACACCAAGGTTCGCGGCAAGGGAACGCGTGCCGCAGCTGCTGCCGAGGCCGCCGCTGTGGAGACTCCGGTCACTGTGCCGGAAGAGACGCCAGAGAGCGCACCCGCGGAGGGTGGGGAAACAGCTCCCGTTGGCGCGTAGCCGGCAGCGAATCTCTCGCCTTGAACGCGGAAGATCTGCGACAGAAGAATACGTGACATCGACCCGCAGGGTCGTTGAAGGAGAACCATGGCAGACGAAGTAAATAGAACAGCGGCGCCGGCAGGTGGTGCCGCGACGACTGATGCGCCCGCAGGACGTTCCGATGGCGGTGCTCGAGAGGGTGGTCCCCGAGGCCCGCGCTCCGGTGGCCGGCCTGGATCAGGCCCCGGCGGCGGTCCACGCGAAGGCGGAAGAAAATTCTTCCGCCGTAAGAAGGTTTGCAAGTTCTGTGTCGAGAAGATCGACGGAATCAATTACAAGGACGTACGGCTGCTCTCCCAATTTGTAGCTGAAAGCGGCAAAATCGTTCCTCGCCGTCTGACCGGAGTGTGCACGCCGCACCAGCGCCGGCTGAGCGAGGCGATTAAGCAGGCGCGCAATATCGCTCTGCTGCCCTTTGGTGGAAGGTAAACAGTTGTCAGTTGCCGGTTGTCAGTTGTCAGTGGCCACCTGGATTGGCATTAAGGGACAGCAAAATCGACGAAGAGCTTCGGCTTTTCAGTCGTGTGAATCGATCGAACGGAGTTCTCATGGAAGTCATTCTTAAGGAAGATGTAGCCAAGCTTGGCTCGCGCGGCGACGTGGTGAAAGTTGCCGAAGGCTATGGCCGTAATTTTCTCCTGCCCAAGAAGCTGGCGATTGAAGCTACACCGTCCAATCGCGCTGTTATCGAGCAGATGAAGGCTGCTGCGGTTCGCCGCTTGGCCCGTGAAAAGGGCGATGCCGAGGCGCTGGCTAAACAAGTGAGTGGGGTTGAGCTCGCATTCACTCGCAAGTCCGGCGAACACGATCAACTCTTCGGTTCCGTCACCTCCGCCGACATTGCGCGCGAACTGGAGCATAAGGGCCTCAACATCGATCGCCGCAAGATTCAGCTGGACGAGCCGCTGAAGACAATCGGTGACTTCAACGTTCCCATCAAGCTGCACAAGGACGTTGTTGTGCCGATCAAGGTAACGGTTCAGAAAGAAGCTGGCACGCAAGAGCCCACGTCCGCGGAGACGTAAGAAGTCAATACCGGGGCTTAGAGTGCGGAGAACGAACGCTGATCTAGTGCGTTTTGGGCGGTGAAAGTAGAGATATGGCGGACCAAGAGTCGGAGCGAGGCTCATTTTGGACCTCTTTGCCGGGAATACTGACCGGCGCAGCAGCGCTGATCACGGCGATCTCGGGGCTGGCGATTTGGCACAACCAGTCGGCGCAGCAAGCGGCGCCGGCGCCCGCGCCCGTTATTCAGAAAGCCCCGCCATCGACAATCACACCTGCACCTTCGCCAGCAGCGGCTCCAGCAGTGCCGATTGGGTCTGAGCAATGGTGCTCGGAAAAGTACACAGCTTGGAAAAACGAGAAAACGCAAACGGGAGTGGATGACGCTGGCCTTCGCAAGGAGATCACGCAAGCCCACTGCAACCAGTTTGGAATCAAACTGGGGCGGGTCAAAGACCAGCAGCAATGATCAAAACCGTGGAATGGACGGAAGCTGGAGTTCGTTTCATCGATCAAACCAAGCTGCCCACCGAAGAAACCTACGTCACCTGCAAGACCTATGAGGAAGTGGCGGACGCGATCCGCACCATGGTTGTCCGCGGTGCGCCCGCGCTGGGCGTAACGGCGGCAATGGGAGTTGCACTCGGCGTTCGTGATTCGAAGGCCAGAGACCATGCCGAGTTCAGGCGCGAATTCGATCACATCTGCGATGTTCTCGCCGCAACCCGGCCGACAGCCGTGAATCTCTTCTGGGGCATACGCCGCATGAAGGAAAAGTTCGACGAGGTCAACTCGCAGCCGATCGCGAATATCCAACAGACACTGATCTCGGAAGCGCAACGTATGCTGGTGGAAGACATTGCTGCCAACCAAGCCATGGGGAGGTTCGGGGCAGTGCTGCTTCCGGCCAGTGGCAGTGTCCTGACTCACTGCAATGCGGGCGCGCTGGCGACCTGCGGTTATGGCACCGCCCTGGGCGTGATTCGCGCGGCCGTGGAATCAGGAAAAAAGCTTCACGTTTTTGCCGATGAGACGCGCCCGTTCCTGCAAGGCTCACGTCTGACAGCGTGGGAGCTGATGAAGGATGGTATCGCGACGACTGTCATATCCGACAACATGGCAGGCGCCATGATGGGGCAGGGCAAGATCGACTCCGTCATTGTGGGAGCTGACCGCATCGCCGCTAACGGCGATGTCGCCAACAAAATCGGCACCTACAGTGTGGCAGTTCTGGCGAAAGAGCACGGGATCCCCTTCTACGTTGCAGCCCCGTTTTCGACGGTTGACCTTAACACCCCCGACGGCAGCCAGATTCCGATTGAGCAGCGCTCCCCACGAGAAGTGACTCATCTCGGGGACAAGCAAGTCGTTCCAGACGGTGTACAGATTGAGAATCCCGCCTTCGATGTCACGCCGCATCGATTTGTCACCGCGATCATTACGGAGCTAGGCGTTGTACGCGAGCCCTATGCAGAGTCGCTGAGCCAACTCTGTCCGAATAGAGCCCGCTAGTGTCATGACAGAAAATTCGTTTGACCAAACCTGACGCACGGGATGATTCGAAAGCTCGTAACCTCAGGGGCTAAAGTCGCAGCTCCAACCAACGATTTCGGCACAGCTGAAGCCGTACCCTTTCAAAGCGCACAATTTTCTGGACAAACTTCTGATTCAGGACGCCAGCTTTGAATTTACCTACTGCGGTGGCTGCTGGTTGGCTGGATTGAGTTGCTGCTGATAGCGCTGCTGCTGTTCCTGCATCTGCTGCAGCTCCTGCATTAATTGCTCGGGACTCTTGGGCCCGTTCTGTTGTTCTCCCTCGCCGCTAGCCGCTCCAGGATCGACCACTTGAGCTCCTCCGGGCATGACCGGACGTCGCAAGCCGCCGGGCGGCGGAGGCGGCTGGTCAGGATTCCGGTACTCGTTATCGGCAGAAGAATCCTCAGTCTGAGCGTCGTCATCCTGAGTCACCGACGCGCTGGCGTTGTTTTGCGCAGTATTTGTACTCGTCCCCCCAGCTTGACGCGGAGTCAAAATCACCCTCTGTACTCCTCCCGGATCGCCGGCAATTCCGAGAATGACGTAATCGAATCGCGAACCGTTAAGCAATGTGTTGAGGACGTCGCGCGGTTGCCCCGGCCCCAGTTGCGTGACCACCCGGTCATTTGCGGCCGAAGCAGGGACATCAATCGATGCTCCCGTCCTCGACTGCACGGCATGTAAGACCTGCGACAGGGTTGAATTGGTGGCATCGATGGTGAGTTCGCCGTTCTGGTACGTGACATGCGGCGGCGTGGGCGCCGACTGCTCAAGCGTTGGCGGAGGCGGCGGAGGCGTGGGAGGCGCTTCTGCCTCGGTCGCTGCTTTCTTATGGCGGCTACTCGACTTGCGCGCCTGCGGCGTGGTCGACGATGGCGAGGTGGGCGTCATCGCCGCAGTCGCAGGTTTAGACTGCGGTCTTACCGGCGAGGTCATTCCAGCCGGCGGTTGCGCTTGCGGACTCGTCGCCTGGGGAGGTGCCGCTTGTGGAGTTGCGGTCTGCCCACTGGCCTGAACCACAAGTCCGGCCGCTGCGAGCATGACGCATGCGAAGCCTGTCGCAAGGCGTAACATAATGGGTTGGACGGCGAGAGCCTGCAATGGTTTCGCCCGTATCTGTCTATTCTAAACTGCGATCAGCTTTCCGGCTCGATTTGATTTGCGATATTCGGCAAAAACATCTGAGCGACTGGCGCGCGGCGAACCGGCATCTTACGATATAGGTTTGCTACAAGCTGCCGCACAGTGCTCCGGGTGATGTCATGATTGGAATGTCTCACATGGATTCAACAATTCTGCGCCTGATTCGTAGATCTGCTTCGTTCTTGTTAGCTCTTTTACTCGCTTCCCACGCCTTGCTGGGACAAACCTGCTCCTCTGGCCCTGACATGGATGCTGCCGCAAAGAGCGCCATCGACAGCGCGGCGAAGCAGTACCTGGAAATGTCCAAGAACGGCGATGTGGCCGGGCTTAAGGCCAATTCCATTCCTCAAATCACCGGGGATTTCGGATCGATCGAACAGGCAGTGGTTACCAATAAACAATATCTGGCAGAGGGCCCGTCGACGATAACGGGAACCTACCTGCTGAATAATTCGGAAGCCAAGGCCCCGGAGCCGCGTGCGGAGTTCTACTGCGGCATTTATAACTCGCCGGACCGGCTGGCTTTTTTTATCCCGAATTTGCCGCCCGGACGCTATGCCATCGCGATCCAGAAGGTGAATGGAAAAGATCCAATTACCTTGACTCTGGTTCTGCAAAACCTCGCGGGCGCGTGGAAGCTGGCGGGCTACTATCCGAGGCTGGATGAGATCGGCGGCCATGATGGTGAGTGGTATCTGACGCAAGCGCGTGCCTACAAGGCAAAAGGGCAAGTGCACAATGCCTGGTTCTACTATCTGACAGCGTGGGACCTGACCGCACCAGTCAACTTTATGAGCACGCCGCAGCTCGACAAGATCGCTGACGAAATGCAATCCGCACGGCCCGGCGATCTGCCGAGCGATTCGGCTCCGCTGAATTTGTCGGCCAACGGCAAAGTGTTTAAGGTCACGGAGCTGACCGCCGTTCCGGTTGACAATAACCTGGATCTCCGCATCCGTTATGTAAATGCTGAGGCAGCAAATTCAGGAGCTGCCTTCCAGGACAATGTCGCTGTGATCAAGGCCATCGTCGCCAAGTATCCAGAAGTTCGCGACGCGTTCAACTCGATCATCGCTCGCGCTGTCGATAGCAGCGGACACGAGTACGGCACGCTGCTGCCGGTGAAAGAGATAAAGTGAGTAAGCTTCCCACGATTGTCTGAGGGCCTGGGAGATAACGGTCGCTTAGGAGCGGCTGACGGATTCCGCCTTCTTAACCTCATCTTCCGCGCTGGCGGCGCGCTCGAATCTGCATTCGCTGGGCTTTTTGTCGAAACGCAATCCCTGAAACACCGGGGCACGCATTTTGATGGCGCCGCTTTCTCCTTCATGCGTCCACTCAGTGAATTTGATTTCGGCCACGAGCTCTGGCTTGACATAGTGCACACGGCGGTCGCTCTCAATTTTTCCGAAGAAGGGATTGCTATTGGTTTCGAACGCATGCAGCCGCTTCCACATCTGCGCGTGTGTCTCTTCCGTGAATCCGCTGCCCGCCTGCCCGACCGGAATCAGCCGGCCCTTGTCGTCGTAAAGTCCTAAGACAATGGAACCAAAGTTTTCGCGCGAGCCGCGCGGATCGGTGTATCCCCCGATAACGCACTCCTGCCGTTTCACGATCTTGATCTTGAGCCACTCGCGGCTGCGCTTCTGTTCGTAGCAACTGCGCCGGCGCTTGGCCACGATGCCTTCCAGCCCTCGTTTCGCCGCCGCCTCAAACAGCGCGGTACCGCTGCCGATGTAATGATCGGAATAACGAACCGGATCTTTTACCGCAAGCACCGAGGCCAAGAGCCGCTTGCGCACTTCCAGATCGGCTTGCATCAGGTCGTAGCCGTCCAGATACAGCAGATCGAATGCGTAATAAACGACCGGAATATCGTCGCGGGTGCGGCGAATGCGGCGACCGCCTTCACCTACGCCGGTTCGCTGCTGCATCAGGCTGAATGAGGAGCGGCCCTCGTCGTCCAGAGCCACAACTTCGCCGTCGAGGATGGCGGTGCGCGCTTTGATGTGGTCGGGGATCTCGTGCAGCTCGGGATATGCCGCGGTCAGATCATTTTGATTACGCGAAACCAGCCGGACGGAATTCTCCTGGACAAAGGCAACGGCGCGGTAGCCGTCCCACTTGATCTCATACAGCCAATCGTCATCATCGAAGGGTTTGTCTACCAGCGTTGCCAGCATGGGACGGATGGCATGGGGCATTGGAGCCTTGCGGCCAATGGACGTCGCGTCATCGCCTAAGCGCTTTTCTTTGCTCTGGACTTGGACTTTTTTTTTTACAGCAATGGGAGCCGCGGCAGACGTGGAAACCTTACCCGCTGCGGATTTCTTCGGCGACTTAGCCTTCTTGGCATCAGCCTTGGCGATAGAATCGGCCAGCCAGTCATTCTTGCTGGATCTGCCACGCGTGGACGCTTTTCGGCTGCTCTCCCACTCGGCAGAACCTTCGTCACCCGCGATCTGCTTGAGCGTTCGCTTAGTCAACGCCGACGAATCGTAGTCGTCAATGTTGTAGCCGGGCTGATCGTAAGCGTCACGGTGCTTGATCAGCAGCCACTCGGTTCCTTTGCTGCCCGGCCGTCGCGCCTTCATGTGGATGAGCGCGAAATCACCCTTCAGCTTTTTGCCATCGAGATGAAACTTCAGATCGCCTTTGCGCAGCATCTCATGCACATCGCCCTGCGGCTCCCATGTGCCCACGTCCCAGACCATGACTGTGCCGGCGCCGTAGTTTCCCGCGGGAATGATTCCCTCGAAATCGAAATACGAGACGGGATGATCCTCAACTTGCATTGCCAAGCGCTTGTCGGCGGGATCGAGCGAGGGGCCTTTGGGGACGGCCCACGACTTCAGCACGCCGTCCATTTCAAGGCGGAAATCGTAATGGAGACGCGACGCGCGGTGCTTCTGCACGACGAAGCGGCGCTGGCCAGCCTTGCCCAGCTTTGCCGGCGGTTCGGGGGTCTGGGTGAAATCGCGCTTGCGTTTATATTCCTCAAGTGCCATGCGCAGTTAGATGAACACAGGTGCCTGTGAAGCTGCAAGCTGCCAACAGGGTCGGCTCTCAAAAGGAGCCCACTCGCGGATGACAACTCAATACTCCCTGTCGGTGATGAGCGGGAACTTTCGCCGACGATAAATCAGTGCCACCGATAGGATGAAGATGGCTTCCGACAGCAGCGCGAGAACGCTGCCTTCCGGACCATCCGTTCCTCCGGCTAGTAGAGGGGGCCCGTGAAACGACGGATTCATCAGCGGATGCAGGCCGTGAAAACCGCTATTGGGCGTGCCGAAGAAGAAAGTCTCACCCCAGTCCCATGCGGCATGATTGCCGATCGCCCACCAAAGGTTTCCGGTTCGCCAAAGGCTGAAGCACATGGCCAGGCCATCGACGAAGACCATCAGGATCCCGAACTTGTTCTCGCCGGGATTGCTCAGGTGTCCTGCGCCGAACAGCACCGAGAACAAGAGTGCCGAGGTCCAAAAGCTCCAGCCATGGGGCAGCATACTGAAGCCGTCGGTGGTGACGCGTTGCACATAGCCGCGCAGAATGCCTTCTTCCGTGATCCCGACGCAGAAGAAAACGAGCGCCCAAATGAAGCCGTACTTGATGATATCGATGCCCTGCAGCTGCACCGTGCCAAAGTCAAACCATCCGCCGAGGTGCATGATTTCCAGTTGCAGCGCCAGCGCGCTGAATCCGACGATTGCGCCCACCCAGAAGCTGGAGCGCAATGCGTTGCGCAAGGGCATGCCGAAGTAACCCCACGGCTTGTGATCAATCCACCTGGCCATGATGGCTGTCGCGATCAGCACCGCAGTCATGCCGAGAAATTCATTCAGAAGCGCCAATCCCGGAGGCAGCGGCGCCTTCGGATTGAGGTCGCCGGCCAGCTTGATGATCGACCGGAAACAAAATCCGAAGGCAGCGAACAGCAGAAAGAAGATGAATACCTTCCAACCTGCGCGCACTCCCCGAGGTCCGACAAACACTCTGAAGAGGGCGGATCGAGGGCGTTCTGCCGCAGGAGGCGGGGTTACAACCTCGAGCGAATCGGACCTTTGGATTTCATCGGTCATAGAAGAAAGGAGGTTCGCGCGGAGAACCGCTGTCATGTTAAACGCATGCTGAGCAGGAAAAGTTCATTTGCGAAGGATTTGGAGCTCGGTAGGGTGAAACCGAAAAACTTGGCAGGCTTTTTCTACGCAGGATATTTTGAGATAAGTCCGCGAATCGCCTCCCGGCGCAGTTAACGGCGACTCTGGAACGCATGACGGACAGCTTCAGAGCTTGGACGGGGCACGCCCATTCGGGGGCCAGGCGGTTTCCACATTCAAGTTGCAGGCCCAGACCAGGGCCACAAACCAGCCGATTATGGTCCAACCCAACCAAAGGTTAGTCACTACGATGTCCAGCGCCTCATTGTGTTTGCGCACCGCCGCTACTACGCTCGGGAGAGGGTAGAGCGCAAAAAGAAGCAGCGGCCCGTAATCGAATGAGTGCTTCTCGACGACATACGCGACCAGCGACCAACAGAGCTCAGCGCCGACCACGATGGCGACGGCTTGTGCGATTGATCTTGCAATGATTCGCAGCATAGTGGCACCTGCTGTCGAGAGTAGCATTGCAAAAAACCGAAGCCATGAACAGAGCAAAAAAGTGCCGGATGCTGCGATTCTTCTCCTTCACTTGCGACAGATTACAGCCTGATGGGATCGGGCTCCCACCCTTTCGCAAAAGAAGCGAAAGGATGGGGCACCGGCCAGTATCACCGTGCTGAGATAAGTCCATGCGGTCCCCCGGCAAACCGCGGGGCGTGACCCCGACTGATGCGCATGATTCCTTCGCCAAATGTTCCCATGCAATTGACGGAAACGGATGCAACTGGTTGAATGGAAAGAGTTGGGCGCTTAACTCAGCGGTAGAGTGCCATCTTCACACGGTGGAAGTCACAGGTTCGAATCCTGTAGCGCCCACCATTTATTTTCCACGACTTACCGCCAAAACGCGATGTCGGTTTTATGCACGTTAACGCACACTAGGCGCCGACGGCGTCTGGTGCCGGCAAAAGCGGTGCGTGGCGCACCATCTCCACCAGCTTGTTCTGCGCTCGCCGCGCATCGTCGCTGAACGCCTGCGCGTACAGCGCCATCGTTATGCCAGCAGTGGCATGGCGGCACAGCTCCTGCACCACCTTCACGTCTTCACCGTTCGCCTTCAAGATGGACGCGAAGCTGCGCCCGAATGTGTGCCATCCTATCGTCTTCTTGATGCCGAGCTTTTTGGCCAAGGGTTGGACATGCCGGTGGAGAATCATGTCCGGCCAGTAAGGCTTCTTGCCGTGCGTGCGGTGCGAAGCGAACACCCAGTCTTCGTCGCCGCTGCAAGCGGAATCCGCGCGCCAGGCGGCCAAATCGTCGAGCTGGGCTTCGGCCCTTTTACCTTTTTCCAGCGCCGCGGGAGATCGCGGATAACGTTGCGGAGTTTCGGATTGCTAGTGGCGCGGACGTAGTCCAAGAAATCGTGGAGTCAGAAAACCCTGCGCGATGGAATCTCGGGTTTTCCCGGTTGAGCATGTGTTCGACGTAGGCATTAATAACACCATGATCGATCCGAGTCACTCGACGGACTCCTTGGTCAGCAAGAAAGAACTGGAATTGCTTTAGGTCGTTGCGGTATGACTTTATCGTGCGGGGACTGGCACCCTTGTTGATGCACCAGTGCTCAAGAAATGGCTCGAAATCCATTGAAGCTCCTAGAAATGTGAGGATGTATGTCGTTGAATCGTAAGGGGGAACCGAACATTGCGTATAACTCCGCGCCCGCGTGGCTTGGTATTGTGTGGCCCCGAAGAGATCTTCGTGCACATCGTGCGTATCAGTGAAGCCTAGAAACCAGCCGCGCGCGTCCGGCCGGTATCCAGATCCAATACCTGAACGACTCGCTGTTAGATGAGCTTAGAGCCGCACAGATCAATCCTAAGAACATTCCTATAAGAGAAAATCCTATTGATGGATGGTTAGAGAATCCGCCAGATAAAGTTGCGCTTGAGCAACGACAGAACGCTGGATCCACAGGAGAATCGGAGTGGCTTCCCGGACAGACCCCAATTGGTCTCCGGGCAGGGTCGTCCTTGGAGAAGCCGGAGGGGCTGTGATAGAAGCAGCCCCATTCCATCGATCCTGACCCACGGCGTTACTTCCTAAATCGCACATTGTGGGCGCGCATTGTCTGTCGCCCTGGTTGCCCATACGGATAAAGCGGTGTTGCCACCACCGGCTTTCATCCGCGCCTACCACCCTCTCTGCCAGAAGCTCGGCTTCGGATGACGAGAGCGTCTACTGCCGCGAGAAAATCCGGCGGCGAGGTGCCTGTGGGGAGAAGCAAGTCAGCCTGCTCGCATCCAGGAGGCAGATCCATCTGGCCAGTAAGCAGAATAATTGGCACTTGCGGGCGGAGCCGCTTCATCTCGCTTATCACCCCGGCTCCCAAAATCCCGCCTGGCGGCGGATCGATAATTACGAGGTCGACAGGGTTGAGCCGGAATAGCTGCAAGGCGGCTTCTACATTCGTAGTCGTGAGGAGTTGGTATCCGGCGCGGATGAGAAGGAGCGCGCGCATCTTCAGGGAAGCCCGGGCATTATCGACGCAAAGAATTACGAAATTCGACATTTAGGTTTCCATCTAGTTGCGGGAAGGGCAGCAGTCACCGCCCTCAACTGAACCGAAACACTGGGATACAGGCTCGTGTCATCGAGGTCTAGCCCTCGAGAGCCAAGAACCTGCATCCGACAAACTGCCGGTTTGCGATCACAATTTCCAACGCCACCGTTAGCTCTCTGCCGGCGTCGCTCTTCAACACGTAACCCTGCCCGCCGACACGTAATGCTTCTCGTACTATCTCGGGCTGGCTGTTCTCGGTAAGGAAAAGGATTCTTGAGCTGGGCGCGAGCTTGCGGATTTGTCGAGCGGCTTCGATGCCGTTGAGTTCAGGCAGACCTATATCGAGCAGGATCACGTCCGGCTGCAGCTCCAGACTCTTCTTCACCGCTTCTAATCCATCCGACGCTTCGCAAATGACTTGCCATGCTGGGTTGTGCTGCAGGAACGAGTAAAGAAATTGCCACCAACGCTCGTTATCATCAACAATCAAAATACGCACAGGTGCCGACGCCAACTTTGTCCTCCACCCAGGATCATTCAGACTGCTACCTCGCCGGGTGCAGGCACTGAACACTAATTAAAAGGATGAAGGAAAAGAGTTGCCAGGTCGTTGTCCTGGGACAGCCGCCTCCTTGCGCGAGAGCAATCAGCGAGCCGAATGAAGCCGATCGCGATCCATTCGCGTCAGACTTGCTGCAGGAAGAGCCGCTCTGGGGAGTGCAGGATCATCTTGCCACGACCCTTGCGCAGGATACCTTGGCGCTGCCATGCACCCAGCATCCGGCTGACAGTGAAAGGCGTTACATTGGCTTCATTGGCTAGCTCCTCGTTGCGGACATCGAGTTCGATGCCCCCGGTGACCTTTCGGCCGATGCCCGTCGCCAGTTGAGCCAGCACGAAGGCAAGGCGCTGTCGTGCCGAGTGACAGGTTATGGAGACGTGGATAGCTCGGTATGCTATGAGATAGTCCAGCATGACCAACAGAGCATTATCAGTCAGGCGGGGATGCTTGCTCATCAGGCCGCGAATGGTTGGGCGGTCCCACACCAGTACGGAACTAGTTCTGACGGTTTCGGTGCTGACCAGATAGTCGGAAGGCTCGCCCACCAGCGCTGCCCCTCCGAAGATTTCGCCAGGAGGAATCCAAAGCAGGATGCTCTTGCGGCCGTCCGGCGTTACATAGAAATAACGCGCCCGTCCGCTGATAAGGAGGAAGACGTATTCGGCAGGGTGTCCCTGATTCGCGATGACGGAGTTTGCGAAGTATTGCCGGTGTTTGGCCGCAGATACCACCGTGTTGAGATCAGCCGGAGACAACCCTTCCAGAAAACGAGGCCGGATGCTGTGCCAGGCAACAGATGTGGGCACTGCCATATTGTCCTCCTTAATGGTTGCGGCTCGACGTTCCATCTGCAACCAAGTGTGACTCGTAGTCTTATATTCCGCTGCTAGGGATTTCCCTAGCAGGATGCTGCGCAACGGTAAGCGACAGAGGCCCCCTTCAGGCCGCTTCCGGCCTACTTGTTGGTCGACGACCCGAACCCTCAGCCATTCGCCCCCGAGGTACGTACAAGAATCACCCCACCTTGTCCATTTGATCGATGCAATAATCAGATTTTGTTTTTTGCTATACGTCAAGCGGAACCAACCGTGACCGAGTATGGAATTCCTTCGGGCGGAAGAGGGCTGCCAACATTCGTCGTCCTTCGTTGATAGGTGTCGATAACAGGCCAAGTGGTAACCAATCCTGCACAGGGTGCTCTGCAAAGACCGACATACGAGTTGGAGATGTTACGCCAGCGATCAGTCTGCTACCGACCACGCGAGATATGGACGAGAGATTTCGACAATTCTGGACGGGCATTGCCGATAAACGTAAGTTCTCTGGGACGTAGTTGAGAGGCCACAGTACACTTCGTAGAGGGATGCTGCCATCCGGTTCAAGCCCTTTTCGCGAGCAGCGATATCAAGATGTATCGACCAGGATTCCAAGACGACGGTGGTCCTGGTTCTGGCAAAACGGACATCCTAATCATCGATACTGCCAACGTGTATGGCCACAGCCGTCTGACACATACTTTCGAACTTCCAGACCGAGCAATAGACAAGGCCCTGGCCACGGGAGATATCTCGGTAACTTTGCCCTACGTCAAGAAAGAGAGTGTCGAACTCCTGAAAGCAAGCTATGCGACCAGCGAAGAAGCGAATTAAAAGTTGCCAGCAGCGCTTGCTACTTCTATCAACAGAAATACCCGGATGTTTATACAAAGCGCAGCCAAGACATTACTAAAGCCGGCAAGGCGGTGCTTGCCATTTACAACCGAAATGTGTTCCCACACCTGAAGGTCACTTGCGGTACATACCCTAACCATCTGGGCCACACTGATTTTCCGGGATGCTTCCGCTGCCGCGACGGATCGCACACGAGCAGCGGTGGAAAGACAATCACGCAAGATTGTAGCGCTTGTCATGAACCATTCGCGATGGACGAAACATCGGGTAGTGGCTGAATTTCAATTTCTCTGCAGCGACCGCTGTGGAAATTCCTAAACCGAAAACTCAGACTTGAATCATGTGTCCGCGAAACTGGCGTCAAATTTCTCTCTTGACGGTCGGGCGTAAACTCAGAACTACGACGACATTCATCTCTGGCTGCTGCGAATCGCTGTGTTCGGCACAATCGGAGGGATCATCTACATCGTCGTTTACTTCATCGTGAAGTATTGGTGAGGGCAATCCATGTGCCAGACCACGAAGAACGGAGCCGCAGATTCAGCCATTACCAAACATCGCCGGAAATCCTCAAGACACTCGGCCTCGCCGGGCGGATTTCAACCACACATAAATAGTGAGACTGGCGCAATGATCGCGCTTTGGCGGGCTGGCCAGAACGGACGTACTCGGCGGGAGGCGATGACCATGCGAATTCATTCGCCTTTTTACGAGATTCTGCAGCGCACAGCCTTAGTCCTTCTGACGCTGAGCTTATTGGGAATCGGCGCTGAAGGGCAGAAGATCAAGGTTGAGTTTGACAAGAACCTTGATTTCACTAAGTTCCGGACATTCGACTGGGCGCCGCTGGACGCCTCGTCTCGCCCTATGCTGGTGGCCGCCATTGCCGGCGCCGTTGAATTCGAGCTTACTGCTCGCGGTTTGAAAAGAACCACGCAACATCCCGACCTTTACATTGAAATGTACGGGGCGGTGGACTCGGATGCCGCGGTCAGCTACTCGGACCTATACAGCGGATACGGTGGTATTCCTCCCTTCGACCAGAGCTTCTTGATGTGGGGTGCTATCCCTGGCTCGACAACGACCGTCGTCGTGCACAAAGGACAGCTCGTTGTGGACCTAATTGATGCTAGCCGAAGGAAGCTTGCTTGGCGGGGGACTGCAAAAGAGAAATTGAGCGACAATCGAACGAAGGTCGTGGACCAGGTCAACACAGCTGTGGAGAAAATGTTTCAGAAGTACCCCGTCGCGGCAACCAACAAGTAGCTACGCGCAAACGAGACCGAGAAACAACCCGACGCGCAAAGATTGTTTGAGTGGATCGACTCCTTCGGATTACTCAATCTCATCCAGCTTTCGAGCTATTCATTTCGGGCGCGACCACCTGCCTCTCCCTCCGCACAAAGTAGAAGTAAGTCAACATCAACGGCAGCAGCATACTCGGAAGGCAATCTACGTTTTTCATAAGCATTGTCCACCAACGGTGATCTGTAGAGTTTTGCGTGTGATGTCAGTGATCATTCTTGTGAACAGGACCATAGCGTAAACGAGACCCACCGAAGGTCTATGAGCGCGTGAGTATACGGATTAAGGAACGAGGCTTTCTCCGCCATTCCTATATGTTTGACGAGGCCGCATCTGCTCCAGCCCCCGGAAGGGACTAATATCGGTTAACAGCGTTGCAACACCGAACATTTAACCTCTGAACGTTCAACCACAAACTTCTTAAGGAGGGAAAACATGTCGCTGACGAAACGTGCAACTGCAGAATTCTTCGGAACATTTTGGCTGGTCTTTGGCGGTTGCGGAAGCGCCGTGCTGGCAGCGGCGTTTCCAAACCTCGGAATAGGCTTCGTGGGCGTCGCGTTCGCGTTTGGCCTGACCTTGCTGACGATGGCCTACGCCATCGGCCCTATCTCCGGATGCCATATCAATCCTGCCGTTTCTGTGGGACTGGTCGCAGGAAAGCGATTTCCGGCTTCGGAGTTGCCAGCCTACATCATTGCCCAAGTGGCGGGTGGCATCGTGGCGGCGGGTGTCCTCTATGTAATCGCGAGCGGGAAGGCGGGTTTCACAACAGCTGCCGGGTTCGCCTCCAATGGTTAT
Source organism: uncultured Acidobacteriaceae bacterium (assembly GCA_963818905.1). Taxonomy (GTDB): domain Bacteria; phylum Acidobacteriota; class Terriglobia; order Terriglobales; family Acidobacteriaceae; genus Bog-257. The sequence continues at coordinate 51,143 of CAWFUE010000044.1, forward strand.
GGGGAACACTCGCCGGGTGGGTATTCACTTCTCGCCTGCTTGGTGGCCGAAGTGGTTCTCACCATGTTCTTCCTTTTCATCATCATGGGATCCACTGAACAACGGACGCCGAAAGGCTTTGCTCCCATCCCGATCGGGCTAAGCCTGACCCTGATTCACTTCATTTCCATTCCTGTGACTAACACCTCCGTGAACCCCGCGCGCAGCACGGGGCCGGCACTGTTTGTGGGAGGGTGGGCACTGGGGCAGTTGTGGCTGTTCTGGGTAGCCCCAATTGTAGGCGCTGCCTTGGGGGGCTTCATCTACCACACATTGTTCGGTGAGACTCCGGAACAAACCGTTCGCGAGGCTGAGAGCGCGCGCTGATCTCGAATCACCGGGTTCCGGAGGCGGAGCCAATTTTTTCATTAGCAGCGATCTAGTTCGATCCTGGGCGGCGTTTCATTTCGTCTCTCTCCCTCGCGGTGCTGTGTCAAGGGAGGCTGTAAGACACCTGATAGGCACTTACGGCTTCGCTGATGGTCGCGAAGAAATTCTGCTCACCAAGGCAGCCCAATAACTCGAATCGCTTCAATTTATCTTTTACAGGATCTTTCATCTCAGCGAACCACAATTCAATTCCTGCAGATCGCAATGCGTTATGCAATTCCGCCAACGAGTCCGCTGCGGTAACGTCAACGCTGGTGACCGGCTCGGCCGTTACCACGACGCACTTGACTGCAGTCGGTGAGCTTGCCACCGCATCCAGCACCCGCCTACTAAAGAGTTCGGCGTTGGCAAAGAACAGTGGTGCGTCCCACCGGAACAACACCAGCCCCGAAATTCTCTGGGCATCGGGATGGCGGGAAATATCGTGGAACCCTCTCATATCCTCGACGCGGCCGAGCACAGCAGAATGCGGTCGCCACCCATCCCAGAGAAATTCAATCACCGCAATCACGATCGCTATCGCGATTCCCTGGATTGCACCGAACACCGCGACGCCGGCAAAGCAGACTATGGAGAGCCAAAATTCCCAGCGCTGAATGCGGTAGATGCGACGTAGATCGGAAATTTCAAACAAACCGATGGCTGATGCGATCACCACAGCCGCCAGGGCGCTGTTGGGGAGATGACGCAAGAGCTGTGGCGCGAAGACCAACAACAACGCAATCGCCACAGCACTCACGACTGCCGTCAGCTGAGTCTTAGCTCCGGCGGCTTCCGCCACAGGGGTGCGTGACGAACTGCTGCTGATAGGAAATCCCTGAAAGAAACCGGCAGCGAGATTCGCGATGCCGAGGCCGACAATCTCCTGGTTTGGATCGACGGCTACTCGCAGACGTGCTGCATAGGTCCGCGAGAGGACGCTGGTGTCGGCAAAGGACACGAGGGCGACAGCAGCTCCGCCGATAAGTATCGGTACAAGGTCATTGATAGACACCAACGGCAGCCGCGGCAGAGGCAGTCCTCGTGGTAGCACCCCGAGCACCGCAACCCCAGCACGTTGCGCCAGATTCAATGCGCCCACAACCACTGTTGCGGCGACGACGGCTATGAGAATTCCAGGCAGACGCGGCCAGCGTTTCAACACCAGGATGATTGCGAGCGAGCCGATGCCGATCCCCAGCGCATAATGATTGGTGGCCCCCTCGTGTGCCTTCTGGATGATGCCCCACACCTGGCGCAGCGGTCCTTCTCCGTTGACTGAGAATCCGCACAGCTTGGGAATCTGGCTCAACAGGACCGTTAAGGCAATCCCATTCATGTAGCCGTAGCGGATCGGCTTTGATAACAGTTCGGTGATGAAGCCGAGGCGCGCCAAACCAGCCGCAACGCATATCGAGCCCGAAACCAGCGCCATCATTCCACCAATTCGGACAGCACGTTGCGAATCGCCTGCAGAGAGCGGCAAAACTACGCTGAGAATCACAGCAGCTAGAGCTGAGTCGGGTCCCAGGATCAGAATAGGGCTCGGACCAAAAACAGCGTAAGCGAGCAGGGGAATGATCGTCGCATAGAGCCCGGTAATGCCCGGGAGTCCGGATGCCTGGGCATACGCGATGCCCACGGGTACGAGCATCGCCGTCATGGCAAGCCCGGCGAGCAAATCGCGCCTTAGCCAGGAGCGCTCGTACCGGCGAATCGTTTCTAAGCCGGGAAGCAAGCTCATTCAGGCGATATCGTAACCGATTCGGACCGGAGCAGGTTACCCGCAATATGGAGATTCATCAACAGCGGCCCTCACCTCGGCGGCTGTAGCCTACCCTGAGCGTATCCGAAGGGCGCCGGGCCACTTACTCGCGCTGCCCGGGTTGGAGCAAGAAGAGGGCCGCGAACCTGGGGCACTAGGCGTAAACTGTGTCCCTCATGGGGGAAAAGACCGACAATCGCTCCCTGTGTGTCGTCAGGGTTTCAGAAAGCGTCAGCTTTCTGACCTGCACTCGATGCGCGTGGATTTTGAGAACCGAGGGTGGACGACGCGACGGGCGCGAGACAGATCGCGTTCGATAATCACCGGTGTGAGGACTTCCCTCGCGATGAAGGAGTCGGATGACGGAATGGAAGAGTCCTTCGGAGAGCAGGTGAGCCCCGAGCATGTGTCGCGGCCCAGGATTCGCGAACCAAGGACTGAGCAAAAACCTTTCCTTCAGGCGCACCAGGTCACGCGACAATTCTCATTCGCTCCGCTACACTTACTTAACAACACAATGGCATGGTTTAAGCGGGAATCTGTTCCACTCGACACCTCGGGCGAGAAGCGCGTCAAGACCGAGGGGCTGTGGGTGAAATGTGATCAATGCCGGCAGATCATCTGGAAGAAGGATCTGGACCAGAATTTCAATGTCTGCCCCAAGTGCGATCGCCATTTCCGCATCGACGCGCGCACTCGCCTGTCATACCTGCTCGACGACGGCAAGTATGCAGTTGAAGATAACAACCTGGTCTGCACCGACCCGCTGAAGTTCACCGATCTCAAGGCTTACCGCGACCGGCTGAAGCGCTCGCAGCAGGAGACTGGCTTGAACGACGCGGCGATCAACGCGCGGGGCAAACTCGACGGCAAACCCGTGATCGTGAGCGCCATGGAGTACTCGTTCATTGGCGGCTCCATGGGAACGGTGGTGGGCGAGATGATCACACGCGCCATTGAAAAGGCCACCGCCGAAAAGCTGCCGCTCATCGTGATCTCGGCGTCGGGTGGAGCGCGCATGATGGAAGGCGCGATCAGCCTTATGCAGCTGGCAAAAATTTCGGCAGCGCTGGCCCGCATGGACGACGCGAAGGTTCCCTATATCTCGGTTATGACCGATCCCACCACCGGCGGCGTTACCGCGTCATTTGCCATGCTCGGCGACTTGAACATTGCCGAACCGGGAGCGCTCATCGGTTTTGCCGGCCCACGCGTGATTGAGCAGACCATTCGTCAGAAATTGCCAGAAGGATTCCAGCGCAGTGAGTTTCTGCTGGAGCATGGCATGCTTGATGCTGTGGTGCGGCGCGCGGAGCTGAAGGGCTACATCTCGCGATCTCTGGAGTTCATGCAGGCCCCGGCGTAACCCCTTCGGAAGGAATAATTTACCTGTAAGTCTAATTGGAATAATAATTTAGCGGTGGTCCTAGCTAAGTCATTGATTCTACGTAAAGCGATTTTGACTAACTCCTTAAGAAACAAATATTTAGATATTAAGTCCAATGGAAAGAATATTTTAGCGGGAAGCGCCGCGGTGCAGTGTATTGTTTTCAATATTTTAGCGATCATGCTCGAGGGGGCGAAAGGTCGAAAGGAAGTTGCCGGTTGGCAGTCAGTTTGTCAGTGGTCAGTTGTGCAGCGTCGCGCGACAGAGGGCGGGAATTAGTGGGACGAGTAAGCGTCTTTTGATATCCTCCGCAAGAGCGAGCCTACCTCTCATCGGAATACATTCGCATGAAGATTCTCGTTCTCACGACCGATCCGGAACTCGCATTGCTACGCAAACACGCCTTGGAATCGGCCGGGCATAAGGTTTTGGCATTCGGCAGCGAAAAGGAAGTTATGGAAGCGGTCGACAAGCGGCTTCCGTTCGACGTCGCTGTGATGTGCCATCGCTTGCCCGACGCGACCGCGCGAAAGATCATACGGACTTTCCGCGACCAAAAAAGGGAAGGCAAGGTCGTGTACGTTGCACATATTTATGGCGAATGGCCCGAGGTTGAAGCCGATCGTTATGTTGTCGGCGCGGATGGACCGGAAGCGTTGATTCGGGTGGTATCCGAAACAGCCTCGCAAGGCAATGTCTGATGTTTGTGCGCGTGGACAGGAATTGCTCGGCGGAGCGCGCGGGATCAACCCTGAGGAAAAGAAGCTTCAGAAGAACATCATGAGGAACGCACAACAATTGCGCGTTCTACTTTGACGCACGACACCCGCGCCGCTACAATACACTTACAATTTGACGCACCGAAATAGTGCGCCACACACTCCTCAGTAGCTCAATGGCAGAGCATCCGGCTGTTAACCGGAGGGTTGTAGGTTCGAGTCCTACCTGAGGAGCCATTCTTTCGTGTGGGTTAGAATTCTCGCCTGCGTCTGCATCGTCCCGATGTGCCCAGTTCTGTGCCCCCTCAGCATCAAAAACGGTCGCACTTCCCAGCTTGTCCACTGCTTCACGTCGCGCTGTGTGTCCAATATGTCCCATAGCGCTTCGTCATGCGTACAGCCGTGCTGGCACTCCAGCCCATGATCTCGCTCACCACAGAGGATGCATTTTCATGTTTGGTTGTGACGGGATACCGTCATACTGCGCTGTCTACGCGAACAATCACGAACCTCAATCATCCGGTGATAGGAACCGGTGTGATTCCTCAAGTTCTTGGGAAAGGCCGACGAGGCGACTTTGTATCGTCGCTAGTCCGGTGCGGTTCCATACAGTCGGCAGAAGTTCGCTGATGTCGCTACATCCCTCAATACTCGTCAGACAGCGCAGATTCAGTGCAAGCGCCGCATCTCGCTGTTGGTGTGTGGCTCTGGTATCAAACTCCACGAGTCCGTTCCACATCTGCCGGGATATCCCGTGCGGATTTACGTCAAAACGCACGCCGCAACCGTGCGCACACATCCCGACTTGAACGTGGACAACAGGACTGTTTGATCGTTTTAGTGCGTCCCTGTACTCAGCCATAGCGAGAACTAGGGAGCCTCTGTAAACGGTGTACCAGACCTTCATCTCCGCGTATGGAACGAGGTGCAATGCAGAAATGCTGCGGTTAGAAATCGTGATTAGGTACTGGCAGTATTGCGGCAAACACCCTTCAGTTGGCTGCAGCCTGCGCCCGTATTTTCTCTTGAGCAGCTCGAAGCTAGCGGTGGGATCGCCTGACTGTTGTAGCGCATCGAGGTCTCTCAGCAGGGAGTTTGCCTCTGTTCGCACTTTGAATGCGGAACCAACAACGAATAGGGCGAAGGCCACTGCAACGAGTATCAGCGCGAGAATCACATTCCGTGTCGGGTGCTTCATTCTCTTGCAGCCATCAGAAATGGCTTCTCAACAGATTAGACGCCACAACTTGCGGATCAGACTGGGTTGCTTATGGGGCAGCACGCAGTTATTGGACAAAGCCATTCGCCGTCTCCGATGATAGAAGCCATAGTCAAGATACGCGACGGACGCCCAGACCCGCGCCACATCTCCACGAGCTATGTCGAGCCCCCGCCGCTTCACGCGGCTAACAAATGCGTTCTCAAACAAGATTGGACAATCACAAAGCGGCTTGCGCTTT
>CAWFUE010000045.1:0-29655 GCA_963818905.1 uncultured Acidobacteriaceae bacterium
GCATGAAAGCAGATTTCCCGCGCGAATACGACGACTGGCAGAAGCGTCCGCTGCTGCTGATGCCTTCGCCGTTGACGAGTACCGACAGCTTCGTGGTGCACGTGCACTCCGATTTCTGGGAAAAGGCCAAGGGGTATGTATCGCAAGGCGGCGCGCTGTACGCGTCCGTTGCGGCCGACGCGGCCATACCGGAGATGGAATCGTTGTTCGGCGCGAGCATGGTAGATGCGAATCCTAAAGACGAAGTCACTTTGAAAATCGTGGCTCCGTTCGGCGATCTGAAAGTCGGCGACACCTTCCATTACTCCGTGCCAGCGCCTGGTCCGCGATCTTGGGGAGCAATTCTTGCGGTTCATGGCGGCACGGTGATCGCGGTCGATCAGGATAGCCGGCCCGCATTGGTCGCCAATTCCGTGGGTTCAGGCAAAACGCTGTTGAGCGCTTATCCACTGGAAAACTATCTCGCCAATGTGCCCGCGGTTTTCGACAAACCCGAGAGCACCCATCGCATCTATCAAGCTTTTCGGGAGTGGGCGGGAGTGAAGGCGCTGTTTCACAGCGACGAGCCCTCCGTGGAAGTGGCGGCGCTGAGCGGCAAAGACGGCGGCTATGCCGTCGTTACAAATCACAGCGCGAGCCAGCAAAACGTAACCATCACGGCTTCCATGCAACTCCACTCCGTCGCGCGAATTACTGCGCAGGGAACGGATCAAATCGCCGTGGCTGGCTCGACTTTCAAGGTCGATCTGCAGGCGTATGAGGGAGCTGTGTTCGCCTGGAAGTAGCGACGCGACAAAACTCAGAGGAGAACGAGTGATCGGAGCAGTAGACATCGGCGGGACCAAGATCGCCGTCGGCGTGGTAAATGACGAAGGCAAAGTCTTGGCCCGTCGGGAATGCCCGACGGACGCGGATCGCGGCTATCGGTACGCGCTCGCGAATATTCGGAACATGCTTGAGGCAACGGCCCGCGGCGCGAACACACAGGTTTCCGGCATCGGTATCGGATCCACGGGGCCGGTCGATCCTATTACCGGCGAGTTTGGCGAGGTTAACTTTTTCCCCAACTGGAAAGGCGAGAATCCCGTCAGAGACCTTGCGGAAATTTTCCAGGTGAAAGTCGCCATGGAAAACGACGCCGATGCCGCCGCTTTGGGCGAAGCCGGCTGGGGGGCGGGCAGGAACAAGGCAAGATTGCTGTACGTAACGGTCGGAACCGGCATCGGAACCGGTCTGCTTGTGGACGGCCAGATCTATCGCGGAGTCGATGGTTCGCACCCGGAAATCGGTCACCACCTCGTCGACCCCTCCGGACCGCTCTGCGTCTGCGGTTTTCACGGATGCTGGGAATCGCTCGCGGCCGGACCCGCCATTACAGCGTGGCTGGAGAAGGAAGCGCCGAATGACTATCGACATCGTGACGATCTTTCCGCCAAACGAATTTTCGAACTAGCCGCCGCCGGAGACGACTGGGCGCGTCGAGCCATCGATCGCGAAATCCGCTACCTAGGCTTGGGCTTGGCCAATCTGGTAACGCTCTTTACTCCGGATGCGATCGTCCTCGGCGGCAGCGTCATGAAGAGCGCCAGCCTTTTCCTCGAAGACATCAGAAGAATCATCGGCGAATGCTGCCGCCTCGTCCCATTCGAAAAAGTCGAGCTGACTTTGGCTTCTCTGGGAGAAGACGCCAATCTGATCGGCGCCGCGCGAGTTTGGCATCACCGCTTCGCCAACCAAGGAGCGCAACATGCGCGTTGATTTGAGTGTGATTGAAGGCGAATATTTGCGCGACATTCTTGACCAGCCACGCGCACTAGAAGAGACCTTGCGCGCATTGGACCGCTCCAAGGAACTGGTAGAACTGGCTGAGACGCTGAATCACGGTGGGTTTCAACGCATCGTTCTGACCGGCATGGGTTCTTCGTTTCACGCGCTGCATCCGCTGAATCTGCAACTGGTCAGGCACGGATTCACCGCCATCATGGTGGAGACCTCGGAACTTATTCACTACAAGGCGAAATTCTTCGATCCAAAAACGCTGATTGTTGCCGTGTCACAATCCGGGCAGAGCGCAGAAATGGTGCGTTTGGCGGAGGTGAACCGAAGCCGCTCGGCCGTGATCGCGGTGACCAACACCCCGCAAAGTCCGCTGGTCGAACACGCAAGTGCGGCGCTGTTTACCCAGGCGGGGGCCGAATTTTCCGTCTCCTGCAAAACCTATGTGACGGCTCTGATGGTGCTGAAGTGGTTAGGAGATACCTTGTGTCAACGCAACGCGACCCAAAGCTGGAACGAACTCGGCAACGCCGCGCCGGCGGTCGCCTCTTACCTGGCCGACTGGAAAAGCTACGTTTCTTTGCTCGTGCAGAAGCTCGACGGGATTCGCCATTTATTTCTGGTCGGACGCGGCGCTTCCCTTGCTGCCGTCGGCACAGGCGCGCTCATCGTCAAGGAATCCGACCACTTTCACGCAGAAGGCATGAGCAGCGCGGCTTTCCGCCACGGCCCGCTGGAAATGCTAAGCGAGGAAATATTCGTCGTCGTGTTTTCCGGGGACAATAAGACGCGCGAGCTCAACCATCGCCTGCTGGCGGATATACAACAGGGAGGCGGCCGCGCCGAACTTGTGGGCGAGACTTCATCACTAGAGTGCTTCCGCCTGGCTGATCATGGAAGCAGCGTTCGTTCCATTCTTCAGATTCTCCCGGTTCAGATGATCACGCTGGCGCTGGCAGTGCTAGCGGGACGCGAGCCGGGGAAATTCGAGTTGGCCTCGAAGGTAACAACCACCGAGTAAGAAAAGGAATGCATGGCGCGAAACCGAACCATGGTCGGGCTGGTTTTTCTGACGTTCTTTGTGATGTCGCTCGTCACCAACATTCTCAACTCGCTCATCCCCGACATCATCGTCAGCTACAGCGTGACCCTGGCAGCCGCAGCCTTCCTGAACTTCGCTTTTTTTATCGCTTATGGCGTGATGTCGATCCCGGCCGGCTTCTGGGTGGAACGATTCACGGAGAAGCCGGTAATGATTGTCGCTTTCGCGGTCGCGACCGTCGGCGCGCTGAGCTTTGCATTCCACCCAACCTATTCTGTGGCTCTGCGCTCGTTTTTCGTGATTGGCGCTGGCATGGCCACGCTGCAAACGGCGATCAATCCACTCTTGCGCGTCGCCGGAGGCGAAGAGCATTTCGCTTTCAACTCCGCCTTTGCGCAATTGATTTTTGGCAGCGCATCGTTTATCAGTCCGCGCATTTACTCCTACCTGGTCGAGAACCTCAACCGCCCCGGATCGCAGAGCAATCCGCTGCTCGCGACGTTGGCACGATGGACGCCGGCCGCGCTTCCCTGGGCCTCGATCTACTGGATTTTCGCGGTGTTGACTGCCCTCATGGTTGTGGTGCTCGGATTTCTCCGCTTCCCGAAAGTCGAACGCACGAGTGACGAGTCGGCCGGCTCGCTGCAGATGTATGCGAGCCTGCTGCGCCGGCCTGCCGTGTGGGCGTTTTTCCTGTGCGTGTTCGCGTATGTGGGTTGCGAACAGGGCACGGCCAACTGGATTTCAAAATTCCTCTCTGTCTATCACGGCTACGATCCGCACACGACCGGTGCCTCGGCGGTTTCCTGGTTCTGGGGACTGCTGACCGCAGGCTGTTTTATCGGCATGGGGCTGCTGAAGCTGTTCGACAGCAGAAAAGTTTTAATCGGCACGACCATAGGCGCGCTACTCTGCTTGACTGCGGCGCTTTTCGGACCAGCCAATGTTTCTCTTGTCGCTTTTCCCGCCATCGGCCTTTTCGCATCCGTGATGTGGCCGATCCTGGTTTCCCTAGGTTTGAATTCCGTGGCGGAACATCATGGCCCCTTCGCGGGCATCCTCAGCACAGGCATCATGGGCGGAGCCGTGGTACCAGTCATCATCGGGCGCATTGGTGATCACTTCGGATTACGCTCCGGAATTTCCTTCCTGTATCTGACCTTCGGTTGCGTTCTGAGCGTCGGCTTCTGGGCCAAACCACTCATTGCAAACGCTACGCTCAATCTCAACACGGCAGCGGCTGAGCCCCATTCTTAGGAGTCTGTTACGAAACACTGCGAATGCACATTCCTTTGCGCGGCTGCGGCGGGAGTTTTGCCTTTCCCGCTCAGGAATGGGTGCGCTGAAAGCGTAGCTCCAACGCGAACGCCTGCAACGAACGCTTTTCGGCGACGTCGACTTGACCACCATTGCCCGCGGCCAGCAGTTTGGTAATACTCGGGAAGCCGAGGCCGTTCAACGCTTGTCCAATGCGGTCGCCGGCGGGATCCTTGTCGGGCCGTAATGAAAGCGATTGATCTCGGCCATTTCATCTCCACACGACGAATGCGCCGCCCTTGAACCGGGGGATACGAGAATGTGTGTGCCGCCGCCGAGATCAGTCGCGGCGTCCTGCATATTCCCGCAGTTCGGAAAGCTGCATTTCCGCATCTTGATTGTTGAGGGTGCTCTGGCGTAAAGCGCGAATCAGCGGTGTTCCGCTCGAGTTCGATAGGTTCCGATTACCCGCCTCAGCACTTACAAGAACGAAAAACAACTCGGAATTTTTTTTTTTTGGGGCGAGACTTCAGGTGCAAGACGACAGCCAGGAACACATAGCCATCCCATCACCCTTGCCAGCCGATGGATGCAATTGGCAATTGCAACACGCAGCGCAGCGGTTCGTGCGTCCCTTACGCTTTGGAACTCACAAAACCGCTCACCCCTGGACGGGATGCTCACTTTATATTTTGGGGAAGACGGCGAGCAGAACTCCCCTCGGACGTGAAGCCTCGAACAAGGCTGCACTCTCCCGTTCTCCAGGACTGGCGATCAAAATACATCTTGGATTTCAGGATCTCAAGAGCGATTAGCCCATTACCGCATCAGGAAGCTGCACCTGCTCCAAGCAAACGTCGAGCGGTTTCGACGGTTCAGACACGAATAGTTCCATTCTCCCCGGAACCAATTCCGAGCGGCGCAGCGCGTCCTGGGCAGCCTCTCGCTCAGGGCGAAGATCTTTAAACGTCGAGCTGACAAAAATACACATTCGACTTACGTAGCGCACTATTCCGGACGCGACGCTGCAGCGCTGCGCGCACGCCCGTACTTTTGCTCACCCCTGACCTCCAGCGCTCCATCGCAGTTCATAGGCCCGCAAAGTAACTCCGAAAATTGCTGTGGCCAGATCCGTGTCAGGCTCATGAGCAATGCCCGAAAGGCCATGCCCTCGCTCTACGCCTCCACCTCTCGATATCTGCCGCTCGCATACATCGCCCAGCGTGATCGCCTGGTTGACACACCGTCGGCACACTGTCCTCGGAAAACAGCGGCCTGGGCACAGATGCCTGCTGATGGAATGTCAGCCGGACATGCGGGAGATTCTTAGGCCCGAGCCATAGGTTTGCACGCTTGCGGCATCTCAACTTCCGAGTCGCCCGTCACTCGGGGGAATCTTCCGCAAGAATGCTCTCTCCTTGACTATCTAGGTGAGTTTTGTTAAACCTCTCCTAGACAAACAAGGAGAGGTCGTGGGCAAACAAATTGATTTGCTGCAGGGCACGCTGGACATGCTTATTCTCAAAGCCGTCTCGCTTGGCCCATTGCATGGTTACGGGGTTCTGCTGCGCATTCAGCAGATCTCTGGCGAACAGCTGGAGATCCAGCAGGGCTCGTTATATCCAGCGCTCTATCGGCTGGAACATCAGGGTTGGATCGCCAGCGAGTGGGGGGAATCGGACAAAAAACGCAAGGCGAAGTTCTACAGCCTGACTGCAGCCGGGCGGCGCCAACTCCATTCGGAAACCGAAAAGTGGAACCGCATGGCATCGTTGATCGCCAGTATCCTGCGCACCACCTCGGAGCAGATATGAATCTTCTGACTCGATTCCTTTCTTGGTTGAAGTGGATGGTCAAGGGACAACGTCTTGAAAGTGAAATGGAAACAGAGGTGCATTTCCACCTTCAGAGTTACGCTGCGGACCTGGTTCGCAAAGGCCTTTCCCAGCAAGAAGCGATGCGACAGGCGAGGATTGAGTTCGGCGGAATCGAGTCTCATAAAGATGCCGTGCGGGCATCCGTGGGCGTGCGCTGGTGGGGTGAACTAGGTTCGGACATGCGTCATGGATTGAGATTGTTGCGCAAGAATCCAGGTTTCACCGCGCTTGCGATTTTGACGCTGGCTCTGGGCGTGGGAGTCAACACGGCAATTTTCAGCATCGTGAATGCCGTGTTGCTGCGTTCTCTGCCCTACCGCGATCCCGATCGTTTGGTAAGAATCTTCTTTAACGAGCCCGGCGTAGGATTGCGGGACGTTCCGTTTTCCAAGCCCGAAATGGATGACCTGCAGACGCGAGCGGGCGTATTTGAAGATGTGACCCCGATTCTCGAGGGTAGCGACATTTTGACCGGCGCCAAACAACCCGAGCGTATCGAGGGGCTCAGTGGCAGTTTCAGCTACTTTTCCATGCTGGGTGCGACCCCGCAAATTGGACGGTTGTTTGGTCCGCAGGACTTCACGCTCGGTTTCGCTTCAGTGGTCGTGATCAGCGATGGCCTATGGCGCCGTGCCTATGGCGCCGATCCGAATGTTCTCGGCCGTACCCTCCGTCTCGACAATGATCCCTATACAATTATCGGGGTTCTGCCACGCGGATTTCGCCATCCTGGACCGACGGTTTCCGGCGACGTGGAAGTGTTTGGCGCCGGCGGATTCAGCGGAGATCCCTTTCCCCCGCCAATACGTGGTAACCGGGATTTAATAAATGGAATCGGACGACTTAAGCCTGGCCTGACACTGGCGCAAGCTCAGGCGCGGCTCACTGCCATGGCCGCCGAATTGCGCCACGACTTTCCCACCGATTACCCGCCGCAGGCGCAATGGACAATTGAGATTCAACCATTGCAAGAAAGTTTGGTAGGCAATGTTCGGCCCATGCTGCTGGTGTTACTGGGTGCGGTAATCCTAATCGTTTTCATCGTATCGTTGAACATTGCCAATCTGCTGTTGGCGCGCGCTTCGGGGCGACAACAAGAGATGGCGGTGCGGTTAGCGCTGGGGGCGAGCCGCGGCCGCATGGTGCGCCAGATGCTGACCGAGTCCATGCTGCTGTCGCTCATCGGCGGTGCCGCGGGAATCGCAACCGCGGTTGGTACTTTAGGATTCATTCTGCGCTTTGTGCCATCGAACGTTCCCCGGCTCAACGAAGTACGAATCGACTGGGTGGTGCTGGCATTCGCTCTGCTGATTTCCATTCTTACCGGCTTAGTGTTTGGACTTGCTCCAGCGCTTCATTCGGCAAGAGTCGCTCTCTCCTCGGCCATTCGTGAAGGCGGTCGCGGTTCGGGCGACAGCACTACGACCGGCCGATTGCGGGATGTTCTAATCGTCTCGGAACTGGCATTTGCCGTCATACTGATGGTGGGAGCCGGCTTGCTGCTGCGTACGCTGCGGGATCTGTTGCAGGAAAATCCAGGCTTTAATCCAACTCAAGTTGTCACTGCAAACATCTGGCTTCCGGTTCCCAACGATCCGAAGACGGATCCGTATCTCGATATTCCTCGCAGAGCCACCTTTGATCGTGAGTTGCTGCGGCGCATGAAGGCAATTCCGGGAGTAGAACTCGCCGCAATCACCTCATCTCTACCGACCACCAATAACGACCCCAACGCGGTCGGTGGCTTAGCGATTGAAGGCTTAGCGATTGAAGATAGACCGGTCGAGTCCTCGCAGGATCTGCGCGCCGAGAGAATTCGGATAAGCCCCGATTATTTTAAGGTGTTGCAGGCGACGCTCCTACGCGGCCGCTCATTCACCGAAGGCGATGAAGACGGCAAGCAGCCGGTGGCCATCATTGATGAAAGCACCGCTCGTAAGTATTGGCCAACCCGCGATCCGTTGGGCCGCCAAGTGCGGTTCGGAAAAGACCCTACCATGCCATGGATAACCGTCGTGGGTATTATTAAGGATATCAAGAGTGACGGTCTCGACATCGATGGCGTTCCCCACATCTACGTTTCGACCTATCAAGACTCCATCAAGGGAGTGAGCGTGGTGTTGCGGACGTCTCTACCCGCGACCCTGCTCGAACCACAGATTCGGCATGAAATCCAGAGCATTGATCCCGGCTTGCCGGTATTTAATGTTTCTTCTATGAACGGCATCCTTGCTCAGTCACTGGCTTCACGCCGTTTTTCTGCCGACCTGGTGGGCGGATTTGCTGGACTGGCGGTGCTTCTGGCCTCCATCGGAATTTACGGCTTGTTGGCTTATATGGTCGGCCAAAGATCGCGCGAGATCGGTATCCGCATGGCCCTGGGGGCCGGGCGAGGCGGCGTCCTGAAGCTGTTCTTGCAAAAGGGTATAGTGCTGGCGGGCCTCGGAACTGTGGCCGGCATGGTCGTTTCTGCATCCACTGCGTCGTTGATGGGCAGTTTGCTTTACGGGGTGCGCCCGCATGATCCGGCTGTGTTTCTGATCGTGCCTCTGCTTTTGTTGGCGGTTGCCGTTCTAGCTAGCTACCTTCCGGCCCGGCGCGCGACGAAAGTGGACCCAATGATTGCCCTGCGCGAGGCATGAACTCGCTGGGTTTACGGCACGTTCATAAGGACAGTCCTAGCCTCGCGTGGGTGTGTTTTCGCAGTTCATTGCCAATCCAAAGGAGAAATTTACCACGAGGCGGTCTTCTCTTGTGCTAGTTGCGGGCACACTGATTGCCGTCGTCGGAACCAGTTTTTACAGTCAAGGCCAACCGCCGAAGCAACCTCCGCGTCCTGCGCGTTCCCGAGCAGACGAGACGCTGGCAATGTGGAACAGCATCGGGAACAAACTCATCGCCATGGCCCAGGATTTTCCCGAAGACAAATACGACTTCAAGGTCCAGAAAGACCAGCGCACCTTTGCCCAAACTCTTTTACACGTCGCCGGGGTCGATTACCTCCTGATACGGACGGTTTCCGGTTCGAACATCGGGCCTGACCTGGGCAAGGACGTGGTAAACCCGTCGCGAGACGTTTACAAGACGAAGACCGACGTGGTGAATCTGATTCAGCAGGCAGTCGCGGACGGAGCGAACCTGATTCAACAGCAGGGCGACGCGGGACTGGAAAAAACGACGAAATTTCCGTTTGGGAACGAGCTGGTCCACAATTCCTACAACTGGATGTTCGTCATCGAGGACAGCGGCGAGCACTACGGCCAGCTGGTGGTGTACTATCGCGCCAACAACATGGTGCCGCCGGCATCGCGGCCGCGATAGGGCCTTGAAAGTTCTCGACTGAAATTCCTAGCTCCCGAATTGTCGGCTATCCGGAAACTGGAAAAAGCGAACCCGGGAAACTGCCGAATTTGCTAATCAAAACTCGGCACCCGAATACTTCGTCACTGCTCCGTGATCGTATCGGGTGCCGAAACTCTTGGTCCTCAACATTCGCCACGCCGTCTGTCGAAAGAGCATTGCCTCTACTTTTGCGGCAGCCTCGTCCTGCATGTGTGGAAGAACGTGAGCATAAGTATCGAACGTAAAGGCCGTGCTCGCGTGTCCAAGCTGCTCAGAAACAACTTTGGGCGACACCCCGACTGCCTCGGGTCGTGCCAACGTTGGACTCCTAGGTGTTAAGGTAGATTGCGTTATGGACGAAAACGTCCCCAAGTTGGAAAGCGAAAATGCCGCAACCCAGAAGAACGACTATGAGTCGCTGCTCGACGACTACACCGCATTTCAGAAATGGTATCGAAGTCTGTTCAGAAAAGTCAGTTCGTCGGGTCTTCTTGCGCCGGCACAGAAAAAGGCCGGACTCGTATGAGTCCGGCATGAATGCTCCCCTGTGGAACAAGTAAGTTGACGCGGCCGTGAGGGTCCGAATGGCCAGTGTTGCGCCGCTAACCCATGACCGCGCCTCAAGCCTACTTACGGCGCTACATTACCCGCTAACGTTCTTAGTAACTGTTCAATTTTGTACAGTTTCGACAAATAGACCGGGGATGCCCAGGTATCATGAAGCGAAACTCGCAGTATAAAAACCAGGGAATGCGCCTTGCGCCGGATGCGGCTTGCCCCGGAACTTCTTTGCAATGCGCTAGCGATTGTCTGCCACAACCGTCTGTCGGTTCAATATGCCCGCGGCCTCAACAAGCGTCAGGTCATCCGGTTCCCGGTGGAAGTCGCTGTGGTTTTCTTTCTCTTGCACGCTGATTGTCTTGAAGAGGAGAGCTTTCCCTTTCATGTCCACACTCAGGATGGTCACTTCCCAGTGACCTGGCGCGACTTCTTTCTGCCTAACCTCAAATCTTCCACCCTTGTCCAGGTGTCCCAACAGCCCTCCTCCGAATTTAACATCCTCCACGAGATGGCCATTGAGCGCTGTCAACCTCTCTTGTTTGGTATCGACGGTCATTTCCCCTTCCATAGCGTGGAGCACCCGGGCTTCAAGAGAAGGCGGCTCGTAATTCGGGTTGGGTCTGAAAGTGAGTGTGACGAGTTTTCCCTGACGACCGGCGTAGCTGAACACAAACACGTCAGGCAGAATCCTGAACAAGCGCGCCCCTTGCTCTGCCTTCTT
Source organism: uncultured Acidobacteriaceae bacterium (assembly GCA_963818905.1). Taxonomy (GTDB): domain Bacteria; phylum Acidobacteriota; class Terriglobia; order Terriglobales; family Acidobacteriaceae; genus Bog-257. The sequence continues at coordinate 10,577 of CAWFUE010000045.1, forward strand.
GTTGCTTGCCTGTTGCAAGTTCCGTTGCTCATCTGGATGGCTCACGAGCCCCTGCATGCGCCGGTTCTCTTTCCACTGCTGCTTGGCGTCCAGTGGGTGGCCGCCAAGGGAGAGAAGTTGACTCAGAGAACCATCGTTTGTTTCGATGATCTCCTCGACCTGTTTCTTCCCGGACTCCTCTTTTTCGAGCCGGTACATCCAGTGGTCGTGCTCCTCATCTTGGACCTTCAATTCGTTGGTGACCACCTTCCGTGCCAGGTCGACGGCCGGCATTCCAAGCCTCTCGGAGTCCGATTGGGAGAGTGCGTTCGATCCGAGCAGAATGATCGTCACAATGGCGATTGCAAGGCCGTTGGTTAGTCTCACAGCCAATGGCGACATTATTGTTCGGCACGTTTTTAAACAAGCGTGCATCTCGTCATTCCCCCATAAAACACAGGCTGTGAACGGCCCAAACTTGTGTGTCCGCAGCCGTGGAACCCTCGCCTGCCATTATCATGGGACGACAGCCACCAAAAAGCTGGTCAAAATGGCGCACTTTCAGTTGCACTCTAATGGAGAAGAAGTCACTCTTTCGCGCTCTTGCAGTATTCGCGTACTCGCGGCGTGAGCTGAATGTTCTCAACGCTGCTGTCCCTCTGTTGGTTGAGGAGAAGTGAGCAATCTTGAACAGCCGCGACATCGCGAATCTCTTTACGATGGTGGCCTTGGGGAGGAAAACATCAATGACAACCGCTGAACTTTACCTAAATTGATGGTTCGAGAATGACGGCAAGTCGCCGAGGAGATTACAAAATGTCTATAGAAAATTCTGTGGTCGCAATTTATGACACTCACACAGATGCGGATCGCGCGGTAAAGGAACTTCAGCGTGGCGGAGTCGACATGCACAAGCTATCGATTGTCGGCAAGGGCTACCACACAGACGAACAGGTGGTTGGCTACTACAATACTGGCGACCGCATGAAGTATTGGGGAAAAGTTGGTGCGTTCTGGGGAGGCTTTTGGGGGCTTTTGTTCGGATCTGCTCTTTTCATAATTCCAGGTCTCGGTCCAATCTTGGTCGCTGGGCCTCTGGTGGCGTGGATCGTAGCAGGGTTGGAGGGTGCGGTAGAGCTGGGAGCTTTGGGCGCTCTGGGAGCGGGCCTCTACAGCATAGGAATTCCCAAGAACAGCATTGTGAAATACGAAACAGCACTCAAGACAGATCAATTCCTGCTGATCGCCCACGGCACCGCCGCTGAAGTGGCCAAGGCAAAAGACATCATCGAAAGCACGCATCCCGCCTGCTGCGCACTGCACACGGCCGAGGCCGTTGCAGCGTAAGTTTTCGAAACGGGATGGCTTGACCCGGCATCTCAATGTGCAGTGGAGGACGAAACATGTCTGCGAATAGTAAGCGCAATCGGGATGACTCTGGATCGAATTCTGCCGGGCAGTCCGGCGACATCCAGCAAATATCGGATGTCGCCGGTGCTGACTCTGAGAGTGTGGAGGAATTGGTGGAGGAAGGAAATGCGTTCGAAGCTGATGCAATCGACGGCGTGGAAAACGCCAAGGATCCAGACGTCTCTGAGCTAACTACCCGTCAAGTGCCGGAGGATGACGTTCCTCAAGAGTACTTAGACCACGAGCGCATCGCGTAACCGGCGAATCGCGCCCAACCTAGTTCAAGGAGAAACGCATGTCAAAGACTTGGGAGCATTACCAGGAGGCTGCTCGCCATCATGAGCGGGCAGCTTATCATTACAAAGAAGCAACGAAGTACGATGCGGCCGAGGAGCACGAAAAGGCCGCGCACCACGCATACTTGGCTCACGGACACAGTCAACAAGCAATTCATCACGACACCGAGGCTGCGAAACTACATGCCGAGCGCTGCGACAGCCTGTCTGCGCCAGCTTCCGAGCAAGGAAAGAAAAAGAGCGCCGCTTAAGCAGCCGAACACTTTCCGTCCTTCCCGGTCGCAGCAATCGGATGAAGACGGCCGGGGAGGACAGCGATAGCCATGGCGCTGCGTCGAAACGAGTGAGGAGGACATCATGCCATCGAGCCCGCACAATCGAGTCGCAGAGCTCCATAACCTCGCAGCCCATGCCCACAGTGCCGCTGCCACCGCGCACGGAAAAGGCGATCATCTGAGCGCTCATGAACTCAGCAAACAAGCGCTCGAACACTCCATGAACGCCCACAAGCTCAGCGAAGAACTCGTCACCAAGGTCGCCAAGTCGGATAAAGCCAAAAGCGCGTAGCCTCGACACTGCGACTATTCGTGACGAGAGGCCGCTCGAGACAACTAGAAACCACAAAAGGATGGACGTTTCGGCCGCCATTTGAGGACGAGTTGAAACGAGACTGCAACGCGAAACGCATCGGGAGAGCGACATGTCTGCTCTTGGGTTGGTGATCGTTGGTCTGGCATTTCTAGTCAGCATTCTTTTCAATCTGCTTCAACTAAAGTGGCGCAACCAGGAACGAGCGGCATGTGCGAAGGCCAATGCTGAGCAAAAACGCCAAGGCGACGAGAAGGAAGTGGAACAGCGACTGAGGCTAGAGGCAGTCCCGCTATTTTTCAATTTCGATGGAACCCGTGGCCCCATACTAATCAGCGGAAGTCAGCATTCGTCGCAAGGGCCGTTCATGTACGTATGGGGACTGGTAACCGTCGTGAATCGCACGCAGATGCCGGTGAAGATCACGCCGCTACGGCTCCTCATGGGAGGCGAAGAATGGCCGGCTCAAAGCATTTCTTTCCACCTGAAATCCAATACGACGGAAAGGTCAGATCGAATTAGCTTGAGCGGGAACGACAAAGAAGACTACGAATTGCATTTTAGGTTTACGGACGACAAATGTGCCACCGGTACTGGGGACCTTTGGTTTGCCAGTGACAACCGGCCAGAGGAATTTTCGGTACCAGTTAAGTTTCAGCAGTAGACCGGCCCGGATTAGCGGCAGACTTCTATGTACAAATGGATAATCGTCCGCCGAGCGGTGCCTCGGCGCTGACCCTCAATGAAGTCGGCTGCATACGTTCAGTTATCTGTGAACGCGCTTCCTCCGCAACGACAACAAGGTCATTCAGAGTGGAACAGGGGCAACTCCTAATTGACGCTCTGAAGAATAACATTGGCGGCGCCATTCCCGCGCTCGGGGGGCGCAGCCGCAGCTGGACTTTGCACGTGAATGATCTCGTTCCGAACTGCATACAGCACTAACTGGGCGATGGAATGAATATCAAGCTTTAACATAATGTTGCTGCGATGTGTTTCTATGGTCTTCACCGCGATGTTCAGGATTACGGCTACGTCTCTAGAGGTCCGGCCTTCAGCCAGGAGTTGCAACACCTCGCGTTCTCGCGGCGACAACATGGGCACCCTGGGCCCGGCTGTACCGGTCGGACCTTGCTTCGACTGGCTGCCAACAAGCAGGTCGGATATTCGCAGGCTGAAGATGCAGTTGTTCCGCTGCATGGCCTCCACTGCTGCGGTCAGGTCACTGGATGCGTCGGACTTAAGAACCCACCCTCGAACCCCCGCTTGCAGACAATCGCTGACCACGTTATCGGAGCCTGCGTCCGTGAGGACCAGTATTCTCTGGGCTGGATTGTTTTTCAGGATTTGTCGGGCCGCGTCGACGCCATTCAGTCCTGGGAGGCAAATGTCCAAAATAACAAGATCCGGTTTCAACTGCATGCATTTCTCAACCGCATCCCGTCCGTCACCGGCCTCACCGCAGACCGCCCAACCTTCACGGGAACCGAGCAGCGAGCACACACCTAAACGGAAAATCGGATGATCATCGACCACCAAAATGCGAAATGCATTCATACTCTCCCCATTGTTCAGCAAACGTATCAGGGCAAGGACGATGCGGTCTGTACAAAATTGCTCACAATACGACATGTCTGGCTCGTGAGGGTTCTGCCGGTAAACGCTCAAAACCGGGGAAAAGCGGGAAAGCGATGCAGTAAGTAGAATCGGGACGTACGCTAGTGGCGGGTCGGCGAGGTGCGCTTTGGTTTGGAACTACGGTTTTCAAAAGACTTGAGCTGTTCTGATAGCTGTTTCGATTCTTCCACTAATTCCCCGGTCTGAGTGATCAAACGGACTGTATTCCTGTTCAGTTCTGCGATCCCGCATCGCAACGAGGCAGACTCTTCATCATTTTGCGAAGTCGGGATAATCTGCGTGCTTCGGTTGAGCAGCATTGGAATAAGCTCCGGTTGTGAATCATTAAAGTGTGCCAGGGAACGGACGCGCAGAACAACTCGCCGACTAAAAAGGATAGCCAGCGGTCTTCTGAAGACACCGTGGTTCACGATGTCTGCGGGTCTGAGAAGGCGGATATTACCCCGCCCCCTCGAACCAAGCGCATCAAGGTATCTCTTACGCAGTCACGAGAACATCGTGCTTTTGGAATGTCGAGCTGACAACATCAAAAGTGTGAACCTGGGGCGTGCCATCGATGAATCTTGCCAATGTCTTCAACACTTGCGGATAGGTGTTGGTGTTGTAAGTGTCGGCATCGTTCTTGTTTTCCCACAGGCTAATAGCGGTCACATTGACCCCGCCGGAACCGGCAAGTGTGATTTCGTCCTTAAAACCATTCTGTTTACGAAGTAGCGGAAGGACGTCCTTCTCAAAACTCTTCGTGTAATCGGACAACATATTGGATTTCAGATGAATCGAGACATTACGAGCATACATAGGCAACCTCCTTAGGGTTGGGGTTGCTAAGAGAGACAACTTCAGATGAGCTGACTTAGTTCAGGAAACCTGAAATGAGGAGAAGGCGGTGACCACCTCAATTACAACCCTAGTCTTATATGAGAGAACTGTCAAACACACCGATTCAAGACCCGCGCCGCTCCAGTTGCTTCTTATTGGGGCTTCGTTGTTACGGTTGCAGAAGCCTGAACGGGTTGCTCTGAAGTTGCCTTGGATGCAATACCCGCCTGCGTCTGCTTGTTCGGTGGAATTTCAGTCCCGGAGGGATAGATGAAAATCTGCACCGTACCCCAGCCGCTATCGGAATCTGTGTCCGTCTGCTTGCCCATTCCCAGAGTCTTGAGCTCGCTATCGTCAAATCCGAAGTGCTCGACCAGATACTCACGCACAACCATGGCCCGAGCTTCGGTTAGCACCAAATCTTTCTGAGTATCACCCTCCATGCCTGCCGACACCACAATCACCGCAAACCCGAACTGGTTATTAGCCAGGAACTCACCGCCGGCGTTCAAAGATTTCTGGTTCTTTAGCCTGGCCGAATCTTGTTTATCGAAAAGTTGTTTCGTTGAGTACGTAAACTGCTTCGTCGGTGTGCCTTGTGGCAAGCGCTCGATTTCATTCTTGGCGAGTTCGGCAGAATCTTCGTAGCCGCGGCTCTTGAAATAACCGCGCAGGAAGAAATTGTGCTTCATGGCTTCCATATTCTCCTGGAAGTCGGTGACCCCAGCTTGCGCCTCCACGATCGTGTCTCGCATACCACTCGAGGTCTGTTCGAGATTGTTATAGAGCTGCTTGTCATTGACGAGCGCACCTGCAGTGCCTTGACCGGCGTCGATCTTGGCGCTGATCGATTCCAGATTCCCCGCCGCCCGAGTTGCGTTCTGAATGGCTTGCTGGCTGCTATCCAGAATGCCGCTTGTCTTTTGCAGCAGATCCGACATTTCCAATGGCGGCTGGCTGACGATTGTATCGCCGTCCCGCACGTCGCCCGATCCTGCTGATCCAAACGAGATCGCGAGAAACTGATTGCCTAACAGACCCTCGGTTTCGATAGTCGCCACAGAGTCTAGTTTGATGATCTCGTGCGTCGACTTGCCTAGATCCATGATTACAGTGACTTTTTCGCCCGGCTTGTGTGGCAGCACGATGCTGCGCACAGTTCCACTGTGAACGCCGCCCATCCGCACGTCGCCGCCGGCATCCAACCCGACCACGTTGTCGAATTGCGCCTTCAACTGGTATGTGGAGCTGAAAAGATACTGCTTGCCTCCGATGATGAAGACGCCAGCCACCAGAATCGCCAATGTTACAACGATGAAAGCTCCCAACCGCGCCGCTCTCGACATATATCCCCCTACGAATGCCTTAGAAATTCCCTGACAAATTCGATGTCACTTTGTTGGAGTTCTTCAAAGCTACCTTCGATCACCACATTTCCCTCATTGAGCAAGGCCAGACGGTCGGCAATCGTCTTCGCGCTGTGCAGATCGTGGGTCACAATGATGGATGCCATGTGATGTTCTTGCTGGAGTTTGAGAACCAAGTCGTCGATCTCCGCCGCGCTGATGGGGTCGAGGCCGGCGGTGGGCTCGTCAAGCAGCAGAATATCTGGCTCCAAAGCCAGAGCACGCGCCAGCCCCACTCGTTTCTGCATGCCACCCGAGATATCGGAAGGCATCTTCTCATACGCGCCTTCCATGCCAACCTCCGTCAGCAGTTGCGTGACGCGGTCAGTCTTTTCAGACCTCGACATCGTCTTCTTATGGTGTTGCAGCGGGAAAGCCACGTTCTGCTCGACCGTCAGTGAGTCATAAAGCGCAGCGTGCTGAAACAGGAATCCCATCTTCTTTCTGATCTCGCCAAGTTTGTCGAGAGTCAGACCAGCGATGTCTTGACCGTGGATGCGAACCGATCCCGAGTCAGGTTTTTCGAGGCCGATGATGAGCCGCAGCAATACGCTCTTGCCGGTACCACTGCGCCCCAGCACCGCCAAGGTCTCGCCGCGTTTCACACTGAGGCTGATCCCGTTCAAAACCTTTTGAGTTCCGAAGGATTTATGCAAGTCCTCGACCGCGACGACCGGTGCACTGCCGTCTTCCTCAGCTTCTTCTCGGCGCAACGCGATTTGATCGATTGTGTTCATACTGGTTTCGCAGTGTTTAAGCACTGTTCACAAGTAACCACTCATGGAAAAAATAGGATGATAAGTTTCACCAGCACCACATCGGCCAGGATCACGAACAGCGAGGACAGAACTACCGAACTCGTGGCCGCGCGGCCTACGCCTGCTGCGCCTCCCTGCGTCCGCATTCCCTGGAAACACGCGATCAGCCCAATGATCAGTCCAAATACCGCAGTCTTGATTGTGGGTGGCAGGAAATCGTTAAAATCGGCGCCGCTAAAACCCGCGTTGATGAACTGGTGCAACGAAACCGGCTCAACCATCGCTTGTGTAATCCAGCCCATGAGCAAGCCACAAAAGTCGGCAGCGAGGGTGAGCAGAGGTAGCATCAGGACGCAAGCCAGGATGCGAGTCGCCGCCAGCAATCGGTAAGGGTTTACCGCGGATGCCTCGATGGCGTCAATCTGCTCAGTTACTTTCATGGACGCCAGCTCGGCGCCGATACCGGCGCCCACTCGGCCGCTCACTACCAGACCGGTAATGATCGGTCCAGTCTCGTGGATTACGGAGAACACGATCGCGGCAGGAAGTAGAGACTTGGCGCCGAATCGAGTCAGGCTAAAGCGGGCTTCCAGGGAAAGTACCACGCCAGTGGCAGCGCCGGCCAACGCAACGAGGGGAAGGGACTTTGATCCGATCTCGTCGAGTTGCCGGAAGAGTTCGCGAAATTCAAATGGAGGGGTCACTGCGGCCCGCAGCACGCGCCAGAAGAATATGCCCAGGTCGCCGAACCATTCGAAGAATTCGTTGATCAGACCCGTGGCTGAGTTCGGTGACGGGGACGTGGCTGGGATTCGTTGCCCTCGAACCTGAGGGTTCATGCCCGCCGCCGCACTGGATTCGCTGCTCATCACGGATTTGATCCCTGATCCGGCGCTCCATGTCCGTTATTCAGGTGCATGCGACGAAGCATGGAGTGGGGACCCCTATAGAGAAATTCGAGGGCAATGTTTCCGCCCACATATCCCAGCATGGTGTAGTTGCCCATCCGAAATGCGTCCTTGCCGTTGTAGCGATCTGGATACCACGCATAGACGGCGGTCATCGAACCCGCATACGGCGCAATCAGTGCAGGGAAAGAAAAAACGCGGTGGCCGTCTTGGCCGCGACGGGCCGACAGAGTCGAAATCACGGCATGGCGCAGCCGAGGGAACACGCCTTTGCACTCACAGCGGTAGTACAACGTGTCTTCCCGGAATGCTTCCGCTAGGCCATAGCGCATCGTCGTGCTGATTGCTGCGATGCCAAAGGCGGAGCCGAATCGCTTGCCGTAAGCCTCGGCTCCTTGTCCCCACCCCGGTGGAGTGTCCCGCCCCTGGCCAATGGCAGCCGCAAACGCCGCGCCTGCGGCCGGATACGGGCCGAACGCGTCGAAGAGGTAGTTCTCGATCTTCGTTCTCTCTGTCGGGCGCGTATACGTCAAATCTGGTTGCGCCGTGGTTGTGCTCGCAACCGTGCCGGTAGAATCTGGCGAATCGATCAGTGCCTGCGCCCTTGCAAGCGTTGGCAGAACCGCGATACCAGCACTTGCCAACAACAAAAGCATAGGTCTGCGCATCTTCATGTCGATGCCCTCTCCCGACCAATCTAGGTCCAATCAGGAGATTGACTGTTCACGTGGTAAGCGGACAAGGTCTGTGGTCACACTGGCAGGCAATCTCCACATCCTTCGATCCCGCTTCTTTACAGGCTTGACCGCAGTATTTTTCGCCAGGTTCCACCAGGCAGCGGCAGGGTAGGTGCGCACATTTGGTCTGCTGATTTGTCGTCATCATCGTTTCTCCTTTTTCAACTTGTTTCAGGGTTTGAGCTACCTTCGCTTCATCATCCAGCCGATCAGTGCTCCCGCGGTGACACCTGCCGCAAACGTCGTCGCAACCGTCAGCACGAGGTGTCGCTGGAGTCGCTGAGTTGTGTCATCCAGGAATTCTTCGGCAGCATCGCCGCCTTGCTTTGCGACGCGCTTTACTACGCCGACTCCATCCTCGATCGCATCGGCAATCGCACACGTCGCGCGTGAAGCCTGGCGAACCGATTCGCCAATGTGTTCCGCCGTTCTTTCCACTACGGTTTGTGACATGGTGTCCTCCTTGATGCATCTTGCCGACCGATGTGCTACGTCCTTCATTCCCCGACGGCCTTTTCCGCGCGACCAATCCATTTTTGAACTTTGCCCGCATTCTTTTCCGCGTTGCCTGAGACTTCCAGGTCTGGGTTGTTTGTCGCCTTTCCGATCTTTTCTTTGATTATTCCCTTCGCTTCGTGCAGCTTGCCCTCGGTACGGTGTTGCGTGCTTGCTTTCACAGTGTTTGCCTCTTCTCTTTTAATGGGATTGGACTGTAACTCCGTGTTCGCCAGGGCGTAGTTGCCCTGCGCCGTCACGCCGCTTCTTTTTTCTCGATAACCACGGGCACCTGCACCAGTTCCTCGAACAGGGAACGGTAGTGAATCATTGCCGTTCGCAGCTCTTCCGTGGTTGCCTGGTCTTTGCCGACTCGCAGCGCAATTTGATGCGCCAACCGGTAGTTCTCCACCACACGTGGATGGTCGACAGAAATGTCAGCAGCACGTTGATCGAAATCGGATACGGGATAGCCGCGAGCCTTCATTACAGAAGACACCAGGTCATCCGCTTCCGCGACTGCACCCTTCGGGGAATCGACAAAGCGAGACTGCATTGCTTCCCATCGCTGCGAAAAGCGTTGGCGTTCCATTGAATCAAGATCGCGAAGGTTGAGGCTTTCGACCCGTTTCTCGCGATCTGCTAGTTTCGCTTCCGCTTTCGACCCAAGCGTCAGCACCGCGCGGTCGTACTCGGGCCCGAACTTTTGCCGTAGGCCTGCCGTCGTGACCCTGCGTTTTCGCACGTACAGCCAGATGAGCACTGCGACGATCACAATCCCAGCCGCGGCAAGAGCTATGAGCCTCGGATCCGTCAGATTCAAGTTCATCGAAACCTCCACAAAACCAAGTTTGTTCACCGGATTCTCTTGTCGTCAGAACCCTGTGATAGCCCAGTATGGAACTCTAGGCTTGGGAAAGCTGATCAGAATTGCTCGTCTTTTGGATCAGCGCCGCCGCTCCTACAGGAGAGAGAGTTTCAAGACCTGCGCAGTAGAAGGAGCCGGAATGGCGCGCCGCGAGCGAGCTGCCGCTCTTAGCCCGATTTGGCTGAAGGTTCGTGATTTCGTCGCCTGAGCAATTGTGAACAGATTCTTATGTAGCAGAATGTCACAATCCAAGCTCCGAACAAAGATCTCCCCACCGCTCCAAGGAGGATTTATGTGGACGCTTTCAAAGAAGTCTAGACAACTTGCACTTTCGCATGCACAACTTGAGACGGTGGCCTTGGAACGCACTGAAGAACTTCAGAGTCTCACGCAGCGGCTTCTCAAAGCGCAGGATAAGGAAAGACGCAAGTTGGCTCGCGACCTGCGCGACAGCACTGAAACGCTGGTTGCCCTGAGAATAAGCATTTCGCTCCTTGAGAAAAAGTGCAAGCAGGATACGTCCACACTCGGCTTGGTGTCCGACGTTGCAGCATTGGCTGAACAGGCGCTCGATGAAATTCACACGACGTCTTACCATCTGCATCCGCCTCTGTTGGATGAGGTAGGGTTTCCCTGCGCTGCTGAGTGGTATGTCGAAGGCTTCGCCAAAAGGAGCGGGATCAACGTGGTCATGAACCTCGCGACTGCGGGTGAGCGGCTTCCCATGACGGTCGAGACTGCACTTTTCCGCATATTGCAGGAGAGCTTGACGAACGTGCATCGGCACTCCGCGGCGGAACGGGTCAGCGTCTGTTTTCAGCGCGAGGGGGACGCCGCAGTCCTCGAAATACGGGACTTCGGGCGCGGCATTCCCGTCGAGCAACTGGTCCGGCTTCGCGACGCAAGTGCGAAAACGGGGGTCGGCCTGGCTGGAATGCGCGCGCGACTCAGCGAACTGAAGGGCAAGCTCGAAATAGAATCGGATAGTCGTGGAACAAGCCTCCGGGCAATGGTTCCTCTGCCAACCACGGATTCCTTTGCTCCGGCGGCGGAGTGGGGACAGGGTTCTTCATGTGCATCCGCGGACTGATGGCCAGCAGCAAGAGGAGACAGAACCATTGAAGATATTGATCCGGGGTAAAGGGCTGTCTGCAACCATCGGCGTTATAACCTCAGTCCCGGCCTCGGTCGTGCTGGTGGCTGTCGCGACTGTGGTTGTAGTCCTTACGAGTGCTGGATCTCTTCTGGCGGCCATACGGCGAGAATCGCGAAGGGAAAAAATACCTCAGGACTGGTACCCGATCCAGGGGCAGCAGCGCTTCTAAGGATGCTCGCGTGATATGATGAAGTTGAGGTGGTTACCACCTTCTCCTCTTTCAGGTTCCCTGAACTAAGTCAGCCCATCTGAAGTTTTCTCTCCTTAGGCTTTCTAGAAAGCCGTGTTCCATGCCTTCGAATGCGATCCTGCACGAAGTTCAGCAACTCTTCAACGTGAGTGACCGTCTTGATTCGCTCGCGGAACAACATCCAATCGTCTCGGAAGCGCTCATCACCATCTCGGGAAGCGTTCGTAACACGGCAACTCTGCTGCAGGTGCTGGTGGCGACCAGAATGGGGCCGCTGGCCGGTTTAGATCCAGCAAATGCCTGATTTGCGTATCGCCCTCTGGAGGTTTTGCTCTGGGGATTGCGGGTTGTTTCGGGCGCAGTGCTGCTTGCTTTGAAATATTCAGAGTTTAGTACTTTCGGTTCTTGGGTGATCCCCGCAGACATGCGACCTAAACTCCTTGTCGCGCTGCGACTCGAAGTTGCGCATCATTTCATCGAAGGTTCCGCCGGTGGGCGTTCCCGAAGGTTTGAACCGCCAGCCACATTCGGAGCAGCCAAAACCTCGAAAACGCTGTTGCTCGATCCATACCAGCTTCCGGCTCATGGCGCGCATATTACAAGGCGCTGATTTGGATAGTCTGTCGGGCATCCTACATACCGGAAGAATCCCCCATCGTGAGCAAGCGCGACCTGGGGCTTACTTGAAGCGGAATCGATTGAGTCGTTCCGGTTTCGTGCGTTTTGGAGAGGGTCAGTATTGCTCAGTATTGGGGTCGCATCCAGCGTAACTTTTGATAAGTCTTAAGCGGCGAGTTCGTCCCCGCATCTGCGAGGGTTTGCGGCCTGATCTAGCCGGTTAGAAAGGATGGTTTATGGAAAGTAAGCCCCTCCAAGTCGTGCAGTCTGGCGAGCGGACGAATACCGAAGGGAAACCAGTCAGCAATCTGATACTTCTGTCGATCTCAGATAGCGACTACGGCTCACTGCGTCCTTATCTCGAATACGTCAGTTTGCCGAACCATCTAATCCTGCACGAGGTGGGCGGGAAGCTGGAATTCGCGTATTTTCCGAATCGAGGGTTGATTTCTCTTGTAGTCGTAATGAAAAATGGAGGGACCGCCGAAGCCGGCATCGTTGGCAACGAGGGCTTTACGGGAACGCCGGCGGCGGTAGGCCTGCGCAGTAGCCCTCTTCAGGCGGTGGTGCAGATCACGGGCGATGGGTTTCGGGTAGAGGTCGCCGCATTGCAGGACATATTGGCATCCGTTCCACACCTGCAATTGATGTTGAGTCGCTATGCAGTAGTTCAGGGAATGCAGGTTGCACAAACGGCCGCGTGCAACCGGTTGCACGATATCAAGCAGCGCCTCGCACGATGGTTGCTAATGACTCAGGACAGAGTGGATTCGGAATCGCTGCCCATCACCCATGATTTTCTCGCAACGATGCTAGGGACAGACAGGCCCAGCGTGAGCATGGCGGCTGGTGTTTTGCAGAAAAAGAAACTCATCAAGTACACCCGTGGTGCAGTGGAGATCGTGAATCGCAAGAAACTTGAAGCCTCGGCCTGTGAGTGCTACGGGGTTATGCAACAGTACAATGGCGAGCTGGGACTGAAATGAGTTTGCAGGCGGGACGCTAGTCGTGGAGAACGATGTTTAGAAGTGAACTATGAACTTGCAGCCCGCTCTCGCCATACTCAAGGAAGCCGAGCTTTCTGAACCTATTCATGAAAAAACTGACCCGCGATCGGGTTGTGCCAATCATTTCCGCGAGCGTCTCCTGACTGATCTTGGGGATGACAGTCTCCGGTACTCCTTCTTTGCCGAAGTGAGCCAGCAACAGCAGAAGCCGCGCCAGCCTCCTTTCGCTGGAGTTGAAGAGCTGATCGACCAGATCCTCTTCGTACCGGATATTTCGCGCCAGCAGATACGCTACGAATAAATCAGAGAACTTGTGTTCCCGGTGAAGCGCAAGCATCATCGCCTTCTTATCGATGCGCAGAAGTTCGCAATCCGTCATGGCGGTTGCGGAGCCCATGCGTAGAGCCTGTCCAGCGAGGCTGCCTTCTCCGAAAAATTGTCCCTCGCTCAATATGCCCAGGGTTGCTTCCTTGCCAATCTTGGATACAACAGTGAGTTTCACCTTTCCTGCCTGTATGTAAAACACCGCGTCAGCCACATCTCCCTGCGCAAAGACTGCCTGCTTTTTGGGAAAGGCCACGACTTTCCGACCCTCGCCAATAGTGGCAAGGAATTTATTCGGGTCGAAATCGTGGTTGTTCTTGGCTAACGTGGCTGATGCCATCACGGGATTTCTCCCAAGGGAGAACTACACTCTCCAGAATCTTGCCAGAATCACGATTACCAAAGATGTTCACTTTTGCTCACAATTGGGCAAAACCACCAGCGCAGCCAAAAAGGAAATCTGCCGTGCGAATAAAGTGTTGAGAATGAGCAATATTGAACATTCTCGCGGCTGGGGAAAGTTGCATCATATCGGCGGTGAAGACCAAAGAACTCACTTCCGAACAGATATTGTCCGTGCCTTGCGCTACTTGTGGTGCAGCGATTGGGGAAGTTTGTGAACTGCATACGGGCGCTCCGCGCACCGAGGCCCACCGCGACCGGAAACTCTCCGCCGCCGAGGCGGTGGAGACGCAGTCCGGCGAAAAAGATTGATAGCTGGCGAGGCGAAAGGTCTGAAATCTGTGTGGCCCGCGTGAAACGTGCCAACCATAGCGGTAGCTCTGTGACCCAGTCACCAGTTTCTATCCAAAGGATGGTGCGACTCTATGGACGTAGAGCACATGAACAAAGAACAGTTGATAGATTTAGCTAACGAGTCCGGGCAGAACCTTAAGGACGACAAGAGCCAAATCGCATCGCTCGAAGCGGATCAGAGGAAGCTCGTTTCTTTGCTCCTGAGCTTGACCAAGATAACGGGCAGCCTGCGCAATCGGCTCTATGAACTCTCTCGGGATAACAAAGCCTTAACTGCATCTCTTGAAAAGCGCGCTCCCGATATCCATGCACTATTCTCGGATCTGCGCAGTAATTCCAAAGACGATCCTTCGTCTAGGGATTTCCCAAGCATTCAGGAATTAGAGGAATCCATCGGAGCGATTCTCGGGCCGGTTCATTAGCGCTCTTCAATGCTTCCTGAATTTTCTTAGGCTGTTTCCATCTCATTACGACGAACCTATCGATCCAACAGCACTGCCATCTCGTCGCCCTCGCCCCAGGCTTTTACGAACTGCGCTTTCCCAATTGTTCCCGGGCCATTTGGCCCCATCTCGTAATAAATTTTGGCGTCTGGCGGAAACTTGCTCAAAGCTTCGATCAGTTCTTTCACCGTCCACTCTTGGTCCGCCATATTTCCTCCGCTCATGCGGCCACGTTTAGGCTGCGGCGCCGACGCGGTGCGTGCACCAGTCTTTCCCCAGCCTCCTGCAGAAGCTCTGCATTGAATTGGGCGCCGATCAAAACTACGAAGCCAGTCCAGTAGAGCCAGATGCTGAATGCGAGCGCCACTCCCAGGCTGCCATAACCCTTGCTGTAGGCGGAAAAATCCTGGAAATAGATTGCAAGCAGGTACGACAGTCCGATCCAGCCGCCTACGGCAATCAACGCTCCGGGCAGCGTGCTCACGAACCTTTGCTTCACATTCGGCGCAACGAAGTAGAGGAGTTCAACCGCGAGAACTGTGCAGCCAGTTGCGACCACCCATCGAACATACGGCCAGAGATTTCCCATCCCGAATGCTTCCGTCAGCCTCGAGCTCAGACCAGGGCCCACAAGCAGCAGACTGAGGGCAATGATCAGGAGACATCCAACCGAGAAAGTAAGGCCGATGGCGAGACTACGCGTCTTCCAATAGCGCCTGGTCTCAGTCACATCATAGGCAGTGTTGAGGGCATCGATCAGCGCCGTGAATCCGCTCGATGCCGACCACACCGTAAACAGAATGCCGAAGGTAAGCAGTCGGCTGTGAGTGGATAGAATCGTGTCCTTCATCAAATTCCTGAGCGGGCCCATGCTGGCGGCAGGAACCACGCGTGCTATCAGCCCCATGACCTGGCTAAAGAAGTCCGGAAGCGGCAGATGGGCAGTGACCACGGAAAGTAAAATCAAAAACGGAAACAGGGAAAGGACGAAGTAATAAGCCAGCGCCGCGGAAAACGCCATGGTGTGGTTCTTCTCCATGTCGCGAACTACTCGGACCGCCGAGTTCTTGAAGTGGAGTAAGGGCACGGCGGATCACTTTCCGGGGCTGCTTGCAACCGTCGGCGCCGGTGTCACAGCCTTTAGCTGGTCCAGCGCGGCCAACACACTCTGCCAGCGAACCTGGTCTTGCCTCGTCTCGATCGGCAGCGAGAGATCGGAATAAAACTGCAGGACGTTGGCGCGCAGTTCCGGCGATGTTCCATCGAACCTGCGCTTCGACAACTGAGTGAGCAAGGTTGCGTAGGTGTCGTCGGCCAGCGAATATTCCGCCGCTTTGGTTGTGTTGCCGCTGTCTAGATCGCAGTTGGGAAGCACCAGTGAATCGCCGCGCACTTCTTCGAGAAAAGCCCGGTACTGATCAACGCTCGTGTTGATGCTCTTGAAATACAAGTCCTCAGTTTGAGGAGTCGGGTTCTTGAATGACAACCCTTTGAAGGGACCAATCCTCGGCATATAGCGTAAGAGCGTGGACATTATCCTGGTACCCACGCCCGGTTTCACGTAGTCTTTTCCCCACTGCCTTTCGTAATCAGAACGCGAAAGACGATACAGAAACTTGCGTTTCGCGAAATCCGGGGTTTCGTGCATTAGTTCTTTCTTGTGGGTTTGCAGCGCGACTTGCGTCATATGCGGAATCAGCCGGCTGACCGCGAAACGATACGAACCTATCGCCAGATCCTCGTGGCTCAGCACGTCCTTCAACTCGACCCCGTACACGACAGGAAACACGCGCTCCAGCAGCGGCTTGGACACTTGGAATCCGATGAAATCGTGATACTGCTGCGACGCGTAGCGATTCTTCGCGACCTGGACTGTATCGAACCCGAACTCAATTTTCAAATGCGCTGTCTTGTCCTGGGCGTAACGCACCGACTTGCCATACTTCGCTCGCAGCTTCGGATACTCGATTGCAACCGACTGGTTCACCGCCGGATGACCGGCGATATCCGACGCATAGTGCGACAGCGCGCCCAGCGCGAAGGCGTACTCGTTGACATCCTGACTTTCCAGCAACAACTCACGAACGAAGTCTCCGCTGCGAACGTAATGCACCAGGTTGCTGAATTCTTTGCTGCCGAATGGGTAGTAGCCCAGATCCTGGATGACCGCGCCTCCATAGGCGTAGGCGTGCGCTTGTTTGAGCTGGTCTTCCGACAGTCCCGGATATCGCTTGAGCAGCAGGGGACGGATTTCGTCAGCCCACAACAGGTCGACGATTTCTTCGTGCGTCAGAACGGAGTACGCGAACAGACCACCGCTGCACATCAGCATGACGAGAAGAAGTGCCGCCGCACGGAGAGAAAGCAGGCGCCAATTCTTGCCTATGGCGCCTGGCGATGTTGGCGCGTTGCGCATGGCATTAGATCCGGCCGAGAACCAGAAGAACGACGACGATCAGAAGGATCACGCCTACTCCTCCGCTCGGGTAGTAACCCCAATCTCGACTATGCGTCCATCGTGGCAAGGCACCAAAAAGCGCTAAAACCAAAATAACGATCAATATAGTTCCCAGCATGGTTGGCTCCTTTTTCCTTGTGAGTCAGCTTTGCTTATAAGCGTTTCGCCGGTTTCTTACTGGTCAAAACTGCTCAGTGAAAAAAAGTGGGTGAAATGGCGTATCAGTTCTCCCCGGAGATGCGGGCGATGACGCAGGCGGGGGGCTTCTCCGCGACGGCAGACTTCCCTTCGGGTGACCAGATACAGGAAGAAAAATAGTGGCGCGGGTCCAAGCATTGGACCCGCGCCGGTACAAGAGTCAATCGACTTTCTTACGTCTCGAAAGACCGGACGCCATACGTCGCAGTCATTTTGCTACTGCCGAGGGCGCTCTTCCGTTTTGGGCGCTTCTTTCGCAGCAGGACGAGGCGCTGGCTGTGCGCGAGCTGTCGTTGCCGGATGAGCGGCAGGCTGCGCGTGCGGTGCGGCTGCGGCACGGGGTGCGGTCTGTTGTCGCGGCGCAGGCTGCGCATGAGCCGCAGTCGGCTTAGCGGACTCGGTGGGCTGAGCCTCCTTGGGCTTTGCTGCTTTATTCTGATTCGAGCGAGTTGCAGCGGCTTTATTCTCTGCTGCCTTGTTCTCATTTGTGCGCGTTGCGGCTGCTTTATTTTCAGCTGCCTTGTTTTCGTTCGAGCGGGTCGCAGCAGCTTTATTCTCGGCCGCCTTGTTCTCGTTCGAGCGAGTTGCAGCGGCTTTGTTCTCTGCTGCCTTGTTCTCATTTGTGCGCGTTGCGGCTGCTTTATTTTCAGCTGCCTTGTTTTCGTTCGAGCGGGTCGCAGCAGCTTTATTCTCGGCCGCCTTGTTCTCGTTCGAGCGAGTTGCAGCGGCTTTGTTCTCTGCTGCCGTGTTCTCATTTGTGCGCGTTGCGGCTGCTTTATTTTCTGCTGCCTTGTTCTCATTCGTGCGCGTTGCGGCAGCTTTATTCTCAGCCGCCTTGTTCTCAGTCGCCTTACTCTCGGCGGCTTTGCTCTCAGCTGCCTTGTTCTCGGCGACAGGAGCCTTGTAAGGTGCTCCCGCCTTCTTGGCTGCAATCACACCCGTGCCGGTAAACTCTCCCGGCTTAGAGGTTGCAGCGATTGCCGGCTGACCGTGGTTCACGGACGCCAGGAGTGCATGGTTGGTACTGGCAGCGTGCACATGCTGGGTCTGCAGCGCCGTTTGTGGCGTGTGTTGCTCGTGTGCCGCAGTCTCTTCCGCTGCGGTCGGGCGGGCAGTAATTCCTCCGTTGCCGCCGTTATAGCTGACATAGTTTGTGGTGTTGTTAATTACCGTCTTGTTGTAAACGTTGTGAATGTCCGTGACGTTCACGTTATTCACTGAGCGGTTGTAGTAGAAGGCTCCGTTGTTCCAATATCCGCCTTCATAGCCGGAACCACCATAGCCGTAGCCGTAGTTAACGCCACCGTAGAACCCTACCTGCGATCCCCAATAGCCTTCATTCCAGGCGAAAGCATTGTCGCCCCAACCCCAATAACCGGGCGTCCAGAGCAAGCCGGCTTCTGGAGGCTGCACCCACGTGCCTGGCACCCAGAAGAAGCCTTCATCCCCATTAGCCCAGTAGCCGGGAGTCCACAAATAACCATCGGCAGGGGCCATGGGCTGCTCGTAAACCGGCAGCGCGGGTGGAGCGATCGTGATCGACACGCCGAACTGCGCGAACGAGGCGGCCGGTATGGCCAATAATAGAACTGCTAGCAACAGAAAACGGGAGGTACGCATTTTAATCACCTTGCCAGATCATCCTTCGATTGCCCGGCTCTACCTTGCTGCTGCGGGCTGCGTGGATTGAGAGGCTTCGCGTCATCCGTAAGAGTTCCACGGATGCGCTTATCAAGTCTGTGCACTTTGGATCACTTTTCGGGAACATCAAAATTCAAGCCGCTGTGTCCTTTGGGCAGAACCGGGTTTATTGTGCACGCTGGCCGACTCGCGCAGAAATGGCGCAATGGACGGCAGAGCGAGCGCGGCTAGAACAGGCGCAACTAGCGGCAGAGGATGCAGAGGCGCGGGCACGCGGCGAGCTTGCATTTATTAGCGGCGAACTCCGCACGGCGCACAACAAACTGGCGGAACCAGCAGAAGCGGAAAGCATCTTGCAGAAGCGACTCAGAGGCGAGCCGTTTTTC
>CAWFUE010000046.1:0-16286 GCA_963818905.1 uncultured Acidobacteriaceae bacterium
TATCGCAAGTTACCGGGCCGGGTGTACCGTTTTGGGCGTAGGTTAAGCAAGCTTGGCGCCCCAGGTTCGCGTCCTTCGTTTGGACGCTAACATGGGCGCCTGCGCGGGTGCTGGAGCGCGGTCGGAATTCTTACTTCCCGAACTTCTCGGCGAATGCCGCCGCTGTCAGCTCGAACAGAATACTCTCGCGGCCCTCGCAGTTGACACACATTCCCAAGCGCACGCCGCCGATCTTCTCCACCGCGCGTTGCGAGCGAAAATTTTCCGGTGCGACGGTGAAGACCACCCGATCCACAAAACCAAACGCATGCCGCAGCATCAACTCTTTCATCTCGCGGTTGTAAGGGCCGCCCCAATGCGATCGCGCCAGAAACGTATAGCCGATCTCAATCTGATTTTTCTCCGGCTCGTGATCGTGGAATCGCGAGGTCCCAATCACCCGCCCAGTCTTGCTGTCGATGGCGACCAAGGCTCCGCCGGTGTCCAGCGCCTTCTGAAAGAATGGCCTGAATCCAGCTTCTGTGGCGCGCTCTTTGGCGGGATGTTGCTCCCAGATCAGCGGATCGGACGCGACCGCGAATAGGTCGCGATAGTCGTCAGCCCGCAGCGGCCTGAGTTCGAGCAGCTTGCCTTTTAGTGTCGGTTGGAGTTCGAACGCCATCCCTGTTCGCATGGCTCGATTATCGCTCTTCCCGCGCTGCCGGCAAACATCGCCTCGGGGATCGACTGTCGTTGCACGGGTTATCGAGCCGGCCGGCACTCACAATAGACATTTCCCAAGTCTATAGTACTGACAGGTTTGCCCTCCTGATCGGTTCCGCCCGCCACAAAGTCCGTGCTCATAACGTCGGGAAGAGCCGCTTCCCAGGTGTCTCCGTCGGGAGATGTGTCCACCTTCTTCATGGACTGGGACTCACCATGCCCTGCCATCTCAGTACCCGTAGGAGTCCAGCTTATGACTGCTTGCGTCAGGTTACGTGCCTTGAGCACGGCCTTGGCTCCGTTCTCGCAATTGATCCAGCCGCCGGCATAGGTGCACGGCGTAATTTCAAATGAGATAATCTCGCCCCGTCCAGCCGGCGCGTTTCCCGGGTAAGCGGCGAAGTGATCCTCCCAGGGATTGCCGCTGTCGCCGATCGATCCGTTGACGCGCACCAAAGTACCGTGGCCTTTCGAGAGAAATACCTGCAGCGGTACGACGCCGGGATTCAGTACCAACTGGCGGTATTCAAATGTCTTATATCCCGGCTTGGAAAAAACCAGCGTTTGCGCAGTCATGGACGGAAACTTGCCTTTGCGATAGCGAGCCGGGACCGCGAGCGTGAACAGGCCATTCGCGTCGCTCATGGTGCTGATACCGCTAGGCAGTGAGGTCACTTTGACATCTGAGATCAGCTCGGAAGTGTTGGGATCCTGAATGTAAGAGCGGAACAGGGTGGCATCGTCGGTCGTCTCCCAATAGTTCTCCGGCCGTGTCCGGTTGTCCTCGGGCTCCGAGCTTACATCGATGGTTCCAGTCAAATTGCGCAGCCGGGCCCAGGCTGGCAAGACCTCGGGCTGGCTAATTTCAAAGCCGCCGCCCCGCGCATACAGCGCTTTGCCGTTGACAGTCACTCGGCAGGAAATCCTTGAAGGTAATCCCTGGGTCAGAACGCGACCCGCAGCATCGGTGGTGTAGTGTGCAGTCCACTTCACAGCGGCGGCATCTATCTGTCCCCAACATTTGCCGCCGGGTCCAATGTCAACCTGCGCGCCTGCAATCCCGATCTGCGTGACATAGTCCTTCACCCACAACCATCTGGGCGCTTGTGCTGCGGACTGGTGCGGGGCGTCGACTGCGGACGCGAGCGCAAATGTAACGAAGGCAAACAAGCACAAAGCAAACGTGCGGCTCATCGTATGGTCCGGTCGTCCGTACAGCTCGAAATTATCCTTCGCTCCCGCTGCCGCTACAATGGAAATATGATCCGATCGATCGTCTTTCCCCGCGTCATGGGGAAGTCGCTGGAAGACTTGCAGCCCGCGCTGGAGCTTTTTCGCGCGCTCGGCTTCGCCCCCGGCAATGAATGGCATGAGGGCGGAAGTGATGGCATCGAGATGCTCGCGCCCAGCGGTGGAATCGAGTTCATCTCCGCGCCCGCCGCGCCTCCGGTAGATGCGACCGTCGAAGTCGCCGACGCCGATCTGGCCTACGAGATCGTTCAGAAGCTGTCGCCCACCCTGTCCGCAACCACGGCGGAAAAGGATGGGGCACCCGCGCAATCGGCGATCAAGATTCACAAGGAAATTCATGACACGCCCTATGGCGCGCGGTTGTTCGTGGTTGAGACCGGCGGGCTGCGAGTGGGATTTCTGACTTATGCCAGGAAGCCGGGTGATAGCGGCGGCATGGAAGGCAAGCTGGATGCTCGCGGCAGGCGATTTGCTCTGGTCGTCAGCCGCTTCAATTCGTTCATCACCGAGCGTCTGCTGGACGGGGCTCTGCAGGCGCTACGACAATGTGGTACTACAACGTCAGACATGACAATTGCCCATGTTCCCGGTGCATTCGAAATTCCGGCAGCCGCGCGCCAACTGGCCGAAACCGGAAAATACGACGCGATCGTCTGTATCGGCTGCGTGATTCGCGGAGAAACCTTGCACTACGAAGTCATTGCCAACGAGGTTACGCGTGGCGTCGGCCAGTCGGCGCAGGAAACAGGCGTGCCGCACGCCTTCGGCGTTCTCACCTGCGACACACTCGAGCAGGCGATTGATCGGGCGGGATTGAAGGCCGGCAACAAAGGATTCGAAGCTGCGCTGGCTGCAGTCGAGATGGCCTCGCTTCGGCAGGCGGTTGCGGAATTGCCACGCCCTGGCCCAAAGAAAGAAAAAGCAGCTCCCTCGACTTCGCAACACTCCGCTCGGGGTGACAGAACGGAGCAGCCGTCTGAAGAGAAGCGAATGGCCCAGCCGGGCAAGAGCAGGACCACGGCGGATGGCGAGCGATGACGAGCAAATCGGGTACTCGCCGCAAATCGCGCGAACTGGTATTGCAGATGCTGTTTCAGCTCGATATGGGCCACCAGGCGCCAGACGAGGTGCGGCTAACCTTCTGGAGCGAGCGCAAGGATCTGGACGACAAAATCCGCGGATTTGCCGACGATCTGTTTTCCGTCGCCTGCGAGCGCAGGGAAGAGATCGATCAGACGGTCGAGCGCAATGCCGAACATTGGCGGATGGAGCGCATGGCTGCCGTGGATCGCAATTTGTTACGCGCCGGGGTTGCGGAGCTGCTTGGCTTCCCGAAAACCCCGCCCGCGGTGGTGATTAACGAGGCGCTGGAGATCGCGCGCCGATTTTCCACACCCGAATCCGTGCAGTTCATCAATGGAGTGCTCGACAGCGTCGCCCGCGAGATGGGGAAACAGCAGAGATGAAGGCCGCGTTTAGCTCAGCGGCTGAAGCCGTTTTCCTGGTTGGCACTTTGTGTTATGCACACCTGAAGGCGTGCTCCACCCGGTATAAGCTGGCTGAATTCCACTTCTCCCCGCGCTTACGCTGCCGCGCGGCGAAGCTTCTTCATTTCCAACTCCGTGCCGCCGTGCCGGTAATGAACTTCGTCCATCAGGCTGCGGATCATCATGATTCCCCGGCCATGCTGAGTTAGATTCGTACCATCGTCACTGGCATCGATGGTTCCCGCTGTATCGAAGCCATCGCCGGGATCAGTAATGACGAAAGTGATCGCATCGGGGTCGATCTCGACCGAGCAGCGCGCGATTTTGCTGGGATCGTTGCGGCAGCCATGTAGCACGGCATTCACCAATCCCTCCTGCAATGCCACCATGATGTCAATCTCCTGCTGGTCATCACGGCAATGGTCGTGCACAAAATCCATGATTCTGTCGCGCACCGCGATCATCGCTGCCGAATCTCCGGTGAAAACAAACTCACGCCTGAGCGCGGTGTGCTGCACAGAATCAATGGATTCGGGCAAACGGTTCTCTCCTAGGCGGTCATCGCTCTCCGCTCGCAGCCAACTCCGGCGTTCGCCAATTGCAAAGCAACGTCGTCCGTGATTTCCAGGACTGACTCCAGATTGGTCAACGAAATAAGCTGACGCACACATGGCGAAGGATTTGCCACCATCAAAACACTGTCCCGCTCCCGTGCCTGGCAGTGCAGCTCGACCAGAAGTCCGAGGCCGGCTGCATCAATGGCGTGAACCTGCTGCAGATCCAGGACGACCCAGCGCTCAGGCCGCGACCCGGCCATACAGCGTAAAGTTTCTGCTTCCACCCCCAACACGATTCGCCCCGAGCAAAGAAGTCGTACGACTGGCGGTGCACTTCGAATTTCAATTCTCAACATATCGATTCTCGTAAACATTCCTTATCCTTGAGTACGTCAAGGCGGCTCAAATTGTTTCTTAGGTATAAGTCGTTTCGTTGCCTCTAGTATGCTGAAGGTTGGTTGCAGAATGATGAATGTGGGGTTGAATCTTCTGGTGCGGCATGAAATTGCGCCAACCCGACGCACCTGCCGCAAAGGAAGTCACCATGATTGGATTTCCGAAGCAGGTGTTTCGGTGCAGAGTTCTCGGTGGGTCGAACGAATGGTGGGCGCCAATTGTAGATGCTATCTCAGAATGAACCAGGAAGGTAATGACGGGACTGAGCGGCACGGCTGAAGCGAGTGCGTGAGAAGTGTGCCGTCCCTAAAGGGACTCGCATTCTTTTCCAACTTGACCCAGGACTCCGCTGCGCTGCGTCCTGGGCTAACTGCAATTCCACCCCTCCGGGGTTTGATTTTCGGAGATCATATTCCAACGCGGAGGAATAAAGTTAGTTCTCGCGTAGGCACTAAAGCCGTGCCCTTTCAAAACCGCTTTAGGAGATCGTTTCTGATTGCTGACTGCTGATTACTGACCGCTAATTGCTATTCCCGTTCTCTCTGCCCTTTTTCTTGATCTCAATATTCAGGCGCTTGATCTTCTGATTCAACGTCGACAGCGGAACACGGAAGCGGTCGGCGGCCTCGGTTTGGTTCCAGCCGCATTTCTCCAGCATATCGGTGATCACGCGCCGCTCGCACTCTTCGATAATTTCGAACAGCGAAGCATCCGGGCGATGATCCATCAGAGCAAACGAGGTGCCGCGGCCAGTGAGATTTTCCGGAAGCAGATCGGGCGACAAACCGGAACCGGTTGCCAGAACAACCGCGCGCTCAATCACATTCTCCAGCTCGCGAACATTTCCCGGCCAATCGTAATCCATCAACGGACGCAGCGCCTCGGGAGTGAGACGTAGCGGCGCTTTGTCGTTCTCCAGCGCGAATTTCGTGATGAAGTGCTCCGCCAGTGGAGGAATATCGTTTTTGCGCTGGCGCAGCGGAGGCAGATCGATGGTGATGACGTTCAGCCTGTAGAACAGGTCTTCGCGGAACTTACCTTCTTTCACCAGCTGCTTGAGATCGACATTGGTAGCGGCGATGATGCGCACGTCGACCTGGATTTCGTTCACGCCGCCAAGGTGCATAAACTTGCGATCCTGCAGCACGCGCAGGATTTTCGCCTGCGTGTCGAGCCCCATGGTCGCGATCTCGTCGAGAAAGATAGTTCCGCGATCGGCAACTTCGAAGAGACCTTTCTTGCTGGCGATGGCGCTGGTGAAAGCTCCCTTAACGTGGCCGAAGAGGGTTGATTCCAGCAGATCGCCGGGCACCGAGCCGGTGTTGACGGGCACGAACGCGCGGTCCTTGCGCGGCGAGTTCATGTGAATCGCTTTGGCGATCAGCTCCTTGCCGGTTCCACTTTCGCCTTGCAGCAGGACGGTGGAGCGGCTGGGCGCGACCTGCGCCACCAGGTCAAAGATGCGCAGCATGGGCTCGCTCTTGCCGATGATGTGCTCGAAGTTATAGCGCTGCTTCAGGGCGCGTTTGAGCTGGATGACTTCTTCTTCGGCGCGACGGCGGCCAACGGCGGTGCGGACATCGGCCAGCAGCTTTTCGTTGTCCCAGGGCTTCTGAATGAAATTGGTAGCGCCGGCCTGCATGGCGTTGACCGCGTTCTCGACGGTTCCGTAGGCGGTGATCATGATGACCGGCAGCTCGGCATCGCGCTCGCGAAGATCGCGCAGGATCTCGATGCCATTGCGCTCGGGCAAGGCAAAATCCAGCAGCACCAGATCGAACGGGCGCTCGGCAATGCGGGTCAGGCCCTCCTCCCCGTCGTTGGCCACCTCTACCGAATAGCCTTCGAACTCCAGCAGCGTCTGCAAAGATTCGCGAATGACGGCTTCGTCATCCACGATCAGCACTGAGCCGGCCGAGGGTGCTGCTTCACTTCCTGCGTTGCTTCGACTGGTTACTGCCTCAAGCACTGACAGCCTTTCTGATTAACGGAAAATCCATGATGAATGTTGTGCCGCTTCCGGGAGCGCTGTCGACGCGAATCTTGCCCGCATGTTCCTGAATGATGCCGTAGGTCACCGACAGGCCCAGGCCAGTCCCGCCGCCGGGACCGCTCGCGGGCTTGTTCTTGGTGGTGAAGAACGGATCGTAGATGCGGTGAATGTGCTCTTGCGCGATCCCCGTTCCGGTGTCGGAAACTTTCACTTGCACACGATGGCCATTGCTGGTGCTGATGGTGAGCGTGCCGCCGCCGGGCATGGCATCTTTGGCGTTCAGGAAAAGATTGAGAAATACCTGCTGCAGCTTTCCGGTATTGCCGTGAATAGGCGGCAGTTCGGGATTCAGCTCCTGCTGCACGGTAACGCGCGCGGTTTTGAACTGGTGCTCCAGCAAAGTCAACGTATCTTTGATGACACGATTCAGATCGACGTCGGTAAACTCGCTGCTCGAGGTGCGGGAAAAATTCAGCAGGCTATTGACGATCTCGGACGCACGGAAAGTCTGCTTGGTGATTTTGTCCAGCAGAACCGCCTGCTTGTCATCGTGGTGCACCTGCTTGGCCAGCATTTGCGCATACGATGAAATCACCGCCAGAGGCGTGTTCACTTCGTGGGCAACTCCGGCTGCCAGCAAGCCAATCGACGACAGCTTCTCCGCCTGCGATAGCTGCGACTCCAGCTCAATCCGTTCCGTGATGTCGTCAACGATAATCAGGCGGCCAATTACATTGAAGCTCTTGCTCACCAGGGGAGCGATCGCGATATTGGTGACCCGCGTCTCGCCCCCCGCTGTGCGCAGCCTGAACTTGTAGAGATTGTGGATGCCCTGCGTGGGACGCACGCGCAAGTGCTCTTCGATGAAGGCCGGCGGCAACACCTCCGATAAATGGCGGCCCAGAGCATCGCGGCGCGGCAATGCGAACATCACTTCCATCTGCGAGTTCCACGACTCGATGCGATCTTCCAGATCGACCGCCATCACGCCGACACTGATCGATTCGACGATGTTCTCGCTGAATTCCTTGAGTCGCTCGTACTGACCGGCTTTTTCTTCCAGCGACTGGTAGAGCCGGGCGTTCTGCACGGCGATGCCGATGTAACCGGCGAGCGTTTCCAGCAACTGCACATCTTCACTGGAGAGGAAATCGCCTTCCACAGTTTTGCCCAGTCCGAGCACGGCGATCATGCGATTCATCACGGTGCAGGGAATGTAGTAATTCAGCTCCAGCCGCCGAATCGCCTGCCGCGCCGACGGACTCTCGCGCACCGCCTGGTGCGTGTTGTCGAAGAACAGGTGACCGGACTGCCACTCCGGACGCTCCACGTGCAGGAAATCGAAGCTCAGGCCGCTGGTATTGGCGATGCCGTAAGACTTTGCCAGGGAGAACTGCTCCGGCTGCTCCGGATCGGCAAGGAAGATGGCCAGGCGATCGACCAGCAGCGTGCGCGAGAGGCGATCGACAATCGAGCTCAACATTTTGTCGAGATCGGTCTCCGAGTTGAGGTCGCGGCCAAACTCGATGAGCGTGCGCCGGTAGTCATAGCGCTTGCGATAGAAGAATTTGTCCAGGCTCTCCTGCACCCAGTTCTTGAAGGGATCGAAGAGCAGCGCGGTGACTGCAATCGCGACTACAAGTCCGATCGGTCCGACGTTGGGGAAGTTCTGGTGGAACAATACGGAAGCCACGCCCACCGCGGCGAAGTAAGCGGCGGTGATGGCGCCGGCGGCAATGGTGTAGGCCATGCCGCGCTTGAAGATGAGATCCACATCCATCAGCCGGTAGCGGAAGATGGCGTAGCCGAAGGTCAGCGGCAAGAAAACCAGCGACAGCACGGAGATTTTCATCCCCAGTCCGGGCAGCACACCGAACAAATAGGGAATGATGTAGAAGACTGTGAACGGGGCAACGGAGAGAATGGTGCCACGCGTCACCCACTTCATCTGCTGGCGCAGGATGGCCGATTGCGCGTGGCGATAGCTGTGCCACAGCGTAACCGTCGCGGCCACGAAATACGCCGCCAGGTAGATCCAATCGAGGCGGTCGAGGTTATAGCGCAGCACTTCGCTCGGCTGCAGGAAATAAATTGTGCAGATGCGCAGTGCCAGCAGCGCCGCGCCAGGGGCATAGACTGCCGGGATCAGCCAGCGTCGGCGATCGACCAGTGGCTTGCGCTCAGGAAAAGTCAGCGAGAAATGCAGGAACAGCGCCGGCTGTAACAGCCATGCGACCACGTTCGACCAGTAAATGATCCAGTCGAAGTCGTTCAGCTTGCCGGTGTAATGGAAGGAGTAAAAGATGAACGAAACCAGACAGAAAATGTAGAAATGGGTGCTCTTCGGCGCCGTCCAGCGGCGCAGCAGCACGTACATTCCAATGCCCAGATACACCAGCGCGATCAGCCGCTCGCCGGCATACAAGGAGCGATCCGCGGGGATCAGGATGAGCGGCGCTTCGACGGGGACACCCTGCCGCACCAGCGAGTAGTTCGCTTTGGTCCAGATGCCGACGGCGTAGAGCTGCTGCTCCAGGCTGCCGACGTTGCTGACCTTGTGGTCATCGACTGCGGTGAGCACATCACCAGGCTTGATGCCCGCCTTTTCGCCGGGCCCGTCAACATCGACCCGCTGAGCACGAAGGTGGCCGGCATCTTCGATCCACCAGATGCCATCGTAAGGGGCAGAAAATTCGCGGTCCTTCTGGAAATTAATGCAGGCAAAAACGACGGCAGCGACGCTGAGTAGCGCTAGGAAGATCGCGAAGAAGCGCGTCTGGAGGTCTCGGTTCATCGAAGCCGCTGGCTGGCCGCTAAGACGCACGGGTGGGACTGCTCCCACGAGCCGCTCTTCAATTAGCAACTTCGATGCCACGTTTTGCGTCCTTGCCGCGCCATAAATGCCCTGCTGATAATGCCTTACAGAATTATAGATCGGCTGGACTGCCGAAAATACCATTTTTGGAATCTATTTGTGGAATACGGAAGGAGCGATGGTTACTAAAGTACATGTACTTCCAGGTTTTGTAACCTGCAGTCAATGAACCGGTTCCTGTTGCCAGGAGAAATCTCTAGGTAGCTAAGGTATCAGCGGCAGCCCAAATCGAATTGCAAATCACAACGGAAACCCATCCACGCGTGGTCCCTCTCGGCAGCTCTTTTACGACAGCGCTGTCGGATCCCAGGAACCCGTCTTGCACAGACGCTCACAGCTTTTCGAAAGAAATCTCGCGTCACGTCACTCTGGAACCAGATTGGCCATTGCGACCGTTCGTCCTCGCTGACTAAAGTGAATAGACCCGATGGCCACCACCGATTACAGTCTGGAGCGGGGACTGCCTGTCAGCCTTGAGGCCGAGCGCTCCATTCTCGGCGCGATTCTCCTCGACAACTCGCTTTACGACCAGGCGGCCGCGCACATCCAGCCCGATCACTTCTCGCTGGACGCACACCGCCGCATTTACTCTCGGATGCGTGATCTGCAGGAGACGGGTCGACCCGTCGACATGATCACCCTTGTCGAAGAGCTCGACCGGCGCAAGGAAGTGGAAGCCATCGGCGGCGTTGCGTACCTGTCATCGCTCATCGACGGCGTTCCTGAGCGGCCATCGATCGAGCATTACGTCCGCATCGTCAAGAACAAGGCGCTTCTGCGCGGGCTGATCAACATCGCCCAGAACGCCATCGCCCAGGCCATCGAGCACTCGGACGAAGCCGAAGACGTTTTGAATCAGGCCGAGCAGGCCATCTTCCAGCTCTCGGAAAATCGCATGGAGCAGGGATTCATGAACATCCCTGCCATCATCCAGAGTTCGTTCGGCTCGCTGGAGGAGCTATACGCGCGCGGCCAGGAGATCACTGGGCTGGCGACGCACTACACCTTGCTCGACAAGCTCACCAGCGGTTTGCAGCCATCGGACTTGATCGTTATTGCCGCGCGGCCCTCGATGGGCAAGACCGCGTTTGCCATGAACATTGCCGAGAACGCCGCGGTGCTCGACGGCAAGGTTGTCGGCGTCTTCTCGCTGGAAATGTCGCGCGAGGCACTGCTGATGCGCATGTTGGCATCGACCGCGCAAGTCGATTCCAAAAAACTGCGCCAGGGCTTCCTCACCAAAGACGACATGCGCAAGCTCACCAGCGCCGTCGAGCGGCTGACGCAATCGAAGCTCTATATCGACGACACGCCCGGCATCTCGGTCAGCGAGATGCGCGCCAAGGCGCGACGGCTGAAGCGGCAGGAGGGACTCGACCTGCTGATCGTCGATTATCTGCAGCTCATGTCGGCGGTGCCCATCGGCGGCAAGCGATTCGAGAATCGTACCCAGGAAGTCTCGGCGATTTCGCGCGGATTGAAGGCGCTGGCCAAGGAGCTAAGAGTTCCGGTGGTCGCGCTGTCACAGCTCAGCCGCGCGCCGGAGAGCCGCGGCGGCGATCATCGTCCGCAACTCTCGGATCTGCGCGAGTCCGGCTCCATCGAGCAGGACGCGGACGTGGTCGCTTTCATCTTCCGCGAAGAGGTCTACAAGAAGGACGATCCCGACCTCGACGGCATGGCTGAAATCATCGTCTCCAAACAGCGCAACGGTCCTACCGACACCATCAAGATGGCGTTCGTGAAGCGCTATACGCGCTTCGAGAACTTAGCCGCGGAGGGGGAGTATCAGTAGCGAGAACAGCTTTTTCCACTGCACCTTGATTTGGGGATGGCTGCGCGTGCCGTCGATCTCCACCGGCAAATAGGTTCCCGCCCCGTGTTTCATGAAGATGGGATCGAACGGCACAAGCACCCAATGTGCGGCGCCGGTCATCATTTGGGAGACCGTCGCATCGAGTCGCACGTCGCCAACAAAGTTAATATCTTCCGTGTGCAGGCCGTACGATCCCTTGACCTGGGCAATCGCGCCTGGCACTAAGAACTGTAGCTGGTTGAAATGCAGCGTACCTTTGCCCAGGTTAAAGTCGCCGCTGAAATTCGCCGCCACATCGGTGATGCTGCTATCGTCCGGTTTGCCCTGACCGCGCCGGCTCAGTTGTGTAATCACATTTTTCACCATGTCGCTGGTGAACCTGGCGTCGGATATATTGAACTTTCCGTTGAGCAGCATTTTTTGCAGAACCGAATCTTTGCCGGGCGGCAAGTCAAGATTGGCCTTGAGAGTCAGCCGTCCGATGAGCATGGATGGCCCGCGAGCCGCAAGCGCCAGCACGTCCTCGACCCGCGCCTTCTGGATGTCGACGTCGAGCGTGATCGTCTTGCCCTTCTCGCCGGGTTTGCTCGTGACCTCGCCATGGGTGACGATATCCGAGTTCAGGAAGTGCGCATTGACCGGCTGCAAATAGGTATTGCCATTGGTACCGTCGACGATCGCGTGAAATTTCGTGGTGAGATGAACTGCCTCACCGCCGTGGTCGAGCTTGAAATCGGGAGTATCGGTTGTGCCGTCGACCACGATGTTGTGCAGAACTCCGTTGTAATCGCCAACCGACGACAATATGCCGGAGATGCCGTTGAACACCGACAGATCGGCGTGCTGGAAGTTGTAATGGCCACTGACTTTGGTACTTGAAGGCTCGTCGAAATTCCACGGCCCAAAATGTCCCGTGGTCTCGATCACGCCCGGCGGAGTCGGATTGGTCAGCTCCGAGGTGAATTTCATGGGCTGGCCGACGCCGGCGCTGCGAAGATTGAGCTTGCGAAGATCGAACTCGAGCGGTTCTTTGCGAGGATCTTTGCGCAGGATGTAGAGCTTGGTGTTATCGGCATCGACCTTGTCGATTACAAAATTCGCCAGATGCATCGTGTGCTTCGGCTTTTGGGCAGCGGTTCCCGCCGGATGCTCGCCCTTGGGCGCAACCTGAATGACCAGGCCATCCAACTTAAGCCAGCCGACATGGATAGGACTGCGCAGAAGCTCGAAAACCGCAGCCCGCGCGGTAATGTGCTGCACGGTAATGAGCGGCGGAAGATCGGCTCCCCGGCGGTCGGGCAACACAAAGTTATCGGCGGTCGCGTAGAACTCGGGAATGAGAGTTACATGCAGATTCTGGAGCTGGACGTCAGCCTGGTAATGCTGGCGCAAGGCAATCAGGATGCGAGCTTCCAGATAGCGTTCGAGCGGCGCGGGCACCGTCAGCAAGGCTATCAATCCAATGGCGCAGGCAACGGTAACGGCTAGCAGCGCCCACAGCAGGATTCGTACTCTGCGGCGAATTGGCATTGAACTCCAGATTAGATGCGGATTTCCGGACTATATCCCAAGCACCGCTCGGATGCGGTTGAGGATCTGGTTCACTGGCAACCCTGCATCGATGGTCAATCCATTCTGCGGCTCCTCCAGCGTTTCGAATTGGCTGTCCAGCAGCTTTGGATTCATATAATGCCCGCGACGGCTCGCCAGCCGGGCCGCGATGAGTTCCTTGCTCGCGCGCAAATACACCAGCTTGACATCGGAGCTTACCAGCAAAATATCGCGGTACGAGGCTTTGAGCGCGGAGCACGCCAGAACGACATTCTCGCCGGCTGCCAGCCACGCCAGAATTGCCTTGCGCAGCGATTCGAGCCAGGGCGCGCGATCTTCGTCCGTCAGCGCAATGCCGGCGCGCATCTTGGCAATGTTGGCGGCGGAATGATAATCATCGCCATCGGCAAAGCGCCAGCCGAGCTCGGTGGCGAGAGCTCGTCCGACAGTGGTCTTGCCGGAAGCGGTCACGCCCATGAGCAGGATAACCATTCAGAACAACCGCCCGGGTTAACCGCCCGGTCCTCCGGTGATCAGCAACGCGACCGTCAGCCCAATCATGATGATGGTCGTCGCCCAGGCAATGATGTTGAACCATGTGCCGTTCACGTACTTGCCCATCAGCTCGCTCTTGTTGATCAGCAGCAGCATGAAGATCAGAACAAAGGGAAGCACAATTCCGTTGACCACCTGGGGAACATGACCACGCCCAAACCCCAACCCACCGTGGCGAAGCCCACCCGCCGTTGGTTCCACCTCACGTCGGGCCGCTGCCTCGCGGCGATCCTGGCCGCCAAGGCGCTGCTCTGGCTCTCGGAACGCTTTGGCTGGCTGCCATCGCACAAGGGCTACGCGGTGCTGACCGCCGTGGCGGTCGTGGCGGCGGCGCTCGTGGGGATGGTTTCTGGTTTGCAATTGCCTTGATCTTTCGCTGGCGGTTTCAGTTCTCGGTTCGGTCGCTACTGGTGCTGACGGTGGCCGTGGCCGTGCCGTGCAGTTGGCTCGCGGTGGAGACGAAGAGGGCGCGGGAGCAGCGGGATGCGATCAGAGTATACGGGTCGGGCCGTGCAATATGATTGGCAGCTCGATACGGACGGAAACGAGCTGCCAAACGCACAACCGCCAGGACGAGCGTGGCTGCGGAGGCTGCTGGGGGACGATTTCTTTGAATCCGTTGAATCTGCGACTTTGGTAGTGACTCAGAACATTGGTAAGAAAACAGGGTGATTTTGTGACTTTTGTGGCTTTGTTATGTGCGAAATCGGTAAAATTCCGTGGGGTAACCACGGAGGTGTATCATGACGCGCAAACGCCAGCCAGTGGCCGAAGTCATTCCGCCGAGCGACGATCTTACGGGCTTCGCTTGTCCCAACGAGGAGTGCTGCGATTTCAACCGTTTCGCCGCAGGCAATATCAGTGTCTGCGAACGGATGGGCAAGGACCATCGCATCCGTCGCTTGTATTGCAGCAGTTGCGGACACCGCTTCAGCGAACGACAGGGATCATTGATGGCCAGAGCCAAGTTGCCCGAGGCAACGGTCGTGCGGATCGTCAAGTGTCTGGGATACGGCTGCAGCATGGAGGCGACAGCCGATATCTGCGAAGTCGATCCGCGAACCGTGGAGTTGTTGCTGTCCAAGGCAGGTCCACGTGCGGACGACTTCCATCGCCTGCAACTCGAGCGGCTTGCGGAGCCGATCCAAGCCGTGGAGATCGACGAACTGCATGCTCCCTTGGCCAGTCCCGAAAAAGGGGGCAACCCAGTGCTAGCTTTGCTAGCAAGCCTCGTGGGCCACGAGGCTGCACGTGGATTCACGTGGCCCTGGCTGCGGCAACGCGGTTCGTGATGGAGATTCGCCTCGGTCCGCGGACGTTGGAGAGCGCTCGCGAGCTGCTGGCCTCGGTGGCCCAGTGGTGTCGGCCGGGACAACCGCTGCTGATCGAAGCAGACGAACATCGGCCCTATCCGCAAGCCATCCTTGATCTGTTCGGAGTGACGCGATTCCGACGTCGCCGCCGTGGTCGCGGGCGACTTAAACATCCTGTGAGCGTTCACGCAGATAGCCCGTGGTGACCGCAGAAGACGATGAAATAGCGAGAACCTTGGATACCGTCAGGGGCCTGACGGCAATAACGAGGGCGGGGAAGTACCGCAGAGATGCGATTGTACCGAGTCGAGCAAGAACTGAAAGACCGCACGTCCTTGCTGGGCGCAGGTGGCGATCACCGTCCAGATCCGCTCGCACCAGCGGCGGCCTTTCTCGCTCCGCGTCCCCTGCGTGATGTGCCGGTCGATCACCACGAAGCGAATCGCCTGCTCCGCCAGATTGTTCGTCGGGTCGATGCCCGGCGTCGTGATGAAGCGGAAGTACGCTTCCCCGTTCTCGCGGAACCGTTTCGCCAGATTCCGGGCCTGTTTCGTGTCCGGCACGCGGGTCGTGGCCGCCTTCAGCACTTGCTCCCGCACCGCCTCCAGCGCCTTCTGGAAACCCGCCGCCGACATCTTCTCGCGCCGGTGGATGACGCCAAACAGGTCCCGCAAGGCGTCCCGCAGACGCTGGCCGTAAGCCTGGACCTCGCGTCCGGGGAGCGTCAGCAGGAACTTCACGTCGCGGATCAGGTGGGCCATGCAGAACTGCACCAGCACGTCGCACTCCCGCATGTACTTGCGGTAGGCGCTGAAGTAGTCGCAGCCCAGCACGCCGTTGAACTCCTCGCCCAGCACCTCCATCAGCACTTTCGATCCTCGCGACTTGTCGATGCGAAAAAGCGTGTAAACTTGGCGCGGAAGCACCAGGTCCAGAACTTCTGCCCGTTTTCCTTGTGCCCGGTCTCGTCGATGTTCAGCACGGCTTCGCCCGGCAGCCGCTCGAACAACTCCGCATACGCCGGGGCCAACGACTCGCTCACCTTGCCGATGAGCTTGGCCAGGTAGCCGCGGGAAACGTCCACCCGCACCACGTCGCGGAGGAACTTGCGGATCGTGGAGAACGAGGCGTGGCAGACGCCCTTCATGAAGGCGACCAGGGCCGTCAGCCGCGGGCCGAACAGTCCCGCCTTCACCACCGCCTCCGGCATCGGGGCGTAATGGACCTTGCGGCAGTGCGGGCACCAGTAGGCCAAGCCTTGATGTTCCGTCACGACGGTCGGCGTGTCGGTGATTTCCACCTGCTGGAGCACTTCCGGTTCGCGCCGCGAAAGGACCAGCGTGCCGCCGCAGTCCGGGCAACAGTCGAGCGTGTGGGGCTCGAAATGGTTGACCGCCTCGGGTGGGAACGGGGACCGCAAGTGCTGCTCATGTCCCGGCTGTCCGCCCTTCTTCCGCTTCTTGCCGCCCTTGGGCAAGCGGCTTCTTCGGCTTGACGATGTCGCTCGACGGCGGCTTGGAGGAGGTCGAGGAATCCTTGCGCGCCGCGGCCAACTGCTGTTGCAGGCAGGCGTTCTCCGCTTCAAGTTGCGCGATCCGATCGAGGGCTTCCAGCAGTCGCCGCTCCAAGTCGGCAATGCCTTGTGCCGATGGCTGCAAATCAGGCCCTTCTTTGACTTCCGGCAACCTCATGGGGCCAGAAAATACCCAGGCATACCCGCAATGCCAGATCAAAATACCCAAAATTCAGTCGCAACGAGCGGCATAATCACGAAGCACCCGTGAACAACA
>CAWFUE010000047.1:0-11036 GCA_963818905.1 uncultured Acidobacteriaceae bacterium
GACGCGTTCACAACGCCCTCGTGACCTCGCCCCTCATGCTACCCGGGCAGAAGACGGTGTCGGTGTGGCGGTCGAAGTCGACCCCGCAGAGCGACGGGTACAACCAGATCCTGATGGACGACAAACTTGGCAGCGAGCGGCTCGAGATGCACGCGCAGCTCGACTCTGCGCAGGTGACGAACCGGAATGCCGTACGCTCGGTGGGCCTGAACGCCTCGAACTCCGTGGGCGTGAACGACTCAAGCGAGGTGGGTGGTGATCAGACCAGCTCGGTGGCGGGCGACCAGACGATCGCCATCGGGGGCAACCGGACGAGCACCATCGGTGGAGACGAAAGCACCTCCATCGGCGGGGACGAGGGGCGATCGGTCGGCGGTGACCAAGCGCTCTCGGTCAGCGGAACGCGGCGCATTGGTGTCGGCGGTGGGCAGTTTTTCGACGGCAAGAAAGAAGCTCGACCTACGCCTCGAACTGGCATCCCTTGACCTGGCTTGCGCACGCCGTGGATTACCAGCTATTTTCCCTCAATCCATGGGGACACCACTTGAGCAGCGTGCTGCTGCACGCGTTGAATGCCGGTCTGCTGTTTCTGCTGCTCGCGTGGATGAGCAAGCGCACTGGTCCCAGCCTGCTGGTGGCCGCGCTATTCGCCCTACATCCGCTGAACGTGGAGTCGGTGGCATGGATAGCCGAGCGCAAGAGCGTGCTGAGCACGACGTTTTTCCTGCTGGCGATCGGCGCCTACGTCTGGTATGCGCGCAAACCGGATTGGCGGCGCTACCTGTTGCTGGTCGCGATGTTTGCCTTGGGGCTGATGACGAAACCGATGGTGATCACGCTGCCCTTTGTGCTGCTCTTGCTGGATTACTGGCCGCTGGAGAGGTTTGCCATTGGCCATTCGCCGTTCACCTTTCGCCAGAAGCAACCATCCGGTCTTGCTGACGAGATGCCGCTCGCGAAGAGCGCAGGGAGCTCTTCTGGCAAGAAGCGATTCCTTTGGTTGCTGCTCGAAAAGCTTCCGCTGCTGATGCTTTCCGCAGCAAGTGGTGGGATCACGCTGATTGCGCAGCACGGGGCTGTTCGCAGCTTCCAGGAGTTGCCGTTTGCTATTCGCGCCGAGAATGCTGTCGTGTCCTACGTCTTGTATTTATGGAAGATGGTATGGCCCGCGCGTCTGGCAGCGCTGTATCCACATCCGGCTAACGGGTTGCGGCTGTGGGAGGTGCTGTCTTCGTCGGCAGTGCTGGCGGCGATCACGGCTCTAGTATTGCTGTTTCGCCAGAAACGCTACCTGGCCGTCGGATGGTTTTGGTTTCTCGGAACATTGGTTCCGGTGATTGGATTTGTACAAGTGGGCGAGGCGGCGATGGCCGATCGCTACGCCTACATTTCGCTGATCGGGATCTTCATCATGATCGCCTGGGCGTTGGACGACTGCGCCGGCGATAAAAATATCAGTACGGCCTGGCGGTTGATTCCAGCCCTGAGCGTGCTGGCACTCCTGGCCGCTATGACGTTCCGCCAGATTGAAATCTGGCATAGCGAGTACTCCGTCTGGGCGCACGCGGTAGCTGTGACGGAATGGAATCCGCATGCGCATGACATGCTGGGAGCCGCCTTGTTAAACCCCGACGTGGCTATGTCATCTTCCGACCTGGACAAACTGGACGTTGGGGCGAAGCGGCTGGATGAAGCACGCAAGCACTATGAGGAAGCAGCCCGGTCGTATCACCAATTGGCGCAGCAGAATCCTGAGGAATTTCTTCCGGACTTGGCAGGGGCGATGGCCGATCTGGGAAATGTGGCCGGGCAGGAGGACCAACCCAACGCAGCCCGCCAGTACTACGAAGAAGCGTTGCAGGATTATCGTCAACTGGAGCAGGAGCATCCCGGCGATTATCAGCCCTTCCTGGCAGCTGTCCTTAGCGCGCTGGGGGCAATCGATCAAAGTCAGAACCGTGTGGATGAAGCCCGCGCGCGTTACAGCGAGGCTTTACATATTTACGGGCAACTGGGCCGAAAAAATCCGGGTAAGTACCAGCCGCAGATGCAAGACATCCTGATGAATCTCAGTTCGCTGAAGGGATCTTAGAGCAGCATGCCGCGAGGAAGTGGCGTTGTAAAAGCAGGTGCCCGAAGCCGCAGACGGGCGAGCCGGGGGAAGCTTTCCCCTGCCAAACCTGTTCTTACGGGCAAGAGCCGGAACTCCGTTCTTTGTGGGCTGCTCGTCGTGGTAACCATCGCCGTGTATGCGCCGACGCTCGGGAACCGATTCATCGTTTGGGACGATCACGAGTACGTCACCGCCAATCCTCATATTCGCAGCCTGGATTGGACCACGATTAAATGGGCGTTCAGCTCGACCTACGCCTCGAACTGGCATCCGTTGACCTGGCTTTCGCACGCCGTTGATTACCGCCTCTTCGCGCTGAACCCCCTGGGCCATCACCTCGACAATGTCCTTCTGCACGCCGCCAACGCCGCGCTCCTGTTTCTGGTTCTGACATGGATGACCAAGCGCACTGGTCCCAGCCTGCTGGTGGCGGCGCTGTTCGCTTTTCATCCGCTGAATGTGGAATCGGTAGCGTGGGTAGCAGAGCGCAAAAATGTGCTGAGCACGCTGTTCTTCTTGCTGGCGATCGGCGCCTACGCCTGGTACACCAAGAAGCCGGAGTGGCGGCGCTACCTGCTGGTAGTCACGATGTTCGCGCTGGGACTGATGGCCAAGCCGATGGTGATCACGCTGCCGTTTGTCTTGCTGCTGCTGGACTACTGGCCACTCGAACGACTCGCTATTCGCCATTCGGCATTTGCCCTTCGCCAGAGTGACTCGCACATGCTAGCTAGTGAAACGCGAACCGGGAAAACCGAGCAGCCACTGTTTCGACTCCTGCTGGAGAAAGTTCCCTTATTCGCCCTGTCCGCGGCGAGCGGGTGGATCACGGTGCTGGCGCAGCGATCCGGCTTTGCCGTGCGCAGGCTACAGGAGTACCCGCTGGGTGCGCGCCTGGAGAATGTCCCGGTCGCCGGTGCACTGTATCTCTGGAAGATGCTATGGCCGGCGCGATTGGCAGCACTCTATCCGCACCTTGTGAACGCAGTGCCGCTATGGCAGGTGACACCCTCGGCGGCGATGCTGATTGCGATCACCGCGCTGGTGCTGGCCTATCGCGAGAAGCGTTATCTGGCGGTGGGATGGTTCTGGTTTCTGGGGACGCTGGTTCCGGTGATCGGGCTGGTGCAGGTGGGCGAGGCAGCAATGGCCGATCGCTACGCGTACATTCCGCTGATCGGAATCTTCATCATGATCGCCTGGGTGCTGGACGATGGCGCGAATAAGCAGCGGGTCGGGGTACTGTGGCGGCTGATCCCGGCAGTGTGCGTGTTAGCGATACTCGCCTGCGTTACCGTTCGACAGATCGGCGCTTGGGAGAGCGAGTATGGCTTGTGGGCGCACGCGGTCGCGGTGACGAAGGTGAATCCATATGCGCACTCGGTGCTGGCCGCCGCGCTGCTGAATCCGGATGTGGCCATGTCCGCCGACGATCTGGAGAGTTTCGATACGGCATCCAAGCGCCTCGATGAAGCGCGAAGCCACTACGAACAAGCCTTAACGTCTTACCGGCGACTGGTACAGCAAAATCCGGACACGTTCCTGCCCGACATGGCCGCGACGGTCAGCAACCTGGGAGACGTAGCTCGACTCGAGAACCAGCCGGACGAAGCGCGCCGGCATTACGAAGAGGCAATGCACTATTACCGCCAACTTGCGGCGCGTAATCCGTTGCCGCATCTGCCAAACATGGCCATAACCCTGAGCAATCTGGCAGACGTGGACCGCCGGTTGGGCCGACTAGATGAGGCTCGCGCAAATAATGAGCAGGCACTGGAGATTTTTCGAGAACTGGCCCAGCAGGATCGGGGCCGATATGAGCCGAAGGTCGTCGATACGCTGGTTAACCTAGGCTATCTGGAGCGCGCGACGGGACAACCAGAAAAAGCTTACGTGCACTTCGAGGAGGCTTTGCAGATCGGCCGAAAACTCGCTCAGCAGAACCCCAGATCGTATCTGCCGAATCTTGCCGGACGCCTCGTCAACTTGGGCACCTTCGATCAGGAACAGAAGCACGTAGACAGCGCTCGCCAGCATTACGAACAAGGATTGACGATTTACCGCCAGCTTGCGCAGCAAGACCCGGCCACATTTCTCCCGGAAATGGCCACTGTATTAAACGACCTGGGCAATCTGGATCTGGCCGGGAACCACGGCGAAGAGGCACGCCAGCAGTTCGCGCAGGCGCTGCAGGCAGTGTGGCAACTGGCCCAGCATGATCCGACTCAGTACCTGCCGGAACTGGCGTGGGAACTCAGCACGCTGGGCCGAGTTGAAGGCATGTTGAACAAGCTGGACGACGCGCGGCAGCATCTGGAAGAGGCGTTAAAGATCGATCGTCGGTTGGCCCAGCAGGATCCGACCAAGTATTTGCCGGAGCTGGCGTCGACGCTGAACAATCTCGGGTTGCTCGGCCGACTCCAGAATCGGCCGGACGAATCACGGGCGTACTATATCGAGGCCATCGCGGTCTATCGCCAACTGGCGCAGGCCAGACCCGGTCAGTACAACGGCGAGATTGCCAGAGCGGAAGCCGGCATGGCGCAGATGGGCAAGGCGCCGGCGCACTAAGCTGAGCTATCGATGAAGGATGCAGCCAACGATCAGGAAGTGCGGTTGAGTTCCAAGGCAGTACGAGTGCTGACAGTGCTGCCTGATCTTCCCTGCCCGGCAACCACCGGGCTGCAATTGCGGCACCTGAGCAATCTGGAACTGCTACACCGGCTCGGTTGCTATAGCGCGCTGCTTTACTTCACCACGGAAGAACGCAAACCTGAATTCCAACACGTGCGGAATCTCTCTTTGCCGGGGCCGGCGGCGGCCGAACCAACGCCGTTGGCGCGCATATGTGACGAGGTACAGCATGGCGGGATGCGTTTTCCACATTCGAGTTTCTCCACCGCATCGCTGGTCGCGCACAAACTAGATTTTTTGGTGCGCGGAGCACTGGGGGTACCGGGAAGACGCTATCCATTTTCCATGTCCTACGACGAGATCGGCGCGGAGGCGATCGTCGTGGCCGAGGCGCAAAGGCGGTGCGCCGACTTCGTGATCCTCGCCTCGATCTTCATGCATTACACCGGGGCGCTGCGGGAGCACGGCTTTCGTGTGATTCTGGATGCGGCCGACGTGCTCACCAATCTCAGCGCGTCGTTCATGAACCTCCAGGGGCGTGGCGGGCGCCTAGGACTTTACGCCAACTACCTTGCGTGCCGCTCGCAGGAGCGGATTTTCCTGAAGCGAGCTGCCGAGGTTTGGGCAACATCGGAGCGTGAGGCGGAGGAGTTTCGCCGCATCGCCGGCAAAGTTCGCGTTCTGGTCGTTCCCAGTAGCCTGGATGAGCAGGCTGTCCGTCCCGCGCCGGACGTGCAAAATGCAGTTGTCGGTTTCATCGGCACATACTCCTATCGCCCAAATCTCGACGCGGCAGAGTTTCTGGCCCAACAAGTTTTTCCGCGCGTGCGGGAAAGCTGCCCGCACGCCACGCTAAGACTTGCCGGAGCGAACTTGCCGGACCCTCCCGCAAGCAAGCTGCGATCGTTGCCGGGAGTGGAGATGCTTGGCCCGGTGAAAGATTCAGGCCGCTTCATGGACGATTGCGCGGTGGTGGCAATGCCGGTGTTCCTGCGCGGCGGCGTGCCGCTGAAGCTAATCGAGGCCATGGCTCGGGGCAAAGCCGTGGTTGCGTCACCTGAACTCGTGACCGGAGTTGACGTCAGCGACGGGCAGGAGCTGCTCGTTCGCCGCGATGTTCAGGAATACGCGAATGCGATCGTGGCTTTGCTGAACGATGCAGATTTGCGCCGGTGCCTGGGAGCGAACGCACGCGAGACATTCCTGCGTCGGTTCTCGCTTTCCAGCGTGGAGCAACGACTGCGGCGTGGAAGTGTGCTGATGGAGCAGGAATTGAGAGCATCATCTCCGCAGACGCTGGTTTTCCCATGAACCGTAAGGTACTTGTCATCGGGCCATTGCAGCCGGGAGCGCTGGCGCAGAGTTACGCGCGCGCCTTTGAGCGGCTGGGCATGGAGGTGGTGCGCTTCGATTCCGAGCGCGCCCTGCGGGAATCAAGCCGCTTCTCCGGCAATCGCATTCTGCGCCGCGCTCTGCGCTCGCGCTTGTGGAACGCGGTGAATCGCAGGGCGATAGAAGTGGCGCAGAGCATTCGTCCTGCCCTGACGTTCGCCGTCAAGTGCTCGTTCTTCCATCCCGAAACCGTGCGAGCCATTCGCAAGATCACCAACACGCCATTCGTCAATTGCTATCCCGACAATCCCTACATGGGCATCACTTGGGACCCACGCGAAGCGTCCGCGCTGCGCCGCGATCTGATCGAGGTACTTCGCCAATACAGCATGGTTTTTATGTGGGAGCGCAGCTTGCTGGCGCGCCTGCAGCGTGACACAGTGGAATCCCGCTATCTGACGTTCGGCGTCGATCCCGACTTGTTCCAGCCGCGCGCGCTTCCTGAAGGCCTCACGTGCGAGCGTTGTAACGCGACCCACGACGTCGCCTTTGTGGGCACGTATACACGCAGGCGCGGCGCTGAAGTCATGGCGATATGCCGCCATGTGGTAGGAATCTGGGGCATTCATTGGCCACGGCGTTGGAGCACGCTTTCCGGTCAACATCGCGCGCATCCGCCGGTATGGGGCAACGCGGTCAGCGAGATGTATGCGCGCGCGGCGGTTTCGCTGAATGTGCTGAACGCCGAGAGCCTGGATGGCGCGAACATGCGTACCTTTGAGATTCCCGGCAGTGGAGGCGTGATGCTGGCGCGCTATTCGTCAGAGCAGGATGAGATTTTTCCGGAAGGCGATGCGGCCGCGTACTATCGTTCTCCAGAGGAGATCGACGGCAAGATCGACGAGCTGCTGGCCGATTCGGACATGCGCGCCCGGTTGCGGCGCAATGCGATTCGTCTGGCGGCCGAGCAGACCTACGACGTGCGCGCGGCGACAGTGCTGCACGAGTGCGGACTGGCCGCGTCGAGTGCAATACCGCCCAGGAGCTTGACGATTTGAGCGCGCCCTCGACCTCGCCAAAGCTGCGTATCGCCTGTGTCAGCGGCCACAGCCAATGGTGGCGCAAGCAGCTGCTGGTTGCGAAATACCTCAAGATGCGCCTGGAAGGCGTCATCTATCCCGACGTCTACTGCCTGGCGCTGATGCTGGCGGAAAAATTCGATTTCCTCTTAGAAGGCGAAACGGTGTCGCCGGGCAAGTACGACCTGGTCCTGGCAGAACTGCAAGCCTCCGAGGTGCAGCTTCGTTACCTGGAATCGCTCGTGGAAGCTGGTCCAACGCCAGTCGCCGTTATTCCCGGTCCGCCGGCAATACTCTCGCGCGAGCTTACGGACCCCAAGCTTCGCCGCGTCCAGCGAATCCTCAGCGGCGCCCGCTATATCTGGGCCTATTCGCCGGAACTGAAGACCTTCTGCGATGGACTGATCGGTCGCGATCGCGCCAGCTTGATTCCCTGGCCGTACGATTTTGCCGCCACGCAGAAGCTGGGCAGCGCGGCGCAGCCTCAGCCGGGAAAACGTCGGATTCTGGTGCAGGCGCCGATGAGCTTTCACGATATCGTGCAGAATCATCCATTTGTCCTCAAAGCCGTATTGCTCGACCTTTGGGAAGAGTTGCCGGACACGCTGCGGAGCCAGATCAGCTTCCATACTTTCATCTATAACGAGGAAGACCGTGCCCGATATCACTCCTCCAGCTTTGCCGAAGGTTTGCCCTTCGTGTTGAAGCGCAAGCTTGGATATCGTGCCTTCGTCCGCTTTCTTGGTGGCTGCGACGGAATCATCAATTTGACTGCGGGCAGCATTCTCGGTCGCATTACGTTTCTTTCGGCTGCTCTCGGTCGTCCGGGTATTTTCAGCGACAACAGCCAGCTCAACAGGCAGCTCTATCCCGGTTCGTGCGTCGCCATGTTCGATACGGTGCAGCTGCGTGAGCTATTGCGTGCCATGCTAATGGGACTGACCGCGGACAACGCCGATTCGCGCCTCCTGCCCTCAATCGCCGCGGCGGCTAGGATCGGAGACTTTGCCGCCAATCAGGCGCGGTTACGGGAAATGCTTTCCGCCGGGTAAGGTGTTCGCCGGATTCGATGCAGACCCAGCGAACGGCAGTGCTAGAATTGCATACCCCATCCCAATTTCAGGACACGCATGAGAACCGCAGTTTTCTCCAAAGACTACGAGGGCGTCGATTACGAACGCTTCTGGACCGGGCCAGGCAAACAATATCTCGACGGGCTGGAGCAAAAGATTCTGCGCCACACACTAACGGGTGGCGACTCGATCGTCGAGATTGGCTCCGGCTTTGGCCGACTTGCGCCTTGCTATGTCGACCGCTATCGCGCGGTCCACATGGTGGAACCGGCCAGTAACCTGCGCGAACTGGCCATGAACGCCTTCGGCGATCGCGTGCACTATCACGATGCCAGCGTTTATGAGCTGCCGTTCGCCGACAACTCGTTCGACACCGCGTTGATGGTGCGGGTGTTTCATCATCTGCACAATTCGGCGGCGGCGTTGAAGGAGCTGCATCGCATTCTGCGTCCCGGCGGCACGCTGGTTGTGAGCTACAGCAACTTGCGCAACCCCGGCCGTCTAGTGCGGTTCCTGATGGGCCGCGTTCCCAGTCCGTTTGCCTCCGACAAGCAGGAGTACGCTCAAGACCTTTTCGGCCACGCACCGAAGCACATGCGCGCAATGCTGAAGCAGGCCGGCTTTGCGCTGCGCGAACAGTACGCCACCTGCATTCTTTCGCCGATCATCAATCGCGTTCCCGTGCTGGGGCGATTCGATCCACCGTTGTCGCTGGAACGCATGCTGGGAGCGATGGATCTCGCGCCCGCGGTGTTTGTGGTCGCACAAAAACGATGAAGGTGTTGATCGGGTGCGATGTCGATCCCATCCTGCCGCAGGTGCTCGATCGGCGACCAGAGGGCGACATCTGGGAGTGCCTTGGTCGCATCGACGTGCTTTTGGACC
The DNA here is from genome assembly GCA_963818905.1 of uncultured Acidobacteriaceae bacterium. Taxonomy (GTDB): domain Bacteria; phylum Acidobacteriota; class Terriglobia; order Terriglobales; family Acidobacteriaceae; genus Bog-257. The sequence goes on from CAWFUE010000047.1 coordinate 9,117, forward strand.
GCCTCGGCGGCTCGCTGCCGAAGATCACCTGGCTGCTTCGCGCCGACCAGAGCGTGGAGTTCAGCAGCGGCAGCTTTGTGAGCGGGTACACCCGCGGCAGCAATTTGTGGAACCGGCTGCAGCAATGCGGGCACGAACTCGGCTGGCACATGCACACCATGTCGTATTCGGAGGCACACAAGGAATTCGTCTTCGATCCCGATCCGGCGTGGCTTAACGAAGCTCACGAACAGATTTCTTCCTGCTTTCCGGTGCGATCGACGCGTACCGGCTGGGACTACGGCAGCAACACGCTTCTGGCGGCGCTCGAGCGACTGGGCGTGGCTGTCGATTTTTCCGCCTTGCCGGGCAGCGTTCTATGGTTTTCGCTAGGCAAGGTAAAGCTGCGCACCGACTGGCGCAAATGTCCGGAAATTCCCTATCGTCCCAGCCGCAGCGACTATCAGCGGCCAGGCGGTGACTGTCTTACGCTGTGGGAGGTTCCCGCGGCGCAGTTTCGCCATACAGCGATTGGCAGCGTCGCGCGAGGCTTGTTGCGCTTGCGGCATGGCTACTTCTCGCTGCACGGTGCGAACCACAAGACGCAGGTGCTGACCGACAAATGGCACGAGCTGCCGCATTTCGGCGGCGAGATCTGCGGACTTTTCTTTCACCCCTACGATCTGAATGAGGTGGGCATTCGCAACTTTGCTGCGAATTTGCAGCGGCTCGAGAGCCTGCCGAATGTCGAGTTCGTTACGGCGGGGGAAGTTGTGAGGTGGTTGTCGTCGCGCGGAGCTAGTTGAATTTTGGCGCAGCAGCCGTACGGTTGCGTTGCCACACCTGCCATGTCGGACCTGCTTCGATTTCTATCCAATCGGCGCCGAGCGTAGCCGGTCGCGGCGCGTTTGCGGGCAGCGCCAGATAGCGCACCTTGAACTCTTCCAGTGCGGCTGCCGGGTTTGCGGCAACGTGATCGAAGTACTCCAGGCGGCGCGCAAGACGCGCTGCTCGCATTTCCGGATGCCGCAGCTCGACGCCAAATTGCAGATTGTTCAACGCCTGCTCCTGGGCCGCAGCAAATTGCCCGCGCGATTCGCCGGAGATCCACGCGTTGAGCGCAATGCGGCGATCGAAATCCGCGTCGCTGATCCCGGGACTCCAGGTCAGCGGATACTCCGAGGCCAGCGGCAGAACGTGATCGGTGATCATGGCAAATTGCACGAACTGATCGCTGCCCGCGGTGACGGCACCGGCCTCCAGCGGCCGATAGCCGGGCTGCGCGTGCTGGCGCAGATAGTCTGCGTACGCGGTGGTAAAGCGAACACTCTCGCTCGTCCGCACAGCTTCGGCGGCGCGCAGGTAAATTCCGGCAACCGCGTTCACGAGCACCACGACTACAAGAATTCTTTCCACGAGACGTCCCGGCGCCGCGATTTTCTCCAGCGCGCTCACCAGCAGCAGAATCAGCAACAGCGTCATGCACGAGCAGAAGAGATAAGCCCAGTGCCAATTTTGCAGCTGCATCCCGCTGAAGAGCTGCTGGTGCAACATAAGAAAACCGGCAGCGCAGAGGCACCACAGATACATGAGATTGGGAATAAGTCGGCGGACGACAAGGAAGGTGAGGACCATCAGCATTAGCGCGAACAGGAAGTGACCGTGCTCGCTGAGCCGCGGAATCGGCAGGAACTCGTCATTGCGCAGCATCCAGTCTCTGCCATGCCGATGGGACGCAAACAGCATGGTCGCCAGTTCCGGAACGCCAACGACCACGCCGACCCAGCCGGTGTGGAAGTAGGTTCGCCAGCGCGCCCGCTCGAAGACTATGCCCAGCAGCAGCGCCAGGCCCACAGCCGTCCAGTAGTAAAAGTAGGCGTAGAACAGCAGACCGAAGGCGAGCCCTGAGTAAAGAAGAGCTCGGCGGGACGGCTCGTCAAT
>CAWFUE010000048.1:0-139627 GCA_963818905.1 uncultured Acidobacteriaceae bacterium
AAATTTTTAGCGCTAAAATAAAATAAAATAAAATAAAATAAAATAAAATAAAAAAAAAAAACATGGCTAATTTTTTTTTTTTTTTTTTTTTTTTTTTTTTTTTTTTTTTTTTTCTTTCTTCCCCTCCCTCCCTTCCTTTTCCTTCCCCTTTTCTTTGCTTCTTTCCTTCCTTCCTTGGCCCTTGGCCTGGCTGCCTCTTTCCTTTGTCCCTGCCTCTGCGGGTTAGTGGTGGGGGCGGTGCTACTGCACCTTGGGGTCCATTCTGTTCTGTTCCAGTAGTTTGGAGACTGTGGGGTTGTGATCTGTGGGTTGTTCTCTATCTGTGAAATCTACCCTACTGGGACTGGGTATGATGCTGATGATGGACGCCTCCCCACTCCTGCACAGCCCCACGCCGCCACACCCAGGCAGAGGAGGGTGAACGCCAGCAGCGCTTCCACGTGTCCCCACGCGGGAGTCGGATTCTGGGCCAGTCCGACGGTGTTTAGCGCTAGCTGGGCCAGATGAAATGGCGGCAGGAACGTCGCCAGTACGCGCAATCCATGCGGTAGCAGGAAGAGCGGAATCCACAGTCCTGAGCAGAACGACATTGGCAAGTAGATCAGGTTGACCAGAGCTGGAGCCGAGTTTGGCTTAGCGAAATATCCAATCGCCAGGCCCATCGCGCTGAACGGAATCGAGCCGGCGACGAGAATGCCGATCAGCTTCGCGGCGGTTGCGACAGGCAGATGCACGCCGCCAAACGCAATGCCCACCGCCAGCAACATCAGCATGATTACCGTACTGAAAACGACGGCGGAAAACAGCTTTCCTGCGAAGTACGCGCCGACCGGCATAGGTGACGCGCGTTTCACTTGCAACCAGCCTTGACCGCGTTCCATCGCCAAGCTAACGCCGAAGCCGAACAACGCGACTGCCATTACTCCAAAACAGCCCATCGTCGCCAACATGTAGGTTGCAGTCTCGCCGCGGTTGACGGGATTGTCGTGACCCAGCACGATGCCGAACAGCACGTAAAACATCAGCGGAAACGTGACCGTAGAAATCGCGTACACCGGAATGCGGATATTCTTCAGCAATTCGTACTTGGCTTCCTTGGCGTAGACGGCGAGCGTTCGTTGCAACGAACGCCGCGGCACAACCAGAGCAGCGGGAAAAGTCGTGGCAGCCATGTCAGTTCTCCTTCGGTTCAGAGTTGTGATTCTGGGTCAGCGCCAGGAACGCCTCTTCCAGCCCTGCGTTGGTGACTTCCAGATCGGCGAGCCAGCTATCGCGCTGCAGCAGCTCACGCACCACCGGCTCGGCTGCGTTGACCTGCAGCTCGAAGGTGTTGCGGTCGGCCTTGACGCTGATTACGCCGGGAATTTGCTGCACTACTTCGAGCGTCAGCCGGCTGGTGCAGCGAATCTGCTTGCCCATGGCGCGCGCCTTGATTTCAGCCGGCGTGCCCTCGGCGACAATCGCGCCCTGATTGAGCACCAGGACGCGATCGGCCAGCGCATCGGCTTCGTTCAGGTAGTGCGTGGTGAGCAGCACGGTTTTACCGCGGCCGATCAGGGTGCGAATCTGCGACCACATCAGGCGTCGCGCTTCCACATCCAGACCGACGGTAGGTTCGTCGAGGAACAGCAGATCGGGATTGCCGCAGATAGCGATGGCAAACAACACACGCTGCTTTTGTCCGCCGGATAGCTCGCCATAAGGACGATTCGCGATGTCGGCCAAGCCCGCAATCTGCAAGGTCTCTTGCAGTGGCAATGGCGCGGGGTAATACGACGAAAACAGGTCGATGTGTTCGCGGACCTTCAGCGTTTCCGGCACGCGTCCCACCTGCAGCATCGCTCCCACCCGAGCTTGCATCTGGCCCAGATAAGGATCGGCGCCGAATACCGAAACACTGCCCGAGTCCGGTCGGGCGACGCCGAGCAACATGCGCACCAGCGTCGTCTTGCCCGCGCCATTCGGCCCCAGCAGCGCCAGCAGTTCGCCGGCACGAACTTCCATATTCAAGTCGTGAAGAGCCACGACATTGCCGTAGCTCTTCTTCAGGTTGCGGGTTCGCGCGATGTTGACCGGCTGCCGGGTTGCAGCCGGCATGGTAGCGACCGGGATTGCCGGCACCTCTGGGAGTTGATGAGCTGAGATTGCGGTTGACATTGTTGGCTCCCGTGCTGCATTTCCTTCCAGCACGATGTCGATCATCGTTCCTGCGCGGCGCGGTTAGTAGTGCCGATTGTCAGCGGGAGGGGGTGACAAATGTCATGGAGGCCGCCAGACGCCGTTCGCTAATCGCTTATGGCTTATAGCGGTTAGCTATTGGCTGTTAGCTCCTCTCGTGACTTTCGTCACTTTTCCAAGTGATTCGAATCACGGCTGTTTGCCCGTAGAAAAGCGACACTTGGGAGTAAGAGAGTGAGGACCGGAGCCGTTCAGTTGCGCCCTGCCTTTCGCAGCCTCGGCCGAGGTGACGAGGTGAGCCATGTTGCTCGCATACCGCCTAGTTAAGCTAATTGAAACCCATTCCGACGGACTGGCACGAAGCCTGCACAAACGTTATTCCGAATGCAAGAAGTGCTCGGGATACGCCAATGTCCCCGACAGCGAATTGACGGAGAAGGTCTACGACGTGTATCGCCATTTGGGCGACTGGCTACTCGGCAAGACGGAGGCCGACATCGAGAGCCGTTATCTGGAGGTCGGCGCACAGCGCGCAGCCCAAGGCGTGCCCATCAGCCAGGTCGCGTGGATGATCTGTCTGGTCCGCGAGAATTTGTGGGACTATCTGCAAAAACATGCCGAACTGGAGCGTCCGGCGGAGATCTTCGGCGAGCTGGAGTTGCTGGAAATGTTGGATCAGTTCTTTCATCTGGCCATTTATTACGCTGCGCTGGGACATGAGCGGGCGACGGCCGGATATTCATTGAAAGCGGAAGTGGTGACTGCTTAGAAAGGGCCTCGAGTCCATGTCCTGGATCGAACAATACCGCAGTAAACTGATGACCGCGCGAGAAGCCGTGAGTTGGGTAGAGTCGGGCATGCGAGTTTACATCCACCCCGGCTGTGCCGAGCCGGAAACGCTGGTGGAAGCCCTGATGCTGCGGGCGCCTTACGTCAAGAATGTCGAATTGCTGCACCTGTTGACCTACGGCACCTCGCCCTATTGCGCGCCCGAGATGGCCGAGCATTTTCGCCACAATGCGCTGTTCGTCGGCGGCAATGTTCGGGAAGCGGTGAACGACGGCCGCGCCGATTACACCCCCATTTTTCTCAGTGAGGTTGAAGCGCTGTTTGAAACCGGCGAGATGCCGATTGACGTGGCCCTTATCCAGGTGTCGCCGCCCGATCCGCACGGCTATTGCAGCTTTGGCGTAGGGGTCGAGTGCACGCTGACGGCCGCGAAATATGCACATCGCGTGGTGGCGCAGGTAAACGCGCACATGCCGCGCACCTATGGTGACAGCTTTATCCACATAAGCGAAATCGACGCCATTGTGGAACTGTCGCGGCCGCTTTGTGAAGCCAGGAAGCATCCGAGCAACCAGGTGTTCGAGCAGATTGGCGCGCAGGTAGCCGCACTCATCGAAGACGGCTCTGTCTTACAATGTGGGATAGGAGCAATTCCCGACGCCATCCTGCCCAATCTGCTGGACCGCAAAGATCTAGGCGTGCACACCGAGATGATCTCTGACAATGTGATACCCCTGATCGAAGCGGGCGTCATTAACGGCCGGCGCAAGAACCTGAAGCCGCGCAAGATTATTGTCAGCTTCGTGCTGGGCACGAAGAAGCTGTTCGACTTCATCGACGAGAATCCGATCTTTGAATTCCATCCTTCGGCGTACGCCAACGATCCGTTTCGTATTGCAATGAACGATCGCATGGTGGCGATTAATTCGGCCATTGAAGTCGACCTGACGGGGCAAGTCTGTGCCGAATCGATCGGATCGCAATTTTACAGCGGCTTTGGCGGACAACTTGATTTCATCCGCGGAGCAGCTCGTTCCAAGGGCGGCAGACCAATCATCGCCTTGCCGTCAACCGCCAAAGGCGACAGCATCTCCCGCATTGTGCCGCGGCTGGCGCATGGCGCGGGAGTGCTCACCGGCCGCGGCGATGTGCATTACGTCGTCACCGAATATGGCGTCGCCTATCTGCATGGACGTAACGTGCGGCAGCGCGCCGAGGCTTTGATTCAGATCGCTCATCCTAAATTTCGCGAAGAACTTTACGAGTATTGCGAACTCCAACGCTGGTTCCAACGCAGCGCTTACGAAGTGGAAGTGCGAGGGTAAGAATGTCATCGCAACCGCGCGGTAACGTAATCATAGATGTTGAAGAATGCAAGGGATGCGGCTTGTGCGTGGAGTCGTGTCCTCCCGAATGTCTCGAACTCGCGCCCGAGCTCAGCAAGTATGGAGTGCATCCGGCGCACTACACCGGCGAAGGCTGCACCGGCTGCGGCGCTTGTTACTACTGCTGTCCCGAGCCCGGCGCCATCACCGTAGAACGTCTGATACCACCGGCTAAAGCAACAGCGGCAATACCGCCGAAGCAGGAGGTAGCCCATGAGGCAACTCTGTAAGGGAAATGTTGCCATCGTCAAAGGCGCTGTGCTGGCCGGGTGCAAAGCGTTTTATGGATATCCCATTACGCCGGCCAGCGAGATCGCCGAATATGCCGCCCTCCTGATACCGGAAGTGGGCGGTACTTTTTTGCAGGCAGAGAGCGAAGTGTCGGCCATCAACATGGTCTATGGCGCTTCGTCGGCTGGTCAGCGCGTGATGAGCGCGTCGTCCGGACCGGGATTGAGCCTGATGCAGGAAGGCATCTCCTATATGGCTGGTGCGGAGTTGCCCGGGGTGATCGTTGATGTGGTGCGCGGTGGACCGGGACTGGGCAACATCGCTCCCGAGCAGAGCGATTACTTCGCCTTAGTCAAAGGCGGCGGCCACGGCTGCTATCGCAACCTGGTCCTGGCGCCGGCATCGGTGCAGGAGATGTTCGACCTCACCGTGCTGGCGTTTGAACTCGCCGATCGCTATCGCAATCCGACAGTCATCATGACCGACGGCTACGTTGGCCAGATGATGGAGCCGCTCGAGATCAAGATGCGCGAGGTCATCCCGCCGGAGAAACCATGGGCGGTCAAAGGCACTAAGGAAACGAAGAAGAACATGCTCAGCTCGATCGTGCTGGAGCCGGACGCGCTGGAAGCGCATGTTCGCAAGCTGGAAGCGAAGTATCAACTGGCCCAGGAACTGGAGAGCCGTCACGAGAACTACTTGACCGAGGATGCGGAGATTCTGCTGGTCGGCTTCGGCATCGTCTCACGTGTGCTGCGCTCGGCAGTCGATCAGCTACGGGCGCAGGGAGTGAAGGCGGGATTGTTCCGTCCGATCACACTGTGGCCGTTTCCATCGCGCGAGTTGTGCGCGACAGCACAGCACGTCAAGCAGGTGCTGGCGGTGGAGTTGAGTACGGGGATGATGGTGGAAGACGTGAAGCTGGCGCTGAACGGCAGCGTTCCGGTGGAGTATTACGGGCGCGTCGGCGGCAATGTCCCGATGGCGGAAGAAATTACGGCACAGGTTTTCGCGCGCATGGCGGCGCACGTGTGAGCATTCAGGCAAAACGCATTGCGACCCTTCAGACGCGAAGGAACGGCACGGCTGAAGCCATGCCCCTTCAAGGCTCGCGAATTGAGAAGTCAACCGGGCGCTCGATCTCTCTCGACTGATTTGCGAGAGGATGGGCCCGAGGAGAAAATTGTGGAAGGCTATCAGGTAATTCACGAAAAATCGCCGGCATTCTATGACAAGTACGAGCGCAAAGCCGAACTGCAGCACCAGACGCACTACTGCCCGGGCTGCGGACACGGCATCGTCCATAAATTAATCGCCGAGGCGCTCACCGAACTCGGAGTGCAGGATCGCGCTGTGCTGGTCAGTCCGGTCGGCTGCTCGGTATTCGCCTACTACTATTTCGATGTGGGCAATGTGCAGGTCGCACATGGACGCGCGCCGGCTGCGGCGACGGCGCTCAAGCGCGCCAATCCCGAGTCGATCGTGATGGCGTACCAGGGCGATGGCGATCTGGCAGCGATTGGAACGGCGGAGATCATTCACGCTGCCAATCGCGGTGAGAACATCTGCGTCTTCTTCGTCAACAATTCGATTTACGGAATGACTGGCGGGCAGATGGCGCCGACGACGCTGGTTGGGCAGAAGAGTACGACATCGCCGTGGGGACGCCGCTCCCACAATGAGGGACTGCCGATTCACGTCTGCGAACTTCTCGCTGGACTGGAGACGCCGACTTATCTGGAGCGCGTCGCCCTCAGCGACATGAAGAACATCATGAAGGCGAAAAAGGCGGTCAAGAAGGCGCTTCAGATCCAGAAGGATGGCGGCGGCTTCTCGCTGGTCGAGTTTCTGTCGCCGTGTCCAACCATTATGAAGATGGATCCCGTTGTGTGCCGCAAATGGGTGGGCGAGACTCTGGTCAAGGCGTTCCCGCTCGGCGTTTATCGTGATCGCAAACCCGAGCTGCCGGTGGACGCAAAGGTCCCGGTAAAGACAATCGCCGAGGCGCTGGAAGCGGAAGAAGCGGGCGAGATCCAACCGGTGGTGAGGCGTCATCATCACGCGCGCGACTTGACGGTGAAATTGGCGGGTTTTGGTGGACAAGGCATTCTGTTGATGGGCCAACTGCTGGCGGAGATGGGACTGCGCGAGCACATGGAAGTCAGCTGGCTGCCATCGTATGGGCCGGAGATGCGCAGCGGCAGCGCGCATTGCCATGTGATTCTCTCTCATGACCGCATCGGCTCGCCGCTGATCTCGCAGCCCGACGTGCTGGTCGCGATGAACGAGTTGTCGCTGCACAAGTTTGCGTCGAGCGTCGCGTCCGGCGGATTGATTCTGTACAACAGCACCAAATTGCCTGAGGGATTCAGCGCACCGCAGGCGCGTGTAGTCTGCGTGCCGGTGGCGGAGATCGCTGACGGCCTGGGCTCAGCAAAGGTCGCCAACGTTACTATGCTCGGGGCGCTGCTGGAAGAAACCGAGTGTCTGCCGACGGAGTCTGCGATTTCAGTGCTGGAAGAAATGGTGAAGAATCCGAAGCTGCTGGAGCTGGACAAGAAGGCGATTGCGGCCGGACGCAACTACGTCGATACGGAAGTGGAAGTCGGCGCGGTGGCGCAGCCGGACGGGTATTCATATTGAAGAGTCTTCAGCAATCAGCAGTCAGCAATCAGCGGAATTAATCCCCACTTGATAGTGGAAGCGCCGTGCTTCAGCCCGGCGAAACAGTCCGCCGCCCACAGTGGCTTTAGCCATGGCGATCAGTGACTAAAGCCGCTTTCATTATGGGAAGTTTCGGCACAGCTGAAGGGACTGCTGAAAAACTCCTGCGACGCGCTGTGCCGCCGGCTGAAGCCGGCTCCAGAAGCGTAGATAAAGGGGCCGGGACGCGGACCTGAAGGTCCGCTCTACCCGATCGCTCTACCCGATCATGGCGAAATTCAGAGTTCTTCGGCAGCTCGCGGAGCCGCGGCCTTCCATCGCCTGTTGCAGACATTACTTTGCAGTCTTCTATAAGCTCCAAACGAGCGTGCTCTCACATCCTTCCGTGACCCGGCTCACTGCGCGCACTCTTGATTCGCGGTGCAATACTGCGTTAGTCAAGCAGGTGTCAAATCATCATGCAATCGGAAAAAGATCAGGTACTTTGCCCTCTCTGTCACGGTCATGGTCACGAACGTAAGGAACTCCTGGTGGTGCGTTGGCGCAGCCAGGAGTTCGAACACGAGCTGCAGAAGATCGCCGACGAATCCGCCTTTGGCGCCAGCGGCGGTCTGGAGATCCCCTTCGAAACGGAAGAGCCGGCCTACAGCAACGAGTCCGACTGAGGGGCCGCTGAAAAAGTCGGAAAGCAGATCCCTCGCGGGCTGAGGCACGCTTGGGATGGGAAATATGGAGGGCTTAGACGCTGGCCTGAAGGCCAGCTCTACCCGACAACGCGTCTCAATGACTTTTTCAGCAGCCTCGAAAGCTAGGAACCGTGTTGTCCATCAGCTTCGGGCGGGCGCTCGGATAGAGGTTGAGCGTCCGACGGCGCTGTTTTCTGTCGCATTCTGATGACAGCGTAGCAGGCTGCATACACCACGAATGCGGCGGCGAGCACGACGAAGAAAACTCGCTGATTCAAGCTGATGGCGAACACGACAACTGCAGCGGCCAGGACCCACATGAAAGCTTCGCCGAGGAAGCCGTCGCCCCAGCGGGGCGTCGTTCCTGCCGATTCAATTTGCGGGCGCAGTGCGGGAAGCAGCCGCGGAACCGCAGCGCAATAGGCACGGTAGCTGTCGCCTTGGGTGGCCAGAATTCCCGCCTCCTCGCGCAAAATCAGGCGGTAGTCAAACAAAACCATGCCGACGACCAGGATGACGAAACCGATGCGGCTGGCCATGAAGCCAACACCGATCGCCAGCAAAATATTTCCGAGATAGAGAGGATTGCGAACGTGCCGGTAAGGACCGTCGGCGACCAGACGCGCAGTGTGCAGCCGCTTATCGACCATGACGGCAGAATTCAAGTATGCCGTTCCCCAGGTGCGGAGGGCGGCATTTTCTATGCAGAACAACGCAGCCACGGCAAACACCGCGTGATACTGCCAGTCGGCGACAGGCGCGCCACTCACACGGGCGAACCAGTCCAGCAAGGCCGAGGCAAGGTTCTGGTGATCGATGGAGTAGGTGGAGAACGCGATCCAAAAGAGAGCGCCGAAAATCCAGAAACGATATTTGAATTCAAAGTCGCTGGCCGCGAACATCCTGCCTCCTGCCCGATCCGGGTGAGCTTCAAAATCATACGCCTGCTGTCGATGGCGAGTACTGTCTCTCAGGTGAAGCGGAATCTCTCTGGAGCGAGTTGTCGCCGCGGATACTTGGCGGCGTGAACGCCGTGAGTAGAGGCTGTTATGAACCTCGTGTCGCCGCTCTGCGGCTCGCGCTCTTTTCCCACTTGGCCGGGGCCTCACGGCCCCGTCTAACTTCATTCCGCCGCGGTGCGGCTGGTTTCATTACATATTCCGGCAGGCACTTCTCTCGCTGCACGATCGATGACTCAGATTTCGTAACAGCCACAGTACAGCCGAAGCGACCTCGACGCTACAAGCGCAGCTCGGTAACTGCACTTCGGAACAGGGTGGAACAGCTTCGACAGCCTGTCCTGAATTGCGGCCACAGGCCAGTAGCCGTGGAGGCGGTCAAGTTTTAGTGTTGGATTTGGCAAGAGGTGTCCGCCATGGACAGTCCAGTGATGCTAGACGAAGTAGCTTGACAACTGGATGACGCGATCGACGCCAGATTAGCGGCGTCGGAAGCAGATTCAGTTACCAAAACTGGTAGCTGACATAGGGCCGGCGAGCTTAAAAGGGGGAGTCCGCCGGCCCTTTTGTTTGTCCACCGATTAGGTATCGGAGAGAGGCGAATCTGCGGCTTTTACCGGAGTTCCTTGTCTGGTTCCCCTTGTTATCGTTCAGGGGCTCATGATCCACGCTCGAACGATAGCCCTGGCCCTGGTCATGACGATGGTTTCCGGTGCAGCCTCTGCACAGCAAGCGTCGTTAGCTGCCACGCAACCACCCGGACTCGCCGACCGGGCAGCTTCCGCGACTCCTAAAGACAATCCAATTCTTTCACCGGAGGAATCAGCTTCGGTCAGCGAAGCGCGCGCGGAACTGTTGGAGGCGCCAGTCCCGTTGATGGAGTCGCCGACCGGGTTGAAGGAGATGCCGGCGCAGCACAAATTTTTCGATCATCAGCAATTACTGGCGCTGTATGCCCACAGCGGAGTGCGGGTCGCCGATACCATCAAGACCTGCCGCGAGATTGCTCACGGCGGGGTAGAAGTTTGGATACCGACACAATCGTGCGCCGGAATTGCGGCATGGAACGCGGGCTCGGTGGCGCTGGCGCTGGGAATCGGTTGGATCTTTCACCACTACGGATTGCATCGGCTGGAACGACTCACGCCTTGGGTGGGGACGGGCGCGTCGGCCGCAGGGCTGACGAAGAGCGTGTTCAACATCCGGTGAGGACAACCGGATTTCGCGCGGATTTTATTGGAAGTGCTGGTCGATCCACTGCGGGTAGCGATATTTCAGCATGTACAGGCCCCACGCAGCTTGCACTGTGGTGTGGCCGTAGTCTTCCTCGGTCAAGCTGAATTCAAAGATCCCGCGGCACCATCCGTACCAGCAATAGTTCCAGGTGCCATCCGGGTTTTGACGGTCGAGGATGCGTTCGACCCAACGCTTCTTGACCAGGTCAGGACGTCCAGCGCCGAGCAGAAACGCGGTGCGCTGCGGATAAGAATCGCTGACGCGGAAGTCCCAATAGGCGTCGTTGGCAACACCTTCGGTAACCGGTTTCAGGACCGCAGCCAATTCCGGGGATTCGCCATTGTAGTGACGGTAGATATCCAGCGCGATGAGCTGAAGATGAAGCCGGACTCCCCAACTGTACTTGGTGGGCGAAAACAGATTGGCGCGATCGTCGGCCGGCAATTCCACTTTATCGGGAGCGGTGCCGTAGGTGAACCAGCGATCCTGCCAACCAATCTGAGGCATTGACGATGAGGTGAGCGCCGGCAAGGGCACGGTCGGATCGGCCCAGTGAGCGTAATACCAGGTAAGCGGCTGGTGAGGCATCTTGACCCGCGGACTGGCGAGATAGGTCGCGATATAGTTCTTGAGGCGCGGATCGCCCGACATCTCCGCCATGTCGCCGATCATGAACATGAGCGGCGGATTTCCCTGAATGTCGGGCTGCTGCACGATCCAGTTGGTCGAGGTGTCGATAGCGTGGTCGAGCTGCGCTTTGAATTGGCCACGGGGCGTGTTGCGAAGGGAATGATTGTTGTTGAATACGGCGAATGCCGCCAGAATTACGACAACAACAACGGCAATGAGAGCCCATTTCACGAATCGGGCTCCCAGTGACGTTCTTGATTTCTCAGCAACAGGAGTCATGCGAGGAGTCGAAGACATGTGGGAAGGCATTCCTATGCGCCGGTTTTGACGAACTGACTCTTGGCATGTCCAGCGTTGCCGGCGACTCCGGTGTCGGCCTCCACCATGATGCGAACCAGTTCCTTGAAATCGACTTCCGGCTCCCAATTCAGGTTACGACGTGCCTTGGTGGAATCACCGCGCAGATCGTGAATTTCGCCGGTGCGGAAGAGCTTGGGATCCACTTCCACGTACTCATCCACCACGCTGGCGACATCGGCACCCGGCGGGATCAGATCAAGGCAGCGCAGGACTTCCACGACGAATTCGTAAACGCTGTGCGACTCGCCGGTAGCAATCACGTAATCCACCGGCTTCTCCTGTTGCAGCATGGCATGCATGGCGCGAACATAATCGCCGGCGTAGCCCCAATCGCGGCGCGCCTGCATATTGCCCAACTTCACCTTGTTCTTCTTGCCTCGGGCCCAGTCAGCGGCGACGAGAGTGATCTTGCGAGTGACCATCTCCGGGCCGCGACGCGGGGATTCGTGATTGAAGAGAATGCCGCCGACAACAAAAATTCCGCGCGCGCGATAGACCTCGCACAAATTGTGCGCGGCGGTCTTGGAAACTCCGTACGGGGAGGTGGGACGCAGCGGTGTTTCTTCATTGCGCAGCCCGTTCAGGTTGCCATACATTTCCGAGCTGGATGCCTGGTAGACGCGGGTCTCGGGCTTGAGCCGCTCGACCATATTTAACACGCGGGACAGTCCGCCGACGTTGATGTCGAAGGTCTCGGCGGGAAGATGCCAACTGGTGGGCACAAAAACTTGTCCGGCGAGGTTGTAGATTTCATCGGGCGTGGCTTTGGCGAAGGCGACTTCCAGCGAAACCTCGTCGCGCATATCGCCATACAGCAGTTCGACTTTGTTCTCCACGCCGCGCAGATAGCGCATGGTCTCGGACTCGCGCCGTACGAGGCCATAAACCTTGTAGTCGAGGCCGAGCAGATATTCGGCAAGATAGCTGCCGTCCTGGCCGGAAATACCGGTAATCAGAGCTGTTTTCATATAAGCGATTTCCCCCTAGCCTGCATGGGTCGAGACGCAACGTCCGCGATCCATGACAACAACAGATTGGCCGTTATAGTTTGATCTAAATAGGATACCGTATTTGGCGGGAACACGTTGGAAGACTCTTAACTGCACGCCTGGAAGGCGTGCTCCACCCTAAACAAAATTTCAACCCGAACCGATTCCAGCTACCGTCCGCCTCTACCTAACAACAAGATTTTGATGGTCGAGAACATGATGAACAAGTCCAGCCCGAACGAGACATTCTTGATGTAGAAGAGATCGTAGGCCAGCTTCTCGCGATTGTCTTCCAAGGTAGCGTTATAGCCGCGATTGATCTGCGCCCACCCGGTGGCCCCCGGTTTTACCAGCCAGCGCTCGCGATAATAGGGGATCTGCGCGGCACATTCTTCTTCCTGGTCGGGAACGAAAGGGCGCGGGCCGACGAACGCCATATCTCCTTTGACGATGTTGAACAGCTGCGGCAGCTCATCGACTCGGGTGCGCCGCAGCCACTTCCCTACGCGAGTGACGCGCGGATCTTCGTGCTCGGCCGGCGTCAGCTTTACCTTGTCCGATCCCTCGTACATGGAGCGGAATTTATAAACCGTGAACAGCTTTCCGTGCTCGCCGACACGCTGTTGCCGGAAGATTGCCGGGCCTTTGGAGCTAAGTCGAACCGCAATGGCAGCCAGCAGCATGATCGGCGAAGTAATCAGGATCGCCAGACTGCCGAGGAGGAGCGAGAACAATCGCTTGTACAGGCGCAGGGCAGCGCGAACGTGAAAGCCAGGGGAAAACAGAAGCCAGCTCAAGCGCAGAGAGTCGAGCGGGATCTTGCCGGTGATGCTCTCGTAGTACTCCGGCCCATCCTGGATGTAAACGCCGCGGGTCTTCAGCCGCAACAACTGTTCGACGCGCAGCTTGCCGCGGCGATCGCCCATGGTGATGACCACGCGACGAACCCCACGCTGCTCCACGATTTCTTCCAGATCAGTGTCGTCGAAGCGGGGAATGCCGGAGGCGGTTTCGGTATTTTCGCCAACGAAGCCGACCACACGTACGCCCAGTTCGGAGCGGCTGGCGATCTCCTGCATTAGCGGCGCGGCCAAGGGCCCATCGCCGTAGAGGATGGCGCGCTCGGAAAATCGCGCCGAGCGGTTGAGGACAAAGAAGAGCTTTCGCCAGGCAGGAACGGTGACGCCTACGATGGCCACGCCTAACCACAACGTGGTGCCTACCAGACTGATTTCAGGGAATGCGTAGTAGAGAACGGAGAGCGCGACGAACGCGCAACCCAGAACTCCGACCAGACGGGTGACTACTTCGCGCCGGTTGGACAGCACGATGGAGTCGTACAAATCAAAGTAGTACATCAACAGAACGAAGATGCCGACGACCAGGCCGATTCGTCCGAAACCATTTTCGTACAGCAGATAGATGTCGGCATCCATCGCTGTCCCAGCCCAAAACACCACTGCAACAACGAAGGCCAAGGTGACAAGTAAAGCTTCGGTCACCGTCAGCAACAGTGTGCGAGTGGGGAAGTAGGCATTAAACAAACGAATCATGCCGACGCCGCTTTGACCTGGTCCGCTTCTTTCTGAGCTTGTTTTTTAGCTTCCTTCTTTTCCTTCTTACTGTATTTATTCGACTTGGAATAATCGTGGTAGTAACGATCGTAGTTGACATTCAACATGGAAGCCTGATTGAAGACGACGCCAAGAAGCTTGGATTTGTCGATGGTTTCCAGCGCCTTATTGAGGACCCTGCGGCGAGTGTAGCCATCGCGAACCACAACGAGCACGCCATCGACCAGGCGAGCGATGGAGGTAGAGTCGGCCATGGGCAGCATGGGAGTAGCATCCATCAGAACCCAGTCAAAGCTGGCGGAGACCGTCTCCAGCATTTTTACGAAGCGGCTCGACTCCAGCAGAGGGAGCGGTTCGTCCATCGCTTTACCGGCGGCGAGCAGCCATACCGGCAGGTCCCTGATCTGGTAGAGAGAATTTTCCAGCGCGAGCTTACCCTCGCTCCATTCAGAAATTCCGCGCAAGGTCGAATTGGAGAAAAGCGCACTGATCGTGGGCCGGCGGAGATCGGCTTCAATCAGCAAAACCTTCTCGTTGGAACGCCGGGCCAGAGTGAGGGCAAGATTCGCCGCCACGACGGATTTACCCTCATCGACCACCGAACTGGTAATCAGGAGCTTGTGCAGGCGACGCTTGTTCTGCATGTGCGCCAGGCGAGTGGCAAGCACGCGAAACATTTCGGCGCCCGTGCTGTCGGGCTCGCTCATTACCACCAGCCGCTGCTCGGGGGTGGGCACGGGATGAAGGACGCGGTCGGCGGGAACATTCAACCAATTCTCGTTGGCCGGCTCGGCCGCTTCGAAATGCGGCGCCGGTGTTTCAACGGCAACTGCAGAAGCAACGGCAGAGGCAGCTTCCGGCTGATCTGGAACCAAAGGCGAGGTATTGGGATTCGGGCTTTCACCTTGGGATCGTTGTAACGCTTCGAACACTCGACTCATGGTTAGATTCTCCTCGCTGCAGTTGTTGTCATCGACTTGGTGTTTTCTACTGTCTGGTTATCCACGCTGCGCAGGGCGCGGAAGAGGGAGCGCAAAATACTGTCGCTATTTTCCTCGCGCACGGCGGCCGCCATGGGAACCTCCTCCGGCATGGCCGGGGTGATCAAGCGAAAGTCAGCGGCGACGTCGGTCACCATTTCGGCGGTCACCTGGCGGGTTTCGCTGGCAAACGCGCTGACCATGGAGTTTTCGCAAAGGTTGTTAATGATACGCGGGATGCCGCGCGAATACTCATGAACCTTCTCCAGCGCCTCTTCGGAGAAGATGGGCGGATCAGGCGCTGCACCGGCCCGCTCCAAGCGGGAGAGGATGTAGGCATGAGTTTGCGCCGCGTC
Source organism: uncultured Acidobacteriaceae bacterium (assembly GCA_963818905.1). Classification (GTDB taxonomy): domain Bacteria; phylum Acidobacteriota; class Terriglobia; order Terriglobales; family Acidobacteriaceae; genus Bog-257. The sequence goes on from CAWFUE010000048.1 coordinate 15,018, forward strand.
CAGCGGCTGCAACTGGCAGCGCAACGCAACCCGCTGCTTGAGTTGCCGCAATTCGGGCGAGTCCAGAATGATCTCCAGTTCGGGCTGCCCCATCAGCACGATTTGCAGAAGTTTGGCTTGCGAAGTTTCCAGGTTGGTCAGCAGCCGGACTTCTTCCAGCAAATCCGAGCGCAGAGCTTGCGCCTCATCCACCACCAAGGCAGTGATCAGGCCGCGCGCATGGCGCTGGATGAGGAAGCGATTCAGGTCAAGCAGCATCTCGGTCTTGCTGCGTCCGGCGTAAGGCAGTCCCAAATCCGCCATGATGTACTGGAAAAACTCCACTACCGGCAGCAAGGGATTGAAGACATACCCGAAAGCAATATTACTTTTGCGAAGCTCCGAGAGCAGACAGCGCACCAGGAGCGTTTTGCCTGTGCCCACCTCGCCGGTGATGACGATGAAGCCTTTTCTGCGGCCAACACCGTAATGCAGGTTGGCCAGAGCTTCATTGTGGCGGGGCGTTGGATGATAAAAGTACGGGTCGGGGCTGATCTCAAATGGATTGCGCGCCAACCCGAAAAATTGTTTGTACATGCACTATCCCCAGTAATAGGCGTATGCGACACCCGACGGGAGCAAAATCAAAACCAGTATGGTAACCGCCAGAGCCAGTCTTGGCACCCAGCGGGCACGACGCAACTCCTTGGGCGTCGAGAGGGCTGGAATTTCGGCCAGGATTGGCAGGTTGACCGCCTCCGACAAAGCCTGCTCGCCACGGATGCGATCGTCGAGGAACTCGGATCCGAATCCGCAGAGCAGAGCCAGTGCCAGACCGGCGCCAATGGCACCGAGAGAGAACTTGAAGCGATCCGGGAAGGTGGGCTTGTCCGGCATGCTGGGCGGATCAATCACGCGGAATTGCGCGCCCTGCTGCTGCCGTTCCAAGCTGGTGGCTAGTGCCGATTGCTGCTTCTTGGCCAACAGTTCCACGTATTCCTTCTTCATGTTGCCGAAATCGCGCATCATGTCATTCATCTCGGCTTCCACTGCCGGAGTCGCGTTCAGGCGTGCCTGATAGACTTGTGCGCTTTGTTCCAGCCGCTGCAGCTGCTGGGTGGTTTTGTTGATTTCCGCCTGGTTCAGCTTCATCTGCGTCTTCAGGTTGAGCATGGCATTGCCCTGCTGGATGGCCTGGGTGGTATCGCCGGCCTCCAGATTGTCGCGGGCCTCGTTGGCCATCTCTTTCTTCAGCTTCTCCAGCGAGGCAATCGTCTCCTTCAGCTTCTTCACATCCGGATGGTCATCGGTGTAATGGGCTTCCATCGCGGCCAGGCTTGAGCGGGCGCTATCGAGCTGGTTATCGATGCTGGCCGGAGCCATGGCGGTGTCGCTCATGTTCTGATATTGCGTCTGCAGCGAGTTCAAGTAGGTCTGCTGCTGCAGAGCGCGCTCGCGCTCCGCCTGCGCGGCCTGAATGTCCTGCTGAATCCCTGACAGGATGCGGATGTTGCTGTCTAACTGCTGCGGCAGCGAGCCGTCGTGCTGGGCTTCAAAAGCCCGCACTTTGGCTTCCTCGTCCGCCAGGGTCTGACCCAGGGCGCGGACTTGGGAATCCAGAAAGAGAGTGGTGGCTTCCGACTGTTCCTGGCTGGCGCGCACGTTCTCGTCGACGAAGAAGGAGGTGAGGGCGATGGTCACCTTCTGGGCTATGTCGGGACTCGGCGCTTTGTAGGAGATCTTGAAGGCAACAATTTCGGCTTTGCCAGAGATGTTCGATTCGCCATGGATGAGTTCCATCTTGACGTCGTCGCGCATCTTGTTGACCTGATCGTCGGGCGAGCTCGCGTATCCAGGATAAAGGTTGAATCGCTGGATAAGATTGAGCAAGCGGGTGCGGCTCAGCACCTGGGTGCTCATGCTCTGGACGCGATCCGCCAGGTCGACCTGCACGTTGGGCTCGACCAGGTTGCTGGGCACCTTGGGAGGCTCAACCAGCACCGTACTCTCAGAGATGTAGGTCGGCGGCAAAAACCATGCCGAGGCAAAGACAATCGCCCAGCCGAAAAACAGGGGCCCCAGGATCCACCACTTGCGGCGGAGCACGATTGCCCAATACTCATCAAAACCTTGTCCTGATTTCTGATCGTCAAATTCTTGATTCATGATTTACCGTCCCAGGGAGTGATTCCAGGCATACGAAACTGTGACGCCCACGCCATTGGTGGTCAGGCTTATCGGCAGAGTCGTAATGCCGTAGTAACTTTGCGTCTGCTTGATAAACACGTAATAGGTTGAGAAATTCCATGCCTCGTTGAAGTGTCGATTCAAGCTAACCGTGCCTTGCGAAGCATAGAGATACTGCTTGCCTTGATAGGTTGATATCGACGTACTGTTGCCGTAATTGAATCCGGCGCCCAGACCCCAGTTGCGGTTCAGCGGCCGGTTATAAGTTGCGGTGGCCTGGTAGAACTTCACGGCGCCAAAAACTCCGCCGCCATTGACAATGCTGTGGCTAAACTGCAGGCCAAACGTGTTACCGTGCCCGGCCGCCCAACTCAGCGTGCCGCCTTCGGCCATGTTGAAGAAACGGTTGTGTTGTACTTCAACCAGGCAACCATATGGGGGAAGACACTCGATGGGCACGATGTCTTTTGTGCTGGTTACCTCAGGACCAACCCACGCGGAAAGGGTTAGCCGCGGACTGTACTTATAGTTCACGAAGTTCTGGAACATCTGCACTCCAGCCCGCGACTCTCCATGTCCGAAATCCATGGCGGTGAAGATATAACCGGTGCCGGCGCTCAGCTTGGAGCTGAATACGTGCTGGTAGAAGCCGCCGCCCGAGTAGGTGACGGAATTCCAGAGGCTGGCGTCACCGACAAAGCCAGTCTCCTCCGTCTCGAGACCGCGAAGGTAGTGCTGAAAGCTCTCGGCGCCATAAAAGTCGATACTGTCGCGCGCTCCCAACATGTAAGTCAAGTCCGCAGTTCCCTGATTCTGCTCGACTACAGTCTGGGGGAAGTAATACACGGGGTTCGGATTATTGGGGGTGGGCTGACCTAGAAACGTAAAAAACGGCTGGAAAGGATCGTCCGAATAGAAATAGCTATCCTTCATCCGGAACTGCCAGCGTTTCGTTATTTCCCAGATGATATGGCCATTGGCAACCTGGTTAATGTTGGAATAGGAGGTGAAGCTGGGGCTCGCCGAGTTATTGTAGCCGGCGGTATAGCCAAGCGACCACATAAGAGTTGGCCGGGACTGCACGATGCTCACCCCGCCGCCAAACAGGGAATACAAGTCCCAATAGTTACCCAGACCAGGCTGACTGACATCTTGCGCCGAAGTGCCCGCGGTAAACAGGAAGCTCAATCCGGTGTGCGAAACGGCGTCGCTGAACAGGCTCAAGGGAGGCAGTTTTTCAGGATGGGAGAAGGTAGCCTGCGGACCGCCTAAACCAGACTGATCACCGTTTTGGCCGAGATCTCCAGAGCCGCTCTGCGATGAGTCGCCGGATTGCGAGGAATCGGATCCGTTTTGCGACTGATCGCTTTGCGTCTGCCATGCATCGGTGGTGCTGACCTGTTGCGTATCACCAGTCGACGCACCCAGGGTCGAATTCGGGAAACCGCTCTGCGACCATGCCAGGGGGGCGCAAAGCAGCGCCACTGCCACCAGAGTTGGTCTTAGTTGCCGTTTCATTTCTTCTCCTCCATCGCGCCGCACGAACCCGAACTTACGGAACTACGATGGTATCGTGAGGCTCAACCATGATGTTCTGCCCCATGTTTTGGCCCTTGATGACCTGCTTGTAGTTGAAGTGAAGCTTCTGCTGAGTGCCATTCGCACCCGCGCGCAGGATATAGATCTTCTTTTCCTTGGCAAAATCCTTGAAACCGCCGGCCAAGGCGATAGCATCGAGCATGGTGATCGGCCGGACGAGCGGGTAATATCCCGGCTTGTACACATTGCCCATCACGTTGTAGCTGAGGCTGTTCACGGAAACGACCATGACTTCCACTTGCGGATCGGACAAGACCTTGTCGAGGTCAGCCGTGACCACATCCTTCAACTGCACCGGCGTGAGGCCGACAGCCTTGATTTCGCCGATCAGCGGCAGGGTGATCATGCCATCGGGGCGGACTGGAACCGTCTTGGTCAGCTCGCCTTCCTTCCAAACGTTGATATCCAGTACATCACCCACGCCAATAATGTAAGTATCGGGATGTATGGTGGTTACCCGCGAGGTGGGCGTGTCGGTCGACGGCAGAGGCGTTGCCTTGGCGACATCTTTGCCTGAATTAGTGCTTTCGTCCGCCGTGGCGGGAATGACTGGCTTAGCCGTCCCAGCGGAATCAGTTTGTTGCGCCGAGCTGTTCTGTGCATACGCCGCCAGCGACCACAGTCCCAGCAGCAACATCATCGCAGCAACCTTAAGAACTCTTTTCCCCAAAGCTAGTCGTGGCAAATACATCTCTCACCTCAGTCTGAATTACTCGGCCCTGTCTTCCTCGTGTTTTGTGTTGGCGGAACTGGAACGCCTTTGTGGGATTCCAACTTCCTTCAGCTTGTACAGTAAAGCTCGATAACTGATATCCAGGGAACGCGCCGCCTTCTTGCGGTTCCAGTTGTTGGCGTGAAGCGCGTTCAGAATGATACGAGCCTCCAACTTGCGAACGGTTTGCCGGGTCAGCTTCTTCAGCGAAACCGGACCTTCCAGCACCAGAGTGTCGACTGCGTCGCGCTCGTTCGGCTCCAGCAGCTCGCTCAAAATCACATCTTCGGTTCCCATGACGACGTAGCGTTTCACCAGATTCTCCAGCTGGCGGATGTTGCCCGGCCAGGAGTAACGCTGCATCTTCGCCATAAGAGCCGGCCGTACCATGACCGCCCGGCCGTTCAACTTCTCGTTGTAGTGCTGGAGCAGGTAATCGCAGATGATCGGCAGATCGACGGCCCGCTCCCGCAACGGAGGCAGGTGAATGGTCATGGTGGCGATACGGTAAAACAGATCGGCACGAAAGTTACCCTGCTCAATCTCGTCGTGCAGTTCGCGATTGGTCGAGCACACGACTCGTACTTCGACTTTCTTGTCTTCCTGGGCGCCGATGCGGCTGAACTGACCATCTTGCAATAGTTGCAACAGCTTGGCTTGCAGCACGGAATCAAGTTCGCCAATCTCGTCCAGAAACAAGGTGCCGCGATGCGCCAGTTCCACGCGTCCCGGCTTGGGATTATAAGCCCCGGTGAAGGCACCGCGCTCGTAACCGAAAAGTTCACTCTCGAGAAGAGTGCCGGGAATCGCCGGGCAATTCACCTTCACGTAAGGACCTGCCGCCCATGGCGAATACAAATGCAGCAAGCGCGCCACAATGTCTTTCCCGGTGCCGCTTTCGCCGCTGACCAGGACTGACAAGTTGGAGGCGGCGACTCGTTCCAGCTTCTGGCGTACATCACGCATGGCAGGCGTCTGCCCAAAGATCACCGGCTCCGGAGGAAGCTGTTGGACCGTGATCGCACTCTCGTTATTCGAGCCCGCCAGAAGTGGCATCCCCGCTCTCGCACTAATTTAGGAGTGAACCGTGCTAATGAATTGCATTTCTTGCGCCAAGTTACTGCACATTGCAATTAAATGCGCATAATGGTTGTAAACAAATGCATACAAATACACTTACATTTTTAAAAATGAGGACATCGGAGGCTAAAAACTGATCCAAAGAGCAGGAATTTGCGGTTCGAATGTGAAAATGTTTTCACTCTGAGGAATTGAGTTTCCCAACCGTTCGTGCCTTGCCGACTTCCCATTCTGTCTGCTGGTTCAGCAGCGGCTCCTGGAACTGAAGTCCGAGCAGAAAATACTGCCGATCGGCGGTACATCGCAGCACTCTGGCGTGTAAGAGTGAGACAGATCGCGGAAGTTGGGCCTTGTTCACCAAAGCGACAGGTATCTCGAGCGAGATGTCTGTGCCAGGCTCCAGGTAACGGCGAGTCGCCAACAAGACGCCACCGGCCGAGAGATTCAGCGCGGTCGCGAATTCCAGAAACTCTTCCCCGTTCGAATTCTTTCCGCGGACGAAAAAGGGTATGGAGATAGGCAGCCGCTCCCAGCCGCGGCGCTCGGCAACGGATACGGTTCGACGCACTGCGATCTCCTGCGTTACGTTTGGATAACGCACATCGATAGCCAAATGGAAATTTGCCGTAATCTACTTATTTTGTTAAACATAGACGATAGTTCACAAGTGGACCAGTAACCCGACCGGTGCAATGTGTTGCGGTAGAGCGGAAGAGGAATACCCGATAAAAGTGAAAATGTGTTCCGGAAAAGGAAACTAGTTTGCTGCTTTCGCCCAAAATTAATCAGATTGGGATTGACAATGAACGACTTTGCGGTAAGATCATGTCTCCCCCTGTAGAGTGTCTCCACTCTATCTCCCGAGGAATTGGCACTGATTAAACCTAGGGCTGACTTTTGTCGAGAGTATGCCTGTGCAACCTAAGTCGGGAACTATTCCTGAGGGTGCCAAGAAGTCGCTCACCTTTCCGGGCAGTCGAAAGGGAGTGATTCCCATGCAACCAGCCGAGATATCGAAGGGAAGGTCAAAGCTAGAGCATGTCACCGAGCAGCACTGTAGTTGCTGTCGGGACGCTTTAGCTTCGGCTGCTCATGAGTTAAAGACGCCGCTGGCGATCATGGGTGGCTATCTGCACCTGCTCCTGTCGGGAAAGCTGGGAGAGCTGAATCCTCGTCAGATGGAAGTATTGGCCGAGATGCAGGCTAATGGAACTCGCCTGTCGAGCTTCATCCAGAACCTGCTGACCTACACCGCGCTCAAGGTCGACCGCTTCGAATTGCACTACGAAGTGGGCGATGTCAATGCCTGCATCCGCGAGATTGCCGAAGTGTGGGCGCAGCGTTTCCACGAAAAGGCCATTGCCTTCTATTTCTTAGCCAACGAGAAACTTGCGCCGTTTCCCTTTGACTACTACAAAATCCAACATGTCGTTTCCAACCTGCTGGACAACGCCATGAAATACACGCCGGCTTCTGGAACGGTTTGGCTGCACGTCGAGCCGTACTTTTGGGAGCGGCGAACGGTTCAGAGACAACCGATGGTGGAGCGCCGCCGGCAGCGAGTGAATGCGCCAAACTGCTGCCGCATTTCTGTCTCCGACACCGGACCGGGAATCGCGCCCGAGTTTCAGCAGGAGATTTTCGAAGAGTACTTCCGCATCGTTCCTCCGGGAACGCGGGCGGAAGGACATGGACTTGGTCTGGCCATCGCGCGTCGTCTGGTGCAATCCGCGGGCGGCAAGATCTGGGTTGAGAGCGAATCGGGAACAGGCAGCAAGTTTTCCTTCCTCGTATTGCTGAATCCTACCCTCGAACGCCTCGCGGAGGAGCAATGAGCGCTGGCCACATTCTTGTGGTGGATGACGAACCTAGCATGCTGCGATATCTGCAGACAGTTCTAGAACTGGATGCATATCGAGTTTCGACCGCGTCGAACGGCTTGGACGCAGTCGACAAAGTGCAGCGCGAAACTCCGGACCTGGTTTTGCTAGACATGGTGATGCCCGGGGCCGACGGTTTGGAGACGCTGCAGCGCATCCGCGAAGCTCGTCCTTCCACCAAAGTTGTCATGCTGTCTTGCGTGCGCGACACGCGCAAGGTGGCGCAGGCTATGCGGCTCGGCGCCCAGGATTACCTTTCCAAACCGGTCCAGAAGGAAGAAATGGACGAGGTGCTGCGCTTCTGCCTGCTGAATACCGATCCGGCCGCTCCCGGCGCAGGCGATGTGATCGAAATCGGCGAGGGGGTGCATTTCTTTTCCGCCACGCCGCAGATGCGCCAGCTTCGCGCGCACGCCATGCAAGTCGCCAAGTTCGATTTTCCGGTGCTGGTGCTGGGCGAGAGCGGAACCGGCAAAGAAGTTCTGGCGCGACTGATCCATAAATATTCCGACCGCGCGCACCGCACGTTTCTCAAGGTGAATTGCGCCGCAGTTCCCAGCGAATTGCTGGAGAGCGAGCTGTTCGGCTACGAGCCCGGTGCGTTTACCGGCGCCAACAAATCCAAGCCCGGCAAGTTCGAACTGTGCAACAAAGGCACCTTGCTGCTGGACGAAATCGGCGAGATGTCGCCTGCGCTGCAAGCCAAGCTGCTGCAGGTTTTGCAGGACGGACAGTTCTCGCGCCTGGGCGGCCGCGTCACCGTGCAAGTGGATGTCCGCGTTCTGGCGGCGACCAATATCAACATGCCGCAAGCCATCGCGCAAAAAACCTTCCGCGAGGATCTCTATTACCGGCTCAACAGCTTTGTCCTGAGGATGCCGTCGCTGCGCGAGCGCCGCGAAGAAATCCCCATGATCCTGCGGCATTTCATGATCCATCTTGCCGATCGCTACGCTTGCGCGCCGCTCTCGATTTCGCAGCGCCTGGTGGAAGCCTGCGAGAACTATTCGTGGCCGGGCAACATTCGCGAGTTGGAAAATTTCGTGAAGCGTTATCTGGTTCTGGGCGACGAATCCACTGCGATCGCCGAATTGCAGAAGGCGACAGCGCAATCTCCGCCGAAGGGATCGGCCGCCGCGGTCGAGGAGAAGCAGCCGCAGTCGCAACCCGACCTGAAGGAAATGGTTCGCAATCTGAAGAATGGTGCGGAAATGGAAGTGATCGCGCAGGTGCTGGAAGAAACTGCGTGGAACCGCAAACGCGCCGCGACCAAGCTGAACATCAGCTATAAGGCTCTGCTGTACAAAATCCGCCAATACGACATCCGCCCGCGGCAAGCGGGATGAAAAAGCAGTGGCCAGTTGGCAGCTGACAGTTGTGAGTTGTCAGTTCTCGGCGCTGTCATCGTGAGCGATCGCGCCTCACGGTTGGTGCGCGAATATCAGGCAAGAGCCGCCGGTAGGAACCGACGGCTCAAGTTTTGGACGTTAGTGGCAGGAGTGGACGAGACCAAATCTCCGCGAAGGCTGTTTGCTGCCATTCGCGGGCGAACTGGATTCCGGGAGTTTAGGCGCGATATCGGCAATCGACAAGCCTACGGGTCCGTATACGGGGGTTGCCAAAAAGGCGTGGACCTGGCCCGCATCCGGCCCGGTGAGTACGGTTGCCTGGCCGCCGATTTGTCCGCTCTCGTTGATCTTGGCAGCGAAGGTCGCGTAGAGGTTGGAATTGGCGGGAAACAGCGTGTTGAGGTCGGTCATTACGCCGTTTTGCCAGATGAAAGCATGGTTCCAGTAGAAGTTGGAGTCCCAGTTGCCTCCCACCACTTGGCCTCGGTTGTTGTTGCCGAAGGCTGAGCCGCCAAAATCTCCCGGCAGCAGGCCGAGGTTGGTGAGTCGACCGTTCTGCCAAACCGAGCCGTATTGGGTTGTGCCGTCAGCACTGCCGACTGTCCCAACAATTTGGCCCTCGTCGTTAACGCCCTCGGCGATGGCGCCGGTTCCGAGCTCAGGAAGCTGGGAGGCAACGCCGTTGGTCCACGATACGGCGTGAATCGTCGCACCGCCGCAGGTTCCCGAGTCGCCTACGACTTGGCCGCGATCGTTGAGCCAAAATGCGAACCCGTCCGGATCGCCATTCAGCGTAGGAAGAGCATGGGCCCTGCCGTTTTCCCACACTACCGGCAACTGAATCCGATTGTTCGTCGTGTTAGGCGGGCATGTGGGATCCACGTTACCGTTTTCCGCCATTCCTACGATTTCTCCACCGTTATTGATCGCGCTCGCCTCCCCGTTATTTCCGCCCAGCGTCGGGAGAGCGCTCATGTGGTACTGCCAAAGAAACGGGCGACAGGTAAGGTGTGTGCCGAAGCCGCAAATGTCTTCACCGTTGGGATCTGGAACACTGGTTTCGGCATAACCTACGATCTGTCCGAAGTCGTTGATCTGGCCCCAGTTCATCCAACTGTTCGGTCCTCCGAGGGTGCCCAGGTCGAGCAGGAATCCGTATATGCCCAGCACTGCGCGGCCATTTTCAAGTGTCCCGAACAAGTTGTTCGGCCCTAATCCCCCTATGTTCCCAGCCATGATCTCCGTCCAGCCTTCATTGTTGACGGACATGACCATGGAATATGTGTCATTTGGCGGGGTGCCCAAATCGGTGACCTGGTAGTGCGATTGAGCGACCGCATTGCAGAAGCAAGCCAGAACAAACGTCGTAACCCACGGTATCCAGAGATTCCGCAGCCGTCTTAGCGCGATCATCGTTTCTCCTTTTCGTCCAAGCAAAGTCTCCATGCCGAGATGAGCGGCATTCACGCCGCGTGCCTACTCGGCGCGTTTAGATAGCCAATGTGCAACGCAGAACAGAAGCAGATGGCGCCCTGCCTGGTGTGTAGGTAGGCATTTGAGCGGCCATCAACTTCGGCTCCGGCCACCGAACCTCAGCTTTAGTTACGGCATGAATGAAATCAGGTATGGACTTCTCGCGGTGTAGTGCGATCTACACGAAAGCACTACTGGAATCGCATTCGTTGTCAGGTTTGATTGCTGAAAGCCGACGCACATCTACAGGAAATGGGACTTTAGCAACGACAACTCTATGGGAAAAGAGATGGAGATCTGATGGTGAAATACAACTGGTTCTTATTTGCAACTAGTTGCGCCATGTTTGGGACAAGTCAGGATATGCAACCAGTTGTACAATCTTTTCAGGACGAGGAATACCAAACCGGGGTGCAGACGGCTTGCGCGGGGATCACAGATCAGAGTGCGTTATGAACCGAATGGTCGAGACGTTTGGCGATCAGTGGACTCTGCTCGTCATCCGCGACATCATCTTCATGGATCGAAGGCATTTTCGCGAGCTCCTGACCAAATCTTTGGAAGGGATTGCGTCGAATATTCTGGCCGATCGTCTGCAAAGGCTGGTCAAGCAAGGAATCATCGTCAAGTCTCATGACGCCAGCCATAAACAGAAAGTGGTTTACAGTCTTACGGAGCGAGGCATCGAATTGGTGCCTCTGCTGATGGAGATGAATGCATGGGGACACAGACATTTGCCGGAGTCCAAGCTGAGGGGTCTGGCTCGGGTGCTGGAAGCAGGAGGACCGAAGCTGAGGGCGGATTTTATGGCTGAACTTCGCGAGACGCATCTTGGGAAGTCAAGCGCCAGGAAAAAGGCCAAGGTCGAGACGAAATCTACGCGTATTCTTGCCATCCGGAAGCTGCAGGCGGCCTACGATGCGGAACTGGCTAAAAGAAAACAGTAGCGAATTACCAGCAGGAGATCCAGATCGCAGGAAGCGCCCAAGAGCCAGGGGGCAGACATGGCCACTTCGACTGCTACAAGTTCAAGGCCGCCTTGCTCGCGACTATCTCTCGTTTTGCCGGCAGAAGCGCTAACAGGACAACTCCGATCAGAATGTTTATGATCACATCAGCAAAGTTCCGGTGTACGCCGTGAATCCACGCTTCCACGGTTTGAATAGCCATCACCCCGCCATGGGAGATGTTCCACCAAGCTGCTAGAGCAATCATCGAGCGATGCTCAGAGGGTCTCCTTGCGGCTATGAGTAGAAAGACCCCGACCGGAATAAAAAAGCTCAGAAACATTGGTCCGCACTCGTTCTTCCGCTCCAAAAGCCAGCTGGAATGCCACAGATCCTTGTATAGAAAATAAATTTGGGCCAGATTCAAGAGCCCCACGATCACCAGGACGGTCTGTGTCAGGCGTTCTCTTTTCACATTGACCTCCTTTGAGCGAATTTTGTTGCGAGCGCAGCAGCTCTAAGAAGAAGTGACCCCAGCTTCCGGTTGGCGGACGATCCGCTCCGAACTAACGGCGGCTTCAACCCCTGACCAATTCCACGCCTGCCACATGATGATCGAGGTGCATACCGTTTCGATCGTCCCGAAGAAAATGTACGATGGAAACATATGCTCGTGCCAGGCACCGCTGACCAAAGGGTAAACGAATTGCATCGAAATGACGGCTAACGTCTCAATGGCAGCCGCGATGATATTCGCCAGCCGGTTCGCTCTAAACGGAAGTAGCCGAGACGCCACAATCATGGCGATGGGTATTTCCATCAAGACCGCTACCCCCAGCAGAGCCCATTGTGCGAAATGTGGGGCTGGATCGTGCGAGCCGACAATATCCCACAGGGCAAGCACGTCCGCATACAGGTAGTTAAGCAACGCGAAGAGCCAGAATAGAGACAACCGCTCCTTTGTGTCATGCATGTCGGCCTCCGACGGTGAGTATACGGTCCAGCGGCGGAATAAGTCTCAGATGGCGGGGAGTTCGTACGCCGCTTTTGAGGACCCGCGAGTGGAAGGACATCTATTCGCACTTCGGGTAGTGCACGCGTCCGGTACGGAGCATTTATGCCTGACAAATCCGAGCTTGGTCTGTGCTCGCTCGAAGTTTTCTCTTGCTTCTGGCCCTTCTTTGTATTCTGCTTTACGTTTCGCCATAGCCCTGTATGCACCTCATCTATGCTGCTATTGCCGGATTGTGCCTTATAACCCCTTCAGGGTACGGGACGGCCCTGAATTGTCAGGCCAATCCCGATCACCTCCGATATGTAACCCAGAACGGTGCTGGGGACACCCATGCACCAAGCCCGGACACTCCTCTCGCCATCAATGGCGAATCGTCGCGCCCCAAGCAAGACGGCAAAGCCAGTGGACATAAAGAGCACACCAATAGTTGGCGCGAGCCAATCGTTATGGTCACCGGTGCTTACGTTGTTGTCTCTTTCTTTACCCTGCTGGCCATTCTTGCTCAAGGAAAACACATTAAGACGCAGGCCGGAGAAAGTGCCGCCCAAGTTAATTTTGCTCGATTGCAGTGGGACGCCATGAGCAAGCAATCGAACCTTATGGAGAGACAACTCACCGAGATAGGAAAGCAAACCAACGCAATCAAGGCAACGGCAGAGGAAACCCGTCGAAGCGTTGGCGTTCAAAGGGCCGCTTACAGCCAATATGTGATTGGCGAAAATTGGAGATGCAATTCTTCCCACGTCATTCCAGATGGCACCGGTGTTGTCCTCATCGAGTTCGACATCATAAACCCGACCAACTTCCCGTTGACTCTTCAGCAGATAATAGTGAAGAGAATAGACCCCGGGTCGCACGAACCATTGCGACTCCTTCCGTCCAGGTATCTCCTCCCCAAAGAGCCTTATTCGATTAAACAGATTTCCTTCATTCCGAGGAATGTCATGCAGCCATACATGGATGGGACGGGTCAAATATTCATCGCCTTGGGAGTTGCTGTTATGTTCGTTGATGTTCTCGGGGAGAGGCGACCGATGTCGTTCGGGCGATACTGCTGGCTAGCCAAGGGCGGCAACACCTTTGAACGATTTGACCCCGGAATTCCCACAGAGTTTCAATAGCCCTGTCACGGCAGGGGCTATTGCCAACACAGTTAACATGTGGGTCCACCGTTTGGCGTGCCTTCGTAAGTCTGTTGTTTGGAATACCCCACATGTAACTCCAATTGGGAGAATATTTTAGCGGCGAATCGCTGTAAGTCATTGATTCCATGTAGAACGTAAATCTGTAAGTCTTTTGTTTGCAATATTTTACTGTAAGTCTAATGGAGAGAATATTTTGGCGGCAAATTGCGGGTGGCTGTGCAGTGTTTTCAATAATTTAGCCGCAATGCGAAAGGGGGGAGGGTCAAAAGGCAGTCGTCGCTTGTCACCTTGGTTCCATCGGCTTAAAGCCGACTCGAATGCCAACAGCTTCGGGACGCTGAGTTGAAAGTCAGCTCTATTTAAGGCCGACGTATGCTGCGACTCGCGACGAACCGCAGTCCTTCGACTCGCTTCGCTCGCTCAGGATGACAGGTTCAAACATTGGTCGGCTGGAATCATCCCGCGACCCGCGACGAACCGCAGGTCCTTCGACTGCGCGTCCGCCGACCCGCAAAACATGCGGTCGTAGAAGAAGGCAGACGCTCCGCTCAGGATGACAAGTATTGGTGAGTAGAGTCTTTGATCGCGCCCCAACCTCAGGCGTGTTCAGGATGACAGGTTCAAACATTGGTCCGCTGGGATCATCCCGCGACGCGCGACGAACCACAGCTCCTTCGACTGCGCTTCGCTCCGCTCAGGATGACAGGTTCAAATATTGGTCCGCTGGAATCATCCCGTGATTCGCGACGAACAGCAGGTCCTTCGACTGCGCGTCCGCCGACCCGCAAAACATGCGGTCGTTAAAGAAGGCGGACGCTCCGCTCAGGATGACAAGTATTGGTGAATCGAGGTCTTTGATCACGCTCCGACTTCAGCCGCGCTCAGGATGACGAAGTCGGGAACGATATTGTCGGGGGGCACGGCTGAAGGCGTGAACTTCCACGGTAAGAGCTGGTTACCTTCGTAACTTGCGGCTGCATTTTTTTCTTCACGTCGCTTCGTTGCAAGCCTATCCTGATGACAGGAAAGTCGGCCGTCGTGTTCCTGCCTCGCGGCAACGACTGTGCGAGGCAAATCTCAGCGAGCACGCTCTCCACTCTGCGGCTCTCGGCTTTCCCAGGAAGACACCCTCGGTCTTCCGCCATTCCAACTCGCTAGCCGCTCGTCGTGAAGTTCGTCGTCAGCCGCTAGCTGCCACTTTCGGAGTTCCTCATGTCATTCAGATACTGCAATCACATCAAAGAAAACGGAATCGTGTGCCGCTCGGCGGCGATGCGAGGCCAGAATTACTGTTACTTCCACGCGCGTGTACGGGCGCGCCGTTTGGGCATGGCAAAAGCGCAGTCGGAGTTCAGGCCCTGGCGTTTGAACCTGCCGGCGCTGGAGGACATGCACTCGGTGCAATCGGCGCTGATGCAAGTGCTGGACGCGCTGGCTGCCGGCTGTCTTGAGGAAAAGCGCGCCGGGCTTTTGCTCTATGGACTGCAGCAGGCTGCCGCCAACATCAAGTCGGTGACGGCGTGGCTCGGGCCCAGCCGCTTCGAGGTCAATCGCGAGGCGGAGGACCGCGCGGTAAATTGTCCCAACCTGGAAGCAGAGTTCGGTCTGCCCAAACGCTGCGATCTCGACGCGCTCCCGGAAGTCGCGTTTCCGACGCCGAGTTACATCCCGAGGAAACTGGCGGACGCTGAGGCTTACCGGCTGGCGACACTGGCGATGACAACTCCTGACTTTCCTTCGCCAACTCAAGACACGGCCGTGCCGGCGTTTCCGTACGCCAGCCCCGGCAAACCGCCTGCCGCAGAATTTACCAACGGATCGGCAACGAATACGTTCACCGATAGCGCCAAGTCCAATTCCGATGCTGCGCCCAAGCGCAAGCCATCGAGCGTGAAATTGCTCAGGAAGGATGAGAAGCAGTCAGTCCGCGCCTGAAATG
The DNA here is from genome assembly GCA_963818905.1 of uncultured Acidobacteriaceae bacterium. Classification (GTDB taxonomy): domain Bacteria; phylum Acidobacteriota; class Terriglobia; order Terriglobales; family Acidobacteriaceae; genus Bog-257. The sequence continues at coordinate 30,323 of CAWFUE010000048.1, forward strand.
CGAGCGCACGGGGACTGCGTTCTAAAAGCAGGAATTTCGATTGCGGCGACTCGTGCGCCAGAGGCTTACGAAAAACTCGAGACAGCAGATCCCTCACCGACTCAAGTCGGTTCGGAATGACAAATAGAAAGGGCTGGCAAACGGCACAGCTAAAGCTGTGCCCCTTCAAAGCAGCTCAAAGCGAGTTTTTCAGCGCCACGCCTAGTCAGCCAGCGCGCCCTGGCTGTGCGAGGAGCGCAGCACGCGATCGACGGTGTACGGCGCGCGCTTCGAGGGCTCGTGGAAATGTCGCACCTGCAATTCGCCCAGCAGTCCCAGAGCGATTAATTGCACGCCGGCGACAATCAGCACTGCGGCAAAGACCAGCAGCGGTCCGTGCTCGTCCATCACGTTCTTGCCGCGAATGAATTTCTCCACCAGCATCCAGATCGCGATCAGCCCGCCGCTCAGCGAACTCAGCGCGCCAAAGCTACCGAAGAAATGCAGCGGGCGCGACATGTACTTCAGCAGAAAGCGAATGGTGATGAGGTCGAAGAAGACGCGGAAGGTGCGCGAGATGCCGTAATGCGACTCGCCGCGCTCGCGGTTCACGTTGCGGATGGGGATCTCGCAAATCGATGCGCCATAGGCCGAGGCCAGCGCCGGAATGAAACGATGCAGCTCGCCGTAGAGCGGCACTTCCTGCACTACTTCGCGGCGATACGCCTTGAAGGTTGTGCCGAAGTCGTGCAGCTCCACGCCGCTGAGCTTGGCCATCAGCCAGTTGGCGATGCTTCGACGGAATGCGCCGCATCACGAAGTTGTCGATGCGCTGCTTGCGCCAGCCGCTGACGATGTCGTAGCCCTCGCGCAGCTTCTGCAGGAATAGCGGAATGTCGTGGGGATCGTGCTGCAGATCGCCGTCCATGGCGATCACGTACTCGCCTTCGGCGTGATCGAAGCCCGCGGCCAGCGCCGAGGTTTGTCCGAAGTTGCGGCGCAGCTTCACCACGACAACCCGGCGATCGACGGCGGCAATCTGCTGCAGCAACCAAAAGGTGTGGTCCTGGCTGCCGTCGTCGACGAACACCAGCTCGAACGGCTCACCCGCAGCTTCCATTACGACCTTCAGACGATCGTAAAGCTCGGTGACATTCTCCTCTTCATTATGAAAAGGGACGACGATGGAATACTTAAGCACAGGATTTTTATTATACCGTCCGCGCCGCCGATGCCATCACATTCTGCACTGTGGATGCGGAATTCAGGGCGTCAAACGTAAATTTTGCCGGTTCCAGCGGGACCAATCCGCTTTGTTAGTTGGATGGCCGCTTTTCCTGAGAGGTCGCTAATCTTTACGGCGCTCCGTTTGCACCACCAGACGCTATGAACGCCTTACTGGTTGGAATCGCCGCAATCGTTCTGCACGAAGCTTCGCACATCCTGATGGCTCGGCTGCAAGGGCTGAAGGTGAAACGTATCGGCATTACCTGGAAAGGTCCATACATTGTGCGCGAGGCGGGCACGTCGGAACAAAATCTCCGCGTCTGTCTGGCTGGGCCGATGGTCAATCTGATTCTGGCCGCGCTCTGCTTGCGGATTGCACCCGCGTTCGCGCTTTGCAATCTGGTGCTCGGTGGATTTAATCTGCTTCCCATTCCATCATCCGATGGCCAGCGCGCCTGGCAGCTTTGGCGCGGCACATGGAGTGTGCGTCGTGCGCCCGAGCTCAAGGATGCTGGCGAACCAACCCCGTCGCCCACTACCGCGCAGTCGCAACCACAAACTGCAGCAGGCGACTGATTCCCTCCGCAAAGTCGGAGCACGGCGCGATCAGGCTCAGGACCAGATGTCCCTCGGCCGCGAAGTCGTAAAAATGTCCTGGCTGCACCAACACGTTTTCTTGCGCGAGCAATGCGATCGCCAGCTCCTCGTCAGATGTGATCGCCGGTACGCGCAAGATCGCGCACCAGCCTCCTTCGACATTGAGCCGATGACAAAGCTTCTGTGATGCAAGCTTTGAATCCAGCTCTTGCAGATTATTTCTGACACGCTCGATCAATTGCGGCTGAACATTGCGCCGCTCCTCGAGCATCGTCGAAAGCGCACATTGCACAGGTGCATTCATTGACAGATAGGTGTCGGCGATGACCTCCAGCCGCGCCAGCGCGGAATCTTTCTGTTGCGGTGGACCATCGACCGCGATCCAGGCGACCTTCATCTGCGGTAACGCGGAGATCTTCGACAGGCCGCTCAAGGTGAATGTCAGCACATCCTGATTGCTCGAAAAGCTCAAGGCTGGCACGCTCCGCGGGCTTCGAAGGGGCACGGCTTTAGCCGTGCCGAAAGCTGTTCCTAACATAGGGGCTTTAGCCCCTGTGGCTCCCGTAGCTTGTATGTCGGATAACAGCGAGTAGTCGAGAAAGACCTCATCGGCGATGATCGCCAGCTCCTCATCGGCGCAGATCTGATTCAGCTCTGCCGCTTCGTGCGGCTTGACATACGATCCCGTCGGATTGTTGGGATGAACCACCAACATCGCGCGGCATCGCGCGCCAGAGGAGTTCGCTTGCTCGATCGCGCCCCGCAGCGACGCGAAGTCGATCTGCCAGCCGTGGTCGTAGACCAGCTCATAGGGAATGAGCTTTACATCCTGAATTTCCGCCAGGAAGTCGAACAGCGGATAGCTTGGAGTGGGAACCAGAATCGCGTCGCCCGGATCGCACAATAGGCGAAAGACAAACGAGTACGCCTCGCTAGTGCTCGTCGTCAGGAGCAGGTCTTCGGGAGAAACCCTCGCGCCACGCTCGGAGTAATAGTTGGCAATCGCCTCGCGCGCTGCAAGCAATCCTTTCGGCTGCGGCTCGTAACGCAGCGATTCGGGATCCGCCAGCGCGCGCAGCAATTCCTCCTCGCGATACTGCAAGCCGATTGCAGTGGGATTGGAAACCGTCAGGTCGAGCACTTCCCTGCCGCTTCGGCGATGCGCCTCGAGCGCTTCGGTGTAGCGATTCGTTGTTAGGTTCCAGGAAGTGCGCCGCGCAAAGAAGCTGTGCATCGGCATGGATTATAAGCGGCGAGATGTGGATTACCTCAGCGGCTAAAGCCGCCAACATTTGGACGAGCTTTTATGCGCTGCTGAAGCAGCGCTCCACCCAAATTCGCCACAGAAACGCAGAGAATTCAGCACCCAAAAACTCTGCCCTCGCTGTGTCTGGGGTGAATTTTTATTTCCCTACCGCCTCGCTCTGCGGCTTCCAGCGCAGCACCGGCTTTCTTGCCGCTGCGGTCTCATCCAACCGCGAAATCCTTGTATTGTGCGGCGCCTCAGCAATGATCTCCGGATGCTCCTCAGCTTCTTCGGCAATCGCTTTCATCGCGTCGATAAACTGGTCGAGCTCTTCTTTCGACTCGCTCTCCGTCGGCTCGATCATCAGCGCGCCGTGTACCACCAGCGGGAAGCTGACGGTATAAGGATGAAATCCGTAATCGATCAGCCGCTTGGCAATATCACCCGTCTTGATGCCCTTCGGCGTCTGCGCGCGATCGCTGAAGACCACCTCGTGCATCGTCGGCGTCGAGTACGGCAAGTCGTAAACGCCTTTCAGCTTCTCGCGGATGTAGTTCGCATTCAGCACCGCGTCTTCGGTGGTCTGACGCAGACCGTCGGGACCATTGGCCATGATGTACGCCAGCGCCCGGACATGCATCCCGAAATTGCCGTAGAACATGCGCACGCGTCCAATCGACTTTGGACGGTTGTAATCGAAGCCAAATGTTCCGTCGGGTTTGGTGATGACCAGCGGCGACGGCAAAAACGGCTCCAGATGCTTCTTGCATGCGACCGGACCTGATCCCGGACCACCTCCGCCATGCGGCGTGGAGAATGTCTTGTGCAGATTCAGGTGCATGACGTCGGTGCCGAAATCGCCCGGCCGAACTTTGCCGACCAGCGCATTCATGTTGGCGCCATCCATGTACAAGAGCGCGCCTTTGGCATGCAGCACGTCGGCAATCTTGTGAATTTCCTGCTCGAAGACGCCGAGCGTGTTCGGATTCGTCAGCATCAGCGCGGCCACATCCTCATTCACCTGCGCCTCCAGCGACGCGACGTCAACCATTCCGGCAGCATTCGACTCGATGTTCTCGACCGCATAGCCCGACATTGCCGCAGTCGCCGGATTAGTGCCGTGCGCCGAATCCGGGATGAGAATCTTCTTGCGCGGATTGCCGCGCGATTCCAGATACGCGCGCACCATCAGAATCCCAGTGAGCTCGCCATGCGCGCCGGCCGCGGGCTGCAGCGTGATCGCATGCATGCCAGTAATCTCGATCAACTGCTCGCTGAGCATCTTCAAAATGCGCAGCGCACCCTGGCTGATGCGCTCCGGCTGATACGGATGCGCCTCCGCCAATCCCATCAGCCGCGCCACATATTCGTTCACCCGCGCGTTGTACTTCATGGTGCACGAGCCCAGCGGATACATGCCATGATCGACCGCGTAGTTCCATGTCGAGATGCGCGTGTAATGGCGAATGATCTCGATCTCGCTCACCTCGGGCATGTTGCCCAGATCCTCGCGCGCGTGCTCGCCGAGCAGCCTGGACGGATCGACCGCCGGCACATCGAGCGGCGGCAGCTTGTAGGCTTTCTTGCCCGGCGATGACTTCTCGAAAATCAATCCTTCGTTCTGGCTGATGTGGGTGGTCGCCTTCTTGATCTTCTCGTTCGGGTTCACAGCGCCACCTCCTTCGCAACCGCATCAATCGAGGCCTTCGCCGTGGTCTCGGTGCAGCACCACAGCGAGGCGTGATTCAGCTCGGAATAAAACTTCCGCAGCAGGAAACCTCCGATGATCTGCTGGCCGAGCAGCTTGTCGTTGATCGCGTAAGGATCGGTCTTCGTCTGGATCACGAATTCATTGAAGCGCGGCGCGCCCTCGAACAGCAGCGTAGCTCCGCTCTTCTTGAATTGCTGCGCCGCGTAATGCGCTTTCGCCAGATTCTGTGTCGCCAGCTCTTTCAATCCCTCACGTCCATAAACCGTCATGAAGATTCCGACCATCAACGCAACCAGTCCTTGATTGGTGCAGATGTTCGAGGTCGCTTTTTCGCGGCGAATATGCTGCTCGCGCGTGGAGAGCGTCAGCACGAAGCCGCGCTTTCCGTTGCGATCGCGCGTCTCGCCCACCAGACGCCCGGGCATCTGGCGCACAAACTTTTCGCGCGTCGCGATCACTCCGCAATACGGACCGCCGAATCCCAGCGGCACCCCGAAAGACTGCGCTTCCATGCTGACGATGTCGGCTTCGGCCGGCGGCTTCACGATTCCCAGCGAAACTGCTTCGGCGATGGAGACGATCAGCAGCGCGCCTTTCTTATGCGCGATCTCGGCAATCGCGGCAACATCTTCAATGGTGCCGAAGAAGTTGGGAGACTGAATGAGCACGCCAGCGGTGTCGTCGTCGATCGCCATATTGAGCGTGTCGAGGTCGACGCGGCCGTTCTGCTGATATCCAAACGTCGAAATCGGCATCCCCTGGTAACGCGAGTAGGTCGTGATGACCTCGCGATACTCGGGATGAACCGTCGCCGCGACCGCTGATTTATAGCGTCCGGTAACGCGCGCGGCCATCATCAGCGCTTCGGCCGCGCCGGTCGAGCCGTCATACATTGACGCGTTGGCGACATCCATTCCCGTCAGTTCGCAGATCATGCTTTGAAATTCGAAGATCGATTGCAGCGTGCCTTGCGCGATCTCCGGCTGATACGGCGTGTAGGCGGTGAAGAATTCTCCGCGCGAGATCAGCGAATCGATCACCACAGGACGGTAATGCGAATACGCGCCCGCGCCGAGAAACGTGGCGTAACCCTGCGCGCTGTTGGCGGCGCGCTGGCGGAAGAATTCCACGATCTCGCTCTCCGCATACTGGCGCGGAATGTCGAGATCGCGCTTGAGACGATACTCGGCGGGAATACCGGCGAATAAATCGTCGATGGACTTCGCGCCGATCTCGCGCAACATGACTTCGCGATCGGACTGCGATTTAGGAAGATAGCGCATGGGTACCTGTAACTTTCCTGGGCGACTTTAAGAATGAAATATAAGGTCGGTCTCTGAACGGCTTTGTTTCAGTGCATGTCTTCACAGGCTGCTGCAATGTCCAGCTGCAACGTTTTGTATCACGACACGACTTTAGTCGTGCCGAAATGATGTTGGTAGAGCTGGCCTTTAGGCCAGCGTCCACCGTGCCCTTTATTGTTTGCCATCCCGAGCCGACTTTAATCGGCGAGGGATCTGCTTTTCAGAACTTTATGTAGATAGCGTTTGCGCGCTGCCGGATGCAGGCCCGAGGTGCTGAACGTGCCTTTGCTCTGCGGCTCTGGCTCTTGGCCAATTACCAGTTACTAGTTACTGCTCTTAATGCCCGCCCTCTTCGGCGATGAACTTTTCGTAGTCGGCGCTGCTCAACAACTGGGCGGCTTCGCCCGCGTCTTTCAGATTGACCTTGATCATCCACGTCTTGTTGGCGTCCTTGTTCACCTGCTCGGGCGCGGTGTTCAGCGCTTCGTTGACTTCTGTTACCGTGCCCGACACGGGCGCGAACAAATCGGAAACCGCTTTCACCGATTCCACCGAGCCAAACGTCTTGCCGGCCGCGATTTCAGTTCCGACTTTGGGCAGCTCGACGAACACAATATCGCCCAGCGAGTTCTGCGCATAATCAGTAATGCCGATGACGCCGGTCGCGCCGTCGATCTTCAGCCACTCGTGTTCCTTGGTGTACTTGTAATCCGCGGGATAAGCCATGTCTTTCTCCTCAGCATCAACTTTCAATGCGCGATCGCATCACACAGCGCCGAACAAATTAAATACATTTCGCTGGTTCCATCTCATCGGCCCTGCTTTTAATACTGCGCTTCCCATCCGTGTTTTCTATCAGGGCACGGCTTCAGCCGTGCCGCCACGCGCTTCTTTAATTTATTGTCATCCCGAGCGGAGCCCGCGACTGTTCCCAGAACAGGCGCGGGCGCAGTCGAGGGACCTGCTTTTTCATCTCGCGCCGAAAGCCATGTACTTCTCCTGAGGGCAGGGGCTAAAGCCCACTTTCAAGGCTCATTGTTCGGCACGACTAAAGTCGTGCCCTGATACAAGTCAAAATCGTAAACTGATTACACGAACTACGACGCCTTCTTCGGCCGCTTATAAAACGGCGTTGGCACAACCTTGCATTTTACCGGCGTCGTCCGGCACTGGACATTCACTTCATTGCCAATCTCCGACTGCTCAATCGGCACATACGCCAGCGCAATATTTTTCTTCAGGAACGGCGCGTACGAGCCGCTGGTAACGTATCCAATTTCCTTGCAATTGAGATCCATGACCGGATAACCATCGCGGGGAATGCCGCGATCCACCGACTCCAGCCCAACGAGCGTACGCTTAATGCCCTCAGCTTTCGCGCGCTCCAGCGCCTCGCGTCCGGTGAACTTGCCTTTTTCCATCTTCAGAAAACGATCCAGCCCGGCTTCCCACACGTTGATGTCTTGCGAGATCTCGTGTCCGTACAGCGGCAGCTTGCCTTCCAGCCGCAGCGTATTACGCGCGCCCAAGCCGCATGGCACAATGCCGAATTCCTTGCCCGCTTCCAGCACTTCGTTCCACACGCGCGCGCTGGTCGCTTCATCGGTTGGCACGTAAATTTCGAAGCCGTCCTCAGCCGTATATCCGGTGCGCGCGGTCAAAATGTTAGGCAGCCCGCAAACGGTTCCGTGAGTGAACCAGTAAAACTTCACCTTGCTCAGGTCCGCGTCGGTCAGCTTCTGCAGGGTGTCCACGCCCTTCGGACCCTGGATCGCGATTTGCGTGTAGTTGTCGCTCAGGTTCTCGACCTTCACATCGAACTGGCGTGTGTTCTCCGTTACCCAGCTGACGTCCTTCTCGCGCGTGCCGGCGTTGATCACCAGCATGTAATCTTCTTCGCCCATGCGATGTACGATTACGTCATCGACGAAGGTTCCCTGCGGATACAGCATCGCCGAATAGCGGCATTGCCCGATGCTCATGCCAGCCGCGTCGTTCATGGTGATGTGCTGCACGGCTTCCAGCGCTTGCGGGCCGGAGATGCGGATATCGCCCATGTGACTGACGTCGAAGACGCCGACGCCAGTGCGCACCGCGACGTGCTCCTTCATCAGGCCGCCCACCGAGGGATATTCGACGGGCATGTCCCAGCCGTTGAAGTCGACCATCTTCGCGCCCATCCGGCGATGGACGGCATTCAGCGCAGTCTTGCGAACTGGCGCGGCAACCTGAGTTTCGGAAGACAAATGGAATCCTTGCGCGCACAGAAGGCGCAGTCGAGGTTGGTGTAACTCAGTACGGTAACATGTGCGATTTTCGGCGGTCAACGACAGCCATCACAAGGGCGTGAGAACACCACCGACGTTCTGCGCCAGGGTCGCTGGTGATTTCAGTTCGGAGAACATTCGTATCAGGGCACGGCTTCAGCCGTGCCGTACATCTACCTTCTGGGGAGTGGGCTTTAGGCCCTGCGCACGCCAGACAGGGGCTGAAGCCCGCGTTCCTATCAGCGCCTTTTCGGCACGAGTAAACTCGTGCCCTGATACGAAGCATTCAATTCGATAACTGATGGAAACTAACTGTGACATTTGTATGGAGAACTGCGCGAGTCATTGCTGCAGGCGCTGCCGGCGACCACGGCGCGCCTTGCCGACCAACCCCGGCGCGCGCCTCGCAGCCCGCTTGCTTCCCTGTCCAGAATTTAAACAGTTACGAAAGTACAATGCCTTTCCCACTCCGACATTGACCTTTCGTACCCACCCAAATCGCACCTCATCACAGACCACATCCTAGTCCTCTTTTCAAGATAAATAGCAGCAACTGCTAACGAGATATTCCCAATGCGGATTGGTCCCGGTTTGGCGTTTCGTCGCTGCTCGCATCTCGCTCGCACCTTCGTCCTCGGCTTCGCGCTGGCTTTCGTTTTGCCCATCGCCGTTGCCGCGCAGGATGGCTCGACCTCGTTGCAAGGCATCATTGAGGATGCCAGCGGTGCCCGCATCGCCTCCGCCGCGATCGTCGTTTCCGATCCTTCGCGCGGCGTCCGTCTGCATGCTGTCACCGATGCGCAAGGCGCTTTTAATTTCGGAATGCTGCCTCCGGGCCGCTACGACGTCACCGCTTCCGCGCCGGGCATGGCAACCAAGACGAGCCGCGGCGTCGAACTGCTGGTTGGTGGTGTGTCCGTCGTACAGTTGCGTTTGGCTCCAGCGGCGCCCGTGGAGACAGTCACCGTCAGCGCGACTCCGATTGTCGTCGAAAGTCAAAGTGGCGAAATCTCCAATGTGGTGACGCAATCGGCGATCTCCGGCTTGCCGCTCAACGGACGCCGCTTCACCGATCTCGCCCTGCTCTCGTCCGACGTCATCCAGGACCCGCGTGGTCTCACCTCCGATTCCAACGGCGATCTCTCGGTCGGCGGAGTCCGCGGATTCCAAAACAGCTTCCTGGTCGATGGTACGGACGACAACAATTCCTTTTTCGCTCAGGCCCGTGGCGGCTATCGCGCGCCGTATCAATTCAGTAACGAGGTCATTCAGGAATTCCGGGTCTCGAAAAATTCCTATAGCGCGGAGATGGGACGCTCCGGCGGCGCCGTCTTCAACGTGGCCACCAAGTCAGGAACCAACAACTGGCATGGCACAGGTTTTTACTATCTGCGCGACCGTGCCTTCGATGCCGAGCAGCCCTATGCCAGCAGCCAGCCTGACGATCGTCAACAGCAGTTCGGGGGCACCATCGGCGGCCCCCTCAAGAAAGATCGCATCTTCTTTTATGGCGGTTTCGATCAGCACCTGCTCACCGTGCCGTCGGTCGTGCAGTTCGCCAACGGCGCCAGCCGCATCGTTCCTCAACCCACCGATTACGATTACACCGATCAGGCCCTGGTCTTCGCAGCCGCGCAAACTTTGAACAATATGGGCGGAAGTTATCCCACCACCATGCAGGGCAATGCCGGCTTCGCCAAGATTGATTTCAACCTTTCGCCCAAACAGATGGCCTTTGTCCGGATCAGCACCTCGCGGCTGAGCGGCGTGAACAATATCTTCTTCGATCCTTCGAGTCCGGTCACCGGATATGCAGCCAGTGCCAATGGAACCGAGAACGTGCAGACCGAGAGCCTCGCCGCTTCGCTCATCAGTTCCTGGACCAACAAATTTGCCACCAACCTGCGGGTGCAATTCTCCCGTGATGTACAGGATTTTCTCTCCAACTCCGATCAGCCGTTCAGCAAGATTTACGACCTGATGGAAGGATTCGGCGGGCCCAGCACTCTGCCGCGCGACACGCGTGAGAACAAGCTCCATGTTGCTGAGACGCTCAGCTATGACACCGGCCGCGTGCATTGGAAATTCGGCGGCGACTTCATTCAGGCCTGGATTTATGACTACTATCCCTATCTCTTCAATGGCGAGTATTACTTTGACAACGTGAAGGTGAACCCCTGGACCTACCAGCCCATGGAGTATGGCGAGCCGTTATCGCCGCTTCGCGCCTATGCTCACGGTGTGGCGCGCTATTACATGCAGGACTTCGGCGACTCCGTCTCTCATCCCGATTCGCGCGACTATGCGGCTTTCATGCAGGACACCATTCGCGTGACCCGTAGTTTCACCCTGAACGCGGGAATCCGCTATGACCTGCAAACCTTCGAGCCGGGCCCGCTGGATAGCAATCCGCTGTATCCGGCATCGGGTAAGGTTCCAACCAACATGACGAACTTCTCGCCGAGACTTGGCTTTGCGTATTCGCTCCGCGACAAGAACACGACCGTGCTTCGCGGGGGCGCAGGCATCTTCTATATGCCCATTCCTGCCATGTATGTTTCGCAGGTCGCAATGGACAATGGCATTCAACAAAGCCAGCTTTTTCTTGACCTGATGCAGCCCGCCCAGGCAGCGCTGTTTCCTACCTATCCAGCTCCGCTGGTGAATTGTCCGCCTGGTACTTTGGTTTGCAATCCGCCGAAGTCTATAGCTGGATTGGTGACGACGAGCATTTCAGCCTTTGCGCCCAACTTTGAAACCCCTTACACCGAGCAAGCGAACCTTGCGGTCCAGCATGAGTTCGGGCGCAGTATCGTTGGCACCCTCAGCTATGAATATGTTCGCGGTGTGCACGAAATACGCTCGCTGGATGTGAATCTCCCCGCGCCTACCATCGTCGACTATCCCGTCTATAACGATACCGGTTCGGTCTACCTTGGCATGTACCAGGTCGCATCGTTCGCAAACTGGCAAACCACACCTTCAGCCAGCTGTCCCTATCCTCCTTGCATCAATCCGGTGCAGCGTCCCGATCCGCAACTGGGCGCGATCAACTCCTATCAGAGTGACGCCGCCAGTATCTATAACGGGATGACCATCTCTCTGAAGCGGACGATGAGTCATGGTATGTACTTTCAGCTCGGCTATACGTTGGCGAAGGCCACGGATGACGGACCCGACGCGCTCGTCGTAGGACGGCCGGGCAATGTACAAAATGCCTACGCCACTTCGCTGGAATGGGGTCCCAGCGTCAACGATCAGCGAAACCGTTTCGTAGCCGCCTGGGTCGCGGAACCAAAATTTCACTTCAACGATGCGAAGCTCAAAACGCTGACCAACAATTGGAAATTCTCCAGCGTAGTCACCACCGGCTCAGGACGGCCAGTGAACGCAACCATAGCGGGCGATCCCAACGGCGATGGCAATATCTACAACGATCGTCTGCCGGGTTATGAGAGGAATGCGTTCCTTGGCCCCGACTATTTCAGCACCGACATGCGGCTTACTCGCACCATTCGATGTGGAGAGCATGTTGTCTGGAATCTCATCGCTGAGTCGTTCAACGTATTCAATCGCAATAATAGTCGGGTACAGATCAGCGACGATGGCTTCTACAATTCTGCCGGCGAGTTTGTTAATTACACGACCAGCGTGAAAGGAACACTCTATCCCGGCGAGTTCCTGATGAACTCACAGTTCCTGACGCCTACCAACGCCTACGCACCTCGGCAAGTGCAGTTGTCGCTAAGAGTAAGTTTTTAGGCCACATAGACACGGAATCAAACTTTAGTGCTACCCGCCGGTAGTAGAAGATGGCATAAGTCTTTACTTGACTTCCATTTGAAACACGGGGATAACTACTAATTGTCCATAAGGGACGAGTCTGGGGGTGTTTTCCTGTTTGGCGGAAGTTCGTATTCAAGAAGGCGAACCGTTAGAAAATGCCCTCCGGCGTTTTAAGCGCACAGTCCAGCAAGAGGACATTATCAAAGAGGCGAAGCGCCATTCCTTCTACCTCAAGCCAGGCGAAAAAAAACGTGTTAAGGAAGCCTTAGCGCGTAAACGTAATCGTAAAAAGATTCGTAAGGAGCAGGATTAATTTGCAGAAGGGTCGCCGTGCGCAAGGCGGCCCTTGCGTTTTTTCATTCCTACAGTGGGGTAACTACCAGTCGCACCGCAGTTTTATTGAGTTAGACCATGCTTCGTGAGCATGGTGGGCCGAACCCAGGGAGTTGTAACCTGAGCACTGGAATTTGCGGATTGCCAGACGGAACGCTCAGTCCGGTTCTCCTGTCATTCGCAAGTTGACCCCGTCCGTGTGCTTGGGAGTCGCGGGCTGAAGGGAGCAACTCTCCATGGAATTCCAGGATAAGGTACTGAAGTGTATCGACTGCGGCGCTGACTTCGTATTCACTGCCGGGGAACAGCTATTCTTCCACGACAAACAATTCAAGAACGAACCCAAACGTTGCAAAGCCTGCAAGGCCAAACGAGCTTCAACTCTGGGAAGTACGGCGCCGGGCAATTATCCCAAGGTGGAAACTCGAACGAGCTGCTCGGGATGTGGGAAGGAGACGACGGTTCCCTTCAAACCCACGCAAGGCCGGCCAGTCTTTTGTCGAGAGTGCTTCCAGCAGCGGCGAACCACTGCCGCTACTGCCTGAAGCAGCCGCATTTCAGTCATCCTATTCGCGCCTTGCGCTTCGCTTTTGGAAGCACTATTCGTCGTGTCTTCCAAATGGCCCGCGACTACGTCAGACACTTGTGCCTGGTTTACGGATGATTGATTCCGCTCGCAGATTTATCGCGCTTCTGTTCGTGCTGTCCCTGTTCCTACCTGCGGCCGCGGCTCAGCCGCCGCTTCATAACGTTTCCTGGAATCCTCCAATCATCATGCCGGGATCTCCTTGCCTCTTCACCGTCACCGTAACCAGGCCGCTATCCCAACTGCATGGGAAATGGATGGGGCACGACATCGTCTTTTTTCCCGCCGCCGAAAAACAACATCTCTGGTACGGATTGGCCGGCGTCGATGTCGAAGCCAAGCCCGGAAATTACCAGCTTGAACTTGAGGTGTCACTCCCCGATGGCCAGGTCATCCATGAAGAGCGCGATGTGCTCGTCGAGCCTGCGCACTATCCCACCGAGACGCTGCGCGTTCCGGACCGATTCGTCACCCCCGATCCTGAGACTCTGCAGCGCATAAAAGCCGAGAAGAAAATTAAAGACGAAGCGTTCTCCCACGAGATTGCCGAACCGGAGTGGTCGGGAAACTTCGTTCCCCCTATCGATACGACGGTCTCGGAAGGTTTCGGAACGCGGCGAACCTTCAACGGCAAACTGGCTAGCGTTCATCGCGGATTGGACTACCACGCCAAGCCGGGCTCACCGGTGACGGCCGCCAATACGGGCGAGGTCGTGCTGGCGCAGCCACTTTTCTATGAAGGCAACTGCGTCATCATCGATCACGGCCAGCAGTTCATGACGCTCTACATGCATCTGTCGCGCATTGAAGTGAAAGAAGGCGAAAAGGTCGAAAAGGGCCAGGAAATTGGCCTCTCGGGAGCGACCGGCCGCGCCACTGGACCGCATCTGCACACCGCCGTCCGCTGGCAAGGAGCTTATCTGGACCCGGCGCTGTTATGGAAGTTGCATCTGCCGACTCTGCCTCCCGCTGCGGCTCAGCCCCAAGCCAGCGTCCGGTGAATCCTTTCCGTTGAACTCCGACGTATAGTAATAAGAGGCTGCGGCCAACCGTCGTAAGTTGGCGATGAGGTGTTCCATGCGGCGCAGAGCTTTCCTCAAAGGCGCGGGAGCTGTGACCGTTGCGGTTGTCGGTGGCGGCGTCTGGCGAGCGTGGGATCGGGGCGTCTTCAGCACCGGCGACGGTCCGGCTTACCAACCGTGGAAGGATTGGCGCAATGCAAAGGATAGTCCTCTTGCGCTGGTGAGCGCCGCCATCCTCGCTGCCAGCCCCCACAATACGCAACCCTGGCTGTTCAAGGTTAGCGATTCCGCCATCGAGTTGCACATCGACACCAGCCGCAACACCGGAGCGCTCGATCCCTATCTGCGCGAAGAGCACATCGGCATGGGATGTGCTCTGGAAAACCTCTTGCTTGCGGCTCCGGCTAACGGCTATGCCGCCAAGACGACGCTGGTGCCGGGAAAGCTTGGCCTGATTCCCGCCCAACCCAAGCCACAACTGCTGGCGCGCATCGACCTCACGCCCCTTAAGCGCGAGGAGAGCGAACTCTACAGCGCGATTCCACATCGTCACACCAACCGCGGCCCTTACGATCCAACCCGACTTTTGCCACCCGATTTCATGGAGGCGCTCAGCCATCTGCCGCCGGATGACGCGGACGTCAAGGTCTTTCTCTTCACCGAGGAAGCCCAGCGCCGCAACATCGTCAAAATCAGCGCCGCAGCAAACCAGGAAATCTATTCCGATCCAGCCGTTCTGGCGGGTAGTCATCCCTGGTTCCGCTTGAAGTGGAGTGCTGTCCAGAAATATCGTGACGGCCTGACCATCGACGCGTTTGGTCTCACGCCGCTTGACACGGTCATCGCCAAAACCGTACCGCAGCGCATGCTGATGTGGCTCGGCTCACCTCATCGCGGCCAGGATCCCTATGCTGCGCAAATGCTCAGCGCGCCGTTGGTAGGCGTCATCGCGGTACGCGACCGTTATGATCAACAGCAGTGTTTACTGGCTGGCAGAACCTGGCAGCGCGCGCATCTTTTCGCCACTGCCCGAGGCATCGCGGCACGTCCAGACAACGAGACAGTCGAGATGGTGGATCACCAGCGCTGGCTGAATAAACCGCCATCGTACGTCGCGCTGCTGAACGAAATCACCGGCGATCCCGCATGGCAGCCTACTTTCGTCTTTGTGATGGGCTATCCCAAGGTAATCGCGCACGCCAGCCCTCGCCGGCCGCTACAATGGGTGGAGATGTGAGGAAACAGGATCAACTGACGCACTTCCGCATGCCAAATGCGGTTGAGTTTTGCTCATTTCGGGCGTATATTTGACGAAGTACTGTTGTGTTTTGAGGTTCCTGTCAGCGGCTCCCGGCGTGGCAGCGAGCCCGTGCAGATTCGGCGAAGCACATCGGTGGGCGATCGCCCACTTTTTATTTCCACCCCGTAATCCGCTGGAGCACGGCGAGTCCAGGTGGTAGCGAGAGCCTGACGGGCGCTCTGTGCTTAGCCTCCGGGGGCGTGAAGGAAGCCGATGGCCGGGCTGGACAAAATTCGCGAGATCGCCGAACGCGTGGCGCAGTCGAGCGGGTTGGAGTTAGTCGACCTCGAGCTGTCCGGCGGTGGTAAGGCTCGAATGCTGCGGGTCTACATCGACAAGCCGGGCGGCGTGACGCACGAAGATTGCGCCAACTTCAGCCGCGAGGCAGGCACGATTTTTGACGTCGAGGATGCCGTTCCCGGCGGCTCGTACATGCTGGAAGTTTCGTCGCCGGGACTGGATCGCAAACTGTCGAAGCCGGAAGATTATCAGCGATTCGTCGGCAGCCTGGTCAAGTTGATGACGCTCGATCCGGTGAACGGCAATCGGCATTTTGAAGGGCGCCTGAAGGCTTTGCACGACGGCCGAATCACGCTGGAGCTGAGCGGCAGGAAGAAGTCAAAAAAACACGAAGCAGTCGAGCCCGGCAGCGAAGTTGAAATTGAACTTCGCAACATTGAAAAGGCGAACCTGGTTCCCGAGCTCTAGAGGCGAACCTGGTTCCTGAGCGCTGAAGACGTGCAAGCCTCCACGTGTGATTTGCCGTTTTCGCCAATTTTCAGACTCATTGGAACCGTGAGAGTTCGCGCACCGAAAATCGAGCGCCATAGGCGCGAAACAGTCTAGCCCAGCACGAAGCGAAGCGGAGTGCTGGGTAGGGCAAAGAACGAAACTGAGTCCCGTAGGGACGGCACAAAATCATTGCTGGAATCCTTCGACTCCGGCGGCCAAAAATCGGGCCGCCCGCGTTCAGGATGACAGCGGTTTTTCGAATCAGGCAAGGTGGCACGAACTATGGCGAGTGAACTGTACAACGTAATCGACGCTCTCAGCCGGGAAAAAGGCATCGACCCACAGATCGTCGTGGGCGCGGTCGAGGATGCCATCGTCGTAGCCACCCGAAAGTATTACAAGACGCAGGAAAACCTGCGCGCCGAGCTCGACAAGGAGTCCGGCCAGATCCGCGCTTTCGCGGTGCGCTCCATCGTGGAGACTCCGGAGCAGGTCGAGGATCCCATCGCGCAGATCACCCTCGACGAGGCCAAGCGTATCGATCCCGCCGCCGAAGTTGGCGGCGAGTTGCGTACCTATAAGCCAACCGACGTTCTGGGCCGCATTGCGGCGCAACTGGCCAAGCAGGTCATCTTTCAGAAGGTGCGCGAGGCCGAGCGCGACACGGTTTACAACGAGTACATCGGACGCGTGGGCGAGATCCTGAACATCACCGTCAAGCGCACCGAAGGTCAGGACGTCATCGTCGACCTGGGCAAGGCCGAAGGCCGCATGCCGCGCAAGGAGCAGTCACGTCTGGAATCCTTCGCCCCGGGCGAGCGCGTTCGCGTTGTCATCACTCGTGTGGAGAAAGCGTCGAAAGGCCCGCAGGTTGTGGTTTCGCGCGCCGTGCCGGAGCTGGTCTCCCATTTGTTCCAGACCGAAGTTCCCGAGATCTACGACAACACCGTAGTCATTCGCGCCATCGCGCGTGAGGCCGGCGAGCGCACCAAGATCGCCGTCATGTCGAAAGACAAAGACGTCGATCCCGTCGGCGCGTGCGTCGGCATGAAGGGCATGCGCGTGCAGTCCATCATTCGCGAGCTGCGCGGCGAGAAGATCGACATCATCGAGTATCACGAAGATCCCGTGGTCTTCGCCGAGAAGGCTTTGCAGCCGGCGAAGGTCAGCCGCGTCACCGTGCTCGAAGGCCAGGAAAAGCATCTGGAAGTGATCGTCGACGACAGCCAATTGTCGCTGGCCATCGGCAAGAAGGGACAGAACGTTCGCCTGGCCGCCAAGCTGTTGGGTTGGAAGATCGACATCAAGAGCGAAGAAGAGAAGCGCCAGGAAGTCGAAGAGCAGATGCGCGGCGTCATGGTGCAGACCACTCCACTGGAGTCAGTGCCTGATCTCGAGCCCGGAATCATCGAGAAGCTGGTGGCGGCCGGAATCACCACGGTTGAAGCCGTCGCCGACATGACTCCGGAGCAACTGGAAGAAGTGCCCGGCGTTGGTCCCAAGACGGTCGAGAAGATCAGCATCGCGGTCAACAATTATTTCTCCAGCCTGGAAGCGGTGGAAGGCGGCGAAGAAGGCGTGCTGGCCGAAGGCGAAACCGTGCCGGAAGGCGAAGCTGTAGTCGAGGGCGAAGTTTTACCCGAAGGTGAAGCGCCAGCCGAAGCTTTGGCCGAAGGCGAGGTGCCGGTGGAGAGTATGGCTGCTGCCGGCGAAGACGAACCGGGTGGCGAAGATCTCGGCGAAGATGTCTCGGCGGAAGAAGAGGCTCGCGAGTTAGCAGCGGAAGAGGCTGTTGAAACCGACGAGGAAGCCGGCGAAACGCCGGATGAAGTCGATCGCGCTGAGCGCGATGACGAAGTGCCTGAATCGCTGGTCGAACCGACTGCTGAGAGCGATGTCGAGCCGTCGGAAGAAGGTGGTCAGTCGGGCGATGAAGAAGCTCTGCCCGACGTACCCGTGGCTTCTTCCGAGAGCGTAGAAGAGTTAGTCGACGAAGGCCAGGCCTTCGAAGCCGAGGTCGTTGACGGCGTCGAGAACGCCCCGCTCGCCGACGAATCTGAGCTGCCGATTCACGATCGTCCGGAAACTCCGAACGAGAACGTTCCCGACGAAGAAGAGCCGGGCCAGAAACGGTAAGGCGGTTATCGATTGTCATTTGCGGAGCGGCGGACACCACTTCGCAGCGCTTTGAACGGGCGGACACCACTTCGCAGCGTTTTGAAGGGGCGCAGCTTTAGCTGCGCCGAAAGAGCTATTCATTTTGATCAGGGGCTTTAGCCCCAACAGGTCGCAAAACAAACCACACCGTGAGGATGCTATGCAGGCGTAACCCGTACGGGACATAACGGAGGAAACAGGGCGGAATGCTGCACAAGATTCGAATCAACGATCTGGCAAGAGAACTCGAGGTCAAGAGCAAGGCCATCCTCGACGTTCTGCCGAAGGTCGGCGTAACTGAAAAGAAAACGCACTCCAGTTCCATCGAAGAAGATGAAGCCGAGCGCGTGAAAAAATATTTTGCCGAGCATGAGCCCGGCAGCGGCCGCGGCTCGCGCGCTGCTGCCTCGAGTGCGGCCGATGAGTTCAAGCCCAAGATCGATCTCTCGCACATCTCCAAACCCGGTGACGTGCTGAAGGCGATCACGCAACGGGCTGCTCAACCTGTTACGCCTCCGCGTCCTGCTACGCCTGCGAGCCACGCCACGCCCGGCGCGGCGCGCCCGACGGTGGCTCCGCCTGCTCCGCCGAAGCCCGCGCCTCCGGTTGTTGCCGCGAGTTCGCAAGCCGCAACCCCCGCAGAGTCGAAGCCTGCGCCTCGTTTCATCACGCCGCAATCGGTGCCGCGTCCACCGGCGCCAGTAATCACCCGGCCCAAACCTCCGGCGCCTCCGGCTGCGCCGACGGCCCATGTCCCCACTGTTTCTGAGGCTGCGAAGCCGTCGGAGCCAACCATCGAAGATCAAGTAGCTCTACTCCAGGAACCGGAGAGCGTCTCGACGCTCGAAACCGTTGCCGATATCGCGCCTGAGGTCGCAACGCCGCCGCCTTCTGCTCCGCCCGTCCGTCCGGCAGCGCCGGCATCTTCAGTGCCGGCTGGCGCACGTCCTGCCGCACCATCGCGTCCGGGACAGCCGCCTGCCAGTGGTGGCCCAGCTCACGCGCCGCGGCGTCTGATTGTTCCGCAAACCGGACCGCGTCCTGTTTACTCGGCACCGGCACGTCCTGCGGCGAGCACGACTCCGGCACGCCAGGTCATGCCGGAGCGTGGCAAGCCCATCTTCCAGCGTCCGCGTCCCGGAGCCCCGCCCAGCGGCGCGCCTGGTTCGCGTCCGCCGATACGGCCGGGCGAACGTCGCGGCCCGCATCCCACGCGTTCCGGCGCGCCGGGAACTCGTCCTGGATTTGGCGCTGGTGCCGGTGTTGGAGCGCCGCCTCCGCCGACCGGACAACGTCCCATGGGACGTCCTGCGCGTCCCGGACAGCGTTACATTCCGCGTGGTGTGAAAGAAGGCCCGATGAAGGGCTTCGTTCCGCCGCCGCGTCTCTCGCTCTCCAGCGAGCCGCTGCCCATCACACGCAGCATCACAATTCCCGAAGGCATCAGCGTGAAAGATCTCGCGGAGAAGCTGGAAATTCGCGCCAAGGATCTTATCGCTCGCTTGTTGGCGCGCGGTGTCTTCGCCACCGTTAACCAGACGCTCGATTCCGATCTCGCCTCCGATATGGCTCGCCACTTCGGCGCCGAGACCGCTGTGATCACTTTCGAGCAGCAGCTGGCGCAGGACACCGCGCCCGCCGAAAGCGCTGGTGAAGATGGCGGCGCGCAGGCCGTTCCTCGTCCCCCGGTCGTGACCATCATGGGCCACGTCGATCACGGCAAGACCAGCCTGCTCGATGCAATTCGCTCCACCAACGTCGCCGAAGGCGAAGCCGGCGGAATCACCCAGCATATCGGCGCCTACAAAGTTGCGATCACCGATCCCAACTCTCCCGCCTACGGACGCGAGATCGTCTTCCTCGATACCCCGGGTCACGAAGCGTTCACTCGCATGCGTGCTCGCGGATC
Source organism: uncultured Acidobacteriaceae bacterium (assembly GCA_963818905.1). GTDB lineage: Bacteria > Acidobacteriota > Terriglobia > Terriglobales > Acidobacteriaceae > Bog-257. Next base: position 50,479 of record CAWFUE010000048.1, read on the forward strand.
GAAAGTCACCGACATCGTCGTGCTGGTCGTCGCCGCCGATGACGGCGTGATGCCGCAGACGCTCGAAGCCATTGATCACGCCAAGGCGGCGAATGTGCCGATCATCGTCGCGGTCAATAAAATCGATAAGCCCGAAGCGCTGCCCGATCGCGTGAAGAAGCAGCTCGCCGATCGCGGCCTGATGCCGGAAGATTGGGGTGGCACTACGGTCTTCGTCGATGTTTCCGCCAAGCAGAAGACCAACCTCAATTTGCTGATGGAAATGATCTGTCTGGTCGCCGATCTGCAGGATCTGAAGGCTGTGCCTGATCGGTTGGCGAGCGGCACCGTTCTCGAAGCCAAGCTCGATCGCGGACGCGGTCCCGTCGCCACCGTGTTGGTGCAGAACGGCACGCTGCACAACAGCGACAACTTTGTCGTCGGCAACGTCTTCGGCAAAGTGCGCGCCATGTTCAACGATCGCGGTGCAGCGCTCGACGCTGCCGGTCCGGCAACCCCGGTTGAGATTCTCGGCCTCGAAGGTTTGCCGCAAGCCGGCGATCAGCTCGTCGCCGTTGCCGATCGCGAAAAGGCGCGCGGCATCTCCGAGTACCGCGAAGGCAAAGCTCGCGAAGCCACGTTGGCCAAGAGCTCGCGCGTTTCGCTGGAAGGCTTGGCCGAGCAGCTCAAGACCGCCGGCCAGAAGGAGCTCTTCATCATCCTCAAGGCCGATGTGGGCGGCTCGGTTGAAGTGCTCAGCGACTTGCTGACCAAGCTCTCGAACGATCGCGTGAAGATCAACATCATGCGCGCCTCGGTCGGCGCTATCACGGAGAGCGATGTGTTGCTGGCTTCAGCATCGAATGCCGTCATCATCGGCTTCAACGTGCGGCCGGAGCGCAAGGCGCAGGAGCTGGCGGAGCAGGAGAAAGTCGACATCCGCCTGCATTCGATCATTTACGAATTGCAGGACGAGATCAAGCGCGCCATGACCGGCTTGCTGGAACCGATCATCAAGGAAACGTATCTCGGACGTGCCGAGGTTCGTGATACCTTCCGCGTGCCCAAGGTCGGCACCATCGCCGGTTGCTATGTCAGCGATGGCGTGGTCAAGCGCGATGCCGAAGTCCGGCTGCTACGCGACAATGTCGTCGTCTTCAAAGGCAAGATCGGTTCGGTGCGGCGCTTCAAGGAAGATGTCAACGAAGTGCGCAACGGCATGGAGTGCGGCATCTCGATTACGAACTACGGCGACATCAAAGTCGGCGACGTGATCGAGGTGTTCGTGACCGAGCGCGTCGCCGCCGAAGCGTTTGTGTAAATCGGTTGTCAGTGTGGATAATCGGCTGGCAACCATGGCCTATACCGGCGGGTTGTTTGTAACAGAAGCTTCGTATCAGGGCACGGCCTTAGAGTCTGCGCGAGAACGCGATGGTTGCGAGCGCGGCAGTGGAATACGAACAACGAAATCCAGTGCCGCAGGCACGGCATAACTTAGCCCAGCACGGAGCCGAAGGCGGAGAGCTGGGTTGAGTGGGGAAAAAACCGAGTCCCTTCAGGGACGGCAAGGTCCTCCCGCAGACTCTTTAGTCGTGCCGAGTGCGTACTAAATTAATTTGTCATCCCGAGGAGGGCAAATCGGGTCTCCGACAAGCGCCGACTTTGCGCTTGTTGGGGTGAGCTTCAGCCCGACGAGGGATCTGCGGTTAGCGGCGACACCATTCATCGTCCCGGAACTGATCCTCAACGAGGAGCCGGTATCCGGGACGTTGTACAAGTAGGATCACGATGATCGCGTATCTCACGCTGGAGATTCGCATCGAGGGCGCGCACTCGCTCAAGGACAAGCGTCAGGTGGTGCGCAGCGTTAAGGACAGCTTGCGCAACCACTTCAACGTCGCCGTCGCCGAACTCGATGCCAGCAATGCCTGGCAGCGCGCAACCTTGGGAGTGGTCAGCATCTCCGACTCGCGTGATTACCTCGCGGGCCTGATGCACAACGTCGAGCGCCACGCCGTACGAGTAGCCAACAACAGCGGCGGCGAAGTTACTGAGTCGTTCTTGGACTTCGTTCACGAAGCGGAAATCGGCGGTCATTTAACCGGGGAACCGTGATAGTTATCACCGCTTGTTTCACCAACAGGCGTATGCTCTAACGTTCGAGTTAGCATTTGGCAGTTAGCATTTAACTTTTACCGAACGGCGCAGAGTCTGCTTACTGGAACACGACGAGGATGAACGAAGAGCTAATTGCTAATTGCTGATGGCTGTTATGGAGAACCGGGGACAGAAGCACCATCGCGAACGATTGCAGGAGACGCTGCGCGAAGAGATCGTCGCCCTGGTGGAAGGCGAGTTGGGTGATCCGCGCATTGGTCTGGTCAGCGTCACCGAGGTGCATTTAGGCGCAGACGGCAAGACGGCGCGGGTGTTCGTCGTCGCTGACGGCAACGACGACGAAGCCGAGCAAAGCCTGGAAGGATTGAACGCCGCCCGGGGCTATATCCGCCACGAGTTGACCCGGCGACTGGGAGTGCGGCAAGCTCCTGAGATCTTTTTCGTGCTGGACCGTTCCGAACAGTACGGCGGGCGGATTGAAGAGCTGTTGCAAAGGATTGAGAAGAGGAAAAGAAGTAACTAGTAACTAGTAATTAGTAACTAGCTTTGCTCTTCCAACGTGCGTGCAGCGAAGGTCGAAGAGCGACTCTTGCTAATTGCTAGTTACTAATTACCAGTTACTAATTTCTTACCACGGCCATGCTGGACGAAGTTCTGAATCAGATTGGTAGAAGACAGAGGTTCATCCTCACCTCCCACGCGCGTCCTGACGGCGATGCGGTAGGATCCACTCTCGCCTGTGCGCAGATTCTGCGCAGTATGGGCAAGCAGGCAAGCGTTGTGCTGCGTGACGGAGTGCCTGGTATCTACGGGCCGCTGCCCTTCGCCGAGTCGGTGCTGCAGAACACCGAGCAGGCGCCCGAGGCTGAGGCCGTCATCATTCTGGAATGCGACAGCGTGGCGCGCACCCGCCTGACCGGTCTCGATCGCCACTACCTCATCAACATCGATCACCACGCCACAGCCCGTCCTTTTGCGGATGTCAATTGGATCGATCCCAACGCCTGCGCGACCGCGGAGATGATCTTCCGCCTGGCTCGCGAAGCCGGCGTCAAGGTCTCACCTGAGGTCGCTACTTGTCTCTACACCGCGGTGTTGACCGACACCGGCTCGTTCTGTTTTCACGGCACCACCGAGCGGACCTTCGCTCTCGCACAGGAACTGGTGCGTTCCGGCGCCGATCCGGTGCGTATCGCCCATAACATTTACTTTTCCACGCAGCTCTCGAAGATGCGCCTGCTGGGCGCCGCGCTGAGCAGTCTAAATCGCGATGGCACCCTGGCCTGGATGCACGTGGATCGTGCCACCATGGAGCATTGCCAGGCCAACGACGAGGATTGCGAAGGGCTGGTGAACTATGCGCTCGCGATTCAAGGTATCGAAGTCGCACTCTTCTTTCGCGAGGAGTCGGCTGACCGTTTCCGCGTAAGCTTGCGCAGCAAGGGACTGGTAAATGTCGCAGCTGTGGCCGCGGCTTTCGGCGGCGGCGGACACGAGTGCGCCAGCGGTTGCGCTGTAGAAGGACCTCTTTCGGTCGCGGTCGAGCGCCTGGTCGCGCAGCTCCGCATCCGCGGCTACGACTCGCACGTGCAATAACCACAGAAGGCAATGCTTCGTCTGACCTCAGCGGCTAAAGCCGGCTTCATTACCCAGTATTGAAATGGCGCCGCTGAAGCGCCGCTCCGCCCTTTTGACTGGCAATCGAGTCCCCGGTTTTCCGCGGTAGAATATTCTTTGCGTCCGACTCCCACTCCCATCCTCACCGATCACGCTCGTCGTTCCCCCGATGCTCTTGCTCTCTTCGCTTTCTGCGGATACTTCTTCCTGCTCGGACTTCAAATCATCGGTCTGGTTGGCGCTGACGAGCCCCGCTATGCGCAGGTCGCGCGGGAGATGCTGGCTCGTCACGACTGGGTGACGCCTTATCTCTACGGAGTGCCTTGGTTGGAAAAGCCACCGCTCTACTACTGGTGCGCGATGCTAGCGTACAAAGGTGCCGGCGGGGTCAGCGATGTCGCGGCGCGCCTGCCTGTAGCCGTGTTGTCTGCCCTGCTGATTATCTTCATTTACGTTTGGGCGCGGCGCTTTCGCCGTGGCATGCAACTGGATGCCGCGCTGATCACTGCATCCGCCGTGATGATCATCGGCTTCGGCCGCAGCGCGTCAACTGACATGCCGCTGACGGCGACATTTACCGTCGCCATGCTGTCCTGGTTCGGATGGTATGTAAGCCAACGCAAACGCTGGCTGCTCGCCTTTTACTTCTTTTGCGGTCTGGCGACATTAGCCAAAGGGCCGGTCGCGATATTCCTTGCGGCGGTCATCATCGTGCTTTTTGCCGCTTTGCGGCGCGATGCGAAGCTCATCCTCCGCACTCTTTCGCCGATCGGGATCGTGCTTTACCTCGTGGTTGTGTCGCCATGGTTTATAGCCGTGCAACGCGTGAACCCCGAATTCTTCCGCGTCTTCTTCCTCCAGCAAAACCTGGAGCGCTTCACCAGCAACCTGTATCACCATCCTGAACCGTTCTGGTTTTATCTGCCGGTAGCGTTGCTCGCGCTGGTGCCGTGGGCCGTCTTCGCCGTTGCCGCCATCGTGGATGCGCTGCGCGACTGGCGCTTCTCCGTGCAACAGCCGGCCGGGCAGGAAGACTTGCGCACCTTTCTAACACTGTGGTTCCTCATTCCCATCGTCTTCTTTTCGTTCTCACATTCGAAACTGGCGGGATACATTCTGCCTTCCATTCCCGCGGGAACAATCGTCCTCGCCAACTTCATTTTGCGTCGTGAACAGGAAGCCTCGAAGCCCGCGATGTGGCTCGTGCTGCTGCACGCGTTGTTAGCGGGAGGGATGCTGGCGGCTTCGTTTATTGTGCCCTTCAAGTTGTTGAAGCTGCCTTTGCCGCTTCACGTTATCGTGGTTGCCGCGTCGCTGGCGATTGCGACGGTTGTGATGCTGTGGTTCACCATGGAAAATCAGGGCTATCGCGCTATGCGTTTCGCCACCCTGGTGCCGGCGGTCATTGCGTTCGCACTTATCCTGCGCGGCACTGCGCCCATGATCAACATCCTGGTGTCGGAACGTCCCGTGCAACAGACCTTGCAGGAAACCGATATCGGCCGCATCCCCGACATCGCCGTCTATGGCGTCTCTCCCGCTGTGCAGTATGGATTAGCGTTCTATCGCAATCATCGTGTCTCCAGCTACGAGAACAATGAGATCCCCGCAAGCGATCACATTGTTGTAGCCGCCGCCGGAAGTAAAGCTGCATTAGAGCGCCGCCTTCCCGGACGCAAAGTTATTCAATTTGGCGGATTCCAGTGGCAGCATCTCGAATTTTATTTGATTGCTGGTACCGGTCGTGGACAGGGTTCCTGATTTGTTACCGGGAACGTGAATATACAGCTAAAACCCTTGACCGATCTCAATCCCGTGTTGAGAATCGTCCCACCTTGTGATGATTGATTTTGTTGCCAGCTCACTGTCGGGTCAGGACAGCAAGACAAGACTCAACCGTGACAACCCTTTGTGCGATGCGCTTCGCAGCTTAGTCATCTGCGCCTCGTAAGGCCACTTCAGTTCAAAGTATTGAGTCACCGTTGAATTCGTTCTCGCGGTGCGACCGCCGCGCTGTGCCGCAATGGTCTTCTCTTGCGCTGGCGGTTGAATCTCCGGGCCTTAGTTTTCGCGACCTTCTCTCAGTGATTTACCTGGTTACGAAAGTACAATAGCCGCTCTTGCACTTTCGTAACTTTCCGTATCGTGAGCCAGCGGCATACGCTTGAGGTAGAAGTCGAGCCTCGGCGGTCGACAGTTGGTATCGACGACCGCATTTCTCCCAGAAACAGGTATGAGCACGAAAAACATTTCTCTGGCCGAGAAAAGGGAAATTGTTGTGTTAACCAACCATAAGAAGGTCAGCGATTGCAGAAGCACGGCCAAAGATGTGCTGCGGACGCTACTCCTCATCTTCACTGTAATTCTCATGACGGCGAGCATCGCGCAACTCGCGCAAGCTCAAACTTACAATGTGATTTATAACTTCACCGGCCAACAGGACGGCGCGAATCCCTTTGCGGGAGTGAGTGTCGACAGCGCCGGCGAGATCTACGGCACAACCTTCGCAGGCGGCACCCGCCACATGGGCACGGTTTTTCGGCTTCGGAATTCCGGATCGGGATGGCTGCTGAATCCGCTCTACCAATTCACCGGAGGCAACGACGGAGCCGGTCCGGTCGCCAGACCAGTCATAGGAGCTGACGGCGTGCTCTACGGCTCAACCTCGGCCGGCGGCGGAGGGTCTTGCACCAATATCAGCGGGTACCACGGTTGCGGGACGGTTTACGAGTTGTCACCAACCGCGCGCGCGCCCGTCTCAGTGCTTTTCAGTTGGAACTCGACCATACTCTTTCGTTTCTCCGGCAATGATGGATCCTATCCTCAAGGTGATCTCACTTTCGATTCTTCCGGAAAGATCTACGGCACCACAAGTGCTGGAGGCTCGGCTGGTTTCGGACTGATCTACAGTCTCACTCCCGCGAGCGGCCAGTGGACCGAGGACCTTCTGTATCAGGCGCAAGGAAATGGCGACGGAGAATACGCGTGGGGAGGTGTCACATTCGACCAGAACGGCAACCTTTACGGTATCTTCTCGCAAAATGGCCCCCATAATTACGGCGCCGTCTACAAGCTGACGCCATCTGGTTCGGGCTGGACCGAAAGCACGATTCATGGCTTTACCTTCCAGGGTGATGACGGCGCTTCGCCGCAAGGCGGGCTCATCTCCGATTCGTCCGGAAATCTCTACGGCACGACAGTCCACAGCCCGGATGGAGGCGGCACAGTTTTTGAACTGACGCCTTCCGGCGGCGGGAATTGGTCCTACAACTTCCTCTACGGGCTTAGCGGTGGGATCGATCTCGGACCTTACGACAAGCTGGTGATGGACGATAACGGCAATCTTTACGGAACGACCTTCGGCGATGGTCAGTATGGCTTTGGATCCGTGTTTAAGCTGACAGCCACAGATGGAGGCTGGACCTATAGTTCATTGCACGATTTCACCGGCGGCGTGGACGGAGGCAATCCGATGTGCAGTCTCGCATTCGATTCCGCAGGTAATCTATACGGCACTGCGTCGGACGGCGGTGCGAACGGATTGGGCGTGGTCTTTCAGATCCGACCCTGAATTGCTACGGCTTGAGGCGATCATCAACTTTGACCGCCTCAGCCAAATCATTCCTATCTCAAACTGCCTGTAGTTTATCGCGGCTCATCACTGCGGCCGGATTCATGCGACTCTGGCTTCGGTGCGCTTTCGTGTGACTGCGGTCGAGGTGCGCTCTCGCGCGTTTGTGGCGCGCTTCGTTCCGGCGCAGCGCTCCGGCTCGGCTGACTCCGGCTCGGTTCGCTGGCATGCGAAGTCGCAGTATTCGCATGGGAAGAAGGTTCGGCCCGGTTCTCGTTAGCTGGAGGCCGTGGAACCTCTCTTGGCGCTTCCGATGACGCCGGTCGTGAAGTATTGTGTGCGACCGTCGGGCTACTCGAATGAGGAGCCTCGGCATTGTTCGGCCGTGGTGTGTTTTGATGCGCCGGAGGACGCGGCACGGCTGCCGTGCTCGGGTGCGGCGTGGTATTGCTCGCCGGCGGACGCGGTACGTTGTTGCTCGGATGAGCTACGTTTGCCTCCGTCGTATTGGGATACGCAACATTTCCCTTGCTGGGCTGCGCAGCTTTCGCGTTGTTTGGTTGCGGGCGCGTCGCCGGGGTGTTAACCGGAGCATTCCTCGCTGCCTCCACACCTGATTTGAAGTCGGCCGGTTTTGCAGTCGCCGCAATGGCCGGACGTCCATGATTCACCGATGCCAATAACTGGTGGTTCTGGCTTGCCGCCTGCTCGTGCTGGGTTTGAGCGCTCGTCATCTCCACGTGACGTTGATTGGCCGCCGCTTCCTGCGCTGCAGTGGGCCGCGCCGTGATGCCGCCCTGTCCGCCGTTATAGCTGACGCGGTTCACCGTCACGTTGTTCACAACCGTCGTGTTGTAGACGTTATGAATGTTGGTGACGTTGATGTTGTTCACCGAGCGGTTGTAGTAGAACGCTCCGTTGCGCCATTGTCCACCGTAGTAGCCATTGCCGGTGTAACCGAATCCGTAGTTGATGCCGCCATAGAAGCCGACGGTCGGACCCCAATAACCCACATGCCAGATGAAGGCTGATCCGCCCCATCCCCAGTATCCCGGCGTCCAGAGGTAGCCGGCAACCGGAGCCATCACCCACGTTCCCGGTACCCAGTAATATCCATAGGGTCCATACGCCCAATAACCAGGTGTCCAGATATAACCTGGCGCCGGGCACAACGGCTGACTATATACGGGTAACGGGGGTGGCCCAAAGCCAACGGAAATAAAGACGCCCGCGCTTAGCGACAAGGGCAGCGCGGCCATAATAAGAGCTACCACCAACATCCGGCTGTAACGGAATGTTCTCATGTTTCTCCTTTTCGTGTCCGATCATCCACCGCTCGGCCAGTGCGAGTAGTAACGGCAACTTCGCCGCTGATCTTGCACATTCACTTTCCTACTGCTTCATTTCAGAAAACCAAAAACATAGTAATTAGTTGCGCTTTCTTGCGCCGCAGTCACCTGTAAATATTTCTGCATTGCGGATCGCCTTGCGAGCAACCAAATCCAGTGCGCGGTGTTGCCGAAAATGTGGAATGTAAGGGAACAGCGTTGGTGGAAGGCGCGGGAGCGGCGACGCCCACTTGCGACTTGTTCGCCGAAGGCTCGCACTACCTGAGTAGAGGAACAGCTAAGCTAACTCACCGCAGCGTGCCCAGCTTCGCAACCGGCCAATAGCCAAACACCGCTTTGCCGTAAATGAAGCTCTCGTCCACCGGGCCAAAATCACGGCTATCGTTGGACAGATTGCGATGGTCGCCGAGCACGAAATAGCAATGCGGCGGCACCACGATCTCCGGATAAGAGCGCACGTCTTCGTACATTCGAGGCAAATAGGGTTCCTGCAGACGCTCCCCATTCACAAAGACAATTCCGGCTTCGATGCGGACGCGGTCGCCGGCTACGGCAATCACGCGCTTGATGTAGCTCTTCGCCGGATCCCGCGGATATCGGAAGACGATGACATCGCCGCGCTCGATCGGCTCCAGCTTATAAACAAATTTGTTGATGAAAACCCGCTCCTGATCCTGGAGGGTGGGCATCATGCTGGTGCCTTCCACCTTCACCGGCTGGTAAAGGAAGATGATGAAGAACGCGGAGACGGCGAGCGAGATGGCGACGTCCCGCAGCCAGCCGGAAATCATCGGCTTTCGCCGCGAGTCACGGCTCGCGGTATTTTCGTTCACTTGATCCGCTGGCGTTGGAGGACGGGATTCTGTTGGGTTAGGTTGATCGGGGGGAAAACTCATATTCAATTGGTTAGACGACAACTACTCATTATAGTTTCACGGCCCCGATACGGACAGCGCAGTTATCGCCGTCCAAGAAACGCCTCCAGCTTTTCCATTTCGTGATTCGCTTGGTCCAGATACTTCTTTGCGCGGTCCGTGTCCAATCCTTGCAGTGCTTCTTTTGCCTTTGCCATGTCGTTCAGCATGTTAGCGCGCGAAGCCACAATATCTCCCCGTAAACCCAGGCCGCTCTCGCGCATTTGCTGCTCCATCGCACTCAAGCTGCTCTCGACCGCAGAGGCGCGACTGTCAAGCTGATCAGCCTCTGTCTCCAGATCGTCAAGCAACTTCTTCTGCGCGGCGATCTCCTCCGCCGATGGGCCCGTTTCTGCTGGAGGCGCAGCCGCCTGATTTGCTTGACTCCTGTTCGTACGTGGCTGCGCCATCGGACTACCTGCAACTGCGCCTGGCGCTGGCGCCGGTGGCGCGGCAAGGGCAGGCGGTTGACCCGCTGCCGACGCGTTCGCTCCCTGCATGGCCGGCGTCGCCGTTTGCGTCGATGGCGTAGTTGCCCCGCTTCCACCTCCGGACTCGACCGCCGGAGTAACAGCAGGACTTGGCTTGTGTGACAGATACACCTGTGTCCCGCCGAACAGCGCTACGAGAATGATGATGGCAGCCACCACGATCCAGCCGACATGCCGGCGCTCCCGCACCGGTCGTGGCTCCAACACAGCGCAGCCCTCCTGGGGCTGACGAGGCGTGACCGTGGGCGTTGGTGTCGGCGTCAGCGTTGTTGTTTGCGCTGCTTGCGTAAGCTGTGGCGGAGTAAACGACGGCTGCTGAGCTGGAGCTCCCGCGGCTGCTGTAGCCGTGGCCACTCCAACCTGTGACAACGCATTGCGAAATGCGTCGGCGGTCTGGAATCGCTGCGCCGGATCCTTGGCCACAGCCATCATGATGATGTCGCTTAGCGATTTGGGCATTGTTGGCTGGAGCTCAATGGGAGGACGAGGAACCTCTTTCACCTGCGCCTCCATAACCGAATAGCTGCTGGTGGCGCTGAACATCCTGCGCCCCGTTGCCATCTCATACAGCGACACGCCCGTCGAATAGAGATCGGAGCGGCTATCCGTCGTCTCTCCTTTGACCTGCTCGGGAGACATGTAGTCCAGCGACCCCAGTGTTGTCCCCGTCGTGGTCATGCCAATGTCTTGCGTGGAGCGCGCGATCCCGAAATCCATCAGCTTGACCACGCCTTGTGGCGTCAGCATCATGTTCGCGGGTTTGATGTCGCGATGAATGATGTTCTTTCCATGTGCGTAGCTAAGCGCACTCAGCACCTGCGTCATGTAATTCAAGATGTCCGCGGTGGCAAACGCTCCAAGCTCCAAACGGTGGGCCAGCGTGTCGCCCTCCACGTACTCCATAATCATGACTAACTGATTGTTCGCGGTAAACGCGGTGCGCAGCTGCGCGATGTTGGGATGGTCCAGGCTGGCCAGCAATTTGATCTCGCGCATGAAGCGGTTCGCCAGGTCCTGTTGCTGCGCCAGGTCGGGCAGCAGAACCTTCATGGCCTCGACGCGATCGGAGATGACGTTGCGGACAAGAAAGACCTGGCCCATACCGCCGTGGCCCAACTCGCGCACAATTTCGTAGTCGCCAATCCTCTGTTGCGCCTGCTCCGCCATAACATGACCTCCTCACCTCGAAGATGTTCACTCGGCTATCGAGGACGGCAAAACAAATCTCCGCCAACAACGGTGGAAGCGCTGGACTTCAGACTCTGGGTGAGCACCAACTTTGTTCCTCCGCGGCGAAAATCAAACCCCGAAGGGGTGGAATTGCAGTTGGCCCAGGAAGTAGCACAGCGGAGTCCTGGGTAGCGCAGGAAATGCCCGAGTCCCGTAGGGACGGCACAGGTTTTCATGCCTGCCTTGAATGCGGCGCAATTATGCGCCCATCGCTGAGGAGGGTCAAGCAGAACCTGCCAATCTCAGCCGCATTGGAATCCACGCGCCTGATTCGCCGGCCGCGTATCAGGCGCGCTGTGCGCACTGCCGTTTTCTCCGATACAATGCATCGCAAGGATTTCACGTATGACGAAGGCTGTTCTGTCGGTTTTCATCGCCCTGCTGGCAGTCGTTTGCGTTGCCCAGGGAGATCACGTACCCGCGTACAACGATGTTCCACTGAAACCCGGCGACGCGCTGCCCATCCTCCCCAAGGATCAGTGGTGGGGAGAGCACTTCCAGTATCCTTACCAGGTTCGCGCCTATCAGTTAGCGGCTAAGATCCCCGATGTGATCTACCAGTTGCCGTGTTACTGCTACTGCGAGCGCATCGGGCATAACAGTCTGCATAGTTGTTTTGAGACGACACATGGATCGCACTGCGCACTTTGTATGAAAGAAGTCTTCTACGCTTACGAGCAAACCAAGCTGAAAAAGACTCCGGCCCAGATCCGAGCCGGTATTATCAAAGGAGAGTGGAAGACCATCGACTTGGAAACGGCGGCCAGAAATGATTAGCTTCAGATGAATCTCGGCTGGCAGTGAGTTGACGAAGCTCCTGAGTTACGCTTATAACTCAGCGCAACAGCCTGCACAGGATTGGGGTTTTCCACAGCCAGCAGCAGTTCGCTGTCGCGACCGATGGCGGGAAACTTACCGAATGAAGAAGCAAGCCACAGAGAGCGTCAAAGGCGACGCCTCCAAGCCTCACAAGTTAAAGGCTTTACACTTCTCTACCGCAGGTCAGGAACAAGCCGTTCGAGGTAGCAGGCCGATGAAAGTCTCAGATGATCCGCGTTTTTCACAGGCTGTGCAAAACTATGAGGCTGGATTAAAGGCGCTTCAGGCTCACAAGTATGACAAGGCCAAACCCTATTTTGAGAAAGTTGCCGCAGGCCCCAGTCCGGAACTTGCCGATCGCGCGTCGGTACATCTCGCCACCTGCAATCAGCAGATGAACCGCGTTTCGACGACCTTCAAGACCGCCGAGGAACAGTTTGACTACGCCGTGTCGCTGATGAATATGGGCGATTACGTGACCGCGCGGGAGAACTTCGATCAGTTGACCAAAAAATCTCCCAAGCTCGATTTCATCTGGTACGGTATGGCGGCGCTGAATTGTCTTACCGGACATTTTCCCGAAGCTATCGGCAACCTCGGCGAGGCCATTCGCCTGAATCCGGCAAACCGTTTCCAGGCGCGCAATGATTCTGACTTCAAGAACCTGGCGGACGACCCCCGCTTCACCGAACTGCTCTATCCTGATAGCAGTGCCGAGCCGACGATCGAACCGGATAAGTGGCGCTATTAGTCTGCATCTTCAGAATTCATTATGCCGGGTGATCTCCATTCCGCCGCTTCGCGTGCTGTCAACGTTGTCGCTATGGGCGGTGGAACAGGGCTCTCGACTCTGCTGCACGGACTGAAGGACTACGTCAGCGCGTCAGCGGAAGAGATCGCGCCTGGCAACCTGCCCAACATTTCCGACTTGTCGGCGATCGTTACCGTCAGTGACGACGGCGGCTCCAGCGGACGTCTTCGCAAGGAATTCAATCTGCCGGCGCCGGGTGACGTGCGCAACTGCATCGTCGCATTGTCCGAAGAAGAAGCGCTGCTGTCGAGACTCTTCCAATATCGCTTCCCGCCGGGCGAAGGACTCGGAGGACACAGCTTCGGCAATCTTTTCCTGTCGGCGATGACGGCCATTACTGGAGATTTCAGCCAGGCGGTGAAACATTCTTCGGCAATCCTGGCTACGCGCGGCCACATCTATCCTGCAACCACCAGCAATGCGCAACTCTACGCCGTCATGGATGACGGATCGATGGTGCGCGGCGAAACCAACATCACCGCCAGCGATCGTCGCATTGTCGAGTTGCGCATGGCGCCTGCGAATGCGAAGCCACTGCCTGTAGCCTTGGAAGCCATCGAGAGCGCCGACCTCATCACTATCGGTCCTGGGTCGCTCTTCACCAGCCTGGTTCCGAACCTGCTCGTACGTGACGTCTCCAAGGCGTTGGCGAATTCGCCCGCCGTGAAGGTCTTTGTGTGTAACCTGATGACCCAGGCCAACGAGAGTCTGGACCTCAGCGCTTCCGATCACATCCGCGCTCTGTACAAGCACGCGCGCCATGAATTCTTCGACTATGCGCTGGTGAATCGCACGCCGGCATCGCGCGAGTTGGCGGCCAAATATGCCGAGAAACGGCAATCGCAGATCGTAGCTGACCTGGATGCAATCGAGTCGCTTGGGGTTAAGCCGATACTCGGCAATTATCTGACCGAAGAGCTGCATCCGACCGAAGGCCTGATTGCCCGCCATGAAACTCATCGCGTCGCGCAGGATTTGCTGCGGCTTATGCGCGAGCTGCGCGACTCGCCGGTGCCGGCTTTGCAGGAGGACGGCCGCTGAACATGTTTCGCCACAGCGACACCGAGGCACAGAGAATTAAATTCTTAAGGATATGAAAGCTGGCCCGTTCTGTGGCATGCAGCTGATGCCCAACAAAACAAATGCCGAAGACTTCACCTAATAATCAATCACCACGCTTTGCCATCGCCATCCTCGCCGCCGGCAAAGGCACGCGCCTGAAATCCAACCGTCCCAAAGTGCTGCACGAGATTGCCGGCAAGTCGTTGCTGGCCCACGTTGTCGCCGCCGCCGCACAGGTTGTTCCTCCGGAAAACATCTTCGCCATCATCGGGCATGAAGCTGACAAGGTGCGCTCGGCTCTCGAAGCTACGGGCATCGGATTCGTGCTGCAGAGCGAACAGCGCGGCACCGGCCACGCCATCATGCAAGCTCGCGAGGCCCTGCGAAAGTTTCAGCATGTACTGGTGCTCTCCGGCGATGTCCCCCTGATTGCGGCAGAAACAATCGCACGCCTTCGCGACTTCCATCTGAACCGTAACTCGGCGATGACCATTCTCACTGCCGAGCCCCCAGATCCCACCGGATACGGTCGTGTCTTCCGCAAGCTCGCCCGCGGCAAAGAGACAGACGAAGTGGAGCGGATCGTTGAACAGAATGCCTTGCGCGGCAAAGAGGTGGGACGACGCGAGATCAACTCCGGCATCTACGCGTTCGCGATCGAGCCTTTGTACGCGCATATTGACAAGCTGAAGACCGACAATGCTCACCGCGAGTACTACCTCACGGATGTGGCCGAACTGTTGCGCAAAGGCAAGAAGAGAGTGGTTGCGCTTCGGGCAAACGATTCTCGCGAGGTGATGGGCGTCAACACGCGCATCGAACTGGCGCAACTCGACGCTCAGCTTCGCGCCAAGAAAGCTCACGAGCTGATGCTGGCCGGCACCACCATCTTCCGTCCCGAGACTTGCGACATCGATGCCGATGTCGAAATTGGAACGGACACCGTCATCGAGCCGTTTGTGCAGCTCATCGGAAAAACGAAGATCGGGGCCAACTGCCGCATCCGATCCCATTCCGTGATCACAAATTGCCAGATCGGCGACAACGTGCTTGTTCGTCCCGGTTGCATCCTGGAAGATTCCGTCGTGCGCAACGGCGCGCAACTCGGACCGTACTCGCATCTCCGGCCTGGCAGCGATATCGGCGAGGCCGCGCACGTCGGCAACTTCGTTGAAACCAAGAAGACGCGTCTCGGCAGGGGATCCAAAGCCAACCACCTGACTTATCTCGGCGACGCGAATATTGGAGAAGGAGTGAATGTCGGCGCCGGAACCATCACCTGCAATTACGACGGCGTCCAAAAACACGAGACCACAATCGAGGACGGCGCTTTCATCGGCAGCGACAGCACGCTCGTCGCTCCGGTCCGTATCGGTAAAGGCGCCTACATTGCTGCCGCCTCCTGCATCACCGAAGATGTTCCTCAGGATGCTCTGGCTCTCGCGCGCGGACGCCAGGTGACTAAGGAGAACTGGGTCAAGCAGCGCCGTGCCAAGCTGCAATCTCCAGCGAAGTAGAGTTGGGGAGGAGATTCTAAGCGGTTCTGTGGGCCTTCATTGGGTGGAGCTCGCCTTCAGGCGTGCATAAGAAACATACTTGATTCAGAAAGCGCCTTCAGGCGCTGAGGTCTTCGATCTGCCAAGCCCACTCGCCTCTAATCCCCTGCATCTTCTGATAAAGGAGATGCAATCATGCCCAACGACAAAACGCAGAAGACTCAGCCGAACACTCCAGGCACAAATCCTGACGTGCATTCCCGCGAAGGCGGCATTAATCCTTCCGCTCCAACTGTCGGCACCGAGGGTTGGGGACAAACCAGCGACGAGCGCCGCACTCTTTCCAGTGTCGATCCCAAAGACACCCGCGCAGGTCAGATGAAGGGCAATCCCGGCGACCACATGACCGCCGCATCGCAGCGCGCCAACGAGGCGGCGACCACAAACAAAACTCCGTCCGGAGATAATCAAGCCGATTTATCGCGTCGTACCAGCGGATCGGCATATTCCATGAATACCAGCCATGGCGGCAACGATCACACCTTCCGCTGCGCGGACGTCGGTAATGCCGATTGCCGTTGGGAAACCAGCGGTCACACCGAAGACGAGATCATACAGCGCGCCGAGGAACATGGCCGCCGGGATCATGGTATGCGCGACTGGACCGAAGCGACGCGCAACAAGGTTCGCGACGCCATTCGTCATCGCAACGCCGCTTGACCGATCCACGCTTCGTTTGGCCGCCTCTGTCACCACGCGGGCCAACTCCGTGCATCATTCGAAACCAATATTTTGGGAGGCCGTGAAGTGGCCTCCCTCGTCGTCACCATTTCAGCGTACAATACGGCGGTAAAAATTCCCGAGCGAGGCCCCTATGAAAACCGCCCTGTCGACTTTCTCTGCACTGCTCGTCGTGGCTACGTTGTCCGCGTGCGGTG
Source organism: uncultured Acidobacteriaceae bacterium (assembly GCA_963818905.1). Taxonomy (GTDB): domain Bacteria; phylum Acidobacteriota; class Terriglobia; order Terriglobales; family Acidobacteriaceae; genus Bog-257. The sequence goes on from CAWFUE010000048.1 coordinate 66,874, forward strand.
GCGGCGGCAGCACCCCTCCCGCGCCTGCTGTCAGTGTGTCTCCCGCGACGGCCAATGTGCAGGAAGGTGGGACACAACAGTTCACGGCCAATGTCACTAACACGACCAGCACCGCTGTGAACTGGCAAGTGAATGGGGTCGCGGGCGGTAATTCGACCGTAGGTACGGTAAGCAGTACAGGACTTTACACAGCTCCCACCGCCATCCCGAGTCCGGCCAGCGTCACCGTCACCGCAGCGCTGCAAACTGCTCCATCAATATCTGGCAATGCCATTGTTACGGTCACGGCGGTGCAGTTCACGAATGCAACGCTGAAGGGTAACTACATCTTCAGCGTGAGTGGCATCGACGCGAACCTCAATGTGTTTTATGAAGTGGGCGAAGCCACGCTCGACGGCAACGGCAACGTCACTGGCGGGGAGGCGGACCTGAATGACGTTGGGTTGGGATACGTCATGGCGACCTCCGTCACTGGAACCTATTCTGTGGGTCCCGATGGCCGCGGGACATTGAACTTGAGCATCCCTGCTATTAGCTCGAATACCTTTTCCTATGCTTTCGCCATTCGTGCGCTCACCAATGCGGTTTTAAATGAGATCGACAACAACGTGGTGAATGCCACCGGCACCCTCGAGGCTCAATCGAGCGGTGTGATGCCGCAGATTGCCGCGCCTTCAGGCAATTACGCCTTTGGCTTCTCCGGAGTCGCCGCAGCTTGCGGCAATTTGGGAGTCAACTCCGTCGGCATTTTCGCCTTAAGTGGCACCACCGTTGGCGGCCTTCAGGATGTGAACTGCGACGGGAACATTACTCAGGCCCAAACGCTGAGTGGCTCATACACCGCCATCGACGGCATGGGACGCGGCAGCGGTTCGTTCTCAGGCAATAGCGGCAGCGCAGACTTCATCTACTACGTTGTCTCCCCGAACCGCTTCCGGTTGATGTGTCCGGATTCGGGGATCTTTTTCCTGGGCAGCGCCAACCTGCAGACGCAGAGCACTTTCGGCAACGCGGATTTCGCCGGCAACTACGTTGTGAGTACTTCCGCCGGCACGCAAGCCGGAGTTTCCAACACCCTGATCCAGTTCAACGCTTCGGGAGGAAATGTCTCAACCGGTTACTACGACGTGAACGATACGGGCACCGTCGGCCAAGCATCGCTGACCGGTTCCTACAGTTTGGCAGCCAATGGACGGATCAACGGCACCTTCAACGTGAACGGGGCGGGCCTGCCTTTCGTCATGTACCTGGTTTCGCCGACCCAAGCCTATTATCTCGATGATCGCACTAACGCGGTGGGCGGCGGAAATGTCTACGCACAAAGTGCAGCCGTCACCAGCAACGCCGCCTGGGCCGGCAGCTACGCCACTAAGCAGCTTGGATATTTCGTCGTCGGGGGCGTGATTCAGGCAGCGAACAGCACCAGTATCAGCGGACAGCTTTCGGCCGATGGCAACGGCAACTTGGCCGGCACCCTCGACATCAACGATCCCATCAACGTCTACGCTGGTTTGACACTGCAGGGCACCTATAGCGTCGGCACGGTTGCGCCTGGCCGCACCACGGCGAGCATTACCACCTCGGAAGGCACGCGCAATTACGTTATGTATGTCGTCGGTCCCACCCAGGTCTTGATGATGGAGAACGATACGAACCTGACTGCGGGCGGAGACGCTGTCCTGCAGTTCTAGAGGAGCGCAGCCATCGAGGCGGAATTCAGCGCTTAAGCCATCGCCCGGGAGGCCGGAAGTAACAATAGCTTTCGTTCTTTCACAATTCGAGCAGGCGGCGATGTCCAGAGGCAAGCCAACGTGAAGCCTGCAAACTGAATCTTGAATAGTGGGGAAAGTGATGGAAAGATCAATACACATTCGCCACTCTCTGGCCGTCATTGCTGGAATCCTCATCCTCGTGGTGGGGGCAGCTCTCGGCGTCGGACTCACTTCCTGGGCCGGACATCCGGTTCTCGGATCCTCTCACCAGCCGCCGGTCTTGATCGAGCAGACGCGCGCCGCTTCTACCAACGACGAAGGTCCCGCCAATGCAATGGGCTTTGCGCCGATTCTCAAGCCCGATCTGCCGGCGGTTGTGAGTATCACCTCTTCACGGATGGTGAAGGTCCCGCAATCACCCTTCATGAACGATCCGTTCTTCCAGCAGTTTTTTGGAGGACAGGTTCCGCAAGGGCCGCAGCAGCAGCGCGAGATGGGACTCGGATCGGGAGTGATCATCAGTCCTGATGGCTACATTCTCACCAACAACCATGTCATCGAAAAATCCACCGACATCAAGGTAATGCTGCAGGACAAGCGCCAATTTCCCGGCAAGGTGGTGGGCGCCGATCCGCAGACCGATGTTGCCGTGGTGAAGATCGCAGCCACCGGACTGCCGACGATCCCTCTGGGCGACTCCTCCAAGCTGGAGGTCGGCGATTATGCTTTCGCCATCGGTAATCCTTTCGGCGTAGGTGAAACCGCTACCATGGGCATCATCAGCGCCACCGGACGCAATGGTCTCGACATTGAAGACTACGAAGACTTCATCCAGACCGACGCCGCTATTAACCCCGGCAATTCAGGCGGCGCGCTGCTGAATGCGCGTGGCGAGCTCATCGGAATCAATACCGCGATTCTCTCCGGCAATTCCGGCGGGAACCAGGGAATCGGATTCGCCATACCCATCAACATGGCCAAGTATGTGATGGACGAGATCCTGAAGCATGGCAAAGTTGTCCGCGGTTACGTCGGCATAGGCATTCAGGAACTCACGCCGGCTCTCGCGCAGGCGTTTAAAGCCCCCGCCGAGAAAGGCGCGCTGGTTGGTAACGTTGAACCCAACAGACCTGGGGCGAAAGCGGGACTACAGCGGGGCGACGTCATCATCGAACTGAATGGAAAGCCCGTCGCCGGACCCAATGACCTGCGTCTGCAAATCGCAACTATGGCGCCCGGAACCACAGTGCATTTCAAGGTGCTCCGCAACGGCGAGTCGCGCGACATCGATGTGACGCTCGGGGAGAGCCCGTCTTCGAAACGCGTCGGCGCTGCTGCAGCCGGCCAGACGCAAAGTCTGATGCGCGGTGTTCAGGTGGATGAACTCACTCCTGACGTGCGTCAGCAGCTTGGACTGGCGTCCAACGTCAAAGGCGTGGTGGTTACCACCGTACCCGACGATTCGGCCGCCGCCGATTCTGGACTGCAGCGTGGCGACGTGATCGAGCAGATAAACCGGCAACCGGTGAACTCAGTCGCCGATTACCAGCGATTGATTGGTCAGTTCGGAAATCAGACGCTGGTGCTGTTGATTAATCGCGGTGGCAACACAACCTTCCTGGTGGTGCAGCCGCAGTAGGAACAGCTCCCTCCGGCGTGGCCGGAGCAAACGCCCCACCGAGGCTTTCACTTCGGTGGGGTTTTATTGCTTCGTCCTACAGCCGCTGAAGAAAGTGGTTGAGGGCGCCATTTTTCCGCGAGGGAAAACTTCGTTTCAGTTTGCAGCGACGCGGATCTCGTTGTTGGAGGCGACCGGGCGCGGCAGGCTGGGGGCGCGCTTCGGACCTCGTTTGCGAATGAGCAGGACCCGAATGCGTTCCAGCAATTCCATCGGAGCAAATTCGCCTTTGGGAAGCCAGACGTCGGCCAAATGGACGTCAGCCAAGCTAGTAACACATCCAGAGAAGAGTAACGCCGGAGTTTCGGGTGAGATCGCTTTCAGTTGGGCGATGAGTTCTGCACCGCTCAGCTTTGGCATCATCAGGTCCGACAGCACCAGATCAATGCCGCCGGCCTTCATGGCCGCCAGAGCTGAATCGGGGTCGGAGCAAGTGAGCACGCGGTAGCCGCGTGTTTCGAGTAAGACTTTGCGAATGGAGAGAGAGCGTTCGTCATCGTCGACGCAGAGAATCGTACGTTTCGGTTTCATGTACCTCCCACCGAGCCTTGGATCAAGTGTCGCGCCGCCGCGTCCGGTCAAACCTGGAAAGCCGAACGCGTGCGGTAGTCACCGAATTCTTTTTGGGTCGAGTGCGCCAGAGCAGTAGCGCAACCGGATACTACGACGGCCGGCATCGCTGCACAAGTATTGCGGAGATCAATTACGCGAGAAATTTTTTCGCAGGAAGGAAAAACGAAATCGCACCGCGCATGGTGAATCTCATTTTTTTCGCGCGCCTGAAACCCTTGCTGAATGCGCCTTTTTCACGTGCACAAGATATCCTCAGAAAAGTCACATCGTAACTTCTCCGTCAATCACCTGCACCACGTTACCTCCGACTCGCACATTTGTGATCTTCTCACCGGCCTTCGCGGCGCGAATGTAGATCAGACTCGGACGCCGTGTCTCGATTCCCTGCTCGATCAGCCCTTGCGTTTCGGGCGCCAGCACACCATGCTTCACCGCCCACGCGGTACAACATCCTGCAGCCGATCCAGTCGCAGGATCTTCGCCGTTGTAGAAGATCATGCGCGCGTGCAGTGTGGCGTCACGGTTGACGGTCTCCCGCGACACAAAGTAGAAAAAAGCCGGACTGCCGATGCGTGCCAGATATGGCGCCAGTTGATTCCAGGCGACGTTCAGTTGCTGCAGCGTTGCTAGCGAGCGGAATGGAACCATGGTGAACGGCATCCCAGTAGACACGGTTTGGATTGGCAAACTCTCATCGAGTTCCGCAAGCTCGAGTCCCAGCACCTTCGCGATCTCGGCATGCGAATGCGTCTGCCCAAATTGCGGTTCTGCCTGACGCATCTCCCCGAAAAGCAAACCATCTCGCTCCTGGAAACGCACCGGAATCTTTCCCGCCTTTAGATCGAGCACGATCTCTTCGTCGGACGATAGCTGGCGCAAATACCAGGCGGTGCCGAGCGTCGGATGTCCGGCAAACGGCAGTTCTTCGCTGACCGTGAAGATCCGGACCTTATGGCCTTCGGCTCGTTGCAGTGCTTCGTCGCGCGGCAGGATGAATGTGGTCTCACACAGATTGGTTTCGCGCGCCAGCTTCTGCATCTCCTCGTCGCTCAGCCCCCGCGCATCGGTGAAGACGGCTAGCTGATTGCCCTCGAGCGGGCGAGAAGTGAAAACATCAAGTTGAACGAAAGAAAATTTGCGCTTCGACATGACATTGGCTCCGAATTCAATGTAGCAGGGACGCACGGCCGTCATATCAAGAAAATCTCACGTCACCAGAAGAGCCGCCGGCTTGGTCAAATCGGATGCTTCGCTCGCGTCCGCTGACGCGCGGATTACTGCAACGTGGTACAACAGTTCGCAAGACTCGGCTAGGATTGAGCCATGCGGAAGCGAATGGGGTCCGGTGACCCTTCCGGTCTTCAAAACCGGCGATTGGCGTCTTCGACGTCAATGGTGCGTTCGACTCGCACACGCTTCCGCCATGTTTTTCCAAGGGGTTACGGAGCTGTGTCGGCGGCCAGTTCTGAAACTGGCTTGCTCTCCAAGGGAGGACTGTGATGAGAATGTGATAACTCATCAAGGCTGCCCTGCAAAGTGGACTGGCTCTCGGACTCAGGCAATTGGACAAATCAGGCTTGCAAACACGATCCGAGACGCCGAAGAACCAGTCATTCCGGGCACGGAAATGCGGCCAGAAACCATCGTTCGGCGGGCGGCGACCCTGTTGGTGGTTCCTTGCCCCGACCTTGCGGTAGTGGCACCTGCAACCCGTGATGGACGGCCCTCTCAAAAAACCATCGAAACCGTCGAAACTGATTCCAAGTGCGGTAGCCGAGGCGAATTTGTTTTATGTCCTTTGAGGCCGTTAGAGCGGAAGCCGACAACTGGCGTGGACGTCATTTCAGCTCTGCGCTTGAAGGGGGCCTAGTCCGCGGCTTCCAGTCGACCAGTTGCTTGACGTCGAGTTCTCCGCTTTTCTTCTTATCTAGCTTGTCGAACTCGGCCTCTACAAACTTCACCCACTCTTCCTTCGTGACTCTGCCATCCTTGTCAGAAACCAGAATCAACAGTTGCTTGATCTCAGATTCTCCGAGCACAAGTTTGTCCTGTGGATGCGGAACCTCGGCCTTTTGCGCGGCGGCTGAGCCTTGCAAAGTCCAAATCGCGACCAATAGTCCTGTGGCTGCGAGAATCGAGACAGTCGTATTCCTCGAGTCAAATATCCTCATCGTTGAACCCCATTTCCACTTTGCGGATAACCTCCGCTCATAGAGGTACTAGCAAAAGCTGTACCAACGGCATTGTTCATCGCCTTCCATGGAAGCAGGAAATAGAAAATTTCTATCAGCGAGATAACCTAAAGCCCGGCCGTCGTAAGCCTCTGAAAATGGGCCGCATCAAAGACACAGGTGATTGTGAAGCGGATGGCTGAAGTAACGTCCTCCATCGGGGAAAAATGACCCGAATGTGGTCTACTGTGACGAAATTGCGATGGTTGGTTGATCAGACCGCGGCAACAAGCAGACAAAATGCATCAACTACCAGTCGCTGTATTCTGCTGAACCAGTCCAGCAAAATGCAACACCGGCAAGTAATCCTAGAATTTACCGAACGCAAAAAAGCCGGTGAGAGCGACTTGCTCCCGCCGGCTGAGTTCCAGAGAAAAGTGATTACTGTTGCGCCGCAGCAGCCGCCTTCTTGTGATGCGCCGGTCCTGCCGTCGCTGGTTTCGGATAGGCATTCTCACTCGGTTTCACCACGCTCTCATCAACGGGCGTTGTGTTCTGCAGATCGGCGCACGTGTTCTCATCCGCACCCTGCGGCACCCAGATGATATCGGCCACCTGTTGCTGGCCGGTGCCCGTACGGACTTCGACTCGGCTCGGGTCGATACCTTGCTGCTGCGTCAGGTACGCCTTCGCATTCACCGCGCGCTGCGCCGCCAGATTCATCGGATGACGGTTCTTGCCCGTCCCGACCATCGGCGCCTTCTCGCCATCGGCATAGCCGACAATGACGATCTTGGCATTCGGGTCGGACTTCAGACGGCTGGCGACGTCGTCCAGGATGGCTTTTGCGGTGTTGTCCACACGCCACGGTCTCTTCAGATCCGGGAACTGGATCGAATTGGCCTTGCTGCACGTCGGCGGTGGCGGCGGTACTTCGACGCTCACGGAGCAGGTTCCGGTGCCAGTCAAATTGCGCGCATCGGTCGCGTTGACGGTCACGCTGATCGCACCAGACGGCGCTCCCGTCGTGTCCAACGTCGCGGTCGTGCCCGTGCCGCTGATCCTACCGGCCGAAGCCTGATATGCATAGCCGGTGATCTGCGCATTGTCGGGACTGCTCGCGGTCGCGGTAATAGTTGAAGGATCGCCAGACTTCACCGTGGACGGGCTAGCCGAGCAGCTCACCTGCGGCGGATTCATCGGCTTCGCCTTCACGGTGAAGCTAGTGGCACAGGTCGCCGATCCGGCCTTTTTCACCTGCGGATCGGTGAGGGTGGCATTGGCGGTATAGCTGCCAGCGGCCACGCCCGTAGTGTCGATGCGTGCCGACTGTGCATCGGCCTTGTCCAGCTTGCCGCCGTTGGTGGACCAAGCGTAGGTGACAGTGTGATTGGGCTTGAAGTTGCTGCCCGTCGCCGTCACGGTCACCGGATCGCCTTCCATCACCTCGGTGGGCGAGGCGGTGCAACTCGCACTTGGGGGTACCGGCGGTGTGCCGCCAAGTGCAAAATTCAATCCACCAACATACTTGAAGTTATTCCAATGGGTCGAGTAGCTCTGAACGAGGTTGGCGCTGACAGAGGTGAACAGGTAGTCCACTTCCACCGGACGGAGCTCTACATGTTGGGAGAGAGGAATGTCCAAGCCGCCGCCGAACTCCATGTTGAAGTTGTTCTTGCTATTGGTTCCGCTCTTAGAGCTGCACGGGTTGTTGCCCTCGATGCAGCTGATGACCGTCGCGTAGGCGTTCGAGTGGTAGCCTCCGACCAGAGCCTCGGCGAATGGCTGGAACCTGCCCGAATGCTTCTTGATCTGGGGGCCAAACATGTAGGTGAAGAGGTTACCGCTGGCCGATCCGGTTATGGGGTAGCCATGGTTCCTGAGGTAGTTGCCCCACCCAGTGCCGCCTGTATACCCCATGAAATCAGCTTTGATACCGACGACGGAGTTGAAGTCAAAGACAAAGGCACCCCCACCGCCGTTGAAATTCTGGCTCGTAATGACTTGTGGGTTGACATTGAGGTAGGAATAACCGCCCGCCAACTCTACTTTTGGTGGATAGTCATTCTGTGCCGCCGCCACCAGGGCGACGAATACTATCAGGCCCAAAAGGCAGACTAACCTTTTCACCGCCATGCCTCCTTGAACGAAAATGCTTGACCATACGGTAACCCAGCTGCGGCGCAGGTCGTGTGCCGCAGCCGAATCGATTGGGCGCGCTCAATGAACACGATGTCCTCGGAGAACTCTGAGCCGTGGTGCGTCAAGAAAACACCAACATATCAGCTTATATCGCGGAAAAGAAGTGAATCTAATGGAGGAGGTAAAAAATACAGCGCGGTAGTCCCTTTTCGAGAAAATCATTAAACTGCACTCTGTAGCAAAAGCATCGAACGAGTCGCCGGCGATGTCGGGGAGCCGAAAACTGTATCTAGCCCTTCAGTTGATAATAAATCGCCTCTCTGACAATGTCGGCGTTGTCAAGGGCGTACTTCGGCATCCGCTCTAAAGAGAGCGCCATTTCGCTCTAGTTGAAAAAATACCGTCCCAACCACCCACGGCTCGCCTTGTAATCCTCTCGAGCCAGGAATCTCGGTCCGACTCAAGCATCTCTTCGATCGCTACTCCGATCATGATTACCAGTTCGAACTCCTCGGTGAAGAGGAGCGGGGTGGCCACTCAATATCTCGGTGTTCTACTGCACACCATGGCGATTTCCGGGCTGCCCCACGTGCGAACCGAACTTGGCCCACTGCTGGTAATCCCATCCCTGGCGCATCATCCAGTACAGACAAACAGCCAGTCGGCGTGCCATCGCGACTTTGGCGATCTTCCGGCCCCGCCGCATCATCAGGTGAAAGTATCGGCTGCGCCATTCTGGAAGACTGCGCACCGTAACCTGCGCTGCCTCCACCAGCAAGAAGCGCAACATCGAACTTCCTTGCTTGGTGATGTGACCCAGCCGCCGACGGTTACCGCTGGAGTCCTCCAGTGGAACCAGACCGAGATAGCTGGCCAGCTGCTTGCCACACTGAAAGCGTTCCGCTTGCCCGATGATCAGCACAAACGCCAGTGCGGTGAGCGGACCGACTCCGGGATGGGTCGCCAATCGTTGCGCCTCGGGGCACCTCTCCACTTCCTGCCGGGTGCCCCATCCTTGTCCGCTGGGTTTGCGGACAGGGTGGGAATAAATCTTGCGGGATTGTGCCGCCGGCTGAAGCCGACTCGAAACCTCAATCGGTCATCCCACCCAGGGCTTCCGCCCTGGGCTAATTACTCTTCCGCCCTTCGGGCTCTGATGAATCGCTCTCTCTAACCTTCATCCCCGCTTCGCCAGCACCACATCAATTCCGGAAAAGATCAGCTCCATCTTGGCGGCGGGCAGCCGGCTGACGCGCTCGGTCAGCTGACTTTTGTCGACCGTCACAATCTGCGAGACGTTGGCGACGGAATTTTTCGCGAGTCCGGTCGCGCGCGCTGGGAGATGAACGTTGCCCGGCATCAGCGCCCACTTCACGTTGCTGGTCAGCGGTACGCAGATGACGGTCGCGAGCTTTCCGCGATTCAAGGCATCCGATTGCACCACCACGACAGGCCTGCGGAAAGCCGGAGCCGAACCCCGCCGCTGACCTAGTTCCGCCCACCAGATTTCGCCCTGTGCGATCACCATTCCGTCCGCGCGAGCACGCGCTGCGCCGCCACTGCGGTAAATGGCTCTCGGGTGTCGCCGATCTCGTCGCAGGCCCGGTTTACAGCTTCCGTCACCTCATCGGGGGAGTGGTGCGCCAGATACTCCTGCAGCGCATCCCCATAGAGCCGGCTGCGCGAGCGTCGGGTACGGCGTGCCAGCCGCTCTGCCCGCTCAAAAACCTCATCGGGAATGGAAACAGCGATTTTCATACCAAGAGTATAACCAACAGGAATTGGCCCTACAAGGGTGCCGCGGCTGCCCCACTCATTCGCGGTTTTCGAACGAGTGGGAATCTCCCTTTATAATGATCTGAATTTCCAGCGTGCAGGCGGTCATCGGTTGGCGAAGAAAACCACTACTAGAAAAACCAGAGCGCCGATTCCGCCTTCCAAACCCTCCCGGCGACCAACTCAGCTCAGCCAATCCAAACGGATTTTCCTGCTCTACATTCTCCTGCTGGTGGTTGCCACGGTTGCGACCTACTATCCCGCCAAGGATTATCCCTTCATCAACTTTGACGACGATCGTTACATCACGACCAACGCCCACGTTCAGGACGGCCTGAACTGGAACACGGTCCACTGGGCGTTCACCACCTATTACGCTTCCAATTGGCATCCCCTAACCTGGCTTTCGCACGCCCTCGACTGGCAGATGTTCGGCGAGGATCCGTCCGGTCCACACGAGGTCAACCTGCTGCTTCACGTCGTCAACGTGCTCCTGCTCTTCTGGGTATTCGAGCGCGCGACCGGCAAACTCGGACGAAGCGCAGCCGTAGCCGCGCTGTTTGCCCTGCACCCCATCAATGTCGAGACGGTGGCCTGGGCTTCGGAACGCAAGAATCTGCTCAGCATGTTGTTTCTGCTGCTGGCGCTCGCAGTCTATCGCCGATATGCCAGGCAGCCGCGCCCTGGACCGTATCTTGTCGTCTGTTTGCTGTTTGTTCTCGGGCTAATGGCAAAGCCGCAAATCATCACCTTACCGTTCCTGTTGTTGCTTTGGGATTACTGGCCTTTGCAGCGCATGTCGCTCGGTGCGGCGGCGAATCACAACCCTGCAGCCGGACCTTACCCGCCGCGCACCTTCGCGCAACTTGTCGTCGAAAAAATTCCGCTCTTCGCGATCGCCATTCTCAGCGCTGGCATCACCCTCAAGGCACAAGTGGCCGGGCGCGCGGTGCAGTCGCTCAGCAAGTATCCGTTCTCCATCCGGCTGGACAACGCGATCATCTCCTACGCGCAATATGTGGCAAAGGCGTTCTGGCCGTCGCCGCTCGCCATCCTGTATCCGTTTCCGCAAGTTGCGCCGCCCAGGTGGCAACTGCTGACGGCTTTGGCTGCGTTGCTGGCAATCACCGGGCTCGTCATCGCGGGGCGAAAGCACCGCTACCTCATTGTGGGATGGCTGTGGTTTCTGGGAACTCTGGTGCCGATGATCGGGCTGGTGCAAGTCGGTCTGCAAGCCATGGCCGATCGATACGCGTATCTGTCGTTCATTGGTTTGTTCCTGATGCTGTCTTGGGCAGTCGCCGATCTTGCCGAAGCGCGGCATCTTTCACGTGCCTGGGCGGTAGGTGTCAGCGTCGCGATGTTGCTGATCCTGGCAGGCGTCACTCGTCATCAACTCGCCTACTGGAGCGATGAGAAGAGCTTGTGGTCACACACAATTCAGACCACGAACGGTAATTACGTCGCCGAGGACAATTTGGGTACGACTCTGCTCGCCCGTGGTGAGAGGGACGACGCCATGGTGCACTTCCACCGTGCGCTCGCGATCGACCCGCACAATGCGCTGGCCGAATTGGACATCGGCATCTACGAGGAGCAGCAGCAGCACTGGCCAGCGGCCATCGCGGACTACAAGGCGGGCATCACCGACGCTGATACGCTTGATCTGAAGGCTCGCGCCTACAGCAATCTGGGATACGCCTATGAGTATTCGGGCGATACGGCGAGCGCTCGCGGCAGCTTCCAACGAGCGGTCGAACTTGATCCCGAGACGGACAGAGCCTGGATTGGTTTGGGCGTACTGGCGCAGAATTCCGGGGACCTCAGCACGGCCATCGACCTGTACAACCGCGCCAATAAGATTCGACCTTCAGGACTGGGATATCTTTTGCTGGCGCGCGCACTCCATCGCAGCGGACGCTCGGAAGAAGCGGAAGTGGAGCTTCAGCTGGCACGCAGTGCGCCGGGACAGTTCGCCAGCACTCAACACACCGCCGATAAACTGGTTGGCCGCTAGAATTCCTGAACTGTGCCGAGGAACAGAACGTTCAGCCCTTCATTACGTTCTGCCACGCTTCCCGAAATCGCGCCATCTCGTCGCCCGTGCCGATGGTGATGCGTGCATAGGTCGGCATGGCCGGCCAGACCCGCCCGATGATGACCTTCTGCTGTGCCATGGCGACGATAACTTCTTTTGCCGGCCGTTTGGTGTCGAGCAGAAAGAAGTTCGCCACCGAGGGAATGTAGGCGTAACCGTTGCGGTCGAGCCACTCGAAGGTCGCAGTGCGAACCTGTTCGTTGATGTGCTTGCGTTGCGGCACCAGCGTCGCATCGTTCAGGCTGGCCGAAGCCCCCGCCACCGCCGTCACCGGCATAAAGTTCCAGCCGCCGTAATTGTGGATTTTCTCCAGCAGATCTGCCCGGCCAAGGGCAAACCCGCAGCGCAGTCCCGCCATGCCGTAAATCTTCGAGAAGGTTCGCAGCACGATGACGTCTTTGCCGGCGTTCACCAGGCTGACGGCCGACGGCGCATCACTGAAATGAATGTAAGCCTCATCAATCAGGACGATCGAGTTCTTCGGCTTATTCTCCACCAGGTATTCGATATCGGAAAGGCTGGTCAGAGTTCCGGTAGGATTGTTGGGCTGGCAAACGTAGAACACACCGGCATCGGGAGCGGCGGCAAGCATGGCCTTCACGTCGTGCGCATACGTCTTCGTGAGCGGCACCTTCACCAGCCGCGCTCCCGCCCGGTCGGCGGCGAACATGCCGCCCTCGAAGCCGGGATCGGCGGTCACGTAGCTGGCGCGCGGCGAACAGAAAGCTCGTACCGTGAAGGCCAGCGCCGGGGTCGATCCCGCGAAAATTCCAACCTGCTCGCTGGTGACGCCAACACTCTGCGCAAACTGCTTCGCGAAATCGTCGGTCTGCTCGTTCAAATAGCGCCCGCCCTGCGGCGTGATGGCAGCGATCGCCTCTCGGGCCGCGGCGCACGGTCCCAGCGGATTCTCGTTCGAGTTGATCAGCACCGCGTCAGGCGGATGGTTGGGAGCAGCCGCGAAGGCCAGCATCGGCTCGCTGACCATCCGCAACGCCAGCGCGGCTGAAGCGACACTTGAGGCTTGCAAGAACGATCGACGGGAAAGAGACGACGAGGATTGGCGGCCCATTGAGAACTCCTCAGGACAATTCAATCTTACGCCTCCTGTGTGTTAGGGCTCACTCAAGGGGGGGACATAATTCGCAAAGGCAACTAATCCCTACGGCTGGTCGCATACGGCTGAAAGTATCCCGCCCGTTTTTTCTCCCTGTTATCCTCGGGCAACGCGATCCGAATCGCGCAGTTTTCCTATCTCACTACGAGGTACCACAGTGTGGCAGATTCATCCTTGGCTGGCTCTTGGAGTTGCGGCGTCAACAGCGGCTACAGATGCCGTCTACGTCATGTTCAGCGCGGCGGTCGCCTCGCGGCGACGAGTCCCGGCGGCAACCTGGAGCAGCGTGTGGTATCTGCTCTCCGCCTTCGCCGTCATCAGCTATACCCGAAACTGGATCTATGTTTGCTTTGCTGCACTGGGCTCTTGGGTGGGCGCCTATCTTTCCATGACGCTGCTGCGCCGGCCGGGCAGCGGCGCTAGTGAGCTTGACCACGGCGAGCCCAAACCGTCCTGACCTGATGGAAACGGGTGCCCATCCTTTCGCCTTCTGTTGGCGAAAGGGTGGGTTCCGGCCCCACCATTCCGGTTCCGAATGGATGGGAGAAGGAATATCGAGTTTGCTTTAGGCCTTCACGAACGCCAGCGATGCCGAGTTCATGCAATACCGCAAACCGGTCGGACGCGGTCCGTCGTCAAAAACATGGCCCAGGTGAGCGTCGCATTCCGTGCAGTGCACCTCGGAACGCATCATGCCAAGGCTGCTGTCGTTCGAGGTCCTGACGTTCTCTTTTGCGATTGGCTCCCAGAAGCTTGGCCAGCCGGTGCCCGAATCGAACTTCGTCGCCGAACTGAACAGCGCATTCTGGCAGCACACGCAGCGAAAAATTCCTTTCGCATGCAGGTCCCAGTACTGGCCCGTGAAGGCGCGTTCCGTGCCTGCATGACGCGTGACATCGAATTGCTCCGGCGTCAACTGCGCCCGCCATTCGGCATCCGTCTTAACGACTTTCTTCACCCGCTTGGGGCCAATCTTTTCACCGTCATTCTTGAATTCGACAATTTCGACGTAGTCCGTCGCAGCCGGTGCGGCCTCGGCTTCCGAACCTTTGAATAGACTCATGAACGCCACTCCTGATATTGATAACAAGCTGATCTTCAGAAAACTTCTTCGATTGCTCATAGTGTACTCGTCGCGGTGGTAGAGCTGGTCTTTAGCCCGGCGTTTCGATCGCATCTTGAATTTCCAGCCGCACCGGTCATACGAAGAATGACTTGTGCGGCTGAGGCATTCTCGCCTGTTCATGCGCGCTTGAAGGCTCGTTCTACGCGCTTACTGATTCCGATACAGTTGCGGATACATTTGCTGCAAGTTGGCGACCTTGGGCAGGTCGTAAGTCGCGATGTACGGATTATCCGGATGCTTCGCGGCATAGTTCTGGTGATAACCCTCCGCCGGATAGAACGCCTTCAGCGGCACAACCTGGGTCACGATCTTCTGCGGGAAGGCCTTCGCCTCATCCAACTGCGCGATGTAATCCTGCGCCACCTTCTTCTGCTCGTCATTGCTATAGAAGATCACCGAACGATACTGTGTGCCCTCGTCCGGACCCTGACGATTCAGCTCCGTCGGATCGTGTGCCACCGAGAAGAACACCTGTAGCAACTGACCGTAGGTGACCTTTGAAGGATCGAAAACAACCTTTACCGATTCGGCGTGGCCCGTGGTTCCCGTGCTGACGATCAGGTATTCAGCCGTGGCCGATGATCCGCCGGAATAACCCGAGGTCGCGCTGATCACGCCTTTGACATGTTGGAAGACAGCCTGAATGCCCCAAAAGCAGCCTCCGGCGAACACGGCAGTTTGCTGCCCGGGAGCGCTGGCCAACTGCTCATCGACTGCCGGCTTGGGAATCGCCGCTACATTGCCGCTGGCGGCGAACGATCCGCGCGAGGCAATGCCGATCAGGCCGGCAATCACCAAGGCCGCTAAAGCGAAATGCACAAGAAACTTCTGCATAACTTTCCTCTTTCTTGCTTTTACCGTCCCACTCTTTGCTTACCCGATTAGAGTCCCCATCGGCGCGGAGGTTACAAGTCCCCCGGAATTGTCTGCGGACCGTTATAGTATTTGGACGGTCGTCAGGAGTACGCGTTACGTGCATTCATCGGATTCGGATGAGCGGTCCAAACCTGCCCGGCTGTTGCTGACCTGGGGTTCGCTGGCATTGGCAGCAGCAGAGAGCGTGTGTGTCGCCGCGGTTGGACTCAGCGGCGTGAGAGTCGCCCTGGGATTAACGTCGCTGCTGGCAGCGGGCGCCAGCGGTCCGGCACACGGCTGGCATCGTCAAGCGATTCGCGTTCCCCTATTGACGATAGGAGCCGTGGGTGCGCTGATCAGTCTGCTCATGTTGTGGAACGAGGACCGGATGCGGCGCAATCCCTCGGCCGCGTGGCGCATTCGCCCGTTCACTCCCAAACAACGCCGAACCCGCCGCCTGCAGCTCCTGTTGGCAATCCTCACATTGCTGCTGGTAGCGGCCGAAGTGGTAACCCATCCCTGGTTTCATCATGAGCTCTGAGGACGCTCCCATTAAGTATTGCTTTGAAAGGGACGGCCTTCAGGCCGTCCGCTTAGTCGAGTAAACAAACCCGGCTTTAGCCGCCGAGGGCGTGCCATTTGACTTAACCAGAGTGCCTATAACCATTGATTTCTCTAATCCCGACCATGCTTCAGCCTACTCGCAATCTGCTGTTTCGCCTTGCTGCTCTTGTGATCACTCCCCGCTCGCAATTTCCTCCTGCAGCCGCGCGTGCAGTCGCGCACTGTATCCCAGAGGCAATTCGAAAGTGCGATCGTCGCCAATCAAGATCAGGATGTTGCGCGTCGAGTCCAGCACGGCGGCGCAGTGACGGCAGTGGGCCAGATGTTCTTCGATAGCGTTGCGCAGCTCCACCGGAACATCGCCCTCGATGTAGTTCGAGATTTGATCCCATACATGCTTGCAATCTAGAACCATGATCCACCTGCCTTGCTGCGAAATAATCCGAACAATCCGCTGCCGCTACGCTTGGACGCCAACTGCGGCGCCAGAATTTTCTGCATCATCAGCCGCGCCCGCAGCAGCCGCGTCTTAACTACACCTTCGCTCACACCGAGCGCCGCTGCAGTATCAGCAATGCTCATCTCTTCCACATCGCGCAGCAGCAGCACCTCGCGATAAATCTGTGGCAAGCTGGCGATTGCGCTCTGCAGCATCTCGCGCAGTTCCTTGCGCTCCAGCGCCTGCGATGGCACCTCGCGCCAGTCTCGGATCAGCGCCGGAACGAAGCTGCCATCGCCGTCGTCCGCCGCCTGATCCACCGGCTCAAACTTCAGCACCCGCGCATGCCGCAGCCGTCCTCGCGCCTCGTTAAGCGCAATCGAAGTGAGCCAGGTGCTGAACTTCGATTCGGCGCGGAAGTTGTGCAGATTTTTCAGTGCCTTCAGCACCGCTTCCTGCGCGGCGTCCTCGGCGTCCTGCTCATTTTGCAGAATGGAATACGTCGTCAGGTAAAGGCTTTTCTCGTATGGCCGGATGAGCTCGTGAAAGAGCTCGCGCTCACCGGCGAGAATGCGAGCAATCAACTCGGCATCGCGCAATGCAGCCGATTCGCCAGTCGCCGGGCTATGTGCTTCCGCTGTCACCTTGATCCTGGAACTAAAGTATCAGGGGCAAGGATTGTACACGTATTAAAGGTTGGGATACCTCAGCAGGAATAAAGTTACCGCCGCATCCGAAACCGTGCTGTTCGATCCGACAAACAATAGGTGGTGAATGAAAATGAGCGATTCAATCGATGTATTCGGGATCGCGCTTCCACCCCGTGATCATAGAATAGAAGTTATTCCAGCCATGTAAGCCAACCATGATCAGATGACCGGGAATGAATGCCAGGAATCCGCACATCGCCATGAAATGCCAGACACGTGCCAGACGGAAGCCGCCCATCAGTTCCGTCAGCCACCAGAACTGCACCGGCTTGAACAGCACCAAGCCGGTTAGAAATGACACCGTGCCCAAAAATATGGTCGCGGTGTAGGCCAGCTTTTGCAGCGGATTGTAAGCGGCGTCAACCTCGGGTTTCTTGCCGAACAGGAAGTAATACCGCGCCATCGGCCACACGCCTTTGATATCGCGCGGCATGAACAGCACCTGCCGCCAATGGCTGGTCACGATCTGGTAGATCACATACATCAGCCCACTGCCCACGAAGATCCACATGAACGTGAAGTGCCATTGCATCCCGCCGGCGAGCCATCCGCCCAGTCGAAGCGGTTGCGGCGGTATCCAGAAATTCATCTGCGGAATCTTAGGGCCGAAGCTGGGAAAGGCGCGGTAAATCTGCAGTCCGCTGCCGATAAGCACGAACAGCGCAACCGCATTCAGCCAGTGTGCAAGGCGCACGACGTAGGGATGTTCGTACGCTACCGTGACGGTATCCGGCTTCTTCGTCTCAATGAGATTTGCGTTGCTTGCCATCACAGTCCTGCGAACCAGCTGTAACCCTGATCTTCCCAGTAACCGCGCTGACCGCCGCGCAGCACGTTCGTTACATTCACGGTGACCAGGTATTTGGCCTGCTTGTAGCCCAGCTTGGTCGGCATCTGCAGCCGCAGAGGCGCGCCGTGACCTCGATCGAGCGGCTTGCCGTACATCTCGTAGCAGAAGAGCGACTGCGGATGCAGCATCGTCTCCATGTCGATGGATTCGTAATACTCGTCCGCACATTCCACTTCGACGTAACGCGCGCTGAGATCGGCGCCCACCGCGCGCAGAAAATCTGACGTGCGAACTCCGCCGAAGTTGCCGACCACGTCCCATCCCTCAACGCACACGTGCCGCGTGTTCTGCACAACTTTGGGATAAGCCTGAATCTGCTGCAGCGTGTAATCGCCCGGCCGCTTCACCAGCCCTTGCACCGTAAGCTTCCAGCGCTCAAGATCGACCTGCGGATCGAGGACGTCGTAGTAGTTGTAGGGAAAGCGATCGAAGGGCGCGACCTGGCTATTGCTATACGTCGGCTCCAGCCGATGCCGGCTGAACAGCTTGCCCGATGCCCAGTCGCTGAAACGCTGCCCATTCAGCACCAGCGGCAGCTGCCATTCCCAAACCGCGAAGGCCCCAAGTGCCAACACCGGCGCCAGCTTCAACAGTTCGCGCCGATTGATCTTTCGACGTTCGCGGCTGGAGACTTCACGCACTGGCTCGCCTGCGGGGCCAAAGCGATCCGGAGTAGCAACGGCCGGCTCCTCTTGCCGCAAAGCTTCTTCGCGCTGCGGTCCCGTTTGCGCCTCCGGAGTCGTCACGCTCTCTTTGGGAGTTTCGCCGCTTTCTTCCGGCTGTGACTGTTCGGACCGTTCTTCTGCCGGTGGCTGTTGTTCGTCTGCCATCCTCGCCTCGTGTAATTAATTAAGATCACAAACCGCGCGAAAAGTTACACGAGAATATAGCAATGGCTGGTTTTCCGTCGCGCTTAGTCGGATCAGACAAGCGATCTACTCCCGCACGAAACCGATACGTGTATCATTCATCAAATTAGTGAAGGCAGGTTTAAACCAAACGTTACTATGGCCGATTCGCCGCCCGTGTGTGACGTGCGACACAGACATCCAGTGCGTTGCTGTGGGATGGTTATATTGAGGCGAGCGCTCGTTGCAACCCTGCGCGAGCGCCGCGGTCACGAATTGCCGTGAAGGAGTTTTCCGTCATGAACCGAGAGCCATCGTTCCGATCGAATCTTCGCTACGGACGGGAGCTGGTGAAGTCCGGTGTCGCCGGGCTTTCCACCGGGCGCGAGGAACATCTCCACGGAGAGCCGCTTTCCGAAGTGCTGGCCCGCTCGGCGCGTGCGTCTCTCGGTCTAGCCACTCTGGGCGCATGCACTGGATTGCTGCGTTACTATCTTCCCGCCCGCCGCGGACGTGTTGCCAAAACCGTCGCCTGTGGTCTGGTGGGGAGTGCGATCGGTTTTGCCGCCGGTTTTGCGTGGATGACGCGCGAGCTTACCGAGAGCATGACGCGATCGGCCGTCAAGCAGATGAGTGTTGTTCGCGATCAACACTGGCTCGATCGCCATCCAATCGATTACGCCTAGAGGTTCCGAAGGCCTCCAACCTGGAGACTTTGTATCAGGGCACGACTTCAGTCGTGCCGATAAGGCGCTCGTCATTGTTGTAGGAGCCGGGCTTTAGCCGGCGGCAGCTTGCTGTCGGTGGATGAACTCGACCTCGCGGCTAATGGCTATTGTGATTGATTCTGCCGAGGATTTCCCGAGCCCTGTCCCTGCTGGCTCTGCACCGTCTCTCCCGGCCGTAACAGGGATGGACGCGTTGTAGGTGTCACCGTGTCCTGCTGCGGATCGCCGTCCGCGGAAGCAGGTTGCCCGGCAGCTGCGTTGCTATTGTTTGCGGAAGAAGTCGGCTGCGGTTCGGATTTGCTCGCGGCTGCCGTCCGCGGAGTAGCCGCGGAATTACTCGACGCCGTTGTCGCTGGCGGAGTAGCCGCTGAATTGGCAGTGGGCGCCGTTTCCGCTGGAGGGTTCGCCACTGTCTCTCCGCCGCCCTTGGACGCGCTCACCACTTGCGCCGGCGGCGCCGAATCGAAGAGCACGCGTTCGTCGGTCAAGGTTTTCAATTCCGCATCGTGGGGCGCGGCGAAGAACCATGTCAGCACGTATCCCCGCCGCTCCGTGATCACCATGGCAATCGATAGCCGCCGCGAGAGTTCATCATTCGGCACTTGGAATCCCACCGTGCCGTGCACGTACAGGAAGACGCCGCCATCCGCGTTGAAGGCTTTGCCATCGCGCATATCGTCAATGACGGGGTGGGTCAGGCCGAATTGCAGCAGGAATGCTCGCGCGCCTTGTTGATCGGTAGCGCTCTCGGGAAACTTCATGCGCGGGAAACAGGCTGCTGACATCGCCGAGACGGTGACCTCGCCGAAGTCATCGTACGAGATCTGACCGTCGGCCGACGGCCGCTTTGCCCAGGCGGAAAAAAGCGTTCGGGTGCAGGCTGCCATCAGCCGATGCTCGGCTCGCCCCATACGCGGCCGTCCAAAGTCTTGCCGGGCGCGATCCCGCTCGATCGCCGGTTGCACCGCGCCCTCGGCCTCCAACACCCATCCCTGCGGAACGCGGTAACTGAAACCAATCGCAGGGTTCTCGTAAAAATCGCCCTGGATTTTTCCCGGATCGATGTGCTTCGCCGGTGGGTCGGCTTCCAACAACGACAGCCGATGCGAGGAGATTGCCGGACCGTCATAGGGCCGCGCTCCACTCTCGACGTACTGACGCAAATCTGCGGGCGCGAAGAACGTCAGGTGCTCGAAGTACGCCTCCAGCTGTTTAACGGTCTTCTCATCATGCGCTGCCAGCACCACTCGCACCGCGTAATCGCCGAGCATGGTCGCCAGTACGACGTGCTGTTCCAGGCCGCGCCGTGTCTCGAACAGGTAGAACTGGTGACCGCCAAAGTTCGCCTTCGACAGACCGCGCAACTCTTCGACCCCGCGGTATAACTCCTGATCAAGCTCGTACCGCAGCAGCGTCTTCGCGTCCTGCTTGCTGCCGCTCGCAGTGGGGATCGCGGCGATCGATATCTCCGCGTCTGCCGGAGGTGGTCCGTCAAGCTCCAGCAGTTGAATGCTTCCATCCCGCGCAACCGGTTCCGGCATGGGACGCAGTTCTGCGGACTGCGGAAGCTCGAAGCTGAAATCGAAATACTGGCTGACGTAGCGCGATGCGGAAAGGTAAGCCTGCTCGGGATAGCTGGAGTCGGGCGTGATCGCCCTTTGCGCCACTTGCCCTGCCGGAGCCGAGGCGGCGGAAGGCGACGTCTGCGCGCGCATACAGATCGCGCCGCCGAGTACAAGAAACAATAATGCGGGAGATAGCTTTGCAGGAATGGGCATAGCTCACGCGCGCCGTCGAGTACTTGTTGTTATTCTTCGCCCTTCTCAAATAAGAGTCAACGTGGCCAGAGAAAGGTAAACTCCACTTCGAACATGTCGCATAAGTGCCTTCGTATCAGGCACGTAAAGCTGTAGCGCCTGTCTGATCCTGCAACAGTCTCCCGACAGCCGGAGATCAGCAAGCAAACGCAAAAGTGTCGGATAGCTCGCGTGGTGCGCCTTTGGTGGTAGCCGCGTCCTTTCTTGGTGCCAGTCAGGTACAATTTATCCTTTGTAGGCCTTTTCTGGCGGCGTATTGCGCCAGAGTTTTGCTGTTGTGCGTTGCTCGAGGGGTACGCTTCTGAACGCTGTCTTCAGCCTGCTTGCTTGTATGGTGGAACCTCACGGGATTCGCCATTACTTCAAGGCCCATTTCCTCGACCCCACCTTCCGCGGACTCTATCAAGCCAATGCCTTCGACATGGCATTGCTGATCCCATACTTCGTCGTCCTGATATTGCTGGCGATCTATGGCATGCACCGCTATCAACTTGTTTACCTTTACTACAAGCATCGCAAGAATAAGGTAACGGAGCCGGAGTCGCATTTTGAAGAGCTGCCGCTGGTCACGATTCAGCTACCTATTTTCAATGAGCAATACGTAATCGATCGTTTGGTCGAATGTGTTTGCAAGATGGATTACCCGCGCGAGAAGCTCGAAATTCAGGTGCTCGACGACTCCACCGACGAGACTGTCGATGTAGCGCGCGGAGTGGTCGAGCGCTATGCCGCGTTGGGGCACAACATCGTCTATCTGCATCGCACCAACCGCGAAGGCTTCAAAGCGGGCGCGCTCGACGCCGGATTGAAGACCGCGACCGGCGAGTTCGTTGCCATCTTCGACGCTGACTTCACGCCTCAGCCCGAATGGCTGATGAAAGTGATCCACCACTTTGCCAATCCGGAAATCGGCATGGTGCAGACGCGCTGGGCGCACCTCAACCGCAATTATTCCTTCCTGACCGAAGTGGAAGCCATTCTGCTCGACGGACATTTCATTTTGGAGCACGGCGGCCGCTCGCGTGCCGGCGTCTTCTTCAACTTCAACGGTACGGCCGGTATCTGGCGGCGCAAGGCGATCGATGACGCCGGCGGTTGGGAGCACGATACCCTCACCGAGGACACCGATCTCAGCTATCGCTCGCAACTGGCGGGCTGGAAGTTTCGTTACCTGCAGGATGTCGAGTGTCCCGCCGAGCTGCCTATCGAGATGACAGCGTTCAAGACGCAACAGGCGCGCTGGGCAAAAGGGCTGATCCAGTGTTCCAAGAAAGATCTGCCCAAGCTCCTGCGGGCGAATGTTTCGGGGCGCGAGAAACGAGAAGCCTGGTACCACCTGACCGCCAATATCAGCTACCCCCTGATGATCGTGCTCTCCACGCTGCTGCTGCCGGCGATGGTCATCCGCTTTTATCAGGGATGGTTTCAGATGCTTTACATCGACATCCCGCTCTTCCTGGCGTCGACATTCTCGATTTCAAGTTTTTATCTGGTCTCGCAGAGGGAGCTGTTCCCGAAGAACTGGTATCGCACATTTATATTCTTGCCGGCCCTGATGGCTCTTGGCATTGGGCTGACGCTCACGAACAGCAAAGCGGTGATCGAAGCGCTCATCGGACACCAGACGCCGTTTGCCCGCACGCCAAAATATCGCGTGATCAGCAAGGACGACAAAGCTGTCGCCGCCAGGAAATATCGCAAGCGTCTTGGCTGGGTGCCTTATCTTGAGCTGCTGGTCGGCGGCTATTTCGCGCTCACCGTGTGGTACGCTGTCGCCAACGAAAACTACATCACCGTGCCGTTCCTCGTGCTGTTTGTCTTCGGCTACTGGTACACGGGACTGATGTCGCTACTGCAGGGCCGCTTCGATAGCCTGGTGCGCGATCGCGCCGAAGAGCGCAGCCCAAAGCCGTATCCTGTCGGCGTTTAGCCGATATTCATTCCATAGAACTGCGTCGGTTCCTGTAACATGCCCGTATCGTATGACTCCACGAAACGCCTCCGTCCTCGCAATAGCGATCATGCTCAGCCCCTTTTGCTGCGCACAGGAAGTAATTAATTGTCCGAATGAAGTCAAGGTGACGCAGTCGCTGGCTGCGCCCGTACCCGGTTGGACGTCCACTCAGGATGACACGCCGCACACCCTCGCCGGCGTCACTTTCTACGACGGGCCGCCGTCGGAAAAAGCCTCTCTGGTTTACGATCAAATTGCGCGCAACAAGGGACAGCAAACCGCAACCTGGCGCTTTGCGCCGCAGGACAAGCGGCAGATTTGGATGGCATGCAGCTACGCCGGGGCAGGCGTTCAGCTGGCGCGTAAACTGCCTGCCAACATCACGACCTGCTCTGTCACCTATGACTCACAGCAGAGCATAGCGGGCTTGCCGGTAATCAAGAAAATCGATTGCAGGCCGTGACATGAGCACGGCCTCTGCTCATTGACAGCTCCCCTGCAGCGTCCCCGGCTGATACCCAAATGCGGAATGAATGTCCGGAACAGGCGAACAAACCGGCTTCGCGCCTCATCGTTCTGATATCCTGATTACCTGTGATCAAGGTTTTCTTTGTGGTTCTGGTGCTTTGCACCGCCGCGATCATTGCGGTAATCCTGGCGATTCATTTCCGAGTGAAGCGGCATCTGCGTAACGAGCCGAGGTCCCCAACAAGTGCTGCCGTTGGACTTGCTGGGGTGGAGGAGCCGGTGCCACCGACGGTCGGGCCAGTAGTCAAGAGCTCCGCGGATACCGCCGAAGAGGAACGTGCGGAGCAGTCTTCTTAAGCTTTGCGAGGTTACCAACATGTCCAAAGCTGCACTTCATACCGAAATAACATTTGCGGAACGGTCTGGCAGCCTGATCAAGCAGACGGGTATCGTGATTTGCGCCAGCGCGGTCATCGCGGTTTGCGCGCGCTTGATGTTGCCTTTGCCATTCACGCCAGTTCCGCTGACGCTGGCCAACTTTGGAGTGCTGCTGGTCGGGCTTTCGCTCGGCAGCCGTCGCGGATTCGCCGCTGCCGCCCTATACCTGGCATGGGGCGCCATGGGTTTGCCGGTGTTCGCTTCCTCCGGTCCGGGCAGCATCGCGCAAATGTTGGGGCCGACCGGCGGTTACTTGTGGGCATATCCCGTGGTTGCATTCCTGGCCGGTTGGATCGCCGAGCGGGGAGAGCCGAGCTTCATGCGCAACATCGTAGCTTCGGTTACGGCGGAAGTGGTTTTGTTCGCAGCTGGCATCAGCTGGCTGGCAATCGTGACCCGCAGCTGGCGGCAGGCCGCGTTTTTCGGCTTGTATCCGTTTTTGTTTGCGGAAGTCTCCAAGGTGATGATCGCGGCGGCGGCATCGCTGCGCCTGCGCCGCAGCCTGTAAGAGCCGCATGCGCCAGCTCGTTTTCCGGAGATGAGCGTCGGGCTTTGTGCGCCAATTTGCGCCAGAGCGCTTTTCATCGCCGATTGAACTGCGCTCAACCCGGTTCCATTGCCGAGATGTTTTGCAACCTGTAAAGTTGACTCTGACAGAGGCCCCGACCAACCGTCCTATGACTCCCGGTTCCACTAAAGACATGCGCGAGATCAAGGTCGCGCACAGCCCCGATTCCGACGACGCGTTCATGTTCTACGGCATGGCGACGAACAAGATTCGCGTGCCGGGCGTGAAGTTTACCCACACGCTTTGCGACATCGAAAGCCTGAACCGCAAGGCGATGGAAGGTTTCTACGACGTCACCGCGATCTCCTTTCATGCCTATCCGTACGTTCAGGACAAATACGCGCTGATGCCGAGCGGCGGTAGTGTAGGGGACGGTTATGGGCCGATGATCGTCGCCTCGCGTCATATTCCAGTCGACGAGATCAAGCAACACCGGATCGCGGTGCCGGGAACCATGACCACGGCGTATCTGATCCTTAAACTCTTCGCCCCGGACATCACGACCGAAGTCGTGCCCTTTGACCAGATCATTCCCAGCGTACTCGCGGGCCGGCATGAGGCGGGATTGATCATCCACGAAGGACAGCTGACCTTCAATAAGTCCGGGCTGCAGAAAGTGGTCGACATGGGCAAGTGGTGGCACGATCAAACCGGCTTGCCGTTGCCGCTGGGCGGCAATGCCATCCGGCGCGACCTTGGCCCGGAACTAATAGCTGCCTGCTGTGGCGCGCTGCGCGACAGCATTCGCTACGCCCTCGATCATCGCGAAGAGGCATTGCAGTATGCCATGCAGTTCGCCCGCGACCTGGATCCTCAGATGGCGGACAAGTTTGTCGGCATGTATGTCAACGAGCGCACCATCGATTACGGGAAGGATGGGCGTGAAGCAATCGCCAGACTGCTGGACATGGGACACGCCGCCGGCATCATCCCACACAAGCCGGCCGTGGAATTTGTCGGTGACGCCGAGGCGATGCCCGCCAGTTCGTAGCTCAGCGAAATCGTGCGCTCCTTCTCCGTGCTAACATCTACCACCTGTGACTCTGCAAGAATTTCGCGGCACATTTTCGCGCGACGAGCCGCCGCGCCAGCTTAACTTTGCGCTCGCCGCCCTGTGGTGGGATGCCAAGGGCGATTGGCGGCGCGCCCACGAGTCTGCGCAGCAGGACGAAGGCCCCGCCGGCGCCTGGGTGCATGCCTATCTTCATCGTAAAGAAGGAGATTCCTCCAATGCCGGTTACTGGTATCGGCGTGCGGACAAAACTCCGGCCCACAGCTCCTTCGAAGAAGAATGGCTGCAGATAACGGAATCTCTGCTGAGTGAGACCGAGCCTGAGTTGTAATCCTGTCGCGCGAATGCACCACCTTTTCGGCAAATTCACTTCCTGTTCAACGTTGCATGTTAGAATCACTTTCCCGCCCCGGTTTCTCCCTGAGTTTAAGAAATGGCGTTCACTTTCAGGTATCGGTACGTCGATTTCGGGACGGTGTTCATCGGCGATCTCCGCTCCCGAGACGCAAGGAACGAGAGTGAAGCTCCGGCGACGCTGTTTGCCAACGAACTCGTGACCGACGTCGGAGGGACTTGCTGGGGTAGCAACGAACCGCTGCCCATCCTCGATCACCACTTCTCCGCCGAAGGCCAGTTCCCCTCGGCATCGGCCGCGGTGCTTCACAAAGCCAGACTCATTCGCGAAAAGTTCGCTGGGCAGGAGCACCAAGTCGTATGGCTGGTGACGCACAAGGATGCCGACTTTGACGCCTTCTGCTCGATGTATCTGGCGCGCTGGATCATCGAAGCCCCTGAGGCGCTTGACTGGCGAGCTTCTGGTTTGCATCCCGATGGATGGTTCGATCTTGCGGATCACGCAAAGATCGATTGGTTCAACCCTGATCTGAGTCAAGCCTCGACGGCGAAGCGTTGGCCGCTACTGCTTGCAGCCTACGCTTCCGCTCTGGATGACCGTCACTACATCTTGTGCCCACGCGAGCGCGCCCTAAATTCTGTTCTCTACGCCGCTTTGAAACGCGGACGCGATTATCGAACCGCGAGCAGCGGCGCCAAGGAATTTTTCGACGAGGTGCGGCGTTGTCTGGAGGAGAGCCAACTGAATCCGATCTTCGATTCTGTGCTGGAGGGCAGCGAACTGTTCGCTCCTGAATTGAGCCTGCTGGATCGGGAGTCCGCAGCTTACCAGCGGGACCTTGCCCGCGCGCGCAAATCAATTGTTTATTTGCCTCAGTCGGAAGCGCCGTCGCCCAAGTTCTTCAAGACCGCGAAGCAGGTCGCGCTGCTGCAGGAGCTGGGAAAGACGCAGGAAGTTGACGCACAACACCTGTTGCTGGCGGATACCTTTCGCATTGCCACCGACGGCATTTATCTGCGCGATCCGGAGTGTCTGTTGTTCCTGGAATGGGCGCGCGTCGATCTGGAAAACTCGTCTCTCGGCAAAGGATTCGAGTTCACCGCGATCGCCGACTCCAATGGACGTCCCGCTGCAACGGTCAACCAGACCGACTACGTTTTCTCGCTTGATCCCGAACGCGCCAATGGCCGCCATCTCTACACCGTATGGTCACGCCTGCAGACGAGAGGAGTGCAGGGACTACAGGCCCATGAACAGCGGGGCTCCCCTGCGACCCACGCAAATACCAGGACGCAAGCATCGGATCAGCGCGCGGCTGCCTTGGACAGGTTGGTTGCCGATCCGTGGGTCGGCGGGCCGAACAGCCCTGGCCTCGTGGTGCGGACGCCGCGGCACGGTACCGCGATTGGCCCCTCGGGCCGGCTTAGCGATTTGCGCGACGATCCGGTGGCAGAAGAGGTGCGCGCCGAATTGGAGTATCCCATCTATTCGGCGGAATCGTTGACAGCCGGGCCGCAGGTGATCATTAACGATTTCGCGGCCTCCAAGGATCGTCAGGATCATGCGGCGAGCAAATTCAGTCTCGACCCTCCACTGCAGATTCCGCCGCCGCAAGATGGTTTTTTTCGCTTTGCCACAATTCATTTGCGTGCGGATGTTCCAGTCATGCCTGGCGGGAAATCCAGAGGTGGTGCTGTCGGGTCATCATCGGCGGAAAGAAGTGAACCTGCGCCTTCTGGGTCCGCGCCGCCGGGGCGCAGCGTTCTCTCCGAGCAGATTGGCGAGACGCTCTGGCGGGTGCTTTATCCCGAACCGCCCGGCCCTTTGCCGCCCGATTTTGCCGAATCCCATCTGGTAATAACGCCGGACAGCTGCGCGGTGTGGGCCGACAGAGGCATTGCGCTGGCACAGAAGCAATCGTCAACTCTCGACCCGCGTTCTTCTGCTGAGCATCTGACGGTCCCTCTCTCAGATGACTTTGCGACGATTGCGTCTCTGGTTCGTCAGATCGACCGGTTGACAGCCGACGCGCAAGATCTAGACAGCACTCCTCCAGCTGAGACCAGTATGACTCGAAATGCTGCTGCATCTTCTCTGGAGACAATCGCCGACCAATGCGAGCAACTTATCGAGCGTGCGGTTCAGGTCGAACACCTTCTGACCTTACCCGACCGAGAGGTTCTGCGCCGCTTTGCCGATGCGATCCGTCTGGACCGGCTTTTCGGAACTTTGCGCGTTCTGAACTCCACGACAGCCGAAAATATGCAACGCCGGAAAGCGGCCGAGCAATCCCGACGCGCCGAGGAGAGTGCAAACATTCCCGCAAGGCGCCGCAGTGAGTTTGAGTGGTTGGAGGTCCTGGTCCTAGGTTTTGTTGGCATCGCAATTGCGAATGTGATCGCGCGAAACCTTGAGCCTGGCAACAGCCTGCGGCGTGTTCTGGAGCTTATCGCGGGCCCGGTCGTTCTCGCCATTGCCGCCTTAGTTCTAAAACCGTGGAAGCGCAAGTCCGCCGACGGACAAAAGGGAATTGAGATACCGGCCTGGGCCCTGATAGCTGCGGTCGTAGCATGTATCGCCGGGTGGTTGGCTGGATTGCTCCAGCCTTAGTGCAATCGCTCTCCGCTTCTTAATTCCTCGAACCAACATCTGCGCGGCGCGCGCCATCACACACCCAGAACCTAATTTTCTGGAGGAGCCATGGCCCTGTTCTCAATGAAACTGGAAAATCTACAGCAACTATATGTAAAGGAATTGCGCGACCTTTACGACGCCGAAAATCAAATTACAGAAGCGCTGCCGAAGCTGATCGATGCGGCTCACAATCCTGAGCTGAAGCAGGCTTTACAACAACACCTCAGCGTAACCAAAACCCAGATCTCAAGGTTGGATCGCATCTTCCAGACGCTCGGCGAGAAGCCAACCGGCGAAACCTGCAAAGGCATGAAAGGGGTTATCAAGGAAGGCGACGAGATCGTCTCGGCGGGTGGCGATCCCAGCACCGTCGACGCCGGCATTATCAGTGCGGCGCAGCGCGTCGAACACTACGAGATGGCGGGTTACGGAACCGTCCGCACCTACGCCAAGCTGCTGGGTCAGCAGCAGCAGGCTAGTCTGCTGCAGCAGACCCTCGACGAAGAGGCGGAGGCTGATAACAAACTCAGCCAGATCGCCAACACCGTCAACGTGGAAGCCAAGGCGGCCTAACAGAGTTACCTGGACTGTACTTCTCGAGCCCGCGGTCTCTCACAGACGCGGGCTTCTTTACTTCACCGGCATCGTGACCGGAGTTGACTTTACCGCATCGTCCGGCTTAGCCGGCTCACCAGGAGCCGCCCCCTTCAGCTTGGCCAACGACTGATCCACGCGCGTCTTGAAATCACCCGAGTCGTTGTGCTCGAAGCCGCTGTAGTTTGAAATGACCTGCATCTCACAGCCCGTACCCTTGGATACCAGGGTGACCTGGTTGGTTCGCTGGGTGAGCGCTCCGGTAATGGTGACGTGAGCGGCGTGCTTCACGTTGTAAGAGGCGGTCATCAGAGCGTCATTCTTGTTCTGAATGGCATAGTTGTCCGGATTGCTGAGCGTGTCCTGCACCGCCGGCCAGAGCTCGTTGCAAGGCATGGGATAAGTATCTTTGTGGGTTTTGCCGAACGCCGGCAAAGCAATAGTAAGTGCAATCAAGGCTACCGCCACAGATCTCATCATGGCATGTCTCCCGGGAAGGTTGTGCTACACAGAGCGTTGGTTGTGAATGAGAATTCTGTTTTGTCGATGAGAGCAGCATATAGAGCCGAGACCTAATGAAGTCGCTGAGGCGCGAAATTTTTGTGTTTCCGATTCCAAAATGGAACAAGGGGCGCTCGACAAAAGATCACGATGGAGACGATGCCTAATCTGCACGAGGGATTGTGCAATGTGCGATTCCTGCGCCTGACCTCTTATGCGCCGTCGCAATCCCTGATAAAATCGTTAAAATCCACTCCCCGGAGTTCAAATGCAGGCAATCCTTGCGCTGGAAGATGGAAGGATCTTCCGCGGCAAAGGCTACGGAGCAAAAGGTGAATGTTACGGGGAAGTTGTTTTTAACACCTCCATCACGGGTTATCAGGAAATCTTCACCGACCCCTCCTACGCCGGCCAGATCGTAGTCCTTACCAATCCTGAAATTGGCAATTACGGCACTAACTCCGACGACAACGAAGCCACACGTCCGTATATCGAAGGGCTGATCGTGCGCGAGTTCTCGCGCGTCAGCTCCAATTGGCGCTCGCAAGAGGTCGCGGAAGAGTATTTGGAACGCTACAAGATTCCGGTGCTGGCCGAAATCGACACGCGAGCGCTGGTGCGTCATCTGCGCGACCACGGCGTCATGCGCGGAGTGATCTCCACGCTGGAAACGGATACAGAAAAGCTCATTGCGAAGGCGCTTTCTATACCAAAAATGGACGGCACCGATCTGGCGAAGGAAGTCACGACACCTCGCGTCTATCAATGGGACGAAGGCGTGCGCTCGCATGAGCCAACCGAAGTGGTCGGTGTGAAGGATGCCGCGCCGAAGTTTCACGTCGTCGCCTATGACTACGGCATCAAGCACAACATTCTTCGCCGCCTGGTGGGCGAGTGCTGCAGCGTCACCGTGGTGCCTGCAACCACCAGCGCGGAAGATGTGCTCGCGCTCAAGCCGGACGGGGTGTTTCTGTCGAACGGTCCCGGCGATCCCGAGCCGGTGACTTACGCGCAAGAGAGCATCCGCAGGATGATGGGCCGTGTGCCGATCTTCGGGATCTGTCTCGGACATCAACTGATCGGGCTGGCGCTTGGAGGCAAGACCTACAAGCTGAAATTCGGACACCATGGCGGAAATCATCCGGTGAAGCAGATGTCGACCGGCAAAGTCGAGATCACGGCGCACAATCACAACTTCGCCGTCGATCCCGATTCGCTGAAGCAGAGCGACGTCGACCTGACGCACATCGACCTCAACGACAATACGCTCGAAGGCTTGCGGCACCGCTCGCTGCCGCTGTTCAGCGTGCAGTACCATCCGGAAGCCTCACCCGGTCCGCACGATTCGCACTACCTGTTCAAGGACTTTGTAAAGATGATGGAGGGGTGGAAGAAGTGAGCCTGAGCGAAGTGGCGACACTTTGCGGTGATGACCAATACTGATCACACTTTACGAATTGTCATCACGAGGAGGGCTTCAGCCCGACGAGGGATCTGCTGTTCGCCCAAGGTGGAAGGTAACGATGAATCGTGAGTGGCGCTTCTGGGTGTACATCATGGCCAGCAAGTCGCGGCGCATTTACACTGGCGTGACCAACGACATCGAGTGCCGCGTACAGGAACATAAGGAAGGACGCATCGAGGGATTTACGAGACGGTATCGGGTCAATCGCCTGGTGTATCGCGAGCGGTTTCGCTACATCGATAACGCAATTGCTCGTGAGAAGGAAATTAAGGGATGGGACCGGGAGAAGCGAATCGCATTGATTGAGAATACGAACCCGACTTGGGAGGACTTGTCGTTGGACTCGGGCAAGCCGATTCAACCGCTGCGGCCTTCCACTTCCGGAGAACAGCAGATCCCTCGCTCCGCTCGTGATGACAACTCTGGTAGTGCAGCCAGCCTTCCTGACTCGGACGAAATGCAGGTGACAAGAAAATAAGACTAATGCCACGCCGCAACGACATTGCAAAGGTACTCATCATCGGCTCGGGCCCGATCGTCATCGGCCAGTCGGCCGAGTTCGACTATTCGGGCGCGCAGGCCTGCAAGGCGCTCAAGTCCGAAGGCTACGAAGTCGTGCTCGCCAACTCCAATCCGGCCACGATCATGACCGATCCGGAGATGGCCGACCGCACTTACATCGAGCCGCTCACCCGAACTTATCTGGAAGAGATCATTCGCATTGAAGCCGAGATGTTGAAAGAGAGCGGCGCGCCGGGCGTGTTTGCGCTGCTGCCGACGGTCGGTGGCCAGACCGCGCTGAATCTCGCGGTCGAACTCGCCGACGGTGGGGTGCTCGAGAAATACGGCGTCCAGCTGATTGGGGCCCAGCTTGTCGCGATCAAGAAAGCCGAAGACCGCCTGCTCTTCAAAGATGCGATGACAGCAATCGGCCTTGACGTTCCGAAGTCGTCGCTGGTGAACAACCTCAAAGACGGCATCGATTTCAGCGGCAAGATCGGATTCCCGGTAATCCTGCGACCATCGTTTACTCTCGGTGGCACAGGTGGCGGCATCGCATACAACCGCGAGGAGTTGCTGGAACTGCTGGCCCGCGGCCTCGATCTCTCACCGGTGCACGAAGTGCTGCTGGAAGAGTCAGTGCTCGGCTGGAAGGAGTACGAGCTGGAGCTGATGCGCGATCTCGCCGACAACGTCATCGTCATCTGCTCCATCGAGAACTTCGACCCTATGGGCACGCACACCGGCGACTCGATTACGGTTGCGCCTGCGCAGACGCTCACCGACCGCGAATATCAGGCCATGCGAGATGCCGCCATCGCCGTCATTCGCGAAATCGGCGTCGAGACCGGCGGATCGAATATTCAGTTCGCCGTTGATCCGCACAACGGCCGCATGGTCGTCATCGAGATGAACCCACGCGTCTCGCGCTCGTCGGCGCTGGCATCGAAGGCCACAGGCTTTCCCATTGCCAAGATCGCCGCCAAGCTGGCAGTGGGCTACACGCTGGATGAAATCACCAACGACATCACGCGCAAGACACCAGCGTGCTTCGAACCGACTCTCGACTACGTCGTCGTCAAGATACCGAAGTGGCAGTTCGAGAAATTTCACGGTGCCGACGAGTCGCTCGGTCCCCAGATGAAGTCAGTCGGCGAGGTCATGGCCATCGGCCGAACTTTCAAACAGGCGCTGCTGAAGGCGGTGCGTTCGCTCGAGACCGGCAAGCGCGTCGACGCCGATGAGATCGAACCGCGAATCTTAACTAAACGGCTAGTTACACCGCACCCCGAACGGCTGCAGTACATCCGCTACGCACTTTCGCAGGGAATGAGCGTGCGTGAGATCTCGCAGATGACCAACATCGATCCCTGGTTTCTGCATCAGCTCAAGGAAATTTCCGATGTGCAGGCGAAATTGGGCACTGAGCCGATCGATGCCGAGCGCCTGCGCGAGATCAAGCGCATGGGCTTTTCTGACGCGCGTATTGGCGGCGCCCTGCAAATGAAGAACGGCAGAGCTGCGGCGGAGAAGATTCATCAGTTGCGCAAGGAGCACAAGGTAACGCCCGTGTTCAAGCGCGTCGACACCTGCGCTGCCGAGTTCGAAAGCTATACGCCTTATCTCTATTCGACTTATGAAGACGAAGACGAGGCGACGCCGACGGATCGTAAGAAAGTCATCATCCTGGGCAGCGGCCCGAATCGTATCGGGCAGGGAATTGAGTTCGACTACTGCTGCTGCCATGCGGCCTTCGCGCTGCGCGAAGACGGTTACGAGACAATCATGATTAACTGCAATCCCGAGACCGTCTCCACCGACTACGACACCAGCGACCGCCTCTACTTCGAGCCGCTGACCTACGAAGACGTGATGGCGGTGTACGAGCACGAAGCCTCGGGCGGAGCTGAGGTCGGCTTGATCGTGCAGTTCGGTGGGCAGACTCCGCTGAATCTCGCGCTGCCGCTGAAAGCCGCGGGCGTCCCCATCATCGGTACATCGCCGGAGAGCATCGACCTTGCGGAAGACCGCAGGCGATTTGGCAAGTTGCTGGAGGAGCTTTCGATTCCGCAACCGCGAGGCGCGACTGCGACGAGCCTCGAGGAGGCGCTCGCCAACGCCAACCGCATCTCGTACCCGGTACTGGTGCGGCCGTCGTACGTGCTTGGCGGACGCGCCATGGCGCTCGTCTACGACGACGATTCGCTCACTGAGTACATGAAAGAGGCGGTCGAGTATTCTCAGGAACGGCCGGTGCTGATCGATCACTTTCTCGAATCGGCAACCGAGATCGATGTCGACGCAATCTCCGATGGCGAGGACGTGGTAATTGGCGGCATCATGCAGCACATCGAAGAGGCCGGGATCCACTCGGGCGATTCTTCGTGCGTGCTACCGGCAGTCGATATTCCCAAGCACTTGCTGAACGCCATCCGCCGGTACACGTTCCAACTGGCGCGCGCGCTTAAGGTCGTTGGCCTGATGAACATTCAGTACGCCATCCAGCGCAACCGTGTGTTTGTAATCGAAGTGAATCCGCGCGCCTCGCGGACCGTGCCGTACGTCTCGAAAGCGACCGGAGTGCCGCTCGCCAAGATCGCGGCGCGCCTGATGACTGGCCGCAAGCTGCGCGAATTCCTTCCGGAGAACATCGACCGCCAGACTGATCTCGACACCGGTAATTTTTACTTTGTGAAGTCACCGGTCTTTCCGTGGGGAAAATTTCCCGGCGTCGATACCGTGCTTGGTCCGGAGATGAAATCGACTGGCGAAGTGATGGGTGTGGCTGACAACTTCGGCGAGGCATTCGCGAAAGCCCAAACCGCCGCAGGCCAGACGCTGCCAACAACCGGGACGGTCTTCATGAGTGGCAACGATCGTGACAAGCCGTTCATGCCGGAGCTGGCGCGACGCTTCGTCGAGCTCGGTTTCAGCATCGTGGCGACACATGGCACCGCGCGCGTGCTGGAGCACGCCGGCTTGCACGTTGAGCGCGTCTACAAGGTGAAAGAAGGACGGCCGAACGTCGTCGACCTGATCAAGGGCGAGCGTATTCAGCTGATCATCAACACGCCGCATGGAGTCGAGCCGTGGTTTGACGAAAAGGCAATTCGCCGCGCCGCAGTTACCGCGCGCATACCTACCATCACAACGCTCTCGGCAGCCAAAGCCGCCTGCGACGGGATTGCCGCATTACAGCGTGGAGAGGCAAAGGTTTACGCGTTGCAACAACTGCATGCCGAGCGAGCCAAGCAGCAATTAGCAACAAGCGGCAATTAGCGACCGCGGATTTAGCTTAGAGCAGCTATTGGCGGGCAGATTGGCACGGCTCAAAGGCGTGCCTTTTCAAATACGCCACAACGGCTTCTACTTTGCTGCGATGGCCTTCACTCGGGCGCTGAGGCGCGCCTTGTACCGGCTGGCGGTGTTCTTGTGCAGAGAGCCCTTCTGCACGCCCTTGTCCACCACCGACACGGTGGCGCGATAGGCATTCTGAGCAGCTTCCTTGTCGCCCTTGGTAATGGCCTCTTTGAGGGAACGGAGCGCGCCACGCAGGCGCGACTTGTTGGCGCGGTTGCGCGTTGTCTTGGTCTCGGTCTGTCGCGCACGCTTCAGCGCTGAAAAATGATCGGCCATACTTTGCTGTAATCCTTAGAAAATAGGTTGGAAATCTCGACGTGTGCCGAATAGTTGATTCTATCGGAATTCGGCTGCATCGGGCAAATCCACCAGAGCTATAAGCTGCTCCAGTGCTCATCCGCACCAACCGTTTCTTGTAGAAAACCGATCCGCGGCAGGTGCTCCCTTTACCCTGATAAAACATCTAAATAACCGGGCAAATTGTTTCAGCAGCAAGAAATTTGCCCGAAAAGCTACTAACTTGAGACCTGTAGGGTTGACTCAGTATCGAATCGGCGCTACGCTAACGGCCAATGAGAGTTGTTTTTGGCTTGGACCTACCTCCGGCCTCGATTCTTTTCTCACTTGCACCACATTGCCAGCGTATTGTCCAGCCAGATCGAAATGGCTTGACCTGCACGCTCCGGGCTTGTGGAGCGGCTCTCAACTATTCCAGTCCGCGTTACCGCGCGAGTTGGTTTCTTCCTCAAAACTGGAGGCTGTCTTCCGACCCTAGATGAAGAAGAATATTGATATAAGCCCGAATATCGAAACCCTGTTTGGCACCCGAGACGAAAACCTGCGCCTGCTGGAAAATGGTCTGAACGTCACCATCAACCTGCGTGCCGACTCCATTGAAATTGCCGGAGCAGCGACCGACGTCGGCCGCGCCGAACAGGTGTTCGTCGACTATGAGCACCTGCTGCGCAGTGGGCATTCGTTCGTCAACGGCGACCTCGGCGCTCTAATTCGCGTGCTGACTTCCGACCGGACAGCGACCCTGCGGAGCTTGGCCGAAGCCGGTAAGCAGCGCTCGTTTGGCAAGCGCACGGTGCAGCCCAAGAGCATCAATCAGCGCCGGTATCTGGAAGCCATTGAAAAGCACGACATGGTTTTCGGCGTTGGCCCGGCGGGAACAGGCAAGACCTATCTCGCCGTCGCAATGGCGATTTCGGCGCTTCTGTCGAAGCGCGTCAATCGCATTGTGCTGGCGCGTCCCGCGGTGGAAGCCGGCGAGCGCCTGGGATTTCTGCCGGGAACGCTGCAAGAAAAGGTCGATCCCTATCTTCGTCCGCTGTACGACGCGCTCTACGACATGCTGGAGCCGGACAAAGTCGATCGCTATCTGGAGAAGAGCGTCATCGAGATCGCGCCCATCGCGTTCATGCGCGGACGCACGCTGAACGATGCGTTCGTCATTCTCGACGAGGCGCAGAACACCACGTCGGAGCAGATGAAGATGTTCGTCACCCGTCTTGGCTTCAATTCCAGGGCGGTGATCACCGGTGACGTGACGCAGATCGATTTGCCGAACGCGAATCGTAGCGGCCTGGTGGAAGCCATCGACATCCTGGGCAAGGTTGAGGGCATTCACTTCTGCTATTTCGATGAAGGCGATGTCGTGCGGCACCATCTGGTGCAGCGCATTATTCGCGCCTATGAGGATTACAAGGGCCGCAACGAGCAACTATCGCTATCGCTGGAACTGAAGAACGGCAACGGCTACGCATCGCCGCGCGCCAGCGAGGGTCGCGTATATACCACGAGCATCGCGCGCGAGGCCACATTAGCGGAAGTGCCTCCTGCCGAGGCATCTCCGCCTTCGCCGGATCGCATTTCCGAATAAATACTTGGTACCATATTCTGGGAGGGCTTGATCGCCCTCCTTTTGTTCTTGACGAAAGTGGTCACCCAGCTGGAGCACGCAAACAAAGAAGCTCGGCGACGGAGTTTGGCTCGGTTCGCCGCAAGAGCGCGTCGCGCGATAGGATTGCGCGGCGAAGTCCACATCCGGATTACGTCCAGCCGCGAAATGAAAGCCCTGAATCGTAGTTTTCGCGATAAGAATAGGGCGACGGATGTTCTTTCCTTTCCAGCCGGCATACCCGAAATTGCAGGCGATATCGCTATCTCGGCCGAAATCGCAGCGGCCAACGCCGCCCAACTCGGACATGCGGCGGAGACCGAACTGAAGATTCTTATCTTGCACGGAATGCTGCATCTGGCCGGCTACGATCACGAGACCGATAATGGCGAAATGCTTGCGCGCGAAAAAGAACTGCGCCGCCAGCTGCACCTGCCGTCAGGCTTGATCGAGCGGACGCACGTCAAAGCCGTCGACGTCGCGGGCGCCGCAGCACCTCGCGGGCGACGAGGATATGTGCTATGAGCGCTCCATTAGCCATAGTCTTGCTATTGCTGATGGGACTGCTCGCACTCGTCTCGTACGTGGACCGTCTCTACGCCGAGATGGGAAAATTCCTGGCGCGCGAATTTGAGGAAAACATCGAAGCCTACGAAGAGCGCGTGGAACCGCGTCTGCACGTCAGCCGGGAGCGGGCGGCGCTGTCAATGACGGTCCTGACCCAGCTTTGCATGGCCAGCATCGGTGTGCTCATCGGCTACGTGCTGTTCATGCAGAAGCGGTGGGTCGTGCTGGACCTGGTGCAAGCCGCCGTCAGCCTGATCTTCATCATCGTCATCTTTCATCAGTTGCTGCCGTACATGTTCTTCGTGCGCACTAAGGGTGAGTGGCTCGCTCGCTGGGCGCCGGTGTTGCGGATGCTTATTTACCTGGCGATGCCGGTAACTCTGATTCTGAGCTTCGGCCTGTCCGTCGCGTCGCTCACCAAGGAACACAGCGACCAGCAAGCGGAACATCCTTCGGAAGCCGTGGATGCTCTGATCGAGGCCGGCCAGGAAGAAGGAATTCTGGAAGAGAGCGATCGTGACCTGATCCAGTCGGTGGTGGAGTTCGGCGATAAGACAGTGCGCGAGGTGATGACCCCGCGCCCGGAGATCGTCGCTATTCCCGTTAGCACCACGGTCGAGGAATTCACCGAGCTGTTGAAGAAATATCCTTACTCGCGCATTCCGGTGTATGAAGGGAGCATTGACCACATCAAGGGAATCGTCTACGCCAAAGATGTGCTGCAGGTGCCCGATGTCGAAGCGCATACCAAGACGGTGCGCGATCTGATGAAGGCTGAGGTTTACTTCGTTCCCGAAACCAAGTTGGGCAGCGAATTACTGCGCGAGATGCAGCGCGACAATACCCGGCTGGCGATTGTCATCGACGAGTACGGTGGCGTTGCCGGCTTGGTGACCATTGAAGATCTCGTCGAAGAGATTGTTGGCGAGATCCGCGACGAACATGAGAAGTCTGAAGTCGTCAAAGAGAGCGAGACGTCCTACATCTTCAACGGCAACACCGACGTGGATCTGCTGGAAAAGCTGCTCGGCGTGCGGCCGGAAGAGAAAGAAGCGACGACCGTCGCCGGCCTGGTCAGCGAACTCGCCGGACATATTCCGAAAGCCGGCGAAGTTTTCGAGGAGAACGGCCTTCGCTTCGAGGTGCTGGAATCGACGGAGCGTCGGGTTGATCGCGTGCGCGTCAGCTTGCAGCCTAAAAAGGTCGGGGCCTGATGGCATTCCGTTCCGGCTTTGTCTCCATAATCGGACGCCCGAACGCAGGCAAATCCACGCTGCTGAACGCGCTGGTCGGGGAGAAGCTCGCCATCGTTACCCGCAAGCCGCAAACCACGCGCAATCGCATTCAGGGAATCGTCAACGTCGAACGACAGAACAAACGTCTCGGCGGACAAATCGTCCTGATTGATACGCCCGGCGTGCACAAGCCAATCAACACGCTCAACCGCCGCATGATGAAGGAAGTCTATGACGCTCTGGAGGGCTGCGACCTGCTGCTCCTCATTGTGGACGCGACTGCGAAATTCGGCGGCGGTGACAAGTTTGTCCTCGACATAGTGAAGAAGAGCGGTCAGCCGTGCTTTCTGCTGTTGAACAAAGTCGACGCCTTGGAGAAGCAGAAGCTGCTGCCGCTGATCGCCGAGTACAAGTCGCTGCACGATTTCGCTGAGGTGATTCCGATCTCGGCATTGAAGCGCGACGGACTCGACATTGTGCTGGAGAAGGTCGCAAGGGCACTCCCTGAAGGTCCGCGCTATTTTCCTAAAGATCAGATCACCGATCAGCCCGAGCGCTTCCTGGTAGCAGAGCTGATTCGCGAGCAGGTATTGTTGGCAACCGAACAGGAAGTGCCATATGCGACGACTGTGATGATCGATCAGTACGACGAAGGCGAGAAGCTCACCCACATCGCTGCGACTGTTTATTGCGAGCGCGAGGGGCAGAAAGCCATTCTGATCGGAAAACAGGGAAGCACGCTGAAGAAGATCGGCACGGCTGCGCGGCTACAGATCGAACGACTGCTGAATACAAAAGTATTTTTGGAGCTGTTCGTGAAGGTGCGAGCGGGCTGGCGCGACTCGCGACAGTTCATTGAGGAGACGGACTGGCGAAGCGGGAGTTAGGCGTCCGTCCAAAAAGTGGCCACGAACATGGGGCATCGAGCGTCAGTGCACTGTTTTCGTCTTGCGTGACATGTAGTCCATCAGCAGGTATTGTCCCAGGGTGTATGGCGTGGTGAAGTACGCTTTGCCGCGGCACATCTCCGTGACTTTCTGCACGAACTGTACCAGCCCATTATCGGACGCAAGCATGAAGGTGTTGATCAGCACGCCGGCGCGCTTGCACTTCGAGACTTCCTTCAGCGTTTCGCTTACCACCAGCGGATCAAGCCCGAAGGCATTCTTGTAAATGCGTCCATCTTCTAATGTCAGTGCCGAAGGCTTGCCGTCGGTGATCATTACGATCTGCTTCATGTCCTTGCGCTGGCGCTGCAGAATGCGCTGCGCCATGCGCAGGCCCTCGCGCGTATTGGTGTAGTAGGGCCCGACCTTCACGCGCGCCAGCTGCGACAGCGGCAACTCCTCCGCTGAATCATGGAACAGCACCAGCGATAGCGAGTCTCCCGGATATTGCGTGCGGATGAGATGCGACAGCGCCATCGCAACTTTCTTCGCCGGGGTGAAGCGATCTTCGCCATAGAGGATCATCGAGTGGGAACAGTCGAGCATGAGCACGGTCGCGCAGGACGACTGGTATTCGCACTGATGAACTTGCAGATCGCGGTACTCGATATTCAGCGGAAGCGTGAGGCCTTCGCGTTGAATCGCATTGGAAAGCGTAGCCGTGATATCGAGATTCAGCGTGTCGCCGAACTCGTAGGTCTTCGACGCACCGCTGGCCTCGATGCCGGTCGCGGTGTCGCGCGTGTCATGACGGCCGAAGCTGGATTTTCCCAGCGAACCCAGCAGATTGCGCAGCGCGCGGAAGCCCAGGAAGTCGAGTCCTTTGTCGGTGATCTCAAAGCGCGCCTGCGATTGCGCCTCCCCAACTTGTCCGCCGGCAGTCGAAGAGCGCGAGGGATCGTGCGGCTGATCGATGTTGATGTAGTTTTCCTGCTCCATGCGCTCGATGAGCTGCTCGATAAGTTGTTCCATCTGCTCGGCGCTCATGTTCTCGATCTGCTGACGCATCTGCTCGTCGAGCATGTCGCTGTTCATCAGTGCCTCGGCGATGGCCTGCCGCAATTGATCCAACGTCTGCTCAGGGTCGTTCAGGTCGTAGAAATCCATGTACTGCCGCTGGAAGCCGCTCTGCAGCAGGTAGTCGGAGAGCGCATTGAGCAAGTCCTCCACGCTCATCTCCGACGCCGGTTCGGGAACGTATTTTTTGTATTTGATGAACCGTGTCATGTTGGCTGGTGTCGCCGCTACCGTGCTGACTGCTGACTGCTAATCGCTAACGGCTAATTGCTGCCCTAATTAAACGGCCTTCTTTGTCGGCGGAACTCGCGCTCGTCGTCTTCATCACGCAGACGCGGCTTCTCGCGTTGCGGCTGTTTCTCGCCGGCGGTGAACGTCCGTTCCTCGCTGCGGCCGATGCGCTTGTGCGCATACAGTCCTTCGAGAACGAATTCCGCGCCCGAAACCAGCATCTCCGATGGCTCTTTCCCGCTCAGTCCCAGCGCACTCAACTTGTCGAGCAGTCCCTGAATACCGCGCAGCTTGTGCAGCATCTCGTGTGCGCTGGATGAATCGCGCAACTGAATCTCGCCTCCGAGATCGAACCACTGCACCACCTGATTCATATTGCTGTTGCCGTGGAAATATTTGTCATAAGCGCGAGCCACCGCGGCGCGAATGATCTCGCGCACCACGTTGTCCGCGCCTTTCATCTCCCCTTCATATTCCAGTTCGAGCTTGCCGGTCATCGCGGGCATCGCAGAATAGATGTCGCCGACGCGTGGCACAACCAGCTTCTCTCCGGAGCGGATAGCGCGCCGCTCGGCATTCGAGATGACGTTTTCCATCGCGCTGATGGGCAGCCTCTGGCTGACGCCTGAGCGCTTGTCGATGCGCTTATCTTCACGCGCGACGAACGCGATCTGCTCGATCACCTGGCTGACGAACTCAGGCACCTGTAACTGATGGCCGTTGCGCTCGGTCCACGCCTCTTGCGCCGTGATCGCAATGCCTTCGTCAACGGTTGCGGGATAATGCGTGCGGATCTCCGATCCAATGCGGTCCTTGAGTGGGGTAATGATCTTGCCGCGCGCGGTGTAGTCCTCGGGGTTGGCGCTGAAGACAAGCGCGAGATCGAGCGGCAGACGCACCGGGTAACCCTTAATCTGCACGTCGCCTTCCTGCATGATGTTGAACAGCCCCACCTGAATTTTTCCAGCAAGATCGGGCAACTCGTTGATGGCAAAAATGCCGCGATTGGCGCGCGGCAGCAGTCCGTAGTGAACGGTATATTCGCTGCCGAGTTCGTGCCCGCCCTTGGCTGCCTTGATGGGATCGATGTCGCCGATCAGGTCGGCGATGGTTACATCCGGCGTCGCCAGCTTTTCGACGTAGCGCTGTTCGGGCTTGAGATACGCGATCGCGGCGTCATCTGGATTGTTAGCGAGCAACTCGCGGCAGCGTCGACAAATTGGCTCGTAGGGGTTGTCGTGAATCTCGCAGCCGAGCAAATATGGCAGCTGGGGATCGAGCAGCGTAGTCAGCGCGCGCAGGATGCGACTCTTCGCCTGCCCGCGCAAGCCCAGGAGAATGAAATTGTGCCGCGAAAGAACGGCATTCACGATCTGCGGCACGACCGTGTCGTCATAGCCGACAATGCCGGGAAAAATCGGCCCACTGCCGCGCAGCCGTCCGATAAGGTTATCGCGCATCTCGTCTTTGACACGGCGGTTGCGCACCCGCTCTTCGGAGAATTGGTGGCTGCGGCGAAGCTCGGCCAAAGTTTGCGGAAGATTGCTCAAGGGCTGGATACCTCCAGGCTTACGACGCTTTCTTCCGTGGCGACGCAAGCGATTGCGAATGTTCGTATTCTACGCCAGAGGCGATCACATGCGGACGTGATGGAAATCACCCTGGAAATGGTTGACTAATCGAAATCCGCCGCCCTAGCCAAAGGATGGCTAGAATCGGCCCGCAACGGAGCAACCGGCGATCGCAGGCTTCTCCGATAGAAGCCACAAAAAACCAGAGCCGCGATTAACCCTCGCCGGCAGTGCGGGTTTTAACCTGATCATGAGAGAACGCCGATCGCAAATCTTCCTCGGGTTCGGAAGAAGGAATATTTCCGTTGCGCGAGAACAGC
The DNA here is from genome assembly GCA_963818905.1 of uncultured Acidobacteriaceae bacterium. Classification (GTDB taxonomy): domain Bacteria; phylum Acidobacteriota; class Terriglobia; order Terriglobales; family Acidobacteriaceae; genus Bog-257. The sequence goes on from CAWFUE010000048.1 coordinate 109,719, forward strand.
GTCGCTGCGGCCGTGGCGTCGACGGCGCGTAGGCGCAGGTCGCGCTGTGGAAAGGGAATTTCAATGCCGGCCTCGTCCAACAGCCGCATCGCTTCCAGCGCAACTTCGCTCTTCACCTTTACGGTGCCGCTTTCCTGCATCACCCAGAATTGCACCTCGAAGTTGAGAGAGCTATCGCCGAATTCCTTGAAGTAAACGGCAGGCTCGGGCGAGGTCAGTACGCTTTCATGAGTTCTTGCGGCCCGGTCCAGCAGTTTACAGACCAGCTTGGCGTCGGTTCCATAAGCTACCCCGATCGGCAGTTCCACGCGCCGCACAGATTCCGAGAGGGTCCAGTTGATGACCTTGCCGGAGATGAAGTTTGCGTTGGGAATAATGACTTCCGCGCCTTGAAAGGTTTTTACCGTGCTGGAGCGAATGCCAATGCGCGTCACCTTGCCGGTGGTGCCGTCGACGTCGAGCACGTCGCCGATGTGAATCGGCCGCTCGAACTGAAGAATAAGTCCGGAAATGAAGTTATTGACGATGTTCTGCAGGCCAAAGCCCACGCCGACACCCAACGCTCCCGTCAGCACGGTGAATTTGTTGAGCTCTACGCCACCGGCGTTGACTGCGAAGAAGAAGACGAGAAGCAAGAGCAGGTAATGGAGGGTTGAGGAGATCAACTCCGGTAGGCCGCGCGAGAGATGAAATCGGCTGAGCAATTCTTCGCGGAGCAGGAATCGAATCGCGCTGGAGATGGAATAGCCGATCAGCAGAATGGCGAAGAAGCCAAGCACCCCGCCGAGGGTTATGCTGGCGCCTCCACCGGCAATGCGAAATCCGAGAACATCTCTGATTCGCGCCTCAACCCAGTCCGCCAGCCCCAGCAAATTCAGGGTCACGCTGAGCCAGATGAGAACTCCAGTCCATTGCAAAACGCGAGGCACCCATCGGGCGATGGCATCGCGATAAGAGCGAACGACCGCCAGTTGTTGCGCGCCCGGCCTGTCGACAGCCTCCAACAGCAATCGGGTGAACACGCGCACGCCGGTGAGCATACTGATGGCGATGAAGGTGCTGTACAAGCACACAATGGCCAAGAACTGCGCCAGCCCGACGTAGCCAAACAGGTTCGCCACCAGCGAGCCGCCGAGAATGATGACTGCAATCCTGATGGCCAGTAAACGAAGACCACTCGATCGGTCGGGTTGACGCAAGCGCGATGCACGCGATGGCCAGACTAGAATCGCGAACACCACAAAGACGAGGAGATCGATGGCGAACTGCACCTCGCGCTTGGCCGAGGCCGAGAATGATATCCAGGCTATGAATGCGCTTAGGGTGTAGACGCCGGCAATGCAATACAGCAAAAGCCTCGCTTGTGGGGAGATGAATGGCGGCAACAGGATGAGAATTGGAATAAACGAACTCAGAATGACCAGGCCAACCAGCGATATTGGAGCCAGAGGCGCCAATAAGTAGCCGAAAAACATTGGCGGCAGCACTCCGAGCGCGACCCAATGACGCGTGATATGGAGCACTTGTGCCTGTTCAGGACTCGCCGGGCGCAAGTCTCGCGTTGCGGTATGCAGCCGGTAGGCGCCGATCAGCGACAGCACCAGGAGGATAGCGAGCAGTGTGAGTGCGCCGCCGGTCTGAGCCGCAAAGGCACGGATGCCCATCAGCCGGGTGGCAGCGGCGAGATAGACTTCATTGTTCTCGCCCTCTTGCCGCCGTTGCCGTAGCTGCCACAAAGGCAAACTGTCGCGTTCAAACAGACGGCTGTCCTGGTATTCGCGCGCGCTGTCCAGGCGCTTGAGAACGTCCAGTGACAGCTGGTCCTGGCTGGCGGCGCGAACCTGAAGATTCACGACAACACGCAATTGGTCCTGCGCGCGGGCTGTCAACTTCTGCAGATTCGTGACCGCTTGCTGGATGACCTCCAAGGTTGGTCCAAGACCGGGAGTCGATTTGTTCTCTTCCAGTGTGGCGTTCCACTGCGGCTGCTGTGCCTGCAATTGCTGAACGGCTGCTTGCGCGGCATTGGCCCAGTCGTGCAGCTGGCGACGCATGGCCGCGGTTTCCTTCTGCTTGGCGCGCCAATAGTTTTCCTGTTCGCGAAGCTCCAGTGCCGTGGGCGTGGCCGACAGCAGCTCATCGATGTCCTGCTCCTGATTTTCCAACTGTTGATCGCGCTCATCGAGCGTTGCCTTGGCGGCATCGAGTTGGCCGGCAGTCGGCAACTCGTCGGCAACCTCGCGCAGCATGCGGTTGAGATCTTCAGCGTGGGCCGCGACATCGGGCAGAGGAATGGCCAGCGAAGGAGTACTGTGCGAACCGGGCGAGGAAGCTTGCGATTCCGTTGACGGTGAGGGTGCAGCGGGCTTTTGTTCGGTGATGCCGAGAAGAGACTTGGTGAGGCTGCTCGACTGCTGCGCCATAGCCGGCGTCCCCAGCGAGAAGCAAGCAAGCGCGAAAACCGAAATCGCGCGCAAAGTCCGCCCCTTCCTCACCGCTGCGAGCCTCATTACGAAGGACCTCATGGACATGCTGCCGTCATTATCACCCATAGCAACCGGCGTGGGAGCTTCCTGATTTCTTTGCGCGGAATTAATGCTGATCATTTGAAAACAGGGGGGGCCGTTGCTCAGGCACCTTCGAGCTCGTCGAGCATGCCTTCCATTTCTGACAGAGCGTGCTGATTGCGCGTGCGGCGCGCGCATTCGATGCCCTGCCTCAGCATGCCGCGAGCCTCTTCATTGCGATCGGCACGAGCGAGAGTTTGCGCGGCCATGAAATATCCGTTGGTGTAATCAGGATGCGAAGCCACCAGGCGCTCGAACTCGGCGAGCGCGGCGTCCGTGTCGCCCGAGCCGGAGTACTCCAGGCCGAGCGCATAGCGCGCAAAGGCGTCGTCGGGATTGGCTTCGAGAATTTGCTTCAACGCGGCTACGCGGCTCTCGTCAGGCATGGCATTCGGTCTCCTGATGCGATCATCGCACGCGACGGAGCGGTTTGAAAATCGGCGTTGTTACCCGGGCTGCTCGCGTTGTCGACTTCAGCGAAACGGCAGATCCCTCGCGGGCTGAAGCCCGCTCGTGAAGACAAATATAAAGAACTTGCAACGGCGTGGCTGAAGCTGCGCCCCTTCAGAACGTCCTGAGATCGAGTTTTTCAGAGGCCTCTCGACTCGGCTCGTGATGACAACAAAAAATAAGAGACCTGCAACGTCGCAGCACCAGTACAATTGGCATTTGATTTGAGCTTGCGAGGAACCTGTGGCCTGTCCGTTCTTCATGCCCGAGCAACGCTTCGATTTTGATTGGCTATTTCCGCAGCGGCTTCCGCTGGGCGCGGGGTGGACAGGTACCTGTACCGCTCCCGGTCACGAAGGCTCACGTCCCGGCGAAGAAGAGCTGAGGTCCGCTTGCAATATTGGTTATGCGAAAGCGTGCAGTCGTCTTCCGGCGGATCGTTCCGCGGATGCCGTGCGCTTTGCCATCGGCGAAAAGAGCGATGGGATCGTGCGCGTGCTGTTCGCGTGTGAACGTGCCTTTCTGCCGGCCGGTCACGGCGTGCTGTTGTACGAGAAAGCGAACGGCCGCTGGATTCAAAGGCATGAGAACGCATGCGTGCAGCGCATGGCCGAGTGTTATCTGCAGGCGCAGATGGAGCGGCGGAGCAGGTCTGAAGTTTAGAACTCAACCCTGCCCTTAGGAAAGAAATGGAAAAGGACGACGGATATTTGCGACCGAAGCCGGTGGGCGAGTCGAAGTCGGAGATGATCGAGCTCGTTTTGCCGAATGATACCAATCCTCTGGGAGCGCTGCTGGGCGGCCGTTTGATGCATTGGATTGACTTGGCGGGAGCGCTGGCGGCGCATCGCCACTCGCATTCCTATGCCGTGACTGCCTCGATGGACCACATCGACTTTCTGGTCCCGGTGCACGTGGGCGATATGGTGATTCTGCAGTCGGCAGTGAATCGCGTCTTCCACACTTCGATGGAGGTCGGGGTGAAGGTGCTGGTGGAGAACTATATCTCCGGCACGCGGCAGAAAGTTGCGACCGCCTACCTCACCTTTGTTGCCGTCGATCGCCACGGAAGAAAGCTGGAGGTCGCGCCAGTGATTCCCGAGACAGACGACGAGAAGCGTCGCTATGAAGGCGCATTACGCCGTCGCGAGGCTTCGCGGAACGAACGCGAGCGCAGGAAAGCGGCGAGGGGGTAGCGATTGGGGCGATTATTCACAATATTGGTCATCGCGTTCGGATTATTCCAGATCGCGAGTCCGGGGCAACAAAAAGATACAGAACCGAAGAGTGAAAACCCGCCGGAGCAGACGGTCGAGAAATCCGGCAAGCTGCCGGCCTCGAACGAATCACCCAAGAGTAGCGAGGCACAGAGGGAAACTCCTCCGGTCGTAACTCATCATGAGATCCATGTCGGCGGCCGGGTGCTGCACTACACCGCGACCACCGGGCTGATGCCCATCCACAATAACGAAACGGGCGAGATTGAAGCCAACATCTTCTTCATCGCGTATACGCTGGATAACGCCGGAGCGAATCGCCCGCTGATGTTTTCCTTCAACGGCGGACCGGGTTCGGCGTCGGTCTGGCTGCACATCGGCGCGATCGGGCCGCGGCGCGTGAAGATGCTGCCCGACGGAAGCATGCCGCCTCCGCCGTTCGAACTGATCGACAATCAGCAGACATGGCTCGACCAGACCGACCTGGTGTTCATCGATCCCGTGGGAACGGGTTACAGTCGCGCCTCCAAGAAGGAATACGCCAAGAAATTTTTTGGAGTGAAGGGCGATATTTCTTCGGTGGGAGATTTCATTCGCCTGTACCTCACGCGCTATCAGCGCTGGACGTCGCCGCTATTCCTGGTGGGCGAAAGCTATGGCACAACGCGAGCCGCCGGCTTGAGCGGCTACCTGATCGATAAGGGCGTCGCGCTCAGCGGTGTCGTGCTGGTCTCGTCCGTTCTGAACTTTCAGACCCTGGAATTCTCGCATGGTAACGATCTGCCGTACATTCTCTACCTGCCGAGCTATGCGTCGACGGCGTGGTATCACAAGAAACTACCTGCAGACCTGCAACAGCGCGACCTGCAAAGCGTGTTGCGTGAAGCCGAGCAGTTTGCCGCTGGCCCGTACGCCAGCGCTCTGGGCAAGGGCGACAACCTTACCGCGCAGGAACGGCAGAGCGTCATTGATCAGCTGACGCGATTTACCGGGCTGGATCGCAGCGTTATCGACGAAAACGATCTGCGCATTAAGCAGTGGATATTCTGCGGTGAGCTGCTGCGTCACGAAAAGCTGATCGTCGGCCGGTTGGATAGCCGCTTCATCGGGCCCAAGCTGTCGCAAGGCCCTGGTGGCGATTTTTACGACCCCACAATGTCGGTCATCCGGCCGCCGTTCACCCAGACCTTCAATAATTATGTTCGGGCCGATCTAGGATACAAGACTGATCTTGAATACTACATTCTTGGCGGTGGCATCGGCGAATGGGACTGGGGATCGGCGGGCGAAGGCTTCACCGATACCAGCGAGGCGCTGCGACAAGCCTTCATCAAGAACCCTTACATGAAGCTGTTTGTGGCTTCAGGATATTACGATCTGGCTACGCCATACTTTGCCACGCAGTACACCCTGAACCACATGGATCTCGATTCCAAGCAGCACGCCAAGATCAGCTTGGGCTACTACGATGCCGGGCACATGATGTATCTGCGCAGCGATTCGCTGGATCATCTGAAGCAGGAAGTGTCGGGATTTCTCGCGGCGGCGCTGCAGTGATTCAATAGGCCATCAATCCTGTGCGGACGAACGGCGGATCCTTCGGCGCAGTCCTTCAAGTCTTTTGCGCTGTCATCTATGCCGCTACTGGCTTTGAACTTCCTTCTGACTCGCAAGGCGGTAAGTGATGCCATTCCATTCGTAGGTATACAGCGTGTAATGGATCGAGCCATCGCTCACGGATCGCGGTACTCGCACCGTGACCGCGCCGTTTAGGGCATCGGCCTCGGCAGTGCCGAAAGCAGTGTCGCAGAAGCCGGTCCCGTCCGGCGGCTTATCGACTGACCAAAGCTTGGAAAATTTGTCCTCCGAAAGCTGGCGAAACACGGTGATGGTGAGGCAGTTGTTCTCGCCCGCATAGGTGACGAGCAGCACGTCGTGGCGCTCAACAAGTCCTTCCAGATCGAGGCTGGCGATGCGCGAGTCGTCGTCCTGTTCGTTGGGCACCTGTGACGCCGCCCGCCAAAGCTTATGGACCGTGATCGGATCCAGACCGGTGGCTTTGGCCCATTTCATATCGTCTTTCTTGTGAACTTGCTTCCAATTTTGAGCAAAGCCGAATGGAACAAGCCACATCAGGACGCCGATGATTGCCAATAGGCGCATAGTAAGGTGCAACGAGGATGCCGCTTCGTAGCTGTGGATCAGTTTAGCCTAGCTGGCGAAATGGCCATAGAAGATGTTTCGGAGAGCTAAGTGCAGCCAAATAGTCTCAGGTGCCAAAATCCGCCGTCCTGGCAACGTGAAAGCAGAATGGGCCGTTCTTATCTACATCACAATGTATCGGTTCCTATCGGCATTCACTTCTCAGGCAAGTATCGCAGCCTGTGCAATGACTCAAGCGACTATGACTGCGATCCTGCTTTGTATCGCGTGTGGCGCACAAACTCAGGCGAAGTTATCTTGCGGTTTCGTGACCCGCGATGTCGGAGTGCAGCGGGTATGCATCGCTCTGGAGGATTGCGAGAAAGTTTCGGGAGCATGCGTACAGGCGCGTGCGCAAGCGCTGCAGCACCAGGACAAGAAGCCGAAATATTCCTGCCCATCCTCCTACTCGTCAGCATTGACCGATACGGCGATGTGGGTTGAACGCAGTGATGGTTTGTACTGCATCTCTGTTCCGCAGACATGCGAGGAATCCGATTCCGCCGAGAAGTGCTTTGATGTAGCAACCCGCGATATCGAGCACGCTGTGCAGTCGCACAGTTGCCAGCCAAGCGGATTTGCGGGGAACGGGAGTTGTGCGCCGCGTCGTCCGTGAGACATCGCTAAGCTCATTGTCGCGAGATTCCTTTCAAATCTTTTACGAAGTTTGTCACCCAGCTATCAGCTGCTCTGATCACCAAGAAGAGCTGACGGGTCATATCGGCATCTCGCAGTGACGGCCCATCCTTCATCTCTTATCGAAGCCCAATCATGTAATGCTGAGATGCAATTCCGTTAACGACAACCTGCAAGTTGTATATACCCACAGGAATCGCCGACGGGATGTCTACATGGGTGTAGGCGGGACCGGCATATCCAACGGCCATGGTGCTGTGATTGTGCGTTCTGGCGTAGTAAACCTGTCCCGAACTATTAGTGAAGCGCATGAGAGGATAGTTCGTGGCATCCTGGAAATTCGCGCCGTAGGCGTTGTTTTGAGATACGCCGTTGAGCTTGTATCCCGCAATCCGGACCGTCGTTCCACGCTGCATGCTGGACGTCGTGAGGAACAATGTAGGCGTCCAGCCGGTGTATTGGCTGCCGGTGGAGGTAAACAATTCGACGTCGTTGCTTAGATCCGTGAACAGGATCTGCCCATTGGGCAGCATCAGCAAGTGTCCCTGATAAGAAGCATCGTTCGGTCCGTTGGGCGGCCCGGTGATCTGGTTCAGTGTGCTGCCATTCCATTCGAAGAACACGGCGCCGGGCGCACCGCGAACTCCCGGGCTGGTCATCATTAAGACGTTGCCATTGATCTCCAGAGCGGCCGGCCCGCCGGCGATATCCAGATTGCCGGGAAATGAAGGGCCGGCAGCCCACGTGTCACTGCTCACGTTGTAGACCGCGGTGTTACCTGCGCCGCAGCTGTTGGCCCCGGCTTGGAAAAGCGTACCGTTGGCCATTAATACCGCAGGGCCGATCAAATGTGTACCTTCGCCCCCGCAGTTCGCGCCCGAATCCCAGAGCTGAACCGGCGTGCTGCCTTGTACGGTCCATTCACCGGTGCTGGGGTTGTAGGTTTCCCAGTTCTTCCCATTGGATTGATTCAAGCCGTCATAGGTGTCGACATCGATCAGGTCGCCGCCGGGCAGCAACGTCACGCCCTCGTTCCCGTAGCCATCGAACTTCCCCGACCCCGTGGGCGTCCAGCTCATGGTTGAGGGATTCAGAAGCGCGGCACTGGGAGGAGTGATACAGCACGAGCTCAGGAAGTAGTCTTCGTTCGCTAAAACCGCGCTCGGCGAATTGCCGATCTGTGACCATCCGCTCGGTGCAGCCACTGTGGTCCAGGTATTCGCAACCGGGTCGTAGATCGCTCCGTCGTTGGTCACGGAGAAATTTCCCAAGTTGTATTCACCACCTTCGACGATGAAGCGTCCGTCGGCTAGGACAGCGGAAGAGAAAAGCCACGGTCCGTAGTCGGCCGGCAGGCTGGCCACTTGCGTCCAGGTGCCAGTTGCATAATTGCCATTGATGTCTGGCGTCAGCGTCCACCAATTTCCCCACGTTCCGCTGTTACCGCTTTCATCATGAACCAGGAGGCGGCCATCGGTGAGCAACGCTACCGCGCCAGCTCCGATGTTGGGGACATTTTGTACGGGCGTCCACTGGGATTGCGCGCCGGCCGCACAGACTGCAACCAGAATGATCAGTGATATTCCAAGCATTCGCACGTACATCGCATTACTCCTCGATTGCCTGAGATTGTGGTAGTGGTTCAAAACCAGGTATGCAAATCTTGGTCGCCTAGAGTTCCACATTTTGGGGCCTCGACGCAAGCCCCATTGGCATCTCGGCGCTTATTGTCAGGTTGGCTTTCCAGGTGTGAATAGAGGTTTTGCAGCGCCCAACAATTTACTACGTAGATAATAGTTGTTTTGGGCGTGCACTTCTGCCGGCTTCTCTGAAATTCAGCAACTGTCAGAAGGCCGGTTGTTAGCAGCCGTCTCGCAATGGGGCGCCGCGGAATCCGCTGTGCCCCGTTTTTATTGCCATGCCGGACTTGAATTTTAGTTTTGGTCGGGGCGACTGGATTTGAACCAGCGACCCCCTGCGCCCAAGGCAGGTGCGCTACCAGGCTGCGCTACGCCCCGACTCTACTGCTCATGATTCTAAATCACTCGCAAGCAGGACACCACGAGATGTGAGGTCCCGGCGGGTTTCCGCTGCTCCGTTAAATCTGTACTCGGAATGCCTGCCACCAAGGCGCTGCCGCAGCCCGGGCTGGCTTGCACTGCCCCTCGGTCTGGATTTGGACATGCACTTCGCTTCCCGCAAAACCGAATACAACCCACGGCAGCTACATGTCCATCTATTCGTGCATGTTGAAATGGACTCTGATTTGTGCATTGTTGGCGGTTGTATTCGGAGTGCTTGGCTTCACCGGCATTGCCACTGGATTTGCGATGATCGCAAAAGTCCTGTTCGCAATCTTTCTGATCGGCGTTTTATTGACGCTGATTCTGGGTGTGACGGTATTCAAAGCTGTCAGCTGAGTCGCCGGGCGCCGTGACGCCAATGATGATCTAGAACTGACCGAGACAGCAGGAATGCTTTTGCCCGGAGGTGAAGCATTCCTGCCTCTTCCTCCTCAATGCCGGCTTCCGACCGGCGGCAACTCAGGCTGGGTACGAGACTCGTACGCCCGGAACCTCCCCGGTAGTCCGGGAGTCTCGGGGCCTGCATTCGTGCCCGTCGGCGAGACTGGGGCGCGCGGAATCCGTTACTATTGGTTTGTAGTATTGTCTGCTGATCCCACCAAAGGAAAGTTGCGGAAATGAAGCGTTCTTCTCTCGTGCCGTTTGCCTTGGCTCTGGTTTTGATGCTGTCCAGCACCTTGGCATGGAGCTTCGACACCTCCATGCTCAAGCCGCCCAAAGGCTCGAAGGTCGCCATTATTGTCTTCGAGGATTTGGAATGTCCACAGTGCGCCCGTGCGGCGCCGGTCTTGCACGAGGCGGCCAAGAAGTACAACATTCCGCTGGTACAGTACGATTTCCCGCTACGCCAGCACCCTTGGTCATTCGATGCGGCGGTGAATGCCCGCTATTTCGATACATTGTCGCTCAAGCTGGGTGACGAATATCGTCTGTACATTTTCCAGAACCAGAATTTTATTACCAAGCAGAACCTGCGCGGTATCACGGAAAAATGGGCTGCGGACCACAAGGTGACCCTGCCCTTTGTGGTTGATCCGTCGGGCCAGCTTACCCTAAAAGTCGAGGCGGACCGCGATCTTGGCTCCCGCATTCCGCTTGATCACACACCCACCATCTATATCGTCAACGATTCCGGCCATGGCCCTGCGGTGACGGAGGTCAGCGACCTGAATCAGCTTTACCAGACACTTGACGAGGTGATGAAGGAAGCGGGCAAAAGCGCCCGTTAATCCTGCGAAGCTTTCCTGGATCGACCCGCGCAACTTCGCCGCAGTCGTCGGGTTGCTATGAGCGGATGGCTTATGCAGGAGATTACACCGGATAACCCTGTCGTAAAACCGATGCCGCCTGTGTCCTCACGCGATCGCATCCTGCGCTCGGCGAAGCATTTGTTCGCCCGTAATGGTTACGAAAATACGAGTACTGTGGCGATTGCGCGCGAGGCCGGCACCAGCGAATCGCAACTGATGAAACACTTCGGCAGCAAACAAGGATTGCTGGGCGCCATCTTCGATCGCGGTTGGACGAACATCATCGATCGCGCCCAGGCGTATTCGCGTACCGCTTCGCCGGTTGTCCGCTTGCAGGGTGTGCTGGAGGCCATGATGATTGAGGTCGACAATGACTCCGACCTGAAGGCATTGATGGCGCTGGAGGCGCGCCGGGTGCGCAAAGACAGTCGCGACGTGCTGGTAAGCCGTGGCTACAATCAATTCTCGGAGCTGGTGCTTACGCTTATCGAAGAGATGCGTAAGCAGGGCCAGGTGGCCTCCGCGGCGAATCCGCAAGCTCTGCGATCCGCTGTCATTGGAATGACCGAAGGACTGCTGCGCGATCAAGTGGTCTCGAAGCGCTCCGATTGCCCTGCCGAGTACACCGCCGACGATATCAGGAAGGTATTGGAGATGTTCATCCCTGTGCTGGGGAACGAAGCGTCTCCACCATTGAAAGCGGTTAATCGATAGTACAGAGCCGCGACGCCTGATAGATTGTCCCTCCGGCCGTATCAAATATTCTTCCCGCAGCAACGAAGTTCCTGCCGCGATACCACCTGCCTGCCTCGATCTGAATCGAATTTCGTACGCGGTGCCAGATGGGCACGAAAGGATGAGACGATGAAAGCTCCATTTCTTCTCGGACGGCTGATATTCGGCGGATTCTTCCTCTATAGCGGGATTCATCACTTCCAGGAAAGAGAGGCGCTTTCGCAGTACGCTGCCTCTAAGAATGTGCCCATGCCGGACGTGGCCGTGCTCGGCTCGGGAGCGCTGCTGATCGCGGGCGGCGCCAGCATTCTGCTGGGAATCAAGCCGAAGCTGGGGACGTTAGCGGTAATGACATTTCTCGCCGGAGTGTCGCCGACCATGCATGACTTCTGGGCGTCAGAGGATGCCATGGAGCAGCAGAATGAAATGGTCCACTTCATGAAGAACATGGCGATGCTCGGCGGCGCGCTGGCGCTGATGGGAATGGAAGAGCCTTGGCCGGCGAGTGTGCCGGTTGGCCAGCCGAAGGGATTAGATCGGGTGCGGCGCTTCGCCCGCAAAGCCGCGGCGTAGTAGGTGGCCGCTGGCGGCGCGGAGTGTCGCGGCTGGCGAGCGAGTGATAAACTGATCGTGACCTCGAAACCCTGCCGGTTCGCTCGAACCGGTCTGCTCGACTCGTCGGGACGTGGCTCAGCCTGGTAGAGCACTCGCTTGGGGTGCGAGGGGTCGGCAGTTCAAATCTGCCCGTCCCGACCAATCTTGCCGTCAGCCATCATCCGTCAGCGATTCAGTCCTCAAGCAGTCGGCAATCAGCAACGAGCAATCAGTAATCAGCGAGAGTCGCTGGGTTTGTCTGGTTGGAACTTTCGCATGCCGCGTTCGTATATCTGCTTAATGCAGGGAACGAGCGGCGTATGGAAAGCGCAACGTCATCGATCTTGTTCCCATATACTCCGAATCATCTCGCGAGACTGAATATGCAAATGAAGCTTCCTGAGGCGACGAAAATTCTGCAGCAGACTCCGGCGACGCTGGGCGCGATGATTGCCGGAATCCCAGACACGTGGCTGAGAGCCAATGAGGGCGGCGGCACGTGGAGCTGCTATGACATTGTGGGACATCTTATCCATGGCGAGTTGACCGACTGGATCCCGCGTGTGCGGATCATATTGGAACGTGGAGAAGCGCAGGCCTTTGAACCGTTCGATCGGTGTGCGCAGTTCCGGGAAGATCAGGCGCGGCCGATGAGTGCGCTGCTCGATCAGTTCGCATTTATGCGCTCGGCCAATTTGGCCATTCTGCAGGGCCTGAATCTTACCAGCGACGATTTCGCACGCCGCGGAACTCATCCTGAGCTGGGAGCGGTGACGTTGGGCCAGTTGCTTTCGGCGTGGGTGGTGCACGATCTGTCGCATGTTTCGCAGATAGCGCGCGTGGCCGCCAAACAGTACTCCCACGAAGTGGGACCATGGCACGCGTACATGTCGATCCTTAAGAGTTAGCTCTTCGGTGTCTTGTAGGCCTTGGCCAAGGTTTCCGCGCGAAAGGTTCGCTCATCGACGCGATGCAGGCCGTTGATCATCAATCGCGTCAGCAACTTGTAATGGTGGATCTCGAGCAGGTAGTAGATGATGAACCAGATGGCTTTTTCGGTGGTCATCCATTGCTGATCGTCGAAGCGCTTGAGGTTCACGGGACGCGAGAAGGTTCGCATGGTGCGCTGTCGGCGCAGGTTGAAGTAGGTATCGAAATAGCTCATGGCCAGCTCGCGCAATGAGCGATAGACCGGCTCGCGATAGCGGCAACTGGTGTAATTCGATTTGGCGATCGCGCCCCAATGTCCTTTCACACGATAAACCGCGACGACGTGATCGGTGTCGTGGTCAGCTTCAAAATCGAGAATAAGCGGCGGATAGCCATTGACGCGCAGGGCGGCAGCGGCAAAGATCGCGCCCTCGAAGCAATGCGCTGTGTTCTCGCGCAGCACGCGACGCGGCGACCAGGCAGTGTCGCCGAGGTGATAGGGCAGCCCGTCGAGAAAGGTCTGGATGCCGTGTGGATCCTTGAGACTGCGCAGCTTGCGCAGCTCCGCTGGCGTAAAGCCGAAGTCGCTGGTGGGCATGATCGGGTGAATGCAGTGTATCGCATTGCGAAAACGGAAGCTGCTGGACAGCTTGAGTGATGGCGAGTGAGCGGGTCGAGCCGAAAAAGCCGAACTGTGTCGCCGGCTGAAGCCGGCTCCGGAATTGGAAGATAAAGAACTTGGGCGCAGACCTCAAGGTCCGCTCTACCCGATCCATGGCGAAATCCGAAGTTTTGCGGCAGCCTGATATTGTTGTTCCGGTTAGGTCGCCCGCCGCAGGAGTATGTCATGAACAGAAGAGCATTCGCGTTACTGATCGTCGGAGTGGTCGCGTTGCTATCGGGCGTAATGGCGGCACAGCAAGGCCAAGCCGCGATCTCGTTAGAAGGGCTCGACGGTCAGAAGGTGTCGTTCACGCTGGAGCAGTTGCGCGCAATGCCGCAGCAATCCGTCCCGCTGGCCAATCCTCACACCAAAACTACCGAGACATATGAAGGTGTGCTGTTAACTGATCTGCTGGCGAAAGTGGCAGCGCCCAGCGGCGAGAAACTGCGCGGCGATGAGATGCGCGACTACGTCGAGGTTGCGGGTCGAGATGGTTATCGGGCCGTCTTCGCTCTGGCGGAACTCGACCCGGCGTTTCAGGACAACAAAGTGTTGGTCGCCATCACCAGTGACGGAAAGCCGCTGGACGACAAGCAGGGACCGGTGCGAGTGGTCGCGCCACAGGACAAGCGTCCAGCACGCAGCGTGCGCATGGTGACAACGATCACGGTTCGACGCGCGCCCTAGTCCTTCTGCACCATCACTTCGGTTGATTTGATGACAGCGCGAACCGAGTCTCCCTTCTTCAGATTCATGGATTCCGCGCTGGCACGGGTGATGATGCTTTCGATGTGCTGGCCGCCGCTGGCGATGACCACATGAGCCATGATGTCGCCCATAGTGACAGATTCAACGGTTCCTGGAAGCTGATTACGTGCAGAGAGTGTCATGGCAATAGCGTACGGAGACGAGCTGCGGCGGTCAACTGTGTCGTTACTCGTTGCGCAGCGCAACCATGGGATCGACTTCGGTGGCGCGCCGAGCTGGAATGTACGAAGCGGTTAACGCAATCAGCAGCAGAAGAAAGGAAACGCAGGCGAACACGGCCCAATCGGAGGAACTCACGCCGTAGAGCAGGCTGGACATAACGCGCGTGAGCGCCAAACCGGCGGCGAGGCCGATCACGACGCCGGTGATGGCGGCGATTACGCCCTGCCGGATGGTGAGCTTGAGGATGTCCTGCTGGCGCGCGCCCAATGCCATGCGGATGCCGATCTCGCGGGTGCGCTGCATGACGGAATACGAGATGAGGCCGTAGAGCCCGATGATCGCGAGGATCAGCGCGAGGCCGGCGAAGCTACCGATCAGGTAGAAGGGATAACGTCGCAGGAATACCGCAGGTGAGCGATCCATGAATTCTTCCATCGACTGCGGCTGAATGAAGGCCAGTTGCGGATCGATCGACCGCATCGTGCTTCGCGCCGCACTCAACATCGCCGCAGGATCGCCCGCCGTCCGGATCACGTAATTCAGATAGGAGGTGTATCCGGAATCCTGAGCCATGGGGAAGTACATCGCGGGCGGCGGCGGAGCGGCGAGATTGTCTTCCGCGGCATTGCCCACAACTCCGACGATCTGGCGAAACGGCTCCTCCGGCGCGCGAGTCATGCGCACCCGCTTGCCGATGGGATCTTCGCCGCTCGGCAAATAGCGTTTCACCCATGCTTCATTCACGATCACGACCGGAGAGGAATCCGGAGTATCGGACGCGGCAAAGGAACGTCCGCGCACCAGCGGAATCTTCATCACCGAAAAGTAATCGCGATCCACACGCCGGGCGACGGAAGATTCCTCTTCGCCTGGCGCAACCGCTCTTCCTTCGAGCACGAAACGGTTGCCGCTGCGATTTCCGATTAACGGAAGCCCGCTGGTTGCCGAAGCTGCAACTACGCCGGGCAAATTGCGCAGGCGGTCCAGGAACTCATGTGCAAGGCGCAATCCGTTAGGGTTGCTGAAAGGCCATGTCTTCGAAACCGGATACGACGCGCCCGGAGTGCTAACCAAAAATGTCAGCACATGGTCAGGATCGAATCCGGGATTCTGGCGCAGCACGGCCCGCAGACTTTCGAGCATGAGTCCGCCAGCCATGAGCAAGACGAGAGTGACCGCAATTTCGCCGATGACCAGCGCATTGCGCATTCGCGCCTGCGAACCGCCAGTCGCGCCGCGCGATTCATCCTTCAACACCTCCGTGATGGGGGTTTGCGGAACCGAGAGCCCCGGCCCTAATCCGAACAGGAGTGCCGTAAGCACGGTGATGGTACCGACAAACGCCAATACGGGGAGACTGACGCCGACCTCGGCCAGGTATGGCATTGCTGTGAGCTGCGCGGGTGGAATCGACCGCACCAGAAGCCACACTCCGATGGCGGCCGCGACGAAGCCAATTGCCGCGCCCATCACGGAGAGCAACAAGCTCTCGATGAGCAGTTGCAGGACGAGGTGGAACTGGCTCGCCCCCAGCGCAGAGCGAATCGCGAACTCCCGCCGGCGATCGATGGAGCGGCTCATCATCAGGTTGGCCACATTAGCGCAAGCGATCAACAGGACGAAGCCGACGGCTCCAAACAGCACCAGCAACAGGGGACGAATGTTGCCCACAATTTCTTCGCGCAGCGGCTCTACGTTTACCGTGACCGCCGCGTTTTCTTGCGGGTACTCACGCGCCAGTTGCGCGTTGATGGCTTGCATCTCGGCCTGCGCCTGCTGCAGGCTAACTCCCGGGGCCAACCTGCCAATGACGTTGAACCAGCGGCCGCTGCGCGAGGTGCGCTCGAAGAGATTCAAATGCAAAGGAACCCAGATGGGCACAACCCCCGTGTGTCCGAACTCAAAATCGCGAGGCAGGATGCCGATGACGGTAACGGGCTTGCCATCGAGACGGAGCACGCGTCCCACAACTGTCGGGTCGCTGGAAAAGTCGCTGTGCCAGAACTCGTAGCTGAGGATTGCGACTGTGGGTCCGGAACCCTCCGGCAGATCCTCGCCGGCAGCGAAGTCGCGGCCGAGCACCGGACTCACGCCCAGCGTGGAGAAGAAGTTCGTGCTGACCATGGCGCAAAACATGGTCTTGGGCTCGCCATTACCCGTCAGCGTAAAGGCATCGTCGGCGAAACCGGCGAGCGATTGAAAGCTCTTCGCGCTTCTCTGCCAGTCGAGGAAATCCGGATACGATGCGATGTAGGAACAGCATCCCGTCTGGTGACGGCTTTCGCCCACAGTGACCAGCCTGTCGGGATCGCGAAACGGCAGAGGCCGCAACAATACCGGATAGACGACCGAGAAGATCGCCGTGTTCGCGCCAATTGCCAATGCGAGAGTTATGACAGTGACTGCTGTGAAGCCGGGACTTTTCCGCAGCATTCGTAGTCCGTAGCGAAAGTCCTGGCTCAGGGTTCCCATGAAGGCAATTAGTAGAGGGTCTATCTACGGCGCTATCGAACTGGATTTATCGGTGCTTCACCAGCCTTCCTCTGCGCATCATAGCGTAGTCCATCCGTTAAAGAACAGTGGGGAACGGCGTGGACTGGCAGAGTATGGATTGCAATTGTACGCGCTGTTTCCGTGCAAATGCGACCCCCGCAACGCCCGCCTTCGCGGGCATAAGAAGCTCAAGGCCCGAATGCGGCAATGATCGACAGGAATCGTTCAGCGCAAGTCCAGCATCAGAACACTTTTCGCGGTGCGCTGCGGCGGAAGGCGCAACTCAGCCGAGGGTCATAAATCTCTAACGCCAGGGAAAACGGATGGCAAGCACGACAGTTGCTGGTTCGCAGGGCTTTAGCGTCAGCCGCCCCGCGCCCAGTCCGTGGTTCATTGCCATCTCGGTCATGCTGGCAACGTTCATGGAAGTGCTGGACACTTCCATTGCGTCCGTAGCGCTGCCCTATATTGCGGGCAGTTTGTCGGCGACTAATGACGAAGCCACCTGGGTGCTGACCAGTTACCTGGTGGCGAATGCTGTCGTGTTACCTGCCAGCTCGTGGTTTTCGCTGAAATTCGGCCGTAAGCGATTTCTGATCACTTGCATCATCATTTTCACCGTGTCATCGTTCGCCTGCGGCTCTGCAACCAGCCTGGCAATGATTCTGATGGCGCGCGCCGTGCAGGGCGCGGGAGGCGGTGCGCTACAGCCGCTGTCACAGGCCATCCTGCTGGAAAGTTTTCCGCCTGATAAGCGCGGCGCGGCCATGGCAGTCTTCGCGCTTGGCGTCGTGGTCGCGCCAGTGCTCGGCCCGACGCTTGGCGGCTATCTTACGGACACCTACTCATGGCGATGGGCGTTTTACATCAACATTCCGATCGGCATCTTCGCTATTCTGATGATCGCGCGTTTCGTCGAAGATCCGCCCTACATCAAGAACGCCAGGCCCGGCAGGATCGATGGCATCGGCCTCGGCCTGCTGGCGGTCTGGCTGGGTGCGCTGCAGATCATCCTGGATAAAGGCCAGGAGGACGATTGGTTCGGAGCGACCTGGATCCGTTGGGCATTCTTGATTCTGGTCGTCGCCTTCATTGCCTTCCTTATCCGCGAGCTGTTGCATGACAAGCCGCTAGTAGACCTGCGTGTCTTCCGACACCGCAACTTCGCGCTGGGCTGTCTGCTGATCGCCATCTTTGGAGGCGCCCTTTATGGGCTGATCACCTTGTTGCCGCTGTTCTATCAGGAGCTGTTGGGCTACACGGCCTATGCGGCAGGCTGGGCTGTGGCTCCGCGCGGCATTGGTGCAATTGTGGCCATGCCAATCATCGGCATCCTCACGGCCAAAATCGACAACCGATGGTTGATCGCCAGCGGCTTTGTCATGTTCGGCATCTCCAGCCTGTGGTTTGGAGAGGTGAACCTTGCCATTTCGCAATGGTCGTTTCTGTGGGCGATCATCATCAGCGGATTCGGTTCGGGTTCGATTTTCGTTCCGCTCTCGACCACGACTGTCGCTGGTCTGGCCAACGAAGAGATTGGCAACGCCAGCGGACTGTATAACCTGTTTCGCAATGTCGGCGGCAGCGTCGGTATTTCGGTTGTGAACACGATTGTCGCGCGCCACGAGCAGTTGCATCAGAACGAACTCGTGCATTCACTGGCGCCGGAGGGCGTGCCGTTCCAGAATCAATTGCACTCGCTGGAGCAATATCTCTACGTGCAGGGATATGGTCCGGTGGAATCAATGCGCAAGGCTTACGCCTTAATCGGGGATCAGCTCACAGCCCAGGCACGACTGTGGTCCTACGTTGATGATTTCCGTTATTTGGCGCTCGTCTGCTTTGCCTGCATTCCCATCGTGTTTATGCTGAAGAAGGCTGTCGGAAGGCGCGGCGCAGCCGGCGCAGGACATTAAGAGCTGTGCTTCACGCGAAGTGAAGAGAATCAAGTTAGCTTGTCGATGACAACCGACAACTGACAACCGACAACGGCCTCTAAAACGCTGCGTGGCCCGTGATATGTTCGCCGATAATCAGCGTGTGGATGTCGTGCGTGCCTTCGTAAGTCTTCACTGATTCCAGGTTCGCCATGTGGCGGAAGATGGGATACTCATCGGCGATACCATTGCCGCCGAGAATGTCGCGGCCCATGCGCGCGCACTCCAGCGCCATCCAGACGTTGTTGCGCTTCGCCATTGAAATATGCCACGGCTTGGCCTTGCCTGCGTCCCTCAGCCGTCCGACCTGCAACGCCAGCAATTGCGCCTTGGTGATCTCGCTGATCATCCAAACCAGCTTCTCCTGCACCAGCTGATGCGAAGCGATGGGCTGATCGCGAAACTGCTTGCGGAATTGCGCGTACTGCAGCGCGCAATCGTAGCAAGCCATACCCGCGCCAATCGCACCCCACGCGATGCCGTAGCGTGCCTGGTTCAGACAACTCAGCGGCGACTTCAGTCCGCCGGACTTTGGCAGCAGATTCTCCGCCGGCACGCGCACATCCTGCAACGACAGACTTGAAGTGACGGACGCCCGCAGCGACCATTTGCCATGCACGTCGGCGGCTTTGAATCCTGGACGGTCGGTCTCGACAATGAACCCGCGAATGAGGTCGTTCTCGTTTTCCACCTTCGCCCAGATGATCGCAATGTCGGCGATTGAGCCCGAAGTGATCCACATCTTCTCGCCGTTCAGAACGTAGTCGTTGCCGTCCTTGCGCGCGCGTGTGCGCATGGCCGACGGATTTGATCCCGCATCCGGCTCCGTCAGCCCAAAGCAGCCCAGAATCTCGCCCAATGCCATCCTGGGCAGATATTTCTGCTTCTGCTCTTCGCTGCCAAAGGCGTAGATGGGATACATGCACAGCCCCGATTGCACGCTGACGAATGAGCGCACGCCGCTGTCGCCGCGCTCCAGTTCCTGGGTCATCAGCCCATATTCGACGCTGGACATTCCGGCGCATCCATAGCCTTTCAGGCTCGCACCGTAAAAGCCGAGCTCGCCCATCGGCTTGATCAGCTCTTTGGGAAAGCGGCCGTCGCGGTTGCACTGCTCAATGATGGGGATGAGATTTTCTTCAATGAACTTTCGTGTATTGTCGCGGACCAGCCGCTCATCGTCGCTGAGCAGCGTGTCGAACTCGATGAAATCCACACCCTTAAATTTGAGTGCCATAGTGCATCTCTCTTATCGAAAATTGACCTTAGAAGCGAATCTTTGAAGTTAGCAGGCAGAAAGAGCAGGGGTCAAACAGCCCGGGGTTCACAACCCCGAGAAGTTTTTCAGATCTCAACCTCGCCTTCGAGATAGAAGACGCATGCGCCTTCCAGCTCAATCCGATCGTTCACCAGACGGCAGATCATTTCTCCACCGCGTCGCGAGGCCTGAAAAGCGTCGTTAGTTACTGCTGGGCACAGCCCTGCGAGCGGTTCATGCCTTCTCTAGTGGCACGGAGAGTGGCAGGTTAGCTCGGATGTGCGCTGCCCGAAGGCGCACTCGCGGGAGTGCTCGAAGGTGCACTCGAAGGAGTGGTTGAGGTTCCGCTCGACGACCCGCTCGACGAGCCGCCGAAAGAATCGCCCGAGAAAGAGTTTGGAGCTGCGCTAGAAGGTGAGTTCGACGCGTTAGATGAGCCTTCCTGCAGAGTAAACGCCGGTATAGCAGACGTCGGTATGGAAGATCTCGGAATAGAAGATGCGGGTATTGAAGATGCCGGCACAGAGAAGGCCGGTACTGAGAATCCCGGTATAGAGGACCCTGGGATCGAGAATGCCGGCATGGAAAACGAGGGTATTGATTTATTTGCAAACGCCGAGCCACTGGCTGAAAACAGCGAGCCGCTGCCAGCAAAGACCGAGCCGCTATTTGCAAAGACCGAGCCGCTGTAGGACGACATGCCAACCGGCGTGTTAATGGAGGGCAGGACCGGACCGGATGAACCGCTCGAAACTACGGTCTGAGCGAAGACCACTTGCCCTGCCGCCAAAGCCGCGGCAACTGCAGCAACCAGAATTGTATGCCTCATCTCGATCCTCCGTTGACCGAAGCTGCTCGAGAAAAATACGCGTCGCCATTGTAATCCAAGTAGGTGAGCTCTCCAAAGCAAATTTCCAGGCGGAACACAGAGCTTATTTGTGAGCCTCCGGCTTCCCGGTTGATCTCCGGTTACTCAGCAATTTTGAAGAACTCTCTATTGTCGCGAGAATTGGTATCCCACATTGTGGACATCAACGAAGTTAAATGTTGACATCCCCACAGTGTATGTCGCACATTGTGGTAGGCAATCTTAGCCCCCGTCTGTGGGACTGGGATCTGAAGTTTTTACAACATATTCATCTTACTTTGATGTTGGCAATCGCGGCATCACGTAAGCTACCTTCAATTGCAAACCTGATCGGAGAGAGAGGGGAGATGGCCAAACAGCCGCTCCCCGTTTTAATTCGAGTTCCAGCTTTGAAGTTCGAAGTCACTCTGCAGAATTCTTGCCGATTCTGTCCCGGTTGACTGCCGCAATCGAGCAGACCAGCCGTTGGAACGCAGTCTTGAAGCCCGAAACACGAAACTTGAAACTCCTTCATCGCGGAACTACCATTCTTCTGTTATGTCAGTCCTGACTGATACATCCGTCTGTTCTTATACACCGGTGCGGGCGCCGCGCGGCAACGAACGTTCCTGCAAAGGCTGGGCGCAGGAAGCTGCGATGCGCATGCTGATGAACAACCTCGATCCCGACGTCGCCGAGCGTCCGCAGGATCTCGTCGTCTACGGCGGCACCGGCCGCGCCGCGCGGAATTGGGAGTGCTACCACGCCATCGTCAATTCGCTAAAGTCGCTCGACAATGACGAGACGTTGCTGGTGCAGTCGGGCAAGCCGGTCGGCATCTTTCGCACCCACGACTATGCGCCGCGCGTGCTCATCTGCAACTCCAACCTGGTGGGGCATTGGTCGAACTGGGAGAAATTCAACGAGCTGGAAAAACTTGGCCTCATCATGTATGGGCAGATGACCGCCGGCTCGTGGATTTATATTGGCACACAAGGGATCATCCAGGGGACGTATGAAACGTTCTCCGCGGCAGGGCACAAGCATCTTGGCGGCGATCTCGCCGGCAAGCTGATCGTCTCGGGGGGGATGGGCGGAATGAGCGGCGCGCAGCCGCTGGCGGCAACCATGACCGGCGCCTGCTTTCTCGGCATCGAGGTCGATCCCGAGCGCATCAAGAAGCGCCTGCGCACCGGCTATTGCGATCACATGGTCAATTCGCTCGACGAGGCGCTGCGCATCATCAACACTGCAATCCGCAAGAAAGAGAACATCTCCGTCGGCTTGGTCGGCAATTGCGGCGACATCATTCCTGAGCTGGCCGAGCGCGGGGTTGTGCCCGACATCCTCACCGATCAGACGTCGGCGCACGATCCTCTGAACGGGTACGTGCCCAGTGGCATGTCGCTGGACGACGCGATGGAGCTGCGCAAGAGCGATCCCAAAGCCTATCTCGAGCGTTCGCTGGACACCATGGCGCGACACGTGGAAGGCATGTTGAAGCTGCAGAAGATGGGTTCGGTGACGTTCGACTACGGCAACAACATCCGCACCTTTGCCTTCGAGCACGGCGTGAAGAATGCCTACGATTTTCCTGGGTTCGTCCCAGAATATATTCGGCCTCTGTTCTGCGAAGGGCGCGGCCCGTTCCGCTGGGCAGCGCTTTCGGGCGAGCCAGCCGATATTCACACGACTGACGATCTCGTCCTCGAGATGTTTCCCGGCAACAAAATTCTCAGCCGCTGGATCGATCTGGCGCGCAAGCGAATCAAGTTCCAGGGACTTCCATGCCGCATTTGCTGGCTCGGTTACGGCGAACGCGCGCAATTCGGTCTCGCGCTCAACGACCTGGTGAAGAAAGGCAAACTCAAGGCACCCATCGTCATGGGGCGTGACCACCTGGATTGCGGTTCGGTCGCATCTCCATTTCGTGAAACCGAGGCGATGAAAGATGGCAGCGACGCCATTGCCGATTGGCCGCTATTGAATGCGCTGCTCAACACTGCGAGCGGAGCCTCTTGGGTTTCGATCCACAACGGCGGCGGCGTGGGCATTGGCTACTCGCAACATGCGGGACAGGTGACCGTCGCCGATGGCACCGACGCAATGGCCAAGCGCATCGAACGCGTGCTGACGAATGATCCCGGCATCGGAGTCGCGCGCCACGTGGACGCGGGATATGATGAAGCCAAACGCTTCGCAAATGAGAAGGGAATCAAGGTGCCGATGCAGAGCAGTACCTGACATTTGGCGGCTTGGCAATTAGAAAACGCGGCTCGCCCACATTGTCGTTCCGAGCGAATGCCGGGCCTCCATCCTTTCGCCTGTTTCTGGTGAAAGGGTGGGAACAAATTGATCTGTCACTTCAAAACAGTTGCCTTTCGAAAATCCAATCTCCGCCTTACTTATAGTTCACGCGTCCCAGCTCTTGACTCTTCGCGGCGATGCTGGCCCTCGCCGTGGGCCGGGCATGCGCGACCTCGGCATGATAGAGGATGGAGCGGTGCTCACCGCCGGTGGAAAGATCATTGCAGTGGGCGCAACCGACGAAGTGGCAAAACACGATGGAGCGAAGAACGCTGAGGAGATCGACTGTTCCGGTAAGATCGTGCTTCCGGGCTTCGTCGATTCCCACACTCACCCAGTCTTCACAACTCCGCGCCTGATCGATTTCGAGAGACGTATCGCCGGGGCGAGCTATGAAGAAATTGCTGCGGCGGGAGGCGGCATTCGCGCCAGTCTTCGCGGAGTCCGCGAATCGTCGCGCGATGTTCTGATATCCCACATTGTGGCAGCCCTGAACCAGATGGCCGCGCAAGGGACCACGACGGTTGAAGCGAAATCGGGCTATGGCTTGAGCTTTGAATCCGAGATCAAGTCACTGGAGGCGATTCGTGACAGCTCCAAGCGTTGGCCCGGAACGATCGTCGCCACTCTGCTTGGCGCCCACGTGGTCCCGCCCGAATGTCGCGAAAACCCTGACGAGTATGTGCGCATAGTTTGCGAAGAGATGATTCCAGAGGCGGCAAAGCAAAAGCTTGCTCACTTCGTGGATGTCTTCTGTGAGCGTGGCGCCTTCACCATAGAGCAGTCGCAACGGATCCTCCACGCCGCTATCGAGGGTGGACTTGGCACGCGCGCACACATCTGCCAACTCACCTCGGCCAAGCTTGCGCCGCTGCTGGAATTTCATCCAGCCTCACTCGATCACATGGATTTTGTCAGCGACGAAGACGTTGATGCGCTGGCGAAGGCTGACACCGTCGCCACGCTGCTGCCGGCGGCAAACTATTTCTTGGGACTGCAGTCATTTCCTCCTGCTCGGAAGTTAGTCGATGCCGGCGTCGCCGTGGCGATCGCTACCGACTACAATCCCGGAACGGCACCTACGACTTCCATGCCATTCGTGCTGTCGCTGGCCTGCACCCAGATGAAGATATCGCCTGCGGAGGCAATCACCGGTGCTACTTACAATGGCGCATGTGCGCTGCGCTTGCAGAATAGCAAGGGCAGCCTGGAATCCGGCAAAGACGCGGATATAGCAGTCTTCGACGTCGCGGATTACCGTGAATTAGCTTACTGGTTCGGCGGTAATTTATGCTGTGAGACTTTAATGAAGGGAGCGCGGCGATCGGTGCTGCCGAGCTCGCCCGCAGTATAGTTAGACGACTCAGCGTTGACTGGTACCAGGTTGAAGAGACGAACCAGCAACAAGGCATTTACCTGGAATAAGACGAAGCGTAGCCAGATTTAAGCCCAGCCTTCGCGGGTCCGCACTGGCAGGCATCACATCGTGCACAGCCGGCAATTTGTCCGGAAGGACAATCTCAAGCTCGTCGGCTCGTTTGAGATCAGTAAACTGCACTTGATATGTTGCCAGGTCTTCCGAAGCAACTCGGAGACTGTTAGTTTCATTTCCCATGCGCACTGCTAGTGTTCTTCCTAGCATCCACGGTACGGCGCGCGCAGTAATCGAGACGCAGAGCTGCCCATCGAAGGTTTGAGTAAAGCTGACGGCGGCGATATTCCCCAGCTGATCGTCGGTCCATCGCCCCCATTCATCACGCGATGATAATCCGCGAGTAGATTCCACCCAGTCCGGTAAGCCACTGCGGCTAAATACCATGCCCTGTTCGGGCGTGCCTGGATAGTAAGTCGGTGCCCACTCTGAGCTGGTGTGCTCGATGTAAAACGACTTGTAGGCCGGAGAGATGTGTGGATGAAGTACGGCATAAAGTGTGGCCCCATATACTGTGAGCAGCAGAGCGATCGCGAAACATAAGAGAACTTCCTTGGCTGGTCTCATACGACGAAATTGTGGCCACTAAACCACTCGATGATCATGAAAGATGCCATGGCTGAGGCAAAGGCTGTATAGATAAGCCACGCGCTGATGCGGTCCCTCAAAACTCGATAGATCGCATATAGAAACGGTGGTTGCCACCAGATATACCGTGCAATAGCGAAATACCCACCCGAGACAGATAGAAGAAGCGAGATTGCCAGAAATGCACCGAGACCTGCCTTTCGCGCCATGAACAAATAAATGCTCCCAATTAAACCTACGATAGTCATGATTCCCCAAACCCGTGGCCAATGATGGGTGGTCAGGGAGTCCCAGAGAACATGAAACGGATTGCCCGGCGACTTTCCCCAAGCGATGTGCGCGTGCACCTGCGCCAAAGCATCACCGGTATGCCGATACAGGTAAAGCATGAACACCGCCGTTCCTAGTGGACAAAGCAAAAGCCCAACGATTTTTTCCAACCCGATGCGACGTAAAGTTGGGCGCCATTTAAGATCTTCGAGAACAATCAGCACGTAGGAAATCGGAAATAAAAAACCAATCACGCGGGAACTAGAAACCAAGGCACCCATGGTTCCCGAGGCGATCCATCGTCGCCGATCAGCGAAGTAAAAAGCGAGCGCTAATAAGCCGAAATAAAGTGGCTCAGCATATCCCGCATGGGCATAAATTACATATGGATTGAATGCCACTAATGACCCCGCCTTGAAGTGCTCCGGCGTAGATTCGGCTTCCGCCGAACTCATCAATATGAAACCATAAATAGCGAGAAAAAGCGCCAGCTTGCCGGCTAGAACCAGGCTACCAGGAGCAGATAAGTTGAGGCCGCGCCAAAGGGGGTACGCCGTCAATGGAAACAGCGGATGAAAAGGCCAGTTAACCCATCCTGTTGCCTCATGCGAAGACTTGTCGTAGCCTCGCTGAAGCACTGATGAATACCAGGCGCAATCCCACCTGCAGAGGTCCGCCATGCTGACATATGAAGCATTATTCTCCCACGTTGCAACTCTTGCAAAGCAGGAGACGAATAGGTTGCTGGCAACCCACAAAGTGATCGATACCCAAACAATCGAGTGTCGCCGCATGAACCGATGGGCACGGTCTACACCGGTTATTGTATTTTCTGATGGCAAACTTTGATGCATCCTAATCAGAGTTATACCACTCCTGGACGGCGGACGTTAGAACCAGCCTAGATACTTGTTCAACACAGAATCACAGGCAACGCAACAAGAATCACCTGCTAGCCTTGGACGATGGTCGGAGGCTGTGCACCCGTCGATTCTCCGATCAGATCCAACTCCTTGAGGCGTGCAACGACCGAAGCGCCAATGACCTCTGGATGCAGAACTCGACGGACGTGGGCCGCAGCCCGCTGACCTACTTCTGCAGCAGCTTCCCGATTGTGCTCAATATAGCGCATGAGATCGCAGGCATAGTCTAGATCAGGCTCTGCCCACCGACAACCAGCTTTATAGGAGCCATGGCTTGCCTCAATAGGCACCATGCGATAAGGGACAAGAAAACTATTACCGGCGGTCATAAAGTCAATATTCCCGGAGTAGGCAGTCGCAATTACGGGTTTGGCCAATAACATCGCCTCAGCCATTGGCACGCCAAAAGCCTCCGCGCGGTGAAGGGAGACATAGCAATCAGCTGCCATCATCAAATCGCGAGTAGCGTCCCTGGTAAGGACAGTCTCAACGAATCGCACATTGGCGCCAGTGGCGGCTTCTTGGAGGAATGTGTACTCCCTGCTGTGTATGTCTGCATGAACCGCCTGTAGAAGCAACTGAACGTCAGGCCGGCCGCCGAAGGCATTCTTGAAAGCCCTAATCAATCCCACTGGGTTCTTCCTATCTAAACAACTGTGAAAATCAAAGATAGATAAGAACACAAATAGCCCAGGTTCTATGCCGAAACTTTTCGCGCGCTCCGTCTTGCGCGGCTGCACTTCCATATCAAGTGCGTTAGGCACAATCTTTACTGGCAGTGGAGAATGAGAAACGATCGATTCATAGGTGAAGCTGCTAGGCGTCCAAATTTCATCAACAAAGCCGAAGGCAGTTTCCCATTCTTTTGGAAACTCTGGCAAGTTTAAGCCCCAATAACCAACATTGTAATGCCCCGCCAGATATGCGGCATGTTCCTTAGCGAATGTAACAAACCATTTTGGATTAATAGTCAGCAGATTGATCAGAAACGGGTTAGCCTCTGTCACCTGATCTGGTAGTTGCGCTATATTATCAGAATGGCCAGCAACATAGTTATTCACCACGCAAGGCAAGCCGGTCGTCCGCATAATTCGCAGATTACTTCGTGCCTCTTCTCCTGCAGCAGTCTCCGCTTGAAAAGACCCCATTAGATTGACACCAGACCGACGAACATCCGCCTGCAATCTACGCACAGATTTCAGAGATGCAGCGGGGGCATCGTCAAGCCATCCGAACGGATCTCCTAAGTGCGAAACATTTGGTCCCAATTCCCAATAGTATCGCCGGGCGGAATCCGAAACTTTCACTCCATTACGGAAGAAATCATTTCCATAAGTCCAGTCCCGTGTCATAGTCCAGCCCTTGTCCAGCAATAGTTGACGGTACTTACTATAAAGCTTGCGGGCATCGCCAATATTGTCTTGGGTAAATCGATCCTGGTGTTTAGAAACAACCCACGGCCTGTCAGGGTTGTAGCCGCTGAAGTGGAAGAAATATAGTTCGACGACCAGATCGCGAACCTGATCATCGCCCAGATCCTCTACCTCGAGGCGGACGACCGGACAAGCGACATCTCGCTCAACCTCGAACTCGCCGGGGGGCCTGTTACGCCGGCATGGCGATCTACGACGTGATCCAGCACGTCCGCCCGGAGGTGTCGACGATCTGCGTGGGCATGGGGATGTCGGCCGCCGCGATGGTGCTCTGGCGGGCGGGGCGGCCGGCAAGCGCCTGGCGCTCCCCAACGCCAAGATCATGATCCATCAGGGCAGCGCCGGCGTGCGCGGGGCGCCCCGGGACATGGAGATCCAGCTGCGTGAGGTGCTGGCGACGACACGGCGGATGGCCGAGATCATCGCCTTCCACAGCGGCCGCACGGTCGAAGAGGTGGAGCACGACATCGACCGGGACTACTTCATGACAGGCGCCGCGGCGCTCGACTACGGCCTGATCGACGACATCATCACCCCGCGGCGCGGGGTCGCGGCGGGCGACCTCGAGCTGGCGGGCGCGGTCGCCACGAGCGCCTAGCGGGGCACGCCTGGTGGAACGACTTGTAGGCGGACGCGGGGGACAAGGGCGGAGGCCGCCGCCACCCAGTCGCGCACGGCGTGGAAGACGGGCACGCCCTTCTCCTCGATGGCGGCGGACATCGTGTCGGTGTACGGCCCGCCCATGGCGGCGCATACGATCGGTTTGCCCCCGCTGTTGAGCCTGTTCATGACCTCGACTATGCCCTCGTCGAGCGGCGAGTTCTGGAAGACGAACCAGGGCATGACGATATCCACGCTTCGATCCGCGTTAGGGCCTCGACGCCCTTCTCGTAGTCGTCGCTCGTGGCCGATCCGGTGACGTCGATCGGGTTCTGGACGACGTAGTAGGGCGGATAGGCGGCCTTGAGGCGCGCCGACCATCTCCTCGCCGAGCGGGGGCAGCTCGAGGGAGTAAGCCTCGAGGAGGTCGATCGCCTGGACGAAGGCGCCGGCGCCGTTGCTTATGAGGCCCACACACGCACCTTTGGCGCGGGGCTGCATGGCGAGGACCTTGGCGGCTGCGACCAGCTCGTCGACGCTGTCCACAGAGATGACGCCCGCCTGTTCGAATGCTCCCTCGACGACGCGGTGGGATCCCCCGAGGAAGCCGGTGTGGGAGACAGAGACCGTGGCCGCCTGCCGCGAGCCGGCGGCTTTGAAGGCCACGACCGGCTTCGCCTTGGAGACATCGGCCGCCACCGACAGGAACTTGCGACCCGTCTTCGAGGCCCTCTAAGTAGCAGGCGATGACATTCGTCGCCGGATCGTCAGCGAGGTAGGCGAGGAGGTCGCCCTCGTCCACGTCGATGCGGTTGCCGTAGCTGACGAACTTCGACACCCCGGCGCCGCTCAGGCGCTCGAGGAAAACGGCCCCGACGGTCCCCGACTGGGTGATGAACGCGATGGTGCCGGCGGCCGGCCGTGCCATCCGCTCGGGCGCGTAGAGGAGGGTGTCGAACAGGAGATTCGGCGTCGAGCACCCCGATGCAATTGCAGCCCACGATGCGGACGTCGTTCTCACGGGCGAGGCGGCGGATCGTAGCCTCGAGCCGCTCGCCCTCTCCGCCGAGCTCCTTGCCGCCGGCCGAGATCACGACCATGTTGTGGGTGCCGATCTCTGCGCAGTCCGCGATGAGCTCGAGGCACGGCGCAAGCGGGACCGTGACTACGACGAGGTCGATCGGTTCGGCTACGTCTCGGAGCGACGAGTACGCCCGCAGTCCCATCACCTCGTCGCGGGCGGCGTTGATCGGAAAGACGTGTCCCGAATAGCCATGCCGAGCCAGGCTCTCGAGCACCGCGCCCTCTCCGACCTTGGCCGGGTTCGAGGAGGCGCCCACGAGCGCGACCGACTCCGGGGCGAAGAAGGTCGCCAGATGGGACAGGTTCGGCTTCCCGCCCGGGCCGCCGACAGGAGACGCCGGCAGGTGGCGTGAGCAGCTTCACGTCGAGCACGCGATGCTGGTCCTCCCAGACCAGGACCGGGTTGAGGTCGACGGAACCGAACTGGCCCGCCATGTCCAGTGCCATCTGGTTGGCCTTCATCAGCAGGTCCACCAACA
>CAWFUE010000049.1:0-10023 GCA_963818905.1 uncultured Acidobacteriaceae bacterium
ATGCGCTGGCGCGCTGCGCTATGGAGTTCGATACGCTGGCGAGCGCCGAGCCCGAAGCGGTCACGATCAGGCCGACGGGGGTCGATTGCTGATTTTCAATCCGCCGCGGTATCGCTGGGCTCGTAGATCTCCGCCGTGGCATGGTGAACCGGCAGCCAGGCCGCCAGTGCTGCGGCAAGGTACATCGCGCCCACCATCCAGAAGCCGTAGATAAGGCCATCGCGATGCGCGGCCTCGCCGACCAGTAAAGCGGTGCAAATCTGCAGGGCGCTGGCGAAAAACGAAAACGTGTTCTGCACCCGTCCCATGACGTGGCGTGGGACCAATTGCATCATCTCGCTGGAAAGTGCGATGCCGCCGACACCGCGACTGGAACCCATGATGAAGTAGACAGGAACCGCCAGCGCCAGCCAATGCGAAATCGGCAGCACAAAGAGCGAGGCGGCGATGACAGCCATGGTCAGCGTCACCGATTGATTGGCGCCATTGCGACGAATGAATTTTGCCGCATAGAAGACGCTGACGAATGCGCCAACCGCCCAGCCGGCGTTCAGCCATCCATAACCAACAGCTCCGCCGTGCAGGATACGCTCGCTGAGTGGCGCCGACAGGACGCCTTGCGTCATCATAGCGGCCACGAACAGCGCCCAGGCGATGCCGATCAGCAACACGCGCCGATTCTCATGCACGTAGCGATAGCCTTGCGCCAGCTCGTGAAGGTAACGAGCGACAGCGCTGGAACCCTGGGCAGGTGCGACGGTCTCAGAGCGCGGTTTGGAGACAATGACCCGTCCCTTACGCACCTGGAAGACACAGGCAATGGAGATCACGTAGCTGGCGCAGTCGATAAGTAGCACCCCGCCGAGCCCGATGTGGTTGTACATGAAGCCGACCACGGCGCCCGCCATCAGCCATCCGCCTTGCAGCGCAGCCAGCAGCAGGGAGTTGGAATCGAGCATCTTGTCGTCGGGGGTCAGTTCCTGCACCAGCGCGTTCACCGTGGGAAAGAACATCCAGAAGCCAATGGCAACCAGCACGTTCATCAGGTAGACGTGCCAGAGTCGCACGTGATGCGTCAGCACCAGCATCGCGACGGAGAAGATGATGAGGCCACGCGCGGCATCAAGCCACATCATCAGGTGACGCCGGTCTTCACGATCGATCAATACACCGGTGAACGGCAGCAGCAACATGGAAGGCAGCGTCTGCAGGGCGATCAGCGTGCCGAGGGAAACTTCCGAATGTGTCGCCTGCAGGATGTACCAGATCACGGCGGCAGAATTCATGCCGCTGCCGATCATGGAGATGAGATTGGCGATGAAGATCAGCCTCATCCCGCGGTGCTGCCACATCTCACGCATACCTCTTCCACTGTAGCGCAGAATTAGCAGTCAGCAGTCAGCAGTTACCAATCAAACAGATTGCGGGAACCAGCCCGGGAAGGAGTGTGCCGCCGGCTAAAGCCAGCTTGCAGTTTTTGGCCACTCGACCCAGCACTCCGCTTCGCTTCGTGCTGGGCTAGACTGACTCCGCGCCTACGGCGCTGGTTTTTCGAATTACTGAGTGCTGCTTCACATTGCGTTATAACCGCGCCAGCGCTTAGACTCGTGCCTCGTACTGCGGTCAAATTGATCCCGAGGTGCTGGAGATGAACTTGCGAATTCGGTTCGCAGGTGTACTTTTGCTTTTGTGCGGATGCGGCATTCTGTGGGCTGGACAGACGGAAACGCCGAAGAATCCCAAGGAGCAAGCGTGGTCGGTATTAAACAGTGGTCTGACGAACTCGAATTTGGACAAACGTAGAAAAGCAGTGGGCGAGTTGGGACTGCTGCCCGACGATGCGCAAGCCCTCGACGCGGCACTCACCGCCTTGCAGGACCAGAAGCCGGAGGTGCGGACCGCGGCGGCCCAAGCGCTCGGGGATATGTCGGCTAAAAGCGCCAAGCCGCAGTTGATAAAAGCATTGGATGATCCGGATGTCGGAGTCGTGTTAACCGCGGCTCATTCGCTCGTAGTGTTGGGCGACGAGGTCGGATACAACGTTTTCTATGCAGTGCTTACCGGCCAACGTAAGAGTGGCGAAAGCTTGGCGGAGCAGCAAAGGAAAATGCTGAACGATCCCAAGAAGCTGGCCGGTCTGGGATTTCAGGCAGGTCTGGGATTTGTTCCCTTTGGAGGGCTGGGATATTCGGCGTTCAAATTGTTTACCAAGGACGATACTTCGCCGGTATTGGCCGCAGCCGCGATGACGCTGGCAAAAGATCCCGATCCCAAAAGCGGGCAGGCGCTGGCGGACGCAGCCCTGACACAGAAGAAGTGGCTGGTGCGGGCGGCGGCCTACGATGCCATCGCCAAACGAGGCGAAACCTCATTGAAGAGTACGGCAGTCGAAGGCCTGACCGATGCGCAAGACGAAGTCCAGTATTCGGCGGCTGCTGCCGTGATCCGCCTGAGCGACATCGAAGCGCATCCCAAGCCAACTCAACCACCGGCGAAACATAAGACTCAGCCGAAGAAATGACGGGCAGCACCAACGCTGGCGGCAAGCATCCACGTGCTGTTGCGCTCTGTTACTGAGGTCATGCTATGTGCAGGAATATCAAAACGCTATTCAACTTCAGCCCGCCGGTGACCGATGAGGAGGTGCGCGCCGCAGCCCTCCAGTTCGTGAGAAAGATCAGCGGATTCAACAAGCCGTCCAAGGCCAATGAGTCCTCGTTCCTGGCTGCGGTTGATGAGATAGCCGGCGTCTCGATACGGCTTCTGCGTGCGCTCGAAACCAACGCGCCACCAAGGAATCGTGAGGAAGAGGCAGCGAAGGCAAAGGCGCGGGCAGCGGCGCGGTTCGGCGACTAGATTTGGACTTGCTGCATGACACGGCTAGCGAGCCGATTCGGGAAAGCGGGCGGAGTTGCGGGGCCAAGAGCTGCGGACTCGCCGGCTCCATACCGGTGTAGCCGGAACAACGTAGTATTCTTGCAGAAGGCAGCAGCTATGAGGACGGGCAAGACACGGGTACATGATGAGTTCGTTTAAGCAGGGGCCGCAGGACGACGAAGTTCCCGAGCCGAAGGGACCCCTCCTGGTGATGCCACCGCCCCATCGCAAGCCAAACAGGTGGGAGCTGTGGAGGGGCCGCATCTTCCTGGTCATCTTTGTGCTCTTTTGCCTGGAACTCGGCATCATACTGACCATCGCACCCTGGACAGACTATTGGACGAACAATTCGCTGCTGCTGAGTTATCCGTCGGCGCGGGAGTTCCTGATGTCCGGGTTCGTGCGTGGACTCATCAGCGGATTGGGGTTGACGGACATCTGGCTGGCAATTGCGGAGGCAGTGCGCTATCGCGAGTCGGTGGGCTGACGAGGCCTTCGTTCACCGAGTTTTTATATTCGACTCTTACACTGCTGACACGCCATGACTGACAAGAACGACGGACAACCTCACTACCCTCGCGCACCGCTTGCCTACGAGAACAAGAAGTTCCTCAATGGGCCGGACGGCCGCATCCTGCGCATCCTGGCTGAATATCAGGAGCCGTTGGCGCGCTTCCGGCGCGAGCGTATTCAAGACACTATCGTCTTTTTCGGCTCAGCCCGTTTTCATAGCCGTTCGCAGGCTGAGGAAGCGCTGCAACTGCTGGACAAGCCCGGATCGGCTAAGCCCGCGCCACCCGAGGAGCAGGAACGAATTCGGCTGGCTAAGGCTGATGTCGAGATGGCGCGCTACTACGACGACGCGCGGCAGCTGGCATTTCTTATTACGCAGTGGACCAAAACTCTCAATCAACCGCGTAACCGTTTCGTCATCTGCACCGGCGGTGGTCCAGGGATCATGGAAGCGGCGAATCTTGGCGCAGCCGAGGCGGGAGGCAAAACGATCGGCTTGAATATCAATCTGCCGTTCGAACAGATGCCCAACCCTTACATTACGCCGGAGCTCAACTTCGAGTTCCACTACTTCTTCATGCGCAAGTTGTGGTTCGCCTATTTGGCCAAGGCGCTGGTCGTCTTCCCCGGAGGGTTCGGCACATTCGACGAGCTGTTTGAATTGCTGACCCTGGCGCAGACGGAAAAGCTGGCCAAACGTATCTGCGTGGTGGTTTACGGGAAGGACTATTGGGATCGCGTGATCAACTTTCAGGCGCTGGTCGACGCGGGGACGATTTCGCCGAAGGACCTGAAGCTGTTCTACTGGGCCAACTCGCCGCAGGAGGCATTCGACTGCCTGCGCGAGGACCTCACCAAGCATCATCTTGAGCAGCAGCACATCGCACACGAGACGGATATTCTGAAGAGTAGACCGTAGGAGCAGTGGTCAGTGGCCTGTGGCCAGGTAAAGCGCGGAGGCTGTGGCCATCGGCCACTGCTTTCTCACGCCGCCTTCCTGGCTTCGACTTCTGCTTCGATGGCCTTGATTTCTGCGCGATCCTTCCGCACTTCAAGCTTCACATGCCCGAACAGGCCAATGTAAAAGTTGGAAACATAGACCAGCGCGAATAGGGATACCAGGTAGCCTCGCCAGTCGGGATAAAGCAGCTTGTAGCGGGTTATGACCAGGAACGCAGCCGTGACCCAGTGACTGAAGCAATACTCGCACGTAAACAGATAGAAGAATTTGCGGCAGAGAAGCGAACGGGAGTCGCGGCTTCTACGGGTGCAAAAGTCGCGCGGTTCGCGAAAAACTTCTTCGTGGGTGACGGTCCAGGCGATGCTGGCGATGGGCAGTGCCAGCAGAAATAGCCAGATCACTTGCTGAGAAAGCGGCATAGTGATTGGAAGCCACGGCTGTGGGTTTGTTTGCCCGCAAGTGGTTTTGATGACGGTGCGGCCTAGCAACGCCGCCAACCCCCACTTTAGACACTCGCGTGGTTTCGGTTAAGAGGGTAAACTGTTGCCCGGATGTCACTGGGATTGGAAGTGGCTGGACGCAGCGATGTAGGACGAGTGCGCCCGTCGAACGAAGATCATTTCGGCTACGACGAGGGGCTTGGTGTCTTTGTCGTGTGCGACGGCATGGGCGGCCACGCGGCCGGCGAGGTCGCCAGCCAGATCGCTGTAGAGACGGTACTGAAGTTCTTCCGTGAACGTAAGCCCAGCCCCGTAGAAAATTCCTATCTCGACGATGCGCCGCTGGGGGCGCGCCTGCTGGCCGAAGCCGTTACGAAGGCCAACGATGCCATCCTGGCTTATGCGGACGAGCACAAGAATACTTCTGGCATGGGCACTACGCTGGTCGCCGCGCGTTTTGCCGATGGCGTCTTCAGCATCGCCAACGTGGGGGACAGCCGCATCTACCTTTTTCGCGAAGGCCAACTGATGCAGCTGACCGAAGACCATTCATTGGTAATGGAGCAGGTACGCCGGGGCATGATCACACTCGAACAGGCCAGACAGTCGTCGGCGCAAAACATCATCACCCGCGCGCTGGGTACGGATGAGAGCACGCTGCCGGACCTTGGCGAGTTTCCCGCACAAGGCGGCGACATTCTCCTGCTGACCACCGACGGGGTGATGCGCCACGTAGAAGATGATGAGATTCGAAACATCCTGCTGCAACTTCCCTCATTGCAGGCCGCCTGCGACACTCTTATCGATGCCGCCAATGAAGGCGGAGGCGAAGACAACTCCACCTGCGTGCTGATTCGCGTGCGTAACGGCGCGGCGCCCACTGATCCTGCCAATGGGTAGTGGGTCAAAGATCGCTCGAAGGGCGGGGCAGTCGGTTAGTCTGCTAAACTCGATGGATTGAAGTCCCACATTGAGTCACCGCATCAGGCTACGGAACGAACTCCCTCCAGTGCTTCCGAGAAGTTAACGTCCAGCGGGCCTGCCCGTGACACCAGCCCTTTTATCTACGCGCTTGCCATGGCCTTCGGCCTCTTCTCCGGATGGGTCAACCAAAAAGTCGGCGACGCGTTGCTGACGGCTTTGTGCGTGCTGGCCTTCACCATGCTGCTGGGGGTCTGGAAAAAAGAACGGCCATGGCGATGGCTGTTGCTGGTGTGGGTCGGCGTGCCGATTGTGCTGGCCTACTATCAGTTCGTGGTGCGCTGGCCGCATGATCGGGGACAGATCTACGGAGCATTGCTGCAGGTGCTGGCGGCCAGCGCCGGCGCCCACGGCGGACACTTCATGCGCGAGATGATCGATAACGTATTTCTGAAGAAGGACGACTAGATCGTCCGCGCTGCGGGCGGATTACCAGTACTCACCAACAAGCAAATTCGGCGCCCAGTACATCCTTCTGGCGCCTGAGTCGATTCCGGATGGCGGGCCGGCTGGGCTGTACGCATTGGCTGATTGCAGGCCGCGCGCCAATTTGTCTGGGATTGAAACCCGGTTTTTGCTACACTCCGCAGGAGGTAAGGGCTCCCAATTCCAATTTGAAAGGCTAACCCATGCATCGAGATTCTGCGAGGATCTTGTTCTACGCGTGTCTTGTGACAGTGACCCTGGCGGTCTTGATTTGTCCCTCCGTGGCTATGGCAGCCGGTCCTGATTCACCACCGGTAAGTTCGCCGACCGCCGGAAAATTTGACATCAGTTTCAGCGTTACCATTCGCACCAGTCTTCCCTCCGACGCCACCATTTCTTGTTCGGTGTTCGTAATTGTGGAGGGTGAAGCGGCGTTGTTCCAGGAGACGTACGTGACCCCGGGAACCAAAAGCGGCAACACGGCGACGTGCACGAACTGGTTCTACTATTCCTGGATGTTACTGAATCCAAGTGGCGACATGGTTTCGCTTACTTATGATGTAACGGCCACCAGCCCATCCACCGGCGTTCTGCGAGAAAGCAGCCAGGGCAGCGGTCCCATGCCGGTTCCAGCAAACGGAGCAGTTACACGCGTAACGGTCGATACCACGTTGTAGATGTTCCCACAGCTCCTGCCCTTTGTCCTGGTGCGGCCAAAGGGCGGGGATCTTATCCGAAACCCGCGGATGAGTAGGACACTCGGCTGCGTGCACGGGTTCAGTTTTGTCGGACAAGCCAGCGAGCATAGGCAGCCATGTCGATGGCCGGGGCGGTG
Organism: uncultured Acidobacteriaceae bacterium; assembly: GCA_963818905.1. GTDB lineage: Bacteria > Acidobacteriota > Terriglobia > Terriglobales > Acidobacteriaceae > Bog-257. Next base: position 7,034 of record CAWFUE010000049.1, read on the forward strand.
CCTAGTCTTTGTAATCGGGTGATGAGTTCGAGGAGAAAGCAGGTAGTCGCTTTGTCATGTGGAGCCGGGGTAATGCAGTTGGCTCCCTGGCAACCGAAGGTTCCATAGGCAGCGATGCAGCCGAAATCGAGCCGGCCTTTGTCCTGGTCGGCGGCGAGTAAGGGCGAAAGATATTTCCCGATGTCCGCCGTTTTCCATGTGTTTTCAAAAGCGAGAAATCCCGCCAGAATGGGCTGCGGCTTTGCCGTGCGACGGCCGTCGATCGTCCGCACCGGGGCGCTCGTGCGATGCAGACGGCGTACGGTCGCGACCTTCCGCTGTGCGTATCGCACATACCCCGCCTTAATGTCCTGCTTGGCTTCGAAAAGGGCGTAGACGGCTTCCGCCGGCACAACGACGTAATTCTGGTGCTCGAAGATCAGGGGTGTGTACTGGCGGTCGAAGAGCACGATGTCAATCTGATCGCTGAACTGGCCTTTACTATCCACGATGGTCGCTTTCTCCACGACATAGCGTTGCGGCAGGTATTTCTTGAAAAGCGTAGCCCAAACCGCTTCGCTCCCCTCGCCTTTGGCAACCGGATGCCCAAGTGCCTCGCGGGCGGTTTTCAAGTCCTGCTCTACGCGTTCGTGCAGGGCCTGCATGAGTCTCGGCAGCGACCACTCGACTTTAAAGCTCATCGCACAATGTCCTCCCAGGACGATGCAGCGGCTTGCCTCGCAGCTTTCGCGGCCGCGCTGACTTTTGCCTTTTCCTGTGCCGTGAGATCTTCCGAAATAATGTTGTTAGTGTTTGCCGGATCGGCGATTCTGGCGGCAGGAAATGAGTCGCGGAGATAATCGAAAACTCCGACGACGCGCTGCGCTAGCATTGACGGAGGGTTGTAGGATAAAAGACCCGGCAATGGTCTCGCCGCGAGAGCGCGGATGACAGAGAGTTCAAGATAGAACGACGGGAAATCGAGCCCTTTCTGATTTCTCCAGAGCTTCAAGATGCGTATCTCGTTTGCCCGTCCCGCGGCTTTCACCGTTCGGGCATGGGTAAGAACGTTGGTTTTGGTCCAGGTATCGGCTTTGCGCCGGTAGAGGCTGTGATCGCTCGAGAGCGCGTTCTGGCGCTTCCCCGGCACCAGATCCACGGAGTACGACGAGACTTTTATATTCACCGAAACATTCTGGCGCCTGGGCGAGTAGCCGGCGGATCTCAGGCAGTCGAATAGTTTGTTGTAGATCTCTTTCAAGGTTTCGCTCGTATGCTCCGACAGGGATAGAAACAGGTCGATATCCGTCCCGCTGCGAACGGCGGTGCCTTTCATGAAAGAACCGCTGGGATAGACGCCGATCAGATTGTCTCCTGCCCATTGCCGCAGGGTGGGCACTAAGATAGTTTGCACGCCAAGTAGCGGTGAGTTTGGGCCGGCATCCACTGCTTCACGCAGAAGGATTCCGTGTAGATACTGGTCTGCGGTCATGATCAAAAGGGAATTGTAATCGGGTGAGTGGCTGGTGCCTCAGGTTCGCGTCCATCGTTTGGACGCTAACCTGGGCGTCGGGAAGGTGCCAGCGCACTGACCCAGGTTAGCCCAAAAGAAGGGCGAACCCTTCGACTGCGCTCAGGACAGGCTCTGGGGCCCCCGGCTCCTGTCTGCAAAGACGCGCATAAGGGTGAGGCACCGCAGTATGATCGAACCTCCAGCCTTTTTCGCTGGAGCGCGCGCTTTTTGGGATCCCGGAAAGGTTAACTCAGATGCCATCTCCCGGCAAACGTAACTCTCTCGAGCGTGACGTCTTCCTCATCCTTGCCGGCCTTGCTTTGATCTATGCCTTCCTGGCAGGTTTTCGCACTGTTGGCGATGTCGATACGGGTTGGCAGATAGCTACCGGACGATGGGTGGTTCAGCATCATCACGTTCCCTCTACCGATGTTTTGTCTTACACGGCGCAAGGCGAGCCCTGGACATATCCCGTCGGCGCATTTGTAGTGTTGTATCTCGCTTATGTGGCAGGGGGTCTTACGCTCCTGTCATGGATGAGCGTTGCCGGAACTGTGGGCGCCGTGATGTTGCTGCTCCGCCGAGGGTCGGCTGCGAGCGCCGGAATTGCAATCGTCGCCCTCCCAATGATCGCCGACCGCACTCAACCGCGGGCCGACATGTTCAGCGTGGTTTTCTTTGCCGCATTTCTCTCCATCTTGTGGGAGTACTACCAAGAGGGCCACGCGCCTCTATGGCTGCTCCCGGTGATCATGCTGGTTTGGGTCAACTTCCATTTCGGTTTCGCAGCCGGATTGGTTGCGATGCGCCACTAACCTGATCGCATTACCAAACCGTTGCGGCTTATGGAAATCATCTTCAACTGCCCGAATTGCGATCAGGAACTGTCGGTGGACGGCGAGGGTGCCGGCTCGGAAATCAAATGCCCGACCTGCGGCGCGAAAATCACGATCCCGGACAAACCACCTGAAGCGGCGTCGGTACCTGCACCGGTCGGGGCGCATCCCATCAATCCCATCGCCTCGTCCGCCGCGGCCAAAATCGAGATGCATCTCAAGGTGCCCGTGCGCGACAAGCCCGGCGAATCCCTGGTGAAAAAGGCGGTGCCCCTGGTGGTGGCCACCAGGGCCGCGGACAAAAGAATGCGCATTCGCACGATTCGCCATGCAGCGTGCATCGAAGCCGGCCATGATAAATTGTACGGACGGGATCACAGAATTTTTGAACGAGGTCGGCGAGGCCAACATCATCAGCACACACGTCGTCAATTATGAACACTTTGACGTAGCCTTGCAAAAGATCATGACGGATTACGGTTTGATTGTGGTGTATCGGGGATAACTCCACCCGCGCGCCTTGACTTGCTGATTTTGGGGTCGTTACTGTCGCCGCATGAATCGCCGTGTTGTTTTCTGGATTGTGTTCCTCGCGGGCGTGGCGTTGCTGCCGTTCCGTTCGCCCGCGCCGCTGATTTATGTGCCGGGCGAGGGCTGGTATT
>CAWFUE010000050.1:0-20576 GCA_963818905.1 uncultured Acidobacteriaceae bacterium
CGGGTGCTCGGCAGCTCGCTGTTCGCGCTGCCGGGATCGAGCCGCGCGCTCGGCCTCGACCCCACCGCCTCACCGCAATTCACCAACACCCCAGGTCAGGTCGCCTTCACCCCGGACGGCAGCCAGCTCATCGTGACCACCAAGGCCAACGGGAACGACATCGACGTCTTCGGCGTCGGTTTCGACGGCTACCTCTCTTCTCAGCCCGTGGTGAACTCCGAGCCGGGCACGGTGCCGTTCGCGATCTCCTTTGACGAGTTCGGCCACCTGGTGATCGCCGAGGCCGGGACCAACGCCCTGGCCACCTTCGCCCTCAGCGGCCACGGCACGCTCAGCCTGCTCAACGCGGTCGGCACCGGTCAGTCCGCGACCTGCTGGGTGGCCCCGGCCGGGTCGTTCCTGTTCGCGTCCAACGCGGGCAGCGCCAATGAAAGCGGCTTCACCTCCTCCGCGGGCGGCCACCTGACTCTGCTCGGCGCGACCGGGACCGATGCCGGGACCGTGGACGCGTCGGCGGCGGCCGGCGGCCGGTTCCTCTACGTGCAGACCGGCGGGGCCGGGATCGTCGATGAGTTCGGCGTCGGGGCCGGCGGTTCGCTGACCCCGATCGGCTCGGTCACCGTGCCGGGCGCGGTGGGCGGCGAGGGGATCGTGGCCTTCTGACCCACGATCCGGCGAAGTTAACCGAACCGGGATGACCGGCCGTGGCCCCGGCTTGGGGGCGGCCGGCTCGCCCTACGAACGACAAGAAATACATAGCCATGCTTCTGGTGGGAGGCATCGACCCCATCTACGCCACACGCGAGGAGTTTACTCGTTACAGAGCGGAAACCTGCGGCACATCCTTGGGCGTTTCTCTCGGTAGCAAAGAGAGTCGTCGATTGCTGGCCGAGATGCTGGGCATTGCTCCTGAAGCGATACCGTGGCAAGTCGAGATTCAGACGCACATCGAATTTCGATCCCTTCAGCAGTTTTATCGAGATCTTCTTGCATTTGTTGCAGCGGAGCAGGCGAAGTACCGAATGACGGTCGCCGATCTTGTAGCTCATAATCTCATGACGGAGTTAGAAGCCGAACAATCCCTTCCAACATTGAAGCTGTGGGTTAGAGACAAACGGGGAGACATAGCTCCCGTCCCCGCTCCCTCGAATCTGCCTGCGCATGTCGTTTGGGCTGCTGGTGATTTTTGATCTCTGACAGGCCCTGACACGACAATTACACCGTAACCCTGAACCGCTGTTCGCCACAATCGGACCTTCTACAATCGGACACGTTGTTCGCCACCGAACACAATCTTTGTCCTGACAGCAAGAAAGCTTCTCGACTCGTCTGATTTTTCTGCTATTTACAACTCCCCGTGCTGGCAGGGAGATTGCTCCTGATACTGCGGGAACGACGCCTCAAAGCTGGTTGGTCGCCTCGAACCCGTAAGGATTTACCGATGACAACTCTGGCACAGGATATTCGATACGGCTGGCGGACCCTGCGCAAGAGCCCGGGATTCACCGCGGTTGCGGTGCTGGTGCTGGCGCTCGGCATCGGGGCGAATACCGCGATCTTCAGCGTGGTGAATGCGGTGCTGCTGCGACCGCTGCCCTTCGATCAACCGAGTCGTCTGGTCGCGCTCTATCATATTCCGCCGCAAGCACTGTTTCCGGGCATGTCGCTGTTTTCGGTTTCCCCGGCCAACTTCCTCGACTGGCGCGCCCAGGCTCACAGCTTCGAAGACATGTCGGCTTACGGATTCGGCCGCTACACCCTGACCGGCAAAGGCCAGCCGGAGGCGATTCGAACCGTCGCCGTGACCCACGGTTTCTTTGACATCCTGCGCGCCCAGCCGCTGCTGGGTCGGGTCTTTGCTGAAGGCGAAGATCAGGCGGGACGCGATCACGAAGTCGTGCTGAGCTACGATCTGTGGCGCACTCATTTCGGCGCCAATCCTGCCATTGTCGGTCACACCATTCAACTGAACGACCAAGCTTATACGGTCATTGGCGTCATGCCGAAGGGCTTCGAATTTCCGCTGGATCCCAGCTATCGTCCGCAAATGTGGAAGCCGCAGAACTGGACGGCGCAGGACCGCGCCATCCGCGACGATCACAATTACGACATCATTGCGCGGCTCAAGCCGGGGATTACGCTGCAGCAGGCCAAGGCCGAGTTAGCCACCATCTCCGATCGGCTGGCGCAGGAGTATCCCAAGGACAACAAAGGCTGGGGCGCAACCGCAATCCTGCTGCGTGACGACCTGGTCGGCGATGTACGCTCGCCGTTATTGATCCTGCTGGGCGCGGTGGGTTTTGTTTTGCTGATCGCCTGCGCCAATGTCGCCAACCTGGTGCTGGCCAAGACGCTCTCGCGTCGCAAGGAAGTCGCCATTCGTTCCGCATTGGGCGCCAGCCGCCGGCGTCTGTTGCAGCAGGTGCTGGCAGAAACCGTCCTTCTGGCCATTGCGGGCGGCGCCTTCGGGCTCATCTTCGCCCATTACGGCATGATGTTCATCGTGAAGTTCATGGGGCAGCAACTGCCGCGCGCCGGCGGCATCGGACTCGATGGCCGGGTGTTAGCGTTTACCGTCGGAGTGTCGATGCTGACAGGAGTGGGCGCGGGTCTGCTCCCGGCACTGCGGCTGACGCGAGCCGATGTGAGCGAGGCGCTGAAGCAAGGGCAAGGGCGCACCGTCTCCGATTCCGGCGGTAGCCGCACGCGAGCCGCGCTGGTGGTCGGCGAAGTGGCGCTCTCGCTGATGCTGCTGATCGGCGCCGGCCTCTTGATTCGCAGCCTGTGGATGCTGCGCAACGTCAATCCCGGCTTCGATCCCGATCACGTTGTGACCATGAGCCTGTCGATTGCATCCACGAAGTTCGCCAAACCTGAGCAGGAGATCAGCTTCTACAACCAGGTTCTGGAGGGGGTTCGCGCGCTTCCGGGAGTGAAATCGGCAGGCGTCATCGATGCCTTGCCGCTCAGCGACAACAGCTCGCACATGGGCATTCAGATCGAAGGCCGGCCGGTGGTGGCCATGGCCGATCAGCCAGAGGTTGACGTGCACATCATCAGCCCGGGATACATGAAGGCTATGCACATCCCACTCGTGCGCGGGCGCGAATTCGGCGCGTCCGATGTGCCCGGCCATCCCGGCGCGGTTCTGATCAGCGAGTCGATGGCGAAGCAGTTCTGGCCGAATCAGGATCCTATCGGCAAGCAGCTCACCATTTACTTCTTTCCGGTTCCCAAGCGTGTGGTGGTCGGCATGGTCGGCGACGTGAAACAGGATGGGCTGGATCAAACCCGTTCCATGTCGACCTTATATATGCCGTTGGGGCAGCTTACGCCTCCCGCCAGCGGAGCATGGCAGTCGTTCGGAATGACCCTGGCGGTCCGCACTAATACCGATCCGCTGGCGGTCGTTTCGGCAATACGCAACTCCGTCGACGAGGTGGATAGGGGGGTTCCGCTGTTAAATGTGAAAACCATGCAGGATACGGTGGATGATTCTCTGCTGCAGCAGCGCTTCACCGTGTCGCTGCTGGTTGCGTTCGCCGGCCTTGCGCTATTGCTGGCCGCGGTTGGAATTTACAGCGTATTGTCGTACGCGGTGCGGCGGCGGGTGCGCGAGATCGGAATTCGCATGGCGCTGGGCGCGCAGGTCGGTGATGTTTTGCGGATGATCATCGTCGAAGGGATGAAGCCGACCCTACTTGGCGTAGTGATCGGCATTGCAGGTGCGCTGGCGCTGGGGCGAGTGCTGTCCAGCGTGATTTATGGCGTGAGCGCGCGTGATTTCGCCACCTTCGGCACCGTGGCCGTCCTCATGACAATCGTCGGTCTCGTCGCCAGCACCTTGCCGGCGTACCGCGCGACTCGAGCCGACCCGATGAAGACGCTAAGAGAAGAATGAGGCCTGGACCGTCAACTCCGGCGCGCGGCCTATCCTCCGCAAAAACCTGAGCAAGGTCACAAAACCGGCGCGCCTCGCTCCTGGAGAAGCTGCCGAAAGGCTTCGTGACTCACGACAGGAAGTCCACTTTACCGTTGGAGACGTTATACATGGCTCCCACGATCATGATTTTCTTCTGTTGTTCCAGCTCGGCAAGTATGGGGCTGATCTTACGAATGTTCTCCATCGTCAGCTGGACATTCTTAGTCGCGACCGCCGTCACATACTTGCTGTTGTGGGAGTCCTTCTCGCCAGGAAAGTCCTTCGTTGCCTCCACGGCCGGACGGATCTTCTCCAGCAGTTGCGTGAGATTTCCCAACTGCACTCCGTCAATCGCGCCTTTGACCGCGCCGCAGTTAGTGTGGCCCATTACCAGCAGGATTTTGGATCCCACAACTTTGCAGGCATACTCCATGCTGCCGGCGAGATCCTGATCCACAATATTACCGGCCACCCGCGCGTTGAATATGTTCCCGATACCGGCGTTGAAGACGATCTCCGCAGGAGCTCTGGAATCGATACAGCTGAGGACGATGGCGGCAGGATACTGGCCTTTCTTGGTGGCGCGAACGTCCTGCCGGTAATCGCGCTCCACAATTACGCCATTGACGAAATCCTGATTCCCCTGTTTGGCCAAGGTAATGATCTGCTCAGGTGTCAGCATATCCTGCCATTCTTTGGTCAGCGTTGCACCGCGCCGCGGCGGTGCTTTTTGCTGGCTTCCGGAATCGGCCTGCTGCGGGGTTGTGGCTGCGCCTGCGACAGTACTCAAAAGGGTTTGCGCCGCGACCGCAGCCGCACCGCACGCTCCGCTCTTAACGAAGAACCGGCGTGAAAAGATGTCTTTCATGATGAGCTCCTGAGACTGGTTATACCTTCACGGACAAGACTGCGGCGATCGAAACTCCGATTGAGAGCGCTTTGCCGAGGCCGCCCTATATCGCCACAGCAACAAATTCAATTAAGCAGGTAATGCGCAGTGTATCTGGCTCGGCAGCCGGAGACAATATGCATCTTCGATGTGCAATAATGAGCGCGTTATGAAGCCGGGAAACTATCTCTGTTGCTCGCTGGTTGTGACATCGGTCTTAATATTTTCCTGTCCAGAATTGCGTGCGCAGACGCCGTCGCAGGCCCAGCCACAATCTCGGCCGGCAACTGCCAGTCCATCGCAGGGCAAGTCCGACGATGCGATGGAACTGGTGAAACAGGGACAAAAACTCAGCAATGACGGCAAGCTCGACGAGGCGATGGCGCTCTATCAGCGAGCCTTGGATATCTCGCCGAATCTTTACCAGGCGCAACTCTACATGGGTGTAGCGCTGGATTTTCAAGGCAAGTACGAAGAGGCGCGACGCTACCTGGCAAAGGCAATTGAACTCGCTTCCGACCAACAGACCATCCAGTCGATGCGAGTGATGGCTGTGTCCTACGCCTTCCAGTGCAATACCGCGAAGGCTGGGGAATACGAAAAGCGAGCCTTCGATCTGCAAGACAACTGGAAGAGATATGCCGACGCAGCCGGTACAGCGGATGAACTGGCTCGGATCTACCTGGAATGCGGCGATCTGGACAATGCCGCCGCGTGGTATCAGAGAGGCAATGAGACCGCACTGAAGGATCCCGCCATAACTGCGGCGGAGAAAGATTTATGGGAGTTCCGCTTGCAGGCGGCAATGGCCCGCATCAGTGCGCGTCGCGGCCAGGCTGCGCAGGCCCAACAGCACTTGGCAGCGGCCAAGATAATTCTCGACAAGAACGACAATTCTGACCAGTTTCGCTTTTATCCGTACCTCGCCGGATATGTCGCGCTCTACACCGGCGACTCCACGACGGCAATTGAGGACTTACAGAAGGCCGACCAGAGAGATCCTTTTGTGCTGAGTCTGCTGGCGCAAGCCTATGAGAAGTCGGGCGACAAGACGCAGGCGGTGGAATGCTACAAGAAAGTCCTAACCATTTACCTGCACAATCCGTCAGGCGCTTTTGCTCGGCCTCTGGCCGAGAAAAACCTGGCAGCACTCGCGCTGTCGCAATGACGAACGGTTGAACTTCTAACGCCGATCAGTTGTCCGACTGCGGTTTCATGTGGCCGGAACGCAGATAGCGATTGTGCCAGCCGAGCGATTCACTCAGCAGATGCGGCGTGTGCCGTCCATACGCCAACCGCTCCGCGCGATTGAGATAGTCGAGCAGCGCCGGCTTGTAATCAGGCGCAGCACACTTCTCAATAATCAACTGCGCACGCTGCCGCGGTGAGAGTCCGCGCAGATCGGCCAATCCCTGCTCGGTGACCACGACCGAGACATCGTGCTCGGTGTGATCCACGTGCGAAGCCATGGGAACGATGGTCGAGATGCTGCCTTTCTGTGCTGTCGACGGCGCCATAAAGATGGAGAGATATCCGTTGCGGGCAAAATCGCCGGAGCCGCCGATGCCGTTCTGGATGCGCGATCCCATCACATGCGTCGAGTTCACGTTGCCATAGATATCCGCTTCGATCATGCCGTTCATGGCGATCACTCCAAGCCGGCGGATAATCTCAGGATGGTTGGAAATTTCCTGCGGTCGCAGCACGATTTGCTTGCGATAGTTCGCCATGTCGGCGTTGACCTCGGTCAGCATCTCAGGGCTGAGTGAGAACGCGGTTGCCGACGCCGCCGTCAGCTTGCCCGATTTCAGCAGGCGAATCATGCCGTCCTGGATGACTTCGGTGTACGAGGTGAGTCCTTCGAACGGACCTTCTTCCAAACCAAACAGCACCGCGTTGGCAATGTTGCCGACTCCGGATTGCAATGGCAGCAGGTTTGCGGGAATGCGTCCCTTCTTTACCTCCCAGGCGAGGAACTCCAGAATGTGGCCCGCGATCCGGCGTGAGTTCTCATCGGGAGCTTTGAATGGACTGTTGCGGTCGGGCGAATCGGTCAGCACGACAGCCGCAATCTTTTCCGGCGGCATCTCAAGATACGGGCTGCCGATGCGCTGTCCGGTGTGGGTTAGTGGAATCGGTCCTCGGTTGGGCGGCGGCTGCAGTCCGTAGTAGATGTCGTGCATGCCCTCCAGCGCTGAAGGCTGCCACGAGTTCACTTCGATGATCACGCGCTCGGCCTGTTCGATCCACGTTTTGTTGTTGCCGATGGACGAGCTGGGAACCAGGCGGCCGTCTTCCAGGACCGCGGTCACCTCAATGAGCGCGAGATCGAGTTTGCCCAGGAATCCGTATTCCACAAACTGCGCGACATGGCTCAAGTGGATGTCCATGTACTCCATTTCGCCGGCGTTGATGCGCTTGCGCGTCTCCGGATCGGACTGATACGGCAGCCGCAGATGAATGCCGCCGGCCATCGCCAACGCGCCGTCGAGCTCCGGGCCGGTCGATGCGCCGGTGAAGATGCTGACCTGGAATTTCTGGCCGCGCAGATTGGCATCGGAGATGCGGCGCGCCAGCGCCATCGGTACGGCTTTCGGGTAACCGGAGCCGGTGAAGCCGCTCATGCCGATCTGATGACCATGATGGATGAGAGCGGCCGCTTCTTCGGCGTTCATGACTCGATTTGCCAGGCTGGAGTTAAGCACGCGCGAGCTGGCGGAGACTGCAGTGGTGGACATCGAAGTGCCTTTCAGACGCAAAAAGTCGCTGGACGCGAATCTGCATTAACCATAGCCAGTGAGCAAACAATCGTCAGTGAGGCAGGTCACAAACGCAAATGGGTCGGCTGAGAAATGTCCGGCGGGATTGAAGAGTGAAAAAAAGACCTGGAGCGCTCCCACTCCAGGTCTCTCTATCGTGATGTAGCATCGCGGCTACGATCACGGTCTCCGGGCCATCGGAGAGCTTTTTTATCTTTGTGGCTGCACGTCCTGATGTGCGTTCGCAGATTGATATTGCAAACCAATCGCCAACCAGGCGCCCGGCAAATGTGAATTTGGAAGTGCTTGGCTTTCAAATACCTGGCAAGGTTCCATTCCCGAACTCAGCGCGGTTCTCGAGCCCTCTGGCACCATTTTCCTATCCGATTGGATAGTGGCAACTATCCACCCGGTTAGACACTTACGGCTTTGTCACCGAAGCTCGCACATCCGCGAACAGTCGGCTAAACTAGGCTGGCTTACAGGAGGCGGCATTGGACTCGAGAGTGGTCGTCGTTTCGGGCCCATCTAAGGGAACAGTCGTTCGGCTGACGGGCGAGCAACTTTCTGTCGGCCGCGACTCCAACAACGATCTTTGCCTGCACGATCGCGCGGTATCGCGACGCCACTTCAATATCAGCCGAACCGACGCCGCATTCCAACTCATCGACCTGGAAAGTCATAACGGCACGTTCGTAAATGGCATTCCGGTGCGACGCAAATTGCTGACCCACGGCGATACGCTCCGCGTCGGCCGCTGTGAGCTGGTCTTCCTGATCACCGAGGACGATGAACAGACGCTGCAACCGGTGCAGTTCAAGGAGCGAGCCGTCGATCTGTTAACCACGTCGAATGTGCGCGCCTATGCGCTCGTTATCGCATGGCGGCACCGATGTCGGGCGGATGGCCCGCGATCTGAATGCGCTTTTCAAGATCGCCAATATCATTAATTCGGTCCGCGATCTTGAGCGTGCTACAGCGGCTCTGCTGCAGTTGATCGGCGAAGTGATACCGGCAGACTCCGGCGCCATTGTGATCCTGCGCCACGCCGACGAAGAGCCAAGTTCCAGTTGCGTCTGGCGAGCGTCATGCCACGGCCTCGCCGCAGCTGAGCATTCGGCGTGAGATTGTGCAGCGCGCTTTGTGGGAGCGTTCGCCCATCCTCAGCCGCCCGGCGCACGATTCCGGCGAGACGGAAAGCGTTCTTTGCGTGCCCCTGGTGGGGGTGGAAAGGACCGTCGGCGTTTTATACTGGCCGCGATCGGCGCCGAGGATAAGTTCGAAGATGGGCATGTCCACTTCCTGAATTCTGTTGCTGGCATTGCCGCGGTCACGCTGGAAAATGTTTTGGCCACCGAGTCTCTGCGCAGCGAGAATCGCCGCTTGCAGGCGGAGTTGGACCTGGAAGGAGTGATCATCGGCGAGAGCAAACCCATGCGTCAGGTGGAGAATTTTATTGTCGCGCGTGGCCAAGAGCGATTCCACCGTCCTGATCCGCGGGGAGAGCGGCACCGGCAAAGAACTGGTGGCGCGGGCCATTCATCGCAATAGCTTGCGCGCCGACAAAGCCATTCGTCGCCATCAACTGCGCCGCCATTCCAGAGGCACTGCTGGAGAGCGAACTGTTCGGCCATGAGAAAGGTTCGTTCACCGGAGCTATTGCGACCAAGAAGGGCAGGCTGGAGATTGCCGAAGGCGGAACAATCTTTCTCGACGAGATTGGCGAGTTGGCGCCTCTGCTCCAGGCAAAGATGTTGCGCGCCCTGCAGGAGCACGAATTCGAGCGGGTGGGAGGAACGCGCACCCTCAAGGTCGACGCCCGGGTGATTGCCGCCACCAACAAGAATCTGGAGGACGCGATCAAGACCGGGCAGTTCCGCCAGGATCTCTATTACCGCTTGAATGTGGTTTCGGTTGTGGTGCCGCCGTTGCGCGATCGCACGGATGACATTCCGCTCCTGGCGATGTATTTCGCCGCGAAGTATTCCGAGAAGTGCAAGCGGCCGCTGAAGGGAATTTCTTCGGCGGCGCGATCGCTGCTCATGAGCTATAGCTGGCCAGGTAATGTGCGCGAGCTTGAGAATGCTATCGAACACGCGATCGTTCTTGGCACCGGCGAGGAGATTGTTCCCGACGATCTTCCCGAGGCCCTGCTCGAATTACAGCCGGTGGAGAGTAGTAGCGAGAAATATCACGACCGGATCAATCATCTGAAGAAGCGAATGATCGCTGAGGCGGTGAAGCAAAGCAAGGGCAACTATACCGAAGCCGCCAAGCTGCTGGGGGTTCATCCGAACTATCTGCATCGTCTGATTCGCAACCTGAACATCAAGTCGGATCTCAAGAAGGATAGCGAGGAATAGCATTCCGGTAGCGCCCGCGTTCCAGCCAGCGGACGCCGGTAGCCGAGTCTACGCTTGCTTGGGGCGGAGCCCGGCTGTCCTCGCGGCGTTTACGCGGCCTGAGCGCCGCTTCGCTATCTACTTGACAGCTCGCTACTCCGTGTTAGTGTTTGTGCGATCAGGAAATGAACAAAAACTTGGCGACATCTTTCAGCCAGACTGCTCTCATTGTTGTAGTCGTCAGTCTATTTCTCATTGCGGCCTGCCATCGCCAGAGCAACTCTGGACCGCTTTATATAATGCTCATGTTCAACGGCGGAGAGTGTCAACAGAATGGTTCGGAAGGAATCATCGATGTGTATCAGAACCGGGCGGTGATCTATCAGACGGCAGCAGGAGCGCTTACCCAATTTCAAGTGCAATTTGCGGCGTGTCCCTTTGCCTCCTGCCCTGTGGATAGCCGTGGTATCTCGGCGAATGTAGGACAACCGACCCTCGGAGCTGTAGGAACAACCTTCAACTACAGCAGCATGACCATCAATAACGAGCCATGCAAGGACGCTGCATCGATGGGCGTGCATGTTAACCCTGCTCGCTAAGCGTGACCTATCTACTAACTAACCACAAATTTGCTTGACAGTCGTCAGCGTCGTGCTACTGTTTTGAAGATTCAAGAAAGTGAGGCAACCAATCAATGGCGCCACGTTGGATTTGGACCGCTCTCGCAGTTCTTGCCGTTCTCCTGATCTGTACCGCCGGATATCAACACGTCAGTGCCCAACCTCCGAATATCACTACCATCACTCTCAGCTACAACGGTGGAACGTGCCAGCAGAACGGCGCGGCTTCCGCAGTGTCAGTGCCGGCGGGTGGATCCGTCAACTACACGGCCGGAGGCACCACATCGTTTTCGGTTTCATTCAGTTCGTGCCCGTTTGGCAATAATTGTCCGGTCACTCAAACCACGGGACCGGTAACTGCGACTACGGCCACTGGAACCTATAACTACAGTAGCGTTACCATCAACGGCCAGTCATGCAACAATCCGGGAGCGATGGGAGTACGCGTACACTGACGATCGCTTTGACGGTCGCTTTAAGGATTAGCAGTCAGGGAGCGGAACTCGGAGTTCTGCCGCAGGTTTGCGAAATCTGGGGTATCCCGGATGATGGGGCGGGAGTAACCGACGGACGTTGCCTTCTTCAGGAAAGATAAGGCCTCGTCCGTTTGCCCTAGGTGGTTATAAACCACCGCGGCGCGAAACAAGACGTCGCCATCGGTGGGCGCAAACTTCAAGGCTTCCTGAATGTATTTGTTGGCCGCCGCTTTGTCTCCTAACATTGCCGAGTAGTTGGCAAGATAGGACAAAACCTGCGGGTCCCCGGGATTAACTTGCAGCTTGGAAGTGGCAATGGAAACCGCCTTCTCATAGTTGGCGCGCGCTTCGCTCCTCCGGCTGGAACTCCAGTAAAGCGCGTCACCAAGATTTCCCCAGTTCATCCAATCGCTGTCGCTAATCTTAAGCGCCTGTTGCAGCGCAGCTATGCCTTCAGGAAAACGGCCCATCAGAACGTAAGCATAGCCAAGGTTGTTATAGGCATCATTACTGGGTCGCAATGCCACCGAATGCTGGAGCGTGTCAACCGCATCCTGATAGCGACCTTCCAGCAAGTACGTGGCTCCCAGATCACTATAGGCAAGATAATTATTAGGAGCGAGCTGGGTGACTTTCAAGAACATCTGAGAGGCATCGGAATAGCGGTTCTGCCCAAAGTAAAAGACGCCGAGCCAATGGTATACAGCCCAATAGTTCGGCCGCAGTGCGATTGCCTGTTTGTAGGCGGCTTCAGCGCCGGCGAGATTACCCAGACGAGTGTAAGAATCGGCTAAACCACGAAGCGCATCTTCGCTTCCCGGCTCCGCCTGCACTGCGCGCTGGAACTCCTGAACCGCCTTATCGTACTTGCCGGTTCCGTTGTAGACGTTCCCGAGGCAGATATGGCCTTCCACCAGTTCCGGATTCAACGACAGTGCCTTCTCGCAATTGCGTGACGCTTTCGCGACCCAGTCGCTTCCCCGGTAGAAGTTTCGGAAGCCTTCACCATAGGCATTCCCCAGCGAAGCATAACCCAAAGCGTAGGTGGGATCGATTTTGACCGCCTGCGAGAATTCCGCAATCGCATTGTCGATGTCTTCCGGCTTGCTGAACTCCACCATATACCCGCGTCCACGAATATAGGCTTCGTAGGCCGCAGGCTGGGTGTTCTGCCGGACAACCAGCTTTTGCCGCTGTTCGGGCGCGATTCGTGCGGGCAGCATATCAAGCGCATCGCTGACCACGCGGTCCTGCAGTCCAAAGCTGTCGTCGGCATCAACCGTTATAGTGCGCGCCGCTACCTGGCGATGGGTTTCCGCATTTACCAGATAGGCGTTGATACGAATCGTCGAGCCTTCTTTCTGCAGACTGCTCTCCAGAACCAGATCGGCGCCAAACTCGCGGCGTGCGTCGTCGGCTGTCTTCACCCCCTGGTCGCGGAGATCGCGCGGCGACACCACCTGGATAGAGTCGCTGTTGCTGGCTTCGGCCAGCTTGGCAGTGAGGGTTTCCGTCAAGCCTAATCCCAAGGCGTTCGTGGCGCTGTCCTGTCCCACCGTATCGATGGGCAGCACCGCCAGGATTTTCTGATGTTCCGACGCCATCGGCCACCAGCGTTTGATCAGAAATCCAACCGCCAGTCCCACGAGGAGCACAGCCGCGAAACCCATGGCGATTTTTCGTCTGCGCGCGCGAGCCATAACCTCTGCGACGTGGGAGCGGCGCAAAGTTTCGGTGGCAATCGCGTCGCCGGCCAGCAGCCGCGAGAGATCCTCGCGCAGTTCGCGCGCGGTTTGATACCTGTGCTCAGGATTGCGCTCCAGCGCCTTGAGAATCACCGCTTCCAGCGATGCGCTCACCTCAGGATTGATGAGCGATGGCCGCACTGGATCGTAGTGCAGCACGGCATCGACGATCAGCGAGGTCTGCTTGTCGGGGAAGGCGCGTCGCCCCGTCGCCATCTCATACAACACCGTGCCTGTCGCCCAGATGTCAGCCCGCTCATCGGCGGGCTCGGCGCGCAGCAGCTCCGGAGCCATGTAGGGCAAGGTGCCGCTGACCGTACCATCGGTCGTAAGATTAGTTGTCTCCGCATTCTCATCCAGCGGCTCGACCAGCTTGGCCAGACCAAAGTCCAGGATCTTCACCTGACCGTCGCGGTTCAGGCGAATGTTGCCCGGCTTTAAGTCGCGATGGAGAACGTGTTCGCGATGTGCAGCCTCCAGCCCGCTCAAGATCTGGATGCCCAACTCCAGCACCATCGTTGGCGGCAGCGGTTCGCCACCAATTTTCTCGCTGAGGTTGACTCCGGGAATGTATTCGGTGACCAGGTAGTCGATGCCATCCACCTCGCCGAAGTCGAAAGCCATGGCAATGTTGGGATGATTGAGCCGGCCGACTGCCAGCGCTTCGGTATGGAAGCGCTCGCGCACAACCGCGTCACACAGCAGATCGTGCGGCAGGATCTTGACCGCGACGTCGCGCCGGAGCTGCTCGTCCAGAGCGCGATAGACGACGCCCATCCCGCCCTGACCGACTTGCTCGATCAGGCGGTAATGACCTAGGACTTGCCCGCAGCTGGTGAGTGACGCTGACATAGCTCGGGGTAACAAAACGCCATGATTATTGCGCTAGAACAAAATCTGTGACCGTGACTCGGTCCGCGCAGCGGCCAATACCAGTTTAGCCCAGGACGGAGTCGCAAGCGATGCCCTGATTTACTCTGCGGCATCAGCTTTTATACTTTGATGAAGATCTTCTTGCGGTAGAGCAGCCACAGGGGAATGAAGCATAAACCCAAGACAAAGACAGAGTGCACAAGCGAGGTCAGGGCTTCCGACTTCAGCCACGTCTGGACATGCCATAAGCTGAAGCCGATCCAGCTGAGCCAGCCGCCGAGCAACTCCGACAACACATAGGCGACGATGGCATTGGCGCCAAAGATCATGAACGGCTTGGTCCAGCCGCGGCGATGGCGCCTGATATCGCTGATCCAGTAGCAGAGTGCCAGCGAGATCAGTGCACAGCCGGCGGTAAATAGCACATACGAGCTGGTCCACAGCTTCTTGTTGATCGGAAACCAGACTCCCCATAGCTCGCCCGCAACGATTCCGGCCAATCCGCAGGCGCACATTCCCGCCAGTTTTTGCTTCATCGGCCGCGCCGATCGCAACCATTCGCCGGTCAGAACGCCGCAAAGCGCCGTGGCGATCGCCGGCAAAGTGCTCAGAATTCCTTCGGGATCGCGCGTGCCCTCCCACAAATGGCCGAGCAGCAGTTTGCGGTCGAGATGCGCCGCGAGATTGCCGTCGGGATGCAGCAGAGGAACATCGCGTCCCGGCACCCCGTAACCCGGCACCGGCACGTAGCGCATCAGAATCCAATATCCAACCAACAGGCTCGCGATCCATATCGTACGGCCGGTTATTTTGGTGAAGAGCGTGATCAGCGCGGCTGCAAGGTAAACAATGGCGATCCGCTGCAGCACGCCGGGGATTCGCCAGATCTGGAATTGCAGTGCCGCCAGAGCATTGAGCAGCAGACCGATGGCAAACAACATCGCACTACGGCGCGCGGTGTGAAGAATGAGATCACGGCGCGAGCTGCCGCGCTCCAGTCGCGCTTGAAACGAGAACACCAGCGCCACGCCCACGATGAACAGGAAAAATGGAAATACCAGATCGGTAGGAGTCCATCCGTTCCAGGCGGCGTGTTGCAGCGGCCAGTAAGCTGCATCGCCGGTCTGGTTATTGACCACGATCATCGCCGCAATCGTCGCCCCACGAAAGAGGTCGAGCGACGACAGCCGCTCCTGTGCCACCCGCCCCTGCTCGACCGGCGCTGTAACGGTTACAGTCGCTGTGCCCATGCTGGCGTTGATTGTACAGGCAGGCGCAAGAGGGCCCAGCGACAGCGCAAAGGCCAGCGCGGTTCGCGCGAACAACGGCAGCTCCACTGCGGGTTGCATTTCCACTGTCGCATGCCCACAGCTTTGCCTCCACGCCTGCTGGATTTGAGTCCCACCAGTCTGCTTGTGCCCGGTTGTGCCCCTCCGATCTGCCCCTTGCTTGCGGAATTCGTGTAGTGTATTGGCGTCGCACAATCGCGTGTTCAGGAGAGATAGCTTGAGATCACGCAGAGAGTTTCTGACACAAACCCCGTTGGCTTTGCTGGGAGCGGCCGCGGCCTCCTACGCTCAAACCCAAAATTCCACTCAGATGCAACAGCAGCAAACACCCGGCGCGCCGCCGGCCTTCGGTACGGCGCCGGCGGTTGGGCCGGAAGTTTCAGCTGCGACATTCGGCGAAGCGGAAAAACTGGTTCAGGTGCAGATGAGTCACACGGAGCTTGCCGAAGCGGCCAGCAACTGGCGTAGCGCCATGGCGCCTCTGTACGAAATGCGTGTGGGCCCGCACAAAGTTACGCTGGAGCCGACTCTGGCTCCCGCGGCGATATGGGATCCGGTGCTGCCCGGCGAGAAATCAGGTCCAGCGCAGAATCGTTTCGTTCGCAGCAAGGTTGATCCTGGGCCGCTGCCTGCGAATGACGAGGACATCGCGTTCGCATCTGTGGTGCAGCTCTCCGGCTGGATCGAGCAGCGCAAGCTGACCTCCGAGCGCCTCACCAACATCTATCTGAAGCGGCTGCGCCAATACGATCCTAAGCTGCGTTGCGTAATCACGCTGACGCCCGATCTGGCGCTGACGCAGGCGAAGCAGGCGGACGCCGAGATCGCCCCCGGAAAATATCGCGGTCCGCTGCATGGCATTCCGTACGGCGTGAAGGATCTGCTTGACACCGCGGGCATTGCGACGACCTATGGCGCCGAACCATTCCGCAATCGCGTGCCCAAAGACAACGCGGTCGTGGTACAGCGGCTCACTGACGCGGGCGCGGTGCTGGTCGCCAAGCTCAGTCTCGGCGCGCTTGCGCTCAACGACGTCTGGTTTGGCGGCCAGACGATGAATCCCTGGCTGCTGGAGGAAGGATCATCGGGTTCGAGCGCTGGACCGGGCTCCGCAACATCGGCGGGATTGGTCGCATTCGCCATCGGCAGCGAGACCGACGGCAGCATCGTCAGTCCGTCGATGCGCTGCGGCATCACCGGCCTGCGTCCGACCTTCGGCCGCGTACCGCGCACCGGCGCGATGACGCTGTGCTGGTCGCTCGATAAACTCGGCCCCATGGCGCGCTACGTCGAAGACACGATGCTGGTGTTGAATGCGATCACCGGTCCCGACGCCAGCGATTTGTACAGTCTCCCAAGCAAGTTTGACTTCGACGCGAACGCGAGCATTCAGGGATTGCGCGTCGGATACTTCCCTGGCTGGATGAAAGAAGCGCCTGCGACGGATGTCGACCGCTCCGCGCTGGAGGCCGTGAAAAAAGTCGGTATGGTTCCGGTCGAAGTCTCGCTGCCGCAGTGGCCTTACGATTCGCTGGACTTCATTCTTTTTGCCGAGGCCGCGGCATCGTTCGAAGAGCTGACGCTGTCGCACGGCGTGGATCAGCTCAAAATGCAGGTGGCCGATGCCTGGCCGAATACGTTTCGCCAGTCGCGGTTCTTATCGGCCGTCGATGCGGTGCAGGCGGACCGCTTCCGCCGCAAGGTTGCCATGGAGATGGCTCGCATCTTTGCGCAGGTCGATCTGCTGCTGGTGCCGTCGTTGCGCGACGAGATGCTGACCATCACGAACTTTACCGGACAGCCGTCGCTGACCTTGCGCGCCGGATTTGTGGAAGTTTCAGAGGCGCGCAGTGACTGGGCGCCTGATCCGGCGCATCCGCTCCCGAAGTTCTCGCCGCCGCGCCGCGTGCCGCATGGCGTAACACTGATCGGGCAATTATTCGAAGAGGGAACGTTGGGCGAGGCCGGCATTGCGCTGGAGAAAACGTTTGCCGTCGCCAACCAGCGGCCGCCGGGATTCTGATGTCCAGAAATGTGGAAGCATCCGCAAGGAAAGCAATACCAAAACGGTAATTAATGCCACTTAAATGCTATGCGCAGGAGTGAAAACCATTTGTCCAAACGTTTCGGCTGGTGTGGCCGTTCTCGACAGATGACGCTGGCTGTGTTTGAGTCGGCTGTACGTGACTTTGACGGCATGGATGACCCGGGAATCCTTCCGCGCCCTCCGGCGTGCTCGTACGGCGACATATGCAATACTTTACACATATCTTGACGACAAATCCTGTAATAGAAAGTCACTTTAGTGGTATATACGCTTTTGCTCGAGAAGCCAAATGAAAATCGCGGCGGAAGCGCCGGGTTAGCGGCTCCCCCAAGGAATGCCTGGTTTGCATTCGTCGAGGCAGTTCCGCCCGGAGAAATTGGAAACTCGTGGGTGACGTTGACCGTGTTGGCCGGGGCTAAAGCCCGGCGACTGACAGGATCGTCCCGCACGGGTGAAGCCGTGCCCTTCCACCCTTTGCGGAACACATTCTCATTTCAGATCGCCGCGGTCCGACAGCAGAATGCCGTTGCGGGCATAGCTCTCGCGCGGCACCTCAACGAACGCGACCGTCAGCTTCTCCGCTTTGACATTCAGCTCTTCGGTCAAGGCATCGGTGATACGCTTGACCGCACGCCGCTTCTGTTCCATCGTCCGCCCAGCCAGTAACGTGATCTGCACATGCGCCATAGCAATCTCCCGAAACTATTTCACCACAGAGACCCAGAGACCCAGAGAAAATTGTGTGAATACCCTCGTTGCTCGTGAATCGTGGATCGTGGATCGTGCATCGTGGATCGTTTCAGCCCATCCATTCACGACCCGCGACCCACGAATCACGGCTTTTCTCTACTTCGCCAATTCGTAGCCGGCGAAGAAATAGCTGATCTCGAAGCGCGCGGTGTCTTCGGCATCGGAGCCGTGAACCGCGTTATGCTCGATGTTGGCTGCCCACTTCTTGCGGATCGTGCCGTCATCGGCCTTGGCGGGATCGGTGGCGCCCATCAGCTTGCGATAGTCGGCGATGGCGTCCTCTTTCTCCAGCGCCATCACGATGATCGGCCCGCTGGACATGAAATTCGTTAGCGACTCGAAGAATGGCCGGTGTACATGCACGGCGTAGAAGCCCTCGGCCTGCGATTTGTTGATGTGCAGCATCTTCATGCCGATGATGCGGAATTTATTTTCCAGAAGTGTGTGAATGATGTCGCCGGCGGCGCCTTTTTCGACCGCGTCCGGCTTGATGATGGAAAGAGTGCGTTGCAGGGTTTTCATGCGTTAGGAAGTTCCCTCTCAGTTATTTGTGAATTGTCATCCCGACCGAGGGCTCTAGCCCGAGCGGAGGGATCTGCGGTCCATCAGTTCGGCAAAACAGTGTGGCCAGCCCTCAAAGCCAGCGTCCACGCCTGATTTTCGATCCGAGTCGGCTTTCAGCCGACGACAGACTCAGTGCCGTCCCTACGGGACTCGGGTACGAGTTGATCGCTCACCCAGCGCTGAAGCACTGGGCTATGATCTTCCGTCCCGCACTGCGGGACTCGTGTCTCGTGCCGCGAGATTCCCCCTTTTTGCAAATGGGGAGCAAACTTATTTTGGCTGACCTTATCTAAAGTTGCACGCCGTCTTCTCATGGCCGCAATGCCCACACCAGGATGGCTCCTCCGATGAGCAGACATCCATGTACCCAACGGGGATAGAGGAGGCGCTGCGCTCGTATCGAGTTTTGTGGTAAGCAGAGCCTCCAGATGCCAGAAAGGGACAGGGCGGCAAAAAGTGTCCAAAAGTACCATCCACGCCATGCAAGGCATGGAATCGCAAGGATCAATAGCAGCGCGCCTACCGCTCGAACCACGAGCTTCTGACTCATCCATCGCTCAGTTTGACGAGGCGCGAGAATGTGGCATGCCCCAGACGCAAGCAGCAGCCCAATCACAATCGCAACATAGATGGCACTCATTCATCAGTTTCCCTCGCTGGTCAGTGAAGTACATCGTCCCTTTTTATTTGCAGTCCCAGGGACGCCGGCAGCTCCACCCAAAAGGCTCTCTGGCGAAAAGCGAACTGACAACCGACAACTGACAACTGCTACTTCATCATTGCCGCTTGCGCCTTGACCAGCGTCTCGCCGATGTCGGCGGGCGATTGCGCCACGTGAATTCCCGCTTCTTCCATCGCCTTGATCTTCTCCGCTGCGGTTCCTTTGCCGCCGGAGATGATTGCTCCGGCGTGGCCCATGCGGCGTCCCGGCGGCGCGGTGCGTCCGGCGATGAATCCCACTACCGGCTTGCGCACATTCTGCTTGATGTACTCGGCCGCAGTCTCTTCGGCGCTGCCGCCAATCTCGCCAATCATCACGATCGCCTCCGTCTCCGGATCTTCGTTGAACAATCGGATCGCGTCGGTGAAGTTCGTTCCAATGATCGGATCGCCGCCGATGCCGATGGCAGTCGACTGCCCGATGCCGCGCGTGGTCAGTTGATGCACGGCCTCATACGTCAGCGTGCCCGAGCGCGAGACGATGCCGACATTCCCTTCCTTGTGAATGTGCGCCGGCATGATGCCGATCTTGCACTTGCCCGGCGAGATGATGCCCGGGCAATTCGGCCCGATCAGCCGCGAGTTCTTCGTCTTCAGGAACTCCCACGCGTTGACCATGTCGATCGCGGGGATACCTTCGGTGATGCAGACGATCAGCGCAACTCCGGCGTCAGCAGCTTCCATGATCGCGTCAGCCGCGGCCGGCGGCGGAACGAAGATCACGGTCGCGTTGGCGCCGGTCTTCTCCACACCCTGGCGCACGGTATTGAAAATGGGCCAGCCTTCGTGCGTGGTGCCGCCCTTGCCGGGAGTGACGCCTCCAACGACGTTGGTGCCGTAAGCCGCGGCGTTCTTGGAGTGGAATGTTCCTTCGCGTCCCGTCAGTCCCTGCACCAGCAGGCGTGTCGATTTATCAACCAGAATGCTCATAGCTTTTTCCATTCCCCTTCGCAATCGCCCGAACACGTGATTACAACGGAACTACCATGGCAAACGCCGTGGCACTCCTGCTGGAAATTTGTGGTCTGTACGCTGTTTTCGCACGCCAGCTCGAGGCAAGTGAGTTCCCAGAACTCATCGCCGAGAGTCGATGTCATCGGCGTCGGCGGATGGGTAGGCTGAGCAAAAGGAATCGTCAGAACGGCCATCACTGCCCCTTGGCGGCGGAGACAACTTTTTCAGCCGCGTCCTTCATGGTCTCTGCCACGATGAATTTTAGTCCGCTGTCTTTCAGAATTTTGCGGCCCTGCTCGACGTTGGTTCCTTCCAGCCGCAGCACAATCGGCAACTGAATGTTGGTGGTGCGCGCTGCGCTGACGATGCCGTTGGCCAGCGTGTCGACGCGCAGGATGCCGCCAAAAATATTGATCAGCACCGCCTTCACGTTCTTGTCGCTGAGCAGGATTTCGAAGGCGTGCGTCACTTGTTCTTCGTTGGCGCCGCCGCCGACGTCGAGAAAGTTGGCCGGCATCCCGCCGGCGTACTGGATGATGTCCATGGTCGCCATCGCCAGTCCGGCGCCATTCACCATGCAGCCGACATTGCCGTCGAGCTTGATGTAGTTCAGGTTGTACTTGCTG
>CAWFUE010000051.1:0-324237 GCA_963818905.1 uncultured Acidobacteriaceae bacterium
GCGCAAGATGCTGCAGGACGCGTCGGTGATCGCCGCCGTCGGGCCGCTGAACAGCGGCTCGGCCAAGGCGGTGTCGCCGGTGCTCTCGCAGGGCGGCATGGCGACGATCAGCGGCAGCGCGACGAATCCCGATCTCAGCAGTCCGAAATTCGCCCAGGTGTATCGCCCGGCCGGACCGCCGATCTTCTTCCGCACCGTCACCACCGATGCCTACCAGGGGCCGAACTTCGCGAATTTCCTGGCGGAGGAGCGGCACATCCAGAAGGTCGTGGTGCTGGACGATGGCGGCGCCTACGGCGTGGGCATGGCCGACGCGTTCGCGGCGCAGGCGGTGAAGAAGGGCATGACGGTGCTGATCCGCGACCGGCTCGATCCGCTGAATGCCGACTACAGCGCGATCCTGACCCGGGCGAAGAGCCTGGGCACGCAGGCGCTGTATTACGGTGGCGATCCGTTGGCGGGCACCAAGCTGGTGAAGCAGTCCTACGAGATCATTCCGGATGCGGTGAAGGGCGGCGGCGACGGCGTGCACACGCCGGACATGCTGACCGGCGGCGCGATGCCGGCGATCCAGGGCTGGTATGCGACCTCGGCCGCGGCGCACGTGCTGGACGATGCGAAGGTGAAGCCCTGGGTGGAGCGCTTTGTCGCCAAGACGGGCAAGCAGCCGGCGGACTACACGATCACCTATTACGATGCGACGCTGGTCATCCTGGATGCGATCGCGCGCGTGGCGAAAGTCCGGCAAGCCGGTGACGCGCGCGGCGGTGCGCGACGCCATCCAGACGACGCGGCTGGACACGCTGCAAGGGCCGGTGTCGTTCGACGAGAATGGCGACCTGATGTCGAAGACGGTGTCGATCTACCAGGTGCAATACGATGCGAACTATCCCGATCGGCGACGTGATCCACCAGTTCAAGTATGTTGGCGTTGCGCCGGAGGCGTGAGGGGACCAGCACTTGAAATTCAGCAACTTCCTGTTCCCGGAAAGCCGCGATCCCGCCGGCGACGGCCGCGTGATCGACGAGACCCTGCGCGAGGCGCGGCTGACCGACGAACTGGGCTTCGACGTCGTCTGGCTGGCGGAGCATCATTTCGACGGCATCTGCGCCTATGTCGATCCGGTCAGCTTCGCCGCGGCGCTGGCGGTGGCAACGCAGCGGGCGAAGATCGGCTTCGCGGTGGCGCAGATGTCGCTGCACCACCCGATCCGCATGGCCGAGCAATTGGCGCTGATCGACCACATCAGCAAGGGGCGGCTGATCGTCGGGCTGGGCCGCGGCACCGCCTACAACATCTACGACTACCAGGGCTACGGCATCGATCACACCGAGGCGCAGGCGCGCTTCGAGGAGGCCGAGGCCATCATGTTCAAGGCCTGGACCAGCGAGGCGTTCGAACATCACGGCCGGTTCTGGGATCTGAAGCTGCCGATGCTGCGGCCGCGGCCGTATCACGCAGCCGCATCCCTACGTGATCCGCTCCGCCTCGTCCGAGCATGGCATGCTGGAGATCGCGCGCCAGGGCCGGCCGTTCATGATGAACGTGCAGTCGAACGAGGTGACGCGGCGCGCGCATGGAGCTGTATCGCCGCACGCTGCGCGAGATCGGCCTGGATGACGCGGCGGTGGCGGACAACGTCGATCAGTGCTGGGTGTGGCGCAACGTGTTCGTTGCCGAGACGGATGCGGAAGCGGAACGCATCGCCGTGCCGGCGTTCGAGGCGATGCACGCGCAGCGCTCGGCGATGCGGGAGCGTGTGTATCGCGAGCAGGGCGTGTCGATCGTGCCGATGCCGCCGCCGGGCACCGCGCCGGCGGCGCGGATGGTGGTGGAACATTCGCTGATCTACGGCTCGCCGGCGACGGTGGCGGAGAAGCTGGCCGAGGTCGCGGCGATCGGCGTCGGCGGCGTGATCATGCAGTTCCGGCTTGGCCCGATGGCGTTCGACGACGCCGCGCAGAGCCTGACGCTGTTCATGCGGAAGGTGGCACCGGAGCTATAACCTCTCCCGCGCTGCGCGGAGAGGTCGAGGTGCGGGAGCGTGAGGGTGAGGGTGCCGCGACACGCACGCTCGACTCTTTCGATTTCACGCGCCCCGCACCCGATCCACCACGCCAGCGGATTATCCGGCACCGCGTCGCCGCGCCACGCCACGTGCTGATCCGGCCGCGCCAGCAGCAGCTTGTGCGGATACAGCGCGTCGGCGCCTTCCGCATCCACATCCAGCACCGCCAGCGGCACGCCGCGTTGCGCCGCCGCCTCGACCAGCGGCGTCACCGACACCGACCGATCGAACCGCAACACCGTGAACCACGGCCCCAGCGCGTCGTACAGCGAGCGCCCGTCGCGCAGCCATACATGCGGCACGCGGCAGCCCGGCACGGTGGACGGCGTGAAGTCGTACATCGTGTAGGGCGGCGCCGCCTCCCCATCATACGCGATGATCGGCGAGCGTTCGTAGAAATACCCGAAGTTCAGTCCACCGCAGCAGAATTGCGGCACGTTGATCTCGCACATCAGCCGGCCGAATTCCGCCCGCACCGCGTCGCCATCCGGTCCGGGCGCCTCGATCGCCTCCGGCACCTCGGCCCGAGCCCGCGCCATCGCCACCGACGTGTTCATCGCATAATGCGAGACCTGTTCGGTGATCGGCCACCGCTCCGCCTCATGCGCATGCAGGATCGCCGGGTCCGCCCAGCCGTGCAGCACGCCGGCCAGCATCCACGACAGGTTCATCGCGTCGGCGATGCCGGCGTTCATGCCGTAGCCGGCAAACGGCACCCAGATATGCGCCGCATCGCCACACACGAACACGCGCCGGTCGCGGAACTTGTCGGCGATCAGGCGCCGGCCGTACCAGTCCTCCTTGCTGATGACCTCGTATTCGAAATCCGGCCCCGCCCCGACCACCAGCCGAAGACAGCGGTCGCGATCCACCGACTCGAAATCCGGTTCGTCCGGACGCAGATAGCAATGCAGCAGCCAGGTCTCGCGCCCGTCGATGGCGAAGATGTTGGCGCTGCGCCGAGGATTGATCGACTGGTTCGACCACGCCGGCCGCGCCTGCATCATGCCGAGCAGCGACGGCGCGCGGAAATAGGTGGATTGCGTGCGCTGCACCACCGCGTCACCGGTCAGCCGAGCGCCGATCTGCCGCCGGATTTCCGAATGCCCGCCGTCGCAGCCGACCAGGTAGTCGCTGTCGATCAGCAGACGTTCGCCGCTGTCCAGATCCTCGGCCTCGGTCACCACGCCGTCGGCCGATTGCGTGAAGCCCAGCACCTTCACCCGATGCCGGAACCGCAGCCCGGGCATGGTCATCGCATGATCCACCAGCACCGGCTCGAGATAGATCTGGTTGATGCGATGCGGCGGCTCCGGCGTCGGCCACCAGGTGTCCGGGCCTTCCGTCGCGCTGTAGCGGTCGCGCCGGCACGGAATCGGGATGCGCGCGAATTCCTGCCCGACGAACGTCGTGCGGAACGAAATGTCGTTGGGAAAATCGTGCGGCAGTCCGGCGTCGCGCACCGCCTGCACCACGCCGAGCCGGCGAAACACCTCCATCGATCGCGCGGCGACATGATTGCACTTCACGCTCGGTGGCTCGTCGCGGCGACGCTGTTCCAGCACCAGTCACGTCGATGCCGCGCCAGGCGAGGTCCATCGCCAGCGTGGTGCCCACCGGCCCGCCGCCGACCACCAGCACGCGTGTGCGCAAGCGTTGCATCAGGGCGGGCAGATCACGTTGACCAGCGCCTGCTGCCCGCCGCGCACCGCCGCCGCGGCGCGCTGCAACGCCGCCGGCAGGTCGGCCGGGCGTTCCACCCGCTCGCCATGGCCGTTATGCGCGAGCGACGATCTTCTCGAACGCCGGCGCCGGCAGATCGGCGAGCAGGCGCCCGTCGTCTTCCGAGGCCACGCCGTTGCCATACATGTCGAGCGTCGCCCGCCGCACCGCGCCGTACAGCGCGTTGTTGTAGATCACCGTCAGCACCGGCAGGTTCTGCGTCTCCGCGACGTAGTGGCACGCCGTCGGATTGGCGAACATGTAGGCGCCGTCGCCCAGCACCGACAGCACCAGCCGGTCCGGCGACGCCAGCTTGGCGCCGAGCGACGCGCCAAATCCCCAGCCCAGCCCGCCGGCCGAACTCAACGCGAACAGGCTGCCCGGCGTTTCCAGCGGACAGTATTCCTGGCGGAACGAGTACTCTGAAATCACGATCGTGTCCCGATCCACCACCTCGCGCAGGCAGTGGTTCAGCCAGGCCAGCGTGTTCTTGTTGCCGCGCCCGGCCTGTTCCGCCTCGCCGCGCCAGCCGGCATGCAGGTCCGCCGACCGCTTGCGTCAGCCGCGCCCGCCGTTCCTCCACATGCGCGCCCGCTGCGGCCGGCCAGCGCCTGCTCCAACGCCTCCAGCGCCGACAGCGCGCTGGCGGTGATCGTCAGGTCGGACGGAAAGCTGCGCATCGGATAGCGCGCATACAGCGGGTCCTCGCCGATCTGCACGATGCGCGCGTCGGCCGGCGGATGCTCCTTGCCGGGAATCCACGGCACGTCGGCTTCGATGACGATCACCAGGTCGGCTTCCTTCAGCAGCGGTCCCGGCGCCGAACCCTGGAACATCGGATGGTTCGCCGAGATCGCAAAATACCGCGTGTTATACGGCACCACCGGCAGCGCCCATTGCTCCGCCAGACGCGCCAGCACCACGGCGTCGCGCGGGTCCTGGCCGAGCATGCCGGTAATCATCAGCGGCGCGCGCGCCGCGGCGATCCAGTCCGCAAGCTGTTCGATATCGGCCGGCGCCGGCACCGGCGCGCGCGGCCGGGCGCGATGCGTCGCGATTGCTTGCGGGCGGCGTCTCCATCACCTCGCCCAGCACCTCGCGCGGCAGGCTGAGATAGACCGGACCTTTCGGCGACGACATCGCCATCTCCAGCGCGCGGTCGACCACCGTGGCGGCCTGGTCGCCGCGCTTCATTTCGTAATCCCACTTGACCACCTCGCGCAGCATGCCGGCCTGGTCGAACATCTCCTGCGCCCAATGGATATGCGCGTTGCGCGAGCCTTCCGCGCCGGACTCGGTGAACGGCGTGCGGCCGGACGTCAGCAGGATCGGCACGCGGTCGCGGCTGGCGTCGATCAGCATGTTGATCGCATTGGCGGTGCCAACATTGGTGTGCAGCATCACCGCCTGCGGCTTGCCGGTCACCATGGTGTAGCCGTGCGCCATCGCCACCGCGGCGTTCTCGTGCGGCACCACGATCGGCCGCGGCACCTTGCGGTTGGTGCGGGCGGCGCGAGCGAACGCCTCGACGATCGGCGCGAAATCGGTGCCGGGATTGGCGAACAGGTAGTCGATGCCGTGCGCGGCGAGCGCCTCGAGATAGTCTTCCGCGGCGATGCGCGTCTGCGTGGTCATCGCGTAGCCTCCTGTCGCTGTGCCGCCTGGATAGCACGCCAGACCCGTTCCGGTGTCGCCGGCATGTCGATATGCGTGACGCCCAGCGGTGCCAGCGCGTCCAGCACCGCGCAGATGATGGTCTGCGGTGCGGCCATCGCGCCGGCCTGGCCGGAACCTTTGACGCCGAGCGGATTGGCGCTGGTCGGCACGCCGGTCAGGGTGATGTCGAGGTCCGGCAGGTCATCGGCGCGCGGCAACGGATAGTCCATGAACGATCCGCTCAGCATCTGGCCGGACTTTGCGGATCGTAAACGGTGTGCTCCAGCATCGCCTGGCCGATGCCCTGCGCGACGCCGCCTTGCACCTGACCGATGGTCAGCATCGGATTGATCAGGGTGCCGAAATCGTCGACCGCGGTGTAGCGCTGCAGCGTGACGGCGCCGGTTTCCGGATCGATTTCGACCTCGGCGATGTGGCATCCGTTCGGGAAGGTGATGATGTCGAGCAGGTTCCAGACGTAGGTATCGAGGCCGGGATCGGCGCCGTCGGCAGGTTGGCGGGATCGCGCGCGGCCGCGCCACCGACAGCAGATCGATGGCGCGGGCCGGATCGTCGCGCACGGAGAAGCGGCCGTCGGCGAACACGATCTGCGCCGGTGGGCCTGCAGCAGCCGGGCGGCGATCGGGCTGCCCTTGGCGATCATCGTCTCCGATGGCCCTGCACAGCGCCGCGCCGCCCATGTGCATCGAGCGCGCGCCGCCGTGGCCGTTGCCGGCGCGCACCTCCGCGGTGTCCGCCTGGACGTAGCGAAACGTCTCGATCGGCAAACCGAGCAGGTCGGCGGCGATCTGCGCATAGGCCGTCTCGTGGCCCATGCCGTTGCATTGCGTGCCGACCAGCAGCGCCACGCGGCCGTCGTCGTCGAAACGGAGTTCGGCACCTTCGTTCGGGGCGCCGCGGGCGGTTTCCATGAAGCAGGTGATGCCGATGCCGCGCAGCATGCCCTCGCTGCCGCGGACGCGGCGCGGCGTGCCGGCGAAGCCGGCGTGGTCGGCGACAACGATCACATCGTCGATGTTGGCGGCGAAACGGCCGCAGTCGATCACCGTGCCGAGCGCCTTGCGATAGGGAAATTCGCGATCAGGTTGCGCCGGCGCAGCTCGATCGGATCGAAGCCGTGGCGGCGAGCGGCCTGCGTCGATCAGCCGCTCGATCAGATAGTTCACTTCGGGCTTGCCGGCGCCGCGATAGGCGTCGATCGGCACGGTGTTGGTGAACACGCCCTGCACGTCCATGAAGATCGCCGGAATGACGTAGCCGCTGCCCATCGCGTTGGCCGGCGCATTGGTGGAACTGCCCGGGCCGCCGGACGACAGATACGCGCCGAGATTGGCGACGGTGGCGACGTCCAGCGCCAGGAACCGGCCATCGGCGATCCAGCGCCAGCCGCGCGCGCGTAACATTGTCGCGGCCTTGCGCGGTCGAGACGAAATCCTCGCTGCGGTCGCCGATCCATTTCACCGGTCGGCCGAGCCGGCGGGCCGCCCACAGCAGCATGACCCATTCGGGATACAGCGCGTTCTTGACGCCGAAGCCGCCGCCGACATCCGGGCACGACACCCGCATCTGCGCATGCGGCACGCGAAACACGCTGTCGGCAAGCTGGATCGCAGATCGCATGCACGCCGGCGCCGGAGAATATCAGGTGGATACCCATCGGCATCGTGCTGCCCGATCGCGCCGCGCGTCTCGATCGCGCGAGATGACGATACGGTTGTTGACCACCTCCAGTTCGACGACGTGCGCCGCGGCCTGCGATCGCCGCGCGCACCGCTGCCGCGTCGCCCTTCTGGAACTGATACGACAGATTGCCCGGCGCCTGGTCCCACAGCTGCGGCGCGTCCGCGCAACAATGCCGCCGGCGCATCGACCACGCACGGCAACACGCGAGTAATCCACGCCCACCGCCTCCGCCGCATCGCGCGCAGCCGACGCGCGTTTCGGCGACGACGAACGCCACCGGATCGCCGACATGCCGCACCCGTGCCGTTCGCCAGCGCGAGACGCGGCGGCACGATCATCGGCGCGACGCTCGCCACCGGCACCGTGCACGGCAGCAGGCCCCAGATCGCGCAAGTCCCCGCAGGTGAAGACACCCAGCACGCCGGGCATCGCCCGCGCCGCCGCCGTATCGATACGGTCGATCGCCGCGTGCGCATGCGGCGAGCGCACGACATGCATCCAGGCCTGGCCGGGAACGTCGATATCCTCGATGAACCGCGCACGCGCCGGTCAGGAAGCGCGCGTCCTCCAGCCGGCGCAGGGATTGCCCGGAACGACATGTCAGGCGGCCACTCGCTGCCCAATTCAGAACCCCGAGTTTGTCGGCGAGGCCGTAGCCTTGCGCCAGGTCACGCAGCTTGTTCCAGGTCGCGTCCTCCACCGAAATGCCGTTCTTGCGCCGGTCCTGTTCCTGCCGAACTCGATC
This sequence comes from uncultured Acidobacteriaceae bacterium, assembly GCA_963818905.1. Classification (GTDB taxonomy): domain Bacteria; phylum Acidobacteriota; class Terriglobia; order Terriglobales; family Acidobacteriaceae; genus Bog-257. The sequence goes on from CAWFUE010000051.1 coordinate 7,897, forward strand.
TCGCCGGGATAGCAGCACCTCGGTAAAGCCCTGCGCCGGCGGCGTCGCCTTCAGGTATTGCGCGAATTCGGTCACTTCCTGCTTGAACGTCTCCAGATCGCGGAACGCCGCGACGTTGAACACCGCGATGAAGCAGCCGTCGTTGTGCCGGCCGGTCGGTTCGACGCCGAACCCCAGACCGGTCAGCAGCCCGGAGAGAATCTCGACGATCGCCGCCAGGCCCGTGCCCTTGTAGCCCTCGGTGCCACCCAGCGGCAGCAGCGCGCCGCCCTGGCGTCAGCACGCGAGGATCGTTGGACGGCTTGCCGTCGTCGTCGATCAGCCAGCCGCCGGCACCTGGTCGCCGCGCGCCGTCGCGACGTTGATCTTGCCCGCCGCCGCGGCGGAGGTCGCCATGTCGAACAACAGCGGCCCTTCCAGATTGGACGGGATGGCGAAGCAGATCGGATTGGTGCCGAGCCGCGCCTTCGCGCCACCGAACGGTGCCACCGCCTTGGCGCTGCGGCCGGAATCGGCGGTGATCATCGCGATCATGCCCTCGCGCGCCGCCATCAGCGGATAGCTGCGCCAGCCGCCCGATATGGCTCTGGCGGAACACCGTCGCCGCGGCGACGTTCTGCTGTCTTCGCCTTGTCGATCGTTATCCGCATCGCGCGGTCGGTCACGACGTAGCCAAAACCCCAGTTGCCATCGATCACCGTGGTGGTCGGCGAGTGTTCCTGGTGACATCGAACGGCGCGCCGGGCACGATATGGCCGGCCTTGATGCGGTCGATATAGGTCGGGATCAGGATGATGCCGTGCGAATCATGCCCGACCAGGTTGGCGCCGATGTTGTAGCGCGCGATGATCGCCGCCTCTTCCTCCGACGCGCCGGCCGTTCTCCAGCAGCGCCTTGGCAATCTCCATCAGTTTTTCGGCTGACACGTTCGGCATTCGCACTCTCCCGCTTCCGGCTGCCCGGTGAGCAAGGCGGCGATGGCCGGAGACTGTCAACCCTGGCGGTTCTGGCGTAGCCTGCCGGCGGAGCGAGACCCAGAGGGAGCGGACCATGGCGAGCAAGTCCAATGTCTATGCCAGCGTCGCCGGAACAGTCGGCCGCAGCGACAAGGACCAGGGAACGGTCGGGGTGTTCACGCGGCCGGCGGAGAGCGGGCGTGTGGGAACATGTGATGACGGATCACGAGAGCAACGTCGTCAATGTGCATCCGACCGATCCGAACGTCGTGTTCGCCGGCACGCATGACGGGGTCTATCGCAGCACCGATCGCGGCAAGACCTTCCAGCGCGCGAACTTCCCCGACAAGGGCATGCAGATCTGGTCGTTCCTGGTCGATGCCGGCGATCCGAAGCTGATCTATGCCGGCGGCTCGCCGATCGCGTGTATCGCAGCGAGGACAGCGGCGAGACGTGGCGGCAGACTGCCCGATCCCAGGATGCCGACCGCGCTGCGTGATGCCGTTCGCCTGCCGCGTGATGCGGATGGCGCAGCATCCCGTCGAAGCCCGGCACGATCTTCGCCGCGCTGGAAGTGGACGGCGTGATGCGCACGACCGATGGCGGCGAGAGCTGGAACGATTGCAGCGCCGACCTGATCCGTCTGGCGCAGCAGCCGCACCTGAAGAGCAAGATCGTCAGCGACACGTCCGATGAGGGCATGCTGGACGGCCACGCCATCGCCATCAGCCCGGCCGATCCGGACGCGGTGATCGTCGCGGTGCGCATGGGACTGTTCCGCACCGCGGATGGCGGCGAGACCTGGCAGGACATGGAAGTGGGCCGCTTCTCGCCCACCACCTATGGCCGCGACATCAAGGTGTCGCCGCGGATCCGCAACACGCTCTACTCGGCGCTGAGCGTGGCCGCGGCGAGCAAGGACGGCGCGGTCTATCGCAGCCAGGACAAGGGCACGACGTGGAAACGTTTCGACAAGGTGCAGGTGCACGGCACGATCATGTCGGTCGGCGCTGCATCAGACCGATCCGAAGCAGGTCTATCTCGGTGCGCGCTATGACGGCGAGATTTTCGGCACGCTGGATGGCGGCGAGATACGAGGACCGTGCGCTCGCCTATACCGAAGCACCTACCACGGCGAATGCGCTGATGCGGCAACGCTTCCGCTGGTCGTTCGGAATCATGCAGGCAGTGTGGAAGCATCGCGCGGCGGTGAAACAAAAAGGCGCGCTGGGCTGGGTCGCCATACCCAACATGCTGATTTTCCAGATCCTGCTGCCGCTGGTTTCGCCCTTTATCGACATCATGTTTGCTGTCGGCGCGATCACGTATTTCATCGACAAGTATCGTCATCCCGAGTCCGCAAATCCGGCCGATTTCCACAAGCTGGTGCTGTACTTCGCCCTCTTCATGGTGATCGACTTTATCGCCTCGACCATTGCCTTCACGCTGGAACGCCAGCAACCCGGCGGCAAGCGCGACTTCCTGCTGCTGGGACATGTCTGGCTGCAACGCTTCGCTTATCGCCAGTTGTTCTCTTTAGTGCTGCTCAAGACTTTGAAGCGCGCGGTGGAAGGCCGCGGCTTTGCGTGGGACAAGCTGGAGCGAACCGCCAGCGTGCGTCAGCCCGTCCCTATTCCAGTCGAGAGGCGAGCGCAGTGAGCCCCATCGCAAAGCCGGCGCTCGACATGGGCGTGCAGGTTGCGGGCATTCAATTCAAAAACCCGATCCTGGCCGCCAGCGGCAGCTTTGGTTACGGTGTCGAATTCGAAGATGTGGTGACGCTCAGCCGGTTGGGCGGTTTCGTCACTAAGGGGCTTTCGCGCGATCCAATGGCAGGCAATCCTCCGCCACGCCTGTTCGAGACCGCGGCCGGCATGTTGAATGCGATAGGGCTGCAGAACATCGGTGCGAAGGCCTTTCTGGAAGAAAAGCTTCCGTTGCTACGGAATATCAAGGACATCGTTTTCCTGTGCAACGTCTTCGGGCACTCGCAGGACGAGTATGAGGATGTGGTGCGAATTCTCAACGACGGCGAAGGTATCGCCGGCTACGAGCTGAACGTTTCCTGCCCCAATACCAAGTGCGGCGGCATCACCTTCGGCACAGATCCGAGAATGTTGTCGGATGTGGTCAGCGCGGTAAGAAAAATTACTACTCGCCCACTCATTGTGAAGCTGTCTCCTAATGTCACCAGCATCCCCGAAGTGGCACGTGCAGCCGAGGAAGCCGGCGCTGATGCGATCTCTCTGGTAAACACCTTCGTCGCGATGGCGATTGATGCAGAGACGCGCAAGCCTCGGATTTCGAACGTCACCGCCGGACTTTCCGGCCCGGCAATCAAGCCCATTGCGCTGCGCATGGTCTGGGAGGCGGCGAAAGCAGTGAAAATCCCGGTGATCGGATTGGGCGGCATCAGCACGGCGGAAGATGTGATTGAGTTCTTGCTGGCCGGCGCCAGCGTCATCGAAGTAGGCACGGTCAATTTCTGGGATCCGTGCGCCTGTGAGACGCTGGTTGACTCGCTGGAAAAGTGGTGCCTGGAACATCGCATTGAAAAGATCAGCGCGTTGACCGGGGCGCTGGAAGTGTAGTCGTTCACCGAGTCCCCTACCCCAGAGAGAGCGGGCCACGCAGTCGCAACGATGCCGGCGTTATAAACTGGATCATCAGAACAGGACGCTGGCTCCAGCAGGATTGCCGGTAGCCTGAGACAATGCCCCTAATCGGGACTGCATCTCAGATTACATGACGACGCGCAAGATCATCGTCTTCACTCAGCCCGATTCGCTGCCCTGCGAGGCGGTCAAACTTTTCCTGAAAGACCGGAAGGCACGGTTTGAAGAGCGCTGTGTGACCTACGACGATGCTGCGCTGCGCGAACTGGCGGAGAAGTACAATAGCCGCGCCACCCCCACCGTGGTGATTGGCGAAGAAGTCATCATCGGATTCGATCCTGAACGCCTCGACCAGTTGCTTGACCAGTAAGTCTCAATTTACGCGCGGATATCTCTACATTGCTGGCGCCACATTTTGCTGGGGGCTGTCGGCAACCATGGGCCGCGCCATGTTCACCGGCAGACTTGGCGGAGCCCACGTCCTGCGAGCGATCGACCCCCTGGTCCTCGCGCAAAGCCGAAGCACGATTGCGTTGCTGATCCTGGCGCCAATCCTGTTTATCAAGCATCGCCCATCACTGCGCGTGCGCGGCAGCCATCTCGCGCAGTTCTTCTTGCTGGGGGTCATAGGGCTCGCCGGCTCCAACTACTTCTACTACTTTGCGATCGAGAAGACGACGGTCGCGCTTGCGATTGTGTTGCAATATGTCGCGCCGGTTTGGGTGCTGCTGTACATGCTCGTGCGAGGCCTGCAACGACCCACTCCGCTCCGCATCGGCGGTGTGGTTCTGGCAGTGATTGGCTGCGCGCTCGCAGTCGGCGAATTGGCGGCGCGCAGCGGCTTTCCCTGGCTCGTGCTCTCCGGAGTTCGCTACAACACTGCGGGGGTCATCGTTGCGGAGCTAGGCGCAATCACCTTCGCCTTCTACAACGTTTACGGACAGCACCTGCTACAGATTTATCAGCGCTGGACCGTATTGGTGTACTCACTCCTGGGCGCGAGCGTCTTCTGGCTATTGGTCAATCCTCCGTGGAAGATCGTCGCGCAGCATTACAACGGCGGCCAATGGCTGTTCATGCTGATTTTCTCGATTACCTCGATGCTGATTCCATTTGCGCTCTACTTTGCGGGACTGCAGCATCTGGATGCGACGCGTGCCATCGTAACCGCTTGCCTCGAACCGGTGTGGGCGATTCTGCTGACTGCGATGATTCTGGGGGAACTGGTGACGCCGATGCAGACTGCGGGAATTGTCGTGGTCCTGGCAGCCACCATCCTGGTGCAGCGGCCGGACCGCAAAGCGCCGGCCGAGGCGACAATTGCGGTCGAGCCGATTGAGTAATGGCGCGGATGGCTCAGCGAATGCCAAGCAGCACCGCGAGATATTGGCGCACTTTGCTAACCAGCGCAGGCTCTGCCTTGAGATAGAACTCTGCATTTCGCATGGTCCAATCCAGGCTTTTCAACTGATCAACTAGGACGGCGCCTTCCACCTGACCAACCGTAACCGGAAATGAGAACGGATACGCCTTGCGCCTGCTGGTTAACGGGCAAACAACTGCCAGGCCGCTGGCGCGGTTATAACGCCGATCGGTGAGCACCAATGCCGGACGCCGCTTCGCCTGCTCGCGACCGAGTTGTGGATCGAAGTCCAGCATGATGATGTCTCCAGCGTCGGGGACGTACGAGCTCACCATTCAATGACTTCCTTGCCGATTTCGCGACCGGTCGAGATCTGCTCATACCGATTCTCAGGAGTAATCTGCGCGACCAACTGCGCCAAGGTTGGGATCTTCGTCGGACGCCAGAGTTCGACGCGACCGTCGCCAGCAACTTCGATCTCCAGCGAGTCGCCTTCCTTCAACTTTGCCTCTCCAATCACTGGCTTGGGAAGCCGGATCGCGAGGCTGTTGCCCCACTTAACAATCTGTGACTTCATCCAATTGCAGTCTCCTTGTCCTCTAGTCTACATTATACGTATATATGTTGTATATACATTTAGTCGAGGGCGACACTGCGACTACCGTCTTGCGGTAGCGGTGTGCTGGTGCGAGGGACTTTCGGCGTAGAGCGTGTCGATCTCTTTCTTATAGCGGTCGATGAGGTGACGGCGGCGCAGCTTCATGCTGGGGGTCAGCGTGCCGTCGGCGATGCTGAGTTCGTCGGATACAACCAGTACCTTTTTCAGCTTCTCGAATTGTGCCAGGTTCTGGTTCAGCTCATCGACGATGCCTTGATACAACGATTGCACCTGATGCGATTTCACCAACTCCTTGCGCGAGGAGAACTTCATGCCGTGATGGCGCGCCCAACCCTCAAGATCTTCGAAGCTGGGAATGATGAGGACGGCCGGAAAACGGCGCTTATCGCCGAGCAGAGCTGCCTCACTGACATATTGGTTTACCTTCAGCGAATTCTCTATAGGCTGCGGCGCAATGAATTTTCCGCCCGAAGTCTTGATCAGATCCTTCTTGCGGTCGGTGATAGAGAGATAACCCTCATCGTCGATGCTGGCGATATCGCCGGTTTTGAACCAGTCGTCGTCGAAGACAGCTTTTGTCTCCTCCGGCATCCTCCAATAGCCCTTGAACACCGATGGTCCTCGCACCAGCAGCTCGCCATCCTCGGCGATGCGAACTTCAATGTTCGACATGGCCTTGCCGACTGTGCCCAAACGATGATTAATCGGATTGTTAAGCGCGATGACCGGCGAGGTTTCCGTCAGGCCGTAACCTTCGTGAATGCGAATGCCGATGTCCGCGTACCAGGTCGCAATCTCCTTCCCAAGCGGAGCGCCGCCGGAGACAAATAGGCGCGCGCGACCGCCGAGGCCTTCGCGAATCTTGGAAAACACCAGCGCGTTAGCCAGCTTCCAGGAGAGCGATTTCGGTGTCTCACCGCGAAGGATGGTCTCCCGATTGGCAGCTCCGACCGAGAGCGCCCAATGAATGAGGGCGCGCTTGATGCCATGCGCCTTGTTCTGCACCTGGTTGTAAACCTTCTCGTAGACGCGGGGCACGGCGACGATCAGCGTCGGATGCACTTCCTTCATCACCTTCGGCAAATCATCGATTACCGGACAATACGCCAGCGGCACTCCAACGTTAAACAACGCATAATCCAAATGGCGCGCGGTGACGTGCGACAGCGGCAGGAATGAGATGCAAAGGTCATCCTTATCCAGGTCGTACATGTCCAGCGAGACGTTCAGGTTGGACGCGATGTTGCCATGCGTCAGCATCACGCCCTTGGGAGTGCCGGTGGTGCCGGACGTGTAGATTAGCGTCGCCAGATCGTCCGGCTCGATGGATTGGCCAATATCGTCGAGCTCCGGATCGTCGCCCTGCGGCGCGTTCCGCAGGAACGATTGCATGGGAACTGTATTTGTAAGCTCGGGAGCGTCGTCCATGACGACGATGTACTCCAGGCTGGTCTGCTCGCGAATGGCGGCGATCTTCTCATACTGCTTGCGGGTGGAGACGAAGGCAACGCGCGCTGCGGAATTTTGCAGGGCGAAGAGACACTGCTCGGGGGTCTGAGTGGCATAGATAGGAACGTCGACCACCCCTAAGAGAAGGCATGCGAAGTCGGCGATCGCCCATTCCGGACGATTCTCGCTGAGGATCACAACCCGATCGCCCTTGCCGATTCTCCAGGCTTGCAGTTGGCGCGCGGTAGCGTACACCCAGCTTTGCAACTCGCGAGCCGAGATGGTTCGCCAACTGTCGCCTTCCCGGGTGAGCATCACACGGTCGCTGTTGCGCTTCACCAGAGTAAAGAAAACGTCATTGAGGGTCCGGAGATTCATGGCTAATGGGCTGTCCGCATGCCATTCAGAAAAATGTCGACCACCACATCGGCCACATTGGAGAGCTGATAGTCGTGCTCGCTCAGCACCCAGGAGGTGACCATCTCATCGAGCGCTCCGAAAAAGCAGTTCGCGGCGAACTTGTCCGACATCTCGCGGCGGAACATTCCGCTGGCCTGTCCTTCAAGGATGGCCTCACGAACCAAGCCGAGGTATTCAATCATGTGATGGTGCGAGAACTCAGCCAGGAAGCGCGTGCTCTGCCGCAGTTCCATCTGGAAAACGACGGCCAGGTTGCGATTGGAACCGAGAGCTTCGAGGTGCAGGAACGCCATTCGCCGCAGTCGATCTGCCGGATTTGAGAGCTTCTTCAGCTCCGTGCGTGCCAGACTCATGAACGCGTCGAACGCCGTGTTAATGGCGGTCATCAGTATCTCTTCTTTGCTCTTGAAGTAGAGATAGACCGTGCCATCAGCAACATTGGCACGATCGGCGATGTCGGCTACCCGCGAGGTGAAGAATCCCTTCTCCGAAAAAACCGCGACCGCGGCATCGAGGATGCGCTGGTACTTGTCCGCGTTACGGTTCGCCGGAGAGCTCGCTGCATCTGTGGACGTCGAAACGGAACGCGGGTCGTCTTTTGGCATTCGAGAACCTTAGCAATCGCAAATTAACGTTGGAAGTAAGGCCTAAAGTTTCAGCACCTTCGTCTGCGTTCGTTAGGCCGATTTGCACCGAATGAATACTCATTCACTTTATCGTCCGGAATAATTTTCCGCAATCGGGAAAGCTATCAACTGCCAAGTCGTCGTTCCGAAACGGAAAACAGGCACGTCACATCAGGCCAAAAGTACTTGACAAGAGGTTGCTGGCCAATCTGGCGGCGCGGGTGGGACAATGGAAGACCACGCCACGCCCTACCTGCACAAAGTTGATTTGAGAGGAGAGAGCCTTAATGAAGAAATGGTTAATCGTGCTGATGCTCGCCGGAGCGCTGTTGCCGTGCTATGCGGCCAATAAGCCCAGCGACATGCCGACACCGAAGGTCCAAGTCGGAGATATCGCACCCGATTTTACGTTGGAGGATCAGAGCGGCAACAAAGTTTCCCTACATGAATTTCGCGGCAAGAAGAACGTCGCATTGGCGTTTTATATTTTTGCCTTCACCGGTGGTTGAGCCAAGCAGATGCAGGCCTTCCAGCAGAATCTCGCCAAGCTGGAAGCCGCCGACACCCAGGTTCTGGGTGTGAGCATGGATTCTCCCTTCTCGAACAAGGCATGGGCGGAACAAATTGGAGTTACATTCCCGCTGCTGAGCGATTGGGGCGGCGATGTCACTAGGGAATACGGGCTCTACAACCCGCAGTATAAAGCCGCACGGCGCGTGAACTACCTGATCGACAAGGATGGCAAGGTGATCGAGATGCAGTTGGACTCGGCGGCAATCGATCCGACGAAGGTCGTGGATGCCTGCCAGGCAAGGAAGCTGAACCGGTAGCCGCGACAACGCCGACTAGAAGAAGAAATCAGAGCGTCCTTGCTTTGCGAGGTCGCGCCTAATTCAGCTAGCGGCTTTAGAGGTCAACAACTCAGAAATTCGCGAGTGCCGCCGGCTAAAGCCGGCTCTGGACGTTGGAGATAAAGCACGTGGACGCGGACCTGAAGGTCCGCTCTACCCGATCCAAGGCGAAATCCAGAGTTCTTCAACAGCCAGTTTAGCCGGCCGCAATATTCGCCTCGCCGGTTGCCGCCGCTTTCGTCGGCAATGGCGTCGAAAACTGCCGCTCAATTTTTTCGCGGTAGCAGGGGCCGGAATTGTAGGTACAGAAGGGATACAGCTTGCCGTCGGGCGTCGCGTAGTGAATTACGCAGCGCTTCACGCGCTCGATGTCGTAGTTATAAGCATCCTGAAAATGCATGCCGGCAACCAGCAGCGTGCGATAGGTGAAGGTACCGTCCTTGCCGTCTCGCCCGAGCTTCTTGTTGGTCATGCCTTGCAGCGTCTGCAGGAATTTCGTGAAGGTCAGTCCCGGCGGCGCGAATTGCGGCTTGAAGTGCTTCTGTAGCGAGTTCCACGCCTTCACTTTGCTATAGAGCTTGAAGCGCGCTTTGCCGGCCGAGCGCGACAACTCTTCCATGTCCTGAAGCATGTTGGGAACGTCGACGAAACGCGTGATCGGCACGGCCTGCTTCGATTTCTCGTCGACGAAGAAGTAGGTGCCGAGCGAGCAGTGCGGATGCGACGAGATCGTCGGCACGCCGGTGCCGCGCAGTGCCGCCGTCAGCTTGGAGAACGGCGTGACGCAGGCCAGCGGGAACCAGTCGGCGCGCGGATCGGTGATGCCGGTCTGCTCGCTGACACAGCGCGCCAGATCGGACAGCGTGAAGCGCTTGGCCAGCAACTCGTGCTTGGCGATGCGGCCGGTGAAGGCGACGGGCTGGAAGCTGATGCCGGAGACGGTGTCGACGTTCTCGATGGCCACGCGCACGATGTCGCCGACCTGATGATCGTTCAGACCTTTCACAATCGTCGGCACGAAGACGATTTTCATGCCGGTCGCGCGGCAATTCTCGATGACCTGCATCTTGATGGTGAGCAGCGACTGACCGCGCACGCGGCGATAGATGTCGTCGGTGACGCCGTCGAACTGGAGATAGAGCGTCGCCAGCCCAGCGGCTTTGGCTTTGCGCGCGAACTCAATGTCCGCCAGTTCGATGCCGTTGGTGGCGGCTTGAATGTGGGTAAAGCCCATCTCGCGCGCCATCGACAGGATCTCGAAGAATTGCGGATGGATGGTGGGCTCGCCACCGGAGAACTGCACCACGCGGCCGTCGACCGGACGCTCACCCCGCAGCGTGGCCAGCATGGCGCGTACCTGCTCCAGGGTCGGGCTCATATAGATATCCAGCCACGTTGGCGTTGGCGAAGCACACCGGGCAGGTGAGATTGCAGCGGTTGGTGAGATCAACATTGGCCAGTGCAGTATGCGAGGTATGCATACTGCACAGTCCGCAATCGGCAGGACAAGAGACCCCGCCCTCGACTTGCGGATTCGATAATCCGAGATTGTCGCCGAAGTTCCACTCTTCCATCTTCAGGTAGAGCTCGACGTCACTGAAGACGATATCGCGAAACTGGCCGTGCTCGGGGCAGCGCTTTTCCATCAGGACTTTGCCGTCCTCGGCAAAGATGTTGGCCGCGATCACCGCATGACATTCCGGGCAGAGCGAATCGGTTTTCTTGGGTAGACCTTTTTGCAATGGCTTAATGGCGGCGCCGGTATAGGTGACCTCAGGCTGCAGAATGTGCAGTGTCGTTCGCTTGCGTGGGGACAAAGGGATTTTGACGTCGTCGCGAGGGAATATCGGCAGACCAACTTCCGGGGAAAATGTTTGTGTGCTCAAACCTGTACCTCGTTGTCGTGGATCGTCAATGGTGGATCGTGGGTGGATAAACGGCTGGCGAATCGCGTTCGCCTGAGGATCAACTGCTCCGTCAGGCACGATTCACTATCCACGATTCACTATCCACCAGTAAGGGCGCACCGCCGCGCTCCTCGGCAGCAATAATTGTTACGCGAACGCAAGATTAGCCGCTGTGTCCCGTCTCACGCCTCGAAGTGAAGCGGCTGTGCGTTAAACGGCGATCCATCGACGTCAGCGGAGAGAATTGGCGGGCGAATGGAGCCGGCGTTTTCGACGGACAGTTGCCAGCCCTCGATGTGCCGCGTTCCGACCATTCCGAATCTCGCGTGCTGCCAGCCTGGTTGCGAATTCACGCGCGGTTAATGACAGGTATCGATCACAATCTCGACCCGCTCGTTTGGTTTTTGCTTGCGAGCGCTATTTGCGCCGTCAGCTTTCGACGCAGCGGCGTCGCCGGCGAATCCCTCGATCGGAGTACCCTCTGTTACGAATCGATGGTTGAGCAACCAGCCTCGCACGGTGACCGCGCGCCTCTGCGCAATACTTTGGTCGCCGCCGGCCGAGCCGGCGCTGAGAACATATGCCTCGATCCGCACCTGGTGCTTGCCGAGCTTCGTGATCAGCGGCCCGAGAACGTCCAATGTTTCGGCCGCATCGGGATTTAAGGTCCAGCGGCGGGGCGCAAACAGCGCGTCGGCATTGACGATGAGCGTCTTTGAGCACTTCGCGTCCTCCTGGGTAATGGCCTCAGCGCCCTTTGCAACGGGAGCAGCGCTGGACTTTTTCTCAGCGCTGCGTGGCTCATCGATTGGACCTGTTTGAACCTGAGTCGGCTGCTGGTTCTGAATTGCCGCCGCCTTGACATCGACATCTTGGCCGAGACTGATACAGCTAAGCACAATTACAAAGAACCCCAATCGATGTTGGCTCAAGCAGCGATAAAACATGGGAACCTCCGCAACGCGACTTGACTTCCACCACCGCCCGCATGTCACGAGGAGATGATTTCGCGAGCCAGAGCGGCGCTCGCCTTGTCTTCGGCACAGCTTCGCTCACCTGGGCGGCGTAGAATCATGGCGTCTTTCAGAATACAGATGGCTGTGGCGTCAGGAGGACTTTATGGGTAAGAAGTCCGGGAAGAAGCATGCGAAAAACTCCAGCTTGGAAACTGCTCCGAGCGACGGACCGTCGACGAAGCTCGACAAGAAAGAATATGAGAGCGAGTTGTTCAAGCTGCAGGTCGAGCTGGTCAAGATGCAGGAGTGGGTGAAGCATACAGGCGCGCGCATCGTTATTGTGTTCGAGGGACGGGATGCTGCGGGCAAGGGCGGAGTGATCAAGCGCATCCTGGAGCGCGTCAGTCCGCGCGTTTTCCGTCTCATTGCGCTGCCGGCGCCGACCGAGCGCGAGAAGACGCAGCTTTACTGGCAACGCTTCATTAAACACTTGCCAGCCGCTGGAGAGGTCGTGATTTTCGATCGCAGCTGGTACAACCGTGCCGGAGTCGAGCATGTGATGGGCTTCTGCAGCAAGGCCGAATACCATAACTTTCTTCAAGGCTGCCCGCAGTTCGAAGCGACCCTGGTGTACAACGGAATCATCCTGTTGAAATATTGGCTCGATGTTTCCGAGGCCGAGCAACATCGACGTTTCCTGCAGCGCATCAAGGACCCGTCAAAGCGCTGGAAGCTCAGCCCGATGGATCTGGAGTCGCATCGCCGCTGGTACGACTACTCAAGGGCGCGCGACGCCATGCTGACTGCCACTGATACGGCGTTGGCGCCGTGGTATATCGTTCCCTCCAACGACAAGAAGCGCGCCAGGCTGAACTGCATCGCGGATTTGCTGAGCCGAGTGCCTTACGAAGAGATTGTGTACACTCCTCCCAAACTTCCAGGACGCCAGAAAGCGAAGGGATACACCGAACCGAGACTCCTTCATCAAGCCGTCGCGCAGCGGTGGTGAGGACGAGCCGCGCGTGGTTGTCTTTCCCGAAGCGGTGCTCTCGTCGATACAGAGTGCGCAACCCGCAGGCAGTTTCTTGCCCCATGCTCGGCAATATCCCACTTATTGGCTAGATGAATATCGCGAGAAAAGTGCTATAGAGATATTAGCGCGCCCCTTCCGACCAGCCTATGAAATCATCTTCGCGCGGTGGTATTCGGGTCGCAGTGGTGGAAAGTGATCCCGTTCGATACTTGGGGCTTCGCGCCATTTTTTCCCCTGAAGCTGATATCGAAGTGCGCGCCACAACCGTTCCCTCGCTCGTACAAGGCCCAAATGACAGTGTTGTAATCATGGCCGTCGACCGTGGCGCTGTGTTCTACGCCGGTATGTCTGCACTCAAGGCAGTGCATCCTGGTATCCGTATTATCGTCACCGGACCGGGCAACCGGGATGAGGACATACTGCGAGTGGTGTCCGCCGGGGCGAAAGGCTACGTGCCGGAGGAGGCTTCGCTCGACGAGTTCAAGAAAGCTGTGCGCGAAGTCGCGACTGGGTCGGTGTGGTTGCCGAAGCGTGTGCTCGCATCATTCATCGAGCGCGCCACTGTTTCCTCACGCCGTGTGCAACCCTGCCCCGATGTCAAAATCAGCCATCGCGAACGTGAAGTATTAAAGTTACTGGTGGCCGGCTGCTCCAATCGCGAGATCGCCGGCGAGTTGGGAATCATCGAGCGCACTGTTAAGGCACATGTAGCCCAGCTTCTGCGGAAAGTGGGCGTGTCGAATCGAATCTCACTGTCCGTGCATGCGGTGACGCATTCACTGTTGCAATCGCAACAGTAGTACGGTCAGCCGTAGAGTTACTTCACAACCAGGAAGCGGATTCGGTATTCCATTTCATCGCGCCAAATTAGCAGTTCGCTGCGGGACACGAGCCGCAAGCAAGGAACCGCCATCTTCAACTAAGAGCTCGTGGCTTGCAGCTCATAGCTAACAAGCAACGCAACCGCGCTGACATTCCTTGTCCTGCGACGTATCATGACCTTTCACCCATGAAGAACCTGGGCATCCTTCTTTCCGGACGGGGATCGAACTTTACGGCGATCGCCGACAACGTTGCCTCGGGCAAGCTCGACGCCAATATCGCCATCGTCATCTCCAACCGGCTTGACGCACCTGGGATTGAATCAGCGCGACGCCGTGGATTAGACACCCTCGTCATACCATCGAAAGGCAAAGTGCGCGAGGAGCACGACCGAGAAGTGGTCGCCGCTCTGCGCGAGCGCAACGTCGATCTCGTCTGCCTCGCAGGATACATGCGGCTGCTTTCACCCTGGTTCGTGCAGCAATTTCCGAACCACATACTCAATATTCACCCCGCGCTGCTGCCGTCGTTCCCCGGTCTCGAGGCGCAGAAGCAGGCGTTCGATTACGGAGCCAGGGTTTCCGGTTGCACCGTGCACTTCGTCGACGAGAACCTCGACCATGGCGCGATCATCGTGCAGAAGGCCGTTCCCGTGTTTGATACTGACGACGAGCACGCGCTGGCCGCGCGCATTCTGGAGCAGGAGCACGTCGCTTATACTGAGGCGATCAGGATTGTGCTTGCCGGGAATTACGAAATCCAGGGACGAAGGGTTGTGGTGCGATCTGAACCAGACAGGGTTGGCGATCTAGATCGCTAACCACGATCCCTGCTGTCACTCCGATCCTGCTCATCCAGAAGTGACGGTGCCGTTCTGATATTCATTGCTATATCCCCGGGTGGAGCACGCCTTCAGGCGTGCATGACAGCCGGCGGAATGAGAGTTGGGCTTTAGCCACTGAGGTAACTCCTCGCCCAGCTCACCTCAGCGGCTAAAGCCGATTTCTGAATGGGTGCGCTTTTATGCACGCCTGAAGGCGTGCTCCACCGAACAGCGTCTATAGCAACTACGAAAATGCTTTAATCTATTGCGACAACACCACCTAAAAAGGCGGCATCGGTTTATTCTAAATCAGCGTCCCACACCCGCAGCCCAGCATGGTCAAGTCGAATCGGTATGTTCCGATACTTGGAATTTACCGATTGAATGGCTTGCAGCATCGCTCTCTTGGCGGCGCGACCGGGTCCAGCTAACAGCGTGATCGAGCCGCCCGCCCCGCCCGCGCCATTGACCTTCCATCCCAAGGCACCATGCTCAGCAGCGATGTCAATGATCTGCTGATGAGCGCTTCCAATCAACTGCGGGTGCAAGTCGCGCTGGGCCTCGGTGTTCTCAATCATGCTTCGACCGAACGCGGCAAGGTCGCCAGCGCAGAACGCATCACGCGCCTTGATCGCTGCCAATCGCAGACGCTCCAATTGCTGCGACCCAGGTCCGGCATCTTGCAAATTGCGGATCACCAATTCGTGGATATGCGAAGAACTGTGGCTCAGGCCTACATATATCAGAGCCAGCCGCGCTTCGAGCTCATCCTCGATGGCCTTCGGCAGTTCAACGCGATGAATGTCAGCATGCGGATACTCCGTCATCTCGATGAAACGAACGCCCCCAAATGCGGCTGCAATCTGGTCCTGGATGCCGCTCTGTTGATGCAACAACTCAGTTTCGACCCGATGTGCCGCGGCGGCTATCTCATATCGATTCAGCCGTCCGGGGGTTAAGCAATCCAATGCTCCGAGAACTGCGACCACGACGGAAGCGGAAGTCCCGGTCGAACCCGCGGCCGGCGCTTCGCTATAGATTGAAAGCTCAACGCTTTGACCAGGAGGCACAGGCAGGCAGTCGAAAGCTGCCTCGATGAGAGGGTGCTTCCCATAATTGCCGTTCGGCTGTCGAATGCTGTAACGATCACCATAATTGCGAGCGTCGATAACGATGGGAGCGGCGCCGTTACCATCGAATACGCTGAGCTCGACCTCGACAACTGGCGAAACGGCAATATTCAGCACCGTCCCATGATGCGCGAACCACGTGTCGGTCCACCCGCCGTTGTCGCAGATCCGGATCGGCGCTTGGCTCTTGATTTTGCGGACCGCCGGTCGCAAGTCAGGCTCACTACTTCTTACGCAGGCGCGCTCGCTACCTTGCGCAGCGCCAGCGACACCATCAGACGCGTTATACCGGAGATGAAGATGCTGATGCCGAACAGCGTTCCCACCACCCACGCCGAATTCCATGGCCAGTGTGCCCAGATCAGGATGCCCAGCAGGATGGTGACGATCGCATCGAACAAGACCCATCCCCAGCCTTGGCGCGGCTTCAAGCGGAACGCCAGTACCAGCGCGAAGATGCCGTAGACGAGAAGAAATGAAGCCAATATCAAAGTGAGCGCCAGCAGTCCGGCTCGGGGATGCATCAGCAGGTAAATGCCGGCGATGATGTAAATGATGCCGAGAATCACTTCCAGTGCGACGTGCCAGCCGCCATGCGTGCGGAATGCGTAGACAATCTGAGCAAAGCCGTTGAAGATGGCGCACCATCCGACAACCAGGGTTATGACGAGTCCGGCCTCCCAGGGCGCGAAGATGGCGATGATCCCGGCGATGATCATCAGAATGCCGAGCAGGATCGACCACCCAGAAATTTTCTTCGTCAAACCGACCATTGCGTCAGCCATAGTTCCTCCGTTTGCGTTTGGGCGCAGGCAGACACAAATCGCCAGCGCTAAAGCTGTACTGCAAAATCTGGCAGCAGGACCTTACTGCCGAGGTAAGCGGAGAGTCGGCAATATTGTGCGGGAGCGGCATGAGATATTCAACGATTTAATCGATCCAGAACCGGCTCGATTATGTCGAACAGCCGCATGTCGACTGCAACTTTCCCTTTCTTGCCGCGATTCGCGAAACGCTCCGCCGCGTCTGCCATGAAGGCATTGGCGAAACGCGCTCCCCACACAATGTCGTCCCAGAGATAGGACGTGCGCGTCTGCACGATGGTGGAGAAGGTTTCGTCGAAAGCCTTCAACAGAACCAACACCTCGGCGGCGGAGTTGCGCAGCGATTCCGGCGTCTCCCCATGAAAGATGCTGCTCTCATCGATGGGATGCACGACGGTCCACGTTAAGGGAAGGAAAACCACGCCGTCGCGCTCCAGCGTCAGCGGATAGTAACGGCGCGTGCGCACTCCATCCACCTGCTCAAACCGGCTCAGGATGACCTTGGCCGAAACCTCGATCAGCTCGTTAGAGCGGGCGTTGGCCACGCGAAACTCCAGAGCACGGACGCTCTGATAGGGAGCAATTACCGCATGACTGCTGAAGACAACGTTAGCGATGGGACGCGAAAAGCGCGCGAACAGCAAGCCGGTCGCAATTGCAAAGCCCATCAGGCCGGCCAGCGCCTCGATGGTGACGACGATATTGGCTGCGATTCCGACCGGCACAACATTGCCGTAGCCGATGGTGGAGATCGTCTCCACGCTGAAGAAGAAGGCTCGCAGGAACGGGTGTTGCTCCATACCGGGTGCTGTAGTGAGCAGAGAGTTGCGTCCGCACGCCAGATAGGCACATGCGAAAATGGCATTCGCCAGCACATAGCTGACAACTCCCAACAGAAAAAATTGTCCCCAGGGCATGGCGAGCAGAACGTGGTAGAGATTCAGCGAAGCGCGAAAGCCCAGTCCACGGCGCTCGACATTGAAACTGCCATCGCGATTCAGCAGGCGCTGATGGCTCTCCCGCGAGACAACCGATCCGAAGCCGAGATCGCGAAGGTCCTGCTGACTGAGAGGTTGTACTCGTGAAACCATGAGGGTTGGATGCCGGTGCGCAGAGGCGCCGTTCCAGAAGTATAACGGGCTAGATCGCAAAAGCTATCGATATACCGCAGGTTTGTCTAAAGCAGATCGTCCGAGGCCCGTCCGACATCTGCTACGCCGATTGTCGCTGTGATTGTTGTCGGCCGACGACCAAGACTTCACAGCGCTGCTGGTCAAATTCCACCTGTTTGGTCACGGCACATTTGGAGCAGAGCCAAACCACTTTCTGCTTGATGTGCGGCGGCAGACCCCAATCCTGAGGCTGGTCTACATGTAACGTGTAGATCTTGCCGGTGCCAAGCCGTTTGAACTCGGCATTACAGTCTGGATTAGCGCACTTTTCGAGCTTCTGTGAGCGCATAGCAAGATAGTAGGATGCACCCCTTGACGCAAAGGTACAATTTCGCGACACGTCGCCCGTGTCTAGACGATCGGCGCACGCGCGAAAGCGCTAGCAACTCTCGCCTAGCAGTTCACTCACCCCTGAGAGCCCGCTTGCAATGCCCCAGTCGATACCGCCCAATACTCCACAAAAAGCGCAGCCTTAGCACCAAAGCGCCGCTCACATAGCCTCCGTTTGGTGCATAATTGCACAACGCCGTGATGCCATGGGGGCATCTACTTTCGTCGGACTCCAATTCTTCTGCGGGGTGACACGTGTTGAACCAAGCTAAATTGATTTGCTCCTTGCTCCTTTTCGTCGCTGTAGCGCTATGTGCTGTAGGAGCGACATCTCCCTCTTCATCTCCCGCCAGTTCCGGTTCCGCAACGCCCAGTTCAAGCACACCGGCAAGACAAGGTCTGCCAATCCAATATCCCACCGACGTACTCACCTACCATTACAACGTCTTCCGTCAGGGATATACGGCGCAGGAAACGACCCTGACGACGAGCAACGTCAACGTCAACAGCTTTGGCAAGGTCAACTTCTTCACGCTTGATGGCCATGTCGACGCCCAACCCCTGTACGTCAACCATCAGCCTATCGGCGCCAACATAGCCAACGTGCTTTACGTAGTAACGGAGAACGACAGTGTTTACGCTCTCAATCCGAACACGGGGGCGCAATTCTGGCATGTCTCAGCGCTCGGATCAGGCGAGTCGCCGAGCGACGATCGCGGATGTGGGCAGATCTCTCCGCAAATCGGCATCACTGACACTCCCGTAATCGATAAAAGCGCCGGACACAACGGCGCAATCTACTTCGTGGCGATGAGCAAAGATTCTTCGGGCAATTATTATCAGCGCCTGCACGCGCTCGATCTCTCGACCGGAGCGGAGTTGTTTGGCGGTCCAATGGAAATCAGCGCTATGTATCCGGGCACGGGCGACGGCAGCCAGGGCGGTTTCGTCATCTTCAATCCTGCTCAGTACGCGGAGCGCGCCGGACTGCTGACCTACGGTGGGACGGTCTACATCGCCTTCACCTCGCACTGCGATAACCGTCCCTACACCGGCTGGATCATGGCCTACAACGATCGCACGCTGGCACAGCAATCCGTTATCGACGTCACACCCAATGGCTACGAAGGATCGGTCTGGATGACCGGCTCCGGACTGGCGGCGGACATCTCGGGCAATATTTACTTCCTCGATGCCAACGGCGTCTTCGACACCACGCTGAACTCGCAGGGATTTCCGATCAATGGCGATTACGGGAACGCGTTCATGAAACTGTCCACCGCCGAAGGCCAGCTCGCGGTGGCCGACTACTTCAACATGTACGACACTGTGCAGGAGTCCGATAATGACGAAGATCTCGGCTCCGGCGGCGTCATCGTCCTGCCCGATATCTATGACAACGGTGGCAACGTGCATCACCTCGCCGTCGGCGCTGGCAAGGACACCAACATCTACGTGGTCAATCGCGACAACATGGGGAAGTTCAATCCGAACAACGACAGCGCCATCTATCAGGAGATCGACGGCGCGCTGCCGGGAGGCGAGTGGGCCAAGCCGTCGTATTTCAACAACACGGTATATTACGGCGACGTAGGCGACAACCTGAAGGCCTTCCCTATTTCCAACGCGATGCTGGCAACCACCCCAAGTTCACAGAGCACAGCCACCTTTCCGTATCCGGGGACGACGCCGCTGATCTCGGCGAATCAGACCTCGAACGCGATCGTCTGGGCCGTCTCCAACAGCAGTCCTGCGATCCTCTACGCCTACGACGCAACCAATCTCGCGCACGAGTTGTATGACAGCAATCAGGCGGGATCGCGTGATCAGTTTGGTCCGGGCAATAAGTTCATCACGCCGATCGTCGCCAACGGGAAGGTATTTGTGGGAACACAGACCGGGGTTGCTGTTTTCGGATTGCTGAATTGACGTGTTGCTGGGTGCCGGTGCCCTATCCTTTGGTGTTCGTTTTGGCGAAAGGATGGGATAGCTGCCGCAAGCAGTCGAGGGATCTGCGGTTCTGAGCTTTTCGCACGTGATCCGGCGTTCCGCTACACGCCAGCCGGAAATCCTACGTCGGATCGTGCCACCCGCCGATGTCGGCAGCCAGCTCGCGCGAATCCGGCGGACCCCATGTGCCTGGCTCGTACAGCTCGGTCGGGCAGCAATCTCCGAGAATAGGATCCACAATTGCCCACGCGGCCTCTACTGCGTCCTGCCGCACAAAGAGCAGAGGATCGCCCCTCATCGCATCGCTGAGCAAACGTTGGTAGGCGTCCATCTCGTCATTCGTCGTGTACTTTACCGCCGACAGTTCCACCGGCATCGGTACCATCAGCGGTCCAGGCCGCTTCACGCGTCCTCCCAGACTTAATTCAATGTCAGGTCCCAACCGGAAGCGGTAATAATTTCGGCCATCGCCGCCCATCTTGCTGAGAGGAGGCTTGCGTAATTTGACGTAGACTTCGGTGGCCGTGATCGGCAATCGCTTGCCGGCGCGAATCAGGAACGGAACTCCAGCCCATCGCCAGGAGTCGATCTCGAGCCGGACCGCTGCGAATGTCTCTACATCCGAATGGGGCGAGACGCCGGGCTCGCTGCGATAACCATTGAACTGCCCGCGCACGATATTGGCCGGGCTAAGAGGCGGAATGGTGCGAAAGATCTTTACCTGCTCGTCCCGCACCGAATCAACGTAGATCGTGGTGGGTGGCTCCATCGCCAGGAAGGCGACCACCTGCAGCATGTGATTTTGGATTACGTCGCGGATAGCGCCGGCTTCCTCGTAAAACTTTCCCCGGCCCTCGACCCCGAACGACTCCGCCATTGTGATCTGCACGCTATGCACATAGTTGCGATTCCAGATCGGTTCAAGAAAACTGTTGGCGAAGCGAAAGATCAGCAGGTTCTCTACCGCTTCTTTCCCGAGGTAATGATCGATGCGAAAGATGTTTTCTTCCGGAAAGGCCTCATGCAGCGTCTCGTTAAGCTTGCGCGCTGAGACCAGGTCACGCCCGAAGGGCTTTTCAAGGATGACGCGCGCGTTCTTTGCGCTACCCGACTTCTCCAGGCCGCGAACCACCACGGGAAACATGCTGGGAGGAATAGCCAGATAATGCGTCGGCGCTTGTGCGTCTCCCAGTTTGGAGCGCAATGACTGGTACGTCTTATCGTCCTTGTAGTCGCCGTCCAGGTAGTCGAGCAGCTCGCAGAGCTTGTGGAAGGCGTCTTCATCCACGCCCCCTCCGTACTTGGTGATGCTGTCGCGAGCTCGCTCGCGCAACTGCTCAAGCGTCCAACCCGACTTGGCGACGCCGATGACTGGAACATCAAGCGTACCCTGCTGCACCATGCTCTGCAGCGCCGGA
The DNA here is from genome assembly GCA_963818905.1 of uncultured Acidobacteriaceae bacterium. GTDB lineage: Bacteria > Acidobacteriota > Terriglobia > Terriglobales > Acidobacteriaceae > Bog-257. The sequence goes on from CAWFUE010000051.1 coordinate 29,161, forward strand.
AAAATCTTCTTGTAGGCGAGATCGCCCGTGGCGCCAAAGAAAACGAAGGCATCGGAACGCGGTAGCATGAGCTCCTCTCTAAAGCGGCGCAAAGCTAGATGATAGGCGGCCTTCAGCAGCCCGGCTTAAGATGCTGCGGGACAAGTCCGCCGAAACAGTTTATCCGGCCAATGGCCGGAGCGGTAGTCAAGGGTGGCTGTTGCCACGTGAATACCGCATGAAATTGCAAATTGAATGTCAGCGGACTTACTGTTGGACGTCCATGATTCGCCCAAGCCTTCTCTTGTACCATACACGCAGGTATTAATGGACGTTCCCAGCTCCATGCAACATTTCGCCGAGCGCTTGCTCGAATTCGATCAGCTGCGGCAGGTACTGGCCGCCTATACCAGCTCGCCTCTTGGACATACGCGCGTGACCGAGCTCACGCCCTCACGTGAGCGCCAGTGGATCGAGCGGCAGCATCAGCTCACCGAGGAACTGCGCGGTTATCTTCGTGCCGGCGCGGGTTTTGATTTTCATGGCCTGGTCGATCCCTCAACCTTGATCGACAAGTCCCGGATCAGTGGAGCAGCTCTGGAGATTGCCGAAATCCGCGATCTGGTTTTGTTGGCCGACCGGGCTGCGGAGTGGCGCGAAATCGCGTTGCACCCTGCGGCTAACGTCGAAGGCAACTGGCGAGCCGTGCGCCAGCTTTCGCAAGACATTGCCGATTTCACTCTTCTGCTGCGGCACTTCCGCAACAAAATCCTGCCCGACGGAACTCTGGATGACCGCGCCTCGCCGGAGCTGGCTCACATCCGACGCGATATCGAAAAGCAGAAGCGAGTTATTCATGAGTCGTTGCGGAGCTATCTGCGGCGGCTTTCCGAAGGTGGGGCGGCCCAGGAAGAACTGGTCACGATCCGGGGCGAGCGCTTCGTAATTCCGGTGAAGGTGGAGCAGCGTCGCCGGGTGCAAGGCGTAGCTCATGGCGCTTCCTCCAGTGGTCAGACCGTGTTTATCGAGCCGCTGGAGACCATCGAGCAGAACAACGATCTCGTCCGTTTACTGGAAGACGAGCAGGCGGAGATCCATCGCATTCTGCTGGACATGACCGCGCGATTGGGAGAGCACGCCGACGAGTTCGCGCAGGCTGTAGAAGTGCTGGGAGAACTCGAGCTGCAATTCGCCAAAGCGCGCTTTGCCGAAGATTACGACTGCGTTGCGGTAAAGCTGCTCGATGGTGAGTCGTCGGACCGGCAGAATGGTTCGCCACCAGACATCGCGCCGGCAGTTACCTCGTCACGGGATGACGGTTCGCCTCACTCGGGCGGATGTGACGCGCTGATTCTGCGCAACGCCCGGCATCCGCTGCTGCAACGCACGCTCAAACTCCGCGGCGCTGCCGTGGTCCCGCTCACGGTTGAGTTGGACGGTCAACATCGTCAACTCGTCATCAGTGGTCCTAATACCGGCGGCAAAAGCGTAGCTCTGAAAACTGTGGGCCTGCTGACCCTCATGGCGCAATCCGGTATCCCGATCCCAGCCGATCGCGCCGAGTTGCCGATCTTCGATGCCGTCTTCGCCGATATCGGCGATTACCAGTCCATCGAACAGAACCTCTCCACCTTCTCCGCTCACCTTACGAACATTGACTTCATCTCGCATCACGTCACAGCGAGCTCTCTGGTGTTGCTGGACGAGTTGGGCTCAGCTACCGATCCCGAGGAGGGCGCGGCGCTGGCTGTGGCTATTGCAGAACACTTCAGGCGCGCCGGCTGCTTGAGCATCATCTCCACGCACCATATGGCACTCAAAGTTTATGCGGCGAATACGGTGGGTGTGCTGAACGCCGCAGTTGGATTCGACGAGCATACGCTCGCTCCCACTTACGAGCTTCACATCGGCGTACCAGGAGCTTCAGCCGGAATCAATATCGCGCAGAAGCTGGGGCTGAACTCCGCCATTGTGGAAGAAGCGCGCCAGCGGATGACCTCTCAAGCACAGGATGTCTCCCGCTTTGTCGATCGTCTGCACAGTGAATTACGGCAACTTGATGCCGAGCGTGCGGCACTGCGCTCGCGCGAGCAGGAACTGGCGCGCCGGCGTAATCATCTTGAGTTGGAGGGCCGCAAGGAACAGAAAGAGAAACTTCGCGAGTTGGAAAAGAAGCTGGAGAGCATTCTCCGTGACTTCGAATATCGCGTGCGCGAGACCGTGAATGCAGTTCAGGACCGCGCGCAGGCGTCGAAGCTCTCGAAGGATGCGGAGCGCCGCATTGCTAAGATGCGCCGCGAGTTCCGCGAGCAGTTCGACTCCACCGTTGTAGCGCACAGCACGGGTGCTGACACTGAAGATCCCCACGCGCAGCAGCATATTGTGAAGCACGTGTCGCTAGGCGATACGGTTCGGCTGAAATCTTTGGGCCGCGACGCGCGCGTTTTGCGCTACTTTGACGATGACACATTTGAAGTCGCGGTTGGACCGATGAAGATGAAGGTCGCCCGGGACGATTTTGCCAGCGTGGTGGCGCATGCCGGCGACAGTCCGGTTGCTGCCGCGCGGTCGCGGGGCATCAATGTTTCGCTGGCACGCGAAGATGACAACGTCCCCACTGAGATCAACGTTATCGGACAGACCGTGGATGAAGCCACGCGAGCGGTCGAAAAGTTCGTCGATCGCGCATTCCTCGCGGGCGCCGTTCGAGTACGCGTGGTGCACGGCAGCGGAATGGGAATCCTGCGCAAAGCCCTGCGTCAGTTCTTACAAAAACATCCTCATGTCGCTAACGTAAGCGAGCCTCCGCAGAACGAGGGCGGGGGCGGAGCCACAGTGGTGGAGTTGAGAACGTAGAAGAGCCGCTTTTCGCCTGAGTGGATTGACTCATAGGAAAGAAACCGGAGCCGAAAATCGCGGACGCCAGAGCAAACTCAGAAGCGCGACCTGCGAATAACGAAAGGCAAAGTAACGAAAGGCAAAAGCGAAGGGCGAGAAGCGAATAGCGGCATTCCTTGCACTTCTCCCATCATCTCTCTAGACTCTGAAAAGTAATGAGTAAAGTGGGACAGGCGATCAAGAGCTACATCTGGTGGACTTATCCGCGTGGCTGCGTTCACTACGATGTCATCGTCTCGCTCATTCTCGCCTTTATTTTTCTTGCTCCCCTGTGGATTAACTTTCGGGACAAACCGCAACCGCGCCCTCCGCATCAGACTGAAGTCGTCGTGCAGCAGGAAGGAGATGGTTTCCTTTACACCGTAGATGCCTCGGCGGTACAGTCCGGTAGCGATAGTCAGACCCGGGAATCACTATTGAGAGTTATCGAGCCGATCGGGGGTTACGTAACGATTGATCGCTACAAACCGTTACAGGATGGCAATCACAAGATTGTCGCGTACAAGGTCTGGGTGCACCGCTGACTCTCTGAAACGAGCACGGCGGCTGATAAATTTCATCTAACAAGAACATGAAGAAGGCCATCATTGCAGTTGTGGGATTGTTCCTGCTTTGCGGCGTGTGCGAAGCTCAGGCCCAGACTCTCGAATCCATTCTTAACTCCATGGATCACACTGCAGCCAATTTCCACAGCGCGCAGTGCGACTTTGTATGGGACACGTATTCCAAGGTGGTCGACGACCACGACATCCAAAAGGGCACCATGTATTTCCGAAAGCAGGGAGACAGCATTGAAATGGCTGCCGACATTACGTCGCCTGACAAGAAATATGTTCTGTTCTCCAATGGCATTGTCAGCTATTTTCAGCCCACGATCGATCAGGTGACGGAATACAATGCCGGCAAGAACAAAGCGGAAGTAGAGAGCTATCTGGTGCTTGGTTTTGGCGGCAGTGGACACGCTTTGCAGAATTCGTATGACATACAGTACGCCGGCACAGAGCAAGTGCTGGGCGTCAATACCGGCAAGCTGGTCCTCACTCCGAAATCGGAGCGCGTGCGCAATATGTTTGCGACAATCACCCTGTGGATTGATCCTGCGCGGGGGGTCAGCGTGCAACAGAAGCTCGATCAACCGTCAGGCGATTACCGTCTCACCAAGTACAGTAATATTCAGATCAATGAGAAGATTCCCGGGAGTGCATTCAAGCTGAAAACCAACGGACACACCAAGGTCGTCCGGCCGAATGGGTAAGAAAGCGCCTTTCGCTACCCTCTTGCGTTCTTCGCTATTTGTCCTGATTACGTTGGTGTAACTCGGGTGGAGCACGCCTTCCCGGTGTGAAGGAAACGAGTGCCGCCGGCTGAAGCCTGCTCCGGAGGTAGAAGATAAAGGACTTGGACGCGGACCTGAAGGTCCGCTCTGCCTGATCATGGCGAAATCCGGAGTTTGTCAGCGGCGTGTGAGAAGGCGCTTCACCCAACGTTGCCTAGAGAAGCACTGGAAATGGCCTGGTCCTCCGCAACCTGATTCTGGCGAAAAGCGAAGAGCAAAAGGCGAAAAGCGTTCACTTCTGCTCTGGCTTCTTTGAGTTATCCATGTGCTGCAGGTTCTGGCCATTTTGTTCCTGCGAGTTGTCCTTCATTTGCCCTGAGTTCTTGATGAAGAGCACCGTCTTCCAGATGTCGTCATCGCTCAGAACGCCCTCCCACCCGGGCATGGCCGTGTAGCGGATTCCATATTTAATTACGTAGAAGAGATTTCCATCGGGATCATCTGGAGTGTTGGACATGAGTTGCGGCACCGAAGGATAAAACTTCGTGCGCATCGGTGAGACCGGCTCCTTCAAACTGCCGTGGCACATGGCGCAGTTCTTGTCGTATGTCATGGAGCCATCCATGATGTTCTGCATGGTGGGCTGAAACGGGTTCGCCTGCTTGGGAGCGTGATCGTCAACCCATTCGTCCACGGACTGGTTGGCCGTGCGCCGTTCAAATGTGCTGGGCGTATTGCCGACGGCACGGGTATCGAAGTGGCCGCTGGTAAGGTAAAAATAGGCGCCGCCAACGATCACAAGAAGGGTGATGATGACTCCCACTATGAATCCGCGCATGTTTCTCCTTGGAATGGATGTGAGCAAACGGCTGATAAATTCATCATCCTGCTACGAGCAGCATGACGGTTTGAAAAGGCTAACAGATTGGAACCACCAATTTACCGCTCCCAAGCGCGCCCAGGTTTCCGATATCACACCGTTTCAATAACTGCGCAGCCGGCGCGCCTCACGCACTACGTCTTCAACTCTGGGAAGAAAAACTTCTTCGAGCGGCGGTGAAAAAGGCACTGGGGTGTCGACCGAGGCGATGCGAATGATCGGCGCGTCGAGCGAATCGAAGCACTCTTCGTTAATGATGGCAGCTACCTCGCCCGCAATACCGCCAGTCCTGGTATCTTCATGCAGTACGATCACGCGATTCGTCTTCTCCACTGTTACGCGTATTGCATCGCGGTCGAGCGGCAACACCGTGCGTAGATCAACAACCTCGAGCTCAATGCCTTCCTTTGCCAGTATCTCGGCCGCTTCGAGCGCCGTATAGACCATCGCGGCGTAGGTAACCACGCTCACATCGCGTCCTTCGCGCACCATGCGCGCCTTGCCGATGGGAACGGTGTAGTCTTCAGCCGGGAGCTCTTCCTTGATGCGACGGTAAAGAAACTTGTGCTCGAAGAACAGCACCGGATTGTTATCTCGAATCGCCGACTTGATCAGCCCCTTGGCATCGTAGGCACTGGCCGGACAAACAACCTTCAACCCCGGCGTGTGGGCGAAATAAGTCTCGGGATTTTGCGAGTGAAACGGGCCACCGTGAACGCCGCCGCCGGAGGGACCGCGCACGACCACCGGTACCGGAGCTCCCCAGCGAAAATGCGCCTTCGCCAGCATGTTGTTGATCTGGTTGAAGGCACAGCTGATGAAATCCATGAACTGGAATTCAGCGACAGGACGTAATCCCGTGAGGGACGCGCCGAAGCTGGCGTTGATGATTGCCATCTCCGAAATCGGCGTGTCGATCACGCGCTCGGGCCCGAAGCGGTCTATGAGTCCCTCGGTGACTTTGAATGCTCCGCCATAGATCCCGATGTCCTCACCGATGCAGAAGACTGCGGGGTCACGTTCCATTTCTTCCCAAATACCCTGGCGAATTGCTTCCAGATAGGTAACCGCTGCCATGAGTTACGCTGCCATCCTCGCAGTGATTTTAAATGAATAGGCCGGTGAGAACGAAGAAGCCCCCCGCTCATGCGAGGGGCCGGAGGAGGTAGGCCGAATCCTGCTGAAGCGAGGCCTACTGCTGAGGGGCGTTAGTTGCGGGTGTCGGGTTGGTATTGCTGGGCTGCTGCTGCATCGCAGCCGACGGTCCCTGTGACGGCTGAGCCGAATAGCTGTTGTTCCCATTGCTCATTCCGTCGGGCATATTGGTCTGCGAAGCGGAAGCGAGTTGATCCACGTCATTCTTCAACAGGCTGATTTCGACACGATTGCCATGGGCACTGCTCGTGCCACCGTCTTCCGCGGGCACTTTCGCATTGCCCATGCCCAGTACGAAGACGCGATACACGGGAATCTGATTTTTCTCGACCAAATAACGCACCACGGCGTTGGCCATGTTTTGCGAGTTGCGAATGCCATACTGGCCGGCGCCGGAGGAGAAGCCCTGCACCTGAATGATGTAGCCCTTCTGATCTTTTAGATCGGAGGTCATGTCGTCCAGGGCTTGCTTGTCTTTCGCACTCAGCACAGTTTGGCCAGAGCGGAAGCGGATCTCAGTCTCCGTCGCCGGCTTGTACTGGTCGATGTTGCCGACCACCTGCTCGACCGTGTTCAAACGGTTGCTAGCCTGGGTAGCAGTCTGGTTCGCCTGCTGTGCTTTGTTACCAGCGTCCGTGGCGTGCTGGTCGGCGAGCGTCGCCTTGGCGTCCGCCTGCCGAATTCCTTCCTGGGCCCGAGCGTCTACGTCTTTGATCTGGCGGGTGTTCTCGGCCGTGAGATCATCCAACTCATTCACGCGGTCACGTACTGGGGTAAGCTGGCGCTGCACATACTTCTTGCGCGCAAAGGGGTTGAGCTTTCCCCAGAAACCTTCGTGGGTCTCGGGCTGAAGCGGCTGCAGCGCCGACATATTCTGATCCGAGTTCGCGTTCGGGGTTGGCTGCGAACTGCTTTCGCCCGACTGCTGGCTGTTCTGAGCAGACGACGTGGCCGGTTGCTGATTGTTGGACGACGTCTGCTGCGCGATGGCCGGCAGCACTATTAACGAGACGGCCAGGGGCAGCGCCAATAGCATTGAGATCTTCATTTACCATTCCTCCAAAGTCGCCGAACCGTCTACATGCGGCCAGGTTACCGGCGAGCCGGCTCCGCAGAATCCAATGCGACCGCGCACGCCGACAATCTGTTCTCTTACAAGTAGATGGCCAAACCGCTTATCCAAGAAAGTGCTGCTAACTCTTTTGCTATCAATGAGCGACGTTCGGAGCCGAATCATCCAATGGGTAGGAACGGATGCGGGAGGGTAATTGTTACCGGCAATTGAGTTCATCCGAGGGACAAGCCGGCAATCAGCTTCACGGTAATGGCCGGAAGTCAGGCCACTTGGGCTGTGTCAAGGTTAGTTCCCGTAGTCTGGCCGCCGTCAGGAACGCGACACAGAAATGCCTGCTCTACTTCGCTTATCGCCTCGGCTAAGGGCAGCGGAGGAATGACAGTCATGTATCCCAGGATTTGCGCGAGTCGATGATAGGACGACCGGCATTCCCGCAGAAAATCCAGTGGATATTCGGGCTTACGTTGCACCGCTTCCTCCGGATTGGCGTCCAGCAGATAAGCAATGTCAGGCCGCGGGACGAAGTTACTGATCATACGTACAAAAATCCTGGTTGCGGCATTGCCCAGCGGCAGATTTGCCAGCTCGTCGTAGATGTAGCGATCCATGATGACGACATCCACGCCCGATTTGCGAGCCGCCGCAACCACGGTCACAAGATGCATCGCGTCCAGCAAGTAAAGCCCATGCCGGACCAGTGTGAGATACCACTTGCGAACGTTCTTATCGCGACGATTGACCGGCTTGCCCGGCGCGCCGATGCCGCGCTCGCTGCCATAGACCTTATGCACAAAGCCTTCGCGGTAGCGGCTGAGCACTACGACGTTATCCCAAAACGCGAGCAGCTTTGTCTGCAGTCCGCGCGCGCGCAAGAACTCTTGCAGATTCGTGATCTGCGTGCTCTTGCCGGCTCCATCAACGCCGGAGAACGAGATCAGGAGCGGACGGCGACGGGATGAGGAAGACATTGGCACAGGGTCTCTCCGACTCGCTTCATATCGCTGTGCGGCTTCAGGGGCGCCGGTGACGTCGCAAACGGAGGTTGGGCGAGATCCGTCCGTTCCTACATTCCGGCGAGCGCAAAACCAGCGCCATCACTTCACCGTGGCGAGCGCGGTCGATGAGCCAGGCTTACTAGGCGTAGCCTTCGACAAGCCGTACACTGTTCCGGCGGCAATACCGGCTGCCGCAATCAGCCCCACTTTCAGCAGCAGCGAGCGTTTCTGGCTTTGCTTAGCGGGAGCGATCGCTTCTCCCGCCGGTCGCGAAGCCGCCCCACCGACAGTCGGAACGCCTTCAGCGGTTGCCGCGCCCAAAGGCTGCTGCGTCTGCTGCTCTGGCTTTGGCTGCGGAGCGGGCGTCGCCGGCAGCGGCTGGGTTGAGCTCTCCGGATTAGTGGAAGGCGGATTCTGAGTGTTCGGCTGGTTCTGTGTAGGAACAGGTATTAGCGGCCCCTGTGCCGGGTTCACTGTAGTACCGTTCTGCTGGGTTTGTTGATCTTGTGTTTGTTGTGGCATGGCTTGGGCGTATTCCGGCAATCCGCATAGAACCAATCCCAAGACCGCCGACATGACGCGGGCAAGTGTTTTCTGATGAGCTTTCATGTAGCCCTCCCAGGGGAAGAAATTTCGCTAGGGCCTGCTTACTTCCGAATTCGTGAGCACCTCGCCGGCGCTTGCCGGCGTCAAGGACGGGCTTGCAGCCGGGGCTCGAAGTCTTGGCTTTCATCAGCCGTTCCACATCGGCGTCGCGATCGTAAAACAGATTGCGCGTGCGGTTGCGCGCATAACGCCAGAGGTTCGGCAGATTCGTCTGATACCAACATGACTTCGCCATGTCCGGAGACAATCCGCAAAAAACACGGAAGCGGCCGCGCAGCACCTCAGGAGAAGCCAACAACGCTGCGGTGAGCCGATGATTCCCCTCCAGCACCGTCACGGGGTTTTCATCATCGATGCCGATCAGCAGGACCGCACTGTTGTCCTCATGATTTCGCAAGCGGTAACTAAGCGCCTGAACCTTGGCGATGAAATCACGCGTCCTTCCGCGAAATCCCTTTGTTTTGATGCGCCGAACGATATCCTTCAGCAGGAAACTGCCGTTGGCGACGCGGCGCCACTGCGCGCGAGGAAATACCCGCAAGCGCTCCAGGTCCTGAGGTTCGATCTGCACTTCCCACCATTGCGTGTCCGTTGGCAATTCCCGCCACATGTGGCCGCGGCGGCGAAATAAGAGAGCCCGGCGCAACGCATTTCCCGCTTCATCGGTAATCTGAGCCCCCAGAACCAGCTGCTCGAACTGCTCGCGGTCTTGGTGAAACTCCTCCTGATAGAACTCGTTCTTCAGGAACTCTGCTATAACTTCTGCTTCAGTAACGCGCCGTAGCCTCTTCATGGAGTCTCCCGCCAGCGGTCGCCCACATCTTGACGAAGGGCGAAGCGACCGCAATCAACAACAAAACTCGAAGGACCTGCTGGACGACAATCACCTCCAACAGCGTTGAATGGAACCATGAAATTCCGAGAATGATCAGGCCACTGACCACCAACTGCAGCCAGCCGGTGTTGGCTATGCGGCGAGACATCTCGTATGTGATGAGCACGACAGCGATGGCATAAACTCCCGTAGCCGCCGCATTCATGCACAGTAGCCAGTTCAGATCTCCTATTCCGGTCGGGAAGTGAGATCCAAACAGTGATTGAAAAACCAGGGCTGGAAATGCGGCCAGCAACAGGACGAAAACTATCGACATGCCGGTGACCAGCAATAACGGGATCGCCAACAGTGAGCCGGAAGAGCCTTCCTGCTTGTTCTCCGCTGAAACTGGAAACATCGCACTGACGACCGACCAGGCTCCAAAATAGAGGAGCCGCCCCACCAACGCGATGGCGGCGTAAAGCCCGGCAATGTCGGGCCGGAAGAAATGTTTCACCATCAGGATATCGATATTGCTGATGACAACCTGTCCTACGAAAAACACGATCGCTTGCCTTGCCTCGCCGACCGGGGCTGAAGCTCCGGCTACCGCGCGACCGCGGAGCTCGCGCGCTTTGTCCGGCAGGCAGAACGCCAGGATGACAGAAGCAGAAATGGCAGCGACGGCACCCAGGACGCCAAACCCCAGCTCAATGAGGACGATGGCACCGACGAACTTGACAATCGCTTCGGCTGCCATGTTCCAGGCCAAACCGCGGAAACGGCAGGTCCCCTGCAATCCGCCACGCTTAACACCCAACGGGACGTAGATGGTAAGCCCAACCGCCAGCAGGATGATGATCCATGGACTGGAGAGCCGCAGGTAGGTTGTAAGCACCGAGCTTCCGGCCAACATAAAAGCACCCAAAGCGAAGCCGATTACCCAAGCGCGCTTCATCAGGTGCTGGAACACGGATGCCTTGTTTTCCAGAGTGTCCGCCTTCGCGATCAGCTTGGTGCACATCAGCTGAAAGGAAAGTGTGATAGCGGAGATCAGCATCAGGATGGTGACTGCAGCGGCAGCGTGACTGAAATCGGATGCGCCGAGCAGGCGAGCAACGCCAATGTTGTAGCCGAAATTGGCCGCACTCACGACGATTGATCCGATCAGCAGAATGATGCTGCCGTTCAGGATCTTCGAGTGCGAGGCGTACTGCGGACACCAGCGAGCGACCAGATCGCGCCAGCCGCCCGGAGTAGGAACGTCCGCGATTAACAGTTCGGGATCCACGCTCATGCCGCCAGTTCGGCGCCTCCGGTGTAATCACCGTCCTGTGGCGGCTGGGGCGGAAGCATGGTTACCGCTCCCTCCAGCGGATGGTCGTACATGCTCTTGATCGCGTTGGGCAGGAAGCAACTGAAGCTCTTAGCCGCGGCTGTCGAGTTGTCATAAATTTCGAAAAGCCGGTCGGCGCGAGTGAGCTCCAACACAACCGCAGCCTGGGGCGACAGCGACGCTAATTTCAAGTCGCCATCATGCTTCATGGCTTGCCGCATGCACCGCAATAAGATGTCAATACCAGCGGCATCAATCTGCCGCACCTGAGACATGTCGAAGACAACCTGGGGCCGGTCTGAAATCAAAAAGGGCTCCACTTCTTTCAAGAACTTCCGGGCCTGTTTGAGGTTCATTCTTTCCGGCATTCTTTTCACTACCACGGGCCGACTACTGTTCTCCATATCTCCTCGCGACTGCTAAGTTGGAGGGGAACTCGGAAGGTTCCGCGCCGGTTGCCGGAACTTCCAAGACCGGATCCTGGAGGATGGCTTTCGCCTCTTCCAGAGTTTCCGGCATTTGCGCGGCACTCTTGCGCTGGGACGGCGCAAAGAGACCGCGATAAAGCTGCATAGGTATGAATGCAAAAAGCGCCGCAGTGCTGCCTGCCAGGCGCGAAACTGCGCTTAAAGGCACCATACCGACAAATTTCTCGTCCGCGATTTCCACCTCGACGTTCTGCCGTAGGTGTGCGAGGCGACGAAAGCCGACGACGGAGTGCATCACATCGAGTCCAGCGCCGATGCGGGTGAAAGGCAGGACAGTCGAGTTTTCTACTACGGTGCCGCAATCGACTTCCGCGTGATGCTCGATGATGGAGCCGCGGGTGATTAACGCCGAAGCATGCACTCTGGCTTGCGCCCCGATGAATGCGGGTGCAATGATGCGAGCTTTGCGATGAATGCGGGCTGCCTTGCCGACCCACACCCCTGGCTTCAGTTCGGTGCCGTGAGGACGTATTTCATTAGCCGTCAGCAGTCCGTCGATGCCCAGCCGCCGCAGATCGGCAGCATTGCGCAGCGGGTTGCAATATCCGGCGACGGTGAAGTCCTCGCACTCCCGGCGCACACGCTGGAAGCCGCTTTGAAACAGCGTGGCCGCATCGGCGCGCGCCGAGGCATTCAGGACGAACAAATCAAGGCCAGCATTATTTCGACCTCTCGCCGTTGTCACCGCACAATGTTTGTCGATGTGATGTTGGATCAGGGTGTCGTAGTCGACCTCAGCGTAGGGTCCGATACGCAAGGCAACAACCAGGTCAGCGCCGTCCTCGGCGTAAGCCAGGAAAGCATCCTGCGCGGCCTGCCAAAGTTTCCCACTGGCGGCCCGGATGTGCGGCACATCGAGACCGGAGACAACGGGTGGCACCAACGGCGCCACCTCCGAGGCGGTATCGTCGATCATGGTTATGTTGGTTATGCCAAAGCGGCGAAGCCGCTGCACCACGCGCTCCACCACCGGCACACCAAGCACATCGAGAAAAGCAGCCGGAACGCCGCTGACACATCCTGCTGAAGCAGAGCCGTCGGCTGCCGCGCCTCCAATCAATACAATCGCTCTTATGTCCATGACTGCCACCTGGGTGCAGCGGCCCGAAAGATCGCCGAACGCGAAGGCACCCACGAAGGAATTCGCCGGAACCGTGAAATGGGTTCCAGTGCGCGAGCACGCTGCTGGAGGTCAAACGACCGCAAGTATTGCCGAATAATCTGGGGCATCGTCATGCGCAACGCAGCGGAGAAATTCTGTTCGGCCATTTCGCGCATTCGTTCTTGGTCGCTCAAAAGAGAATGCATCTGCCTTGCGAAACTTGTGGCATTCCCGGTTTCATAAAAATCAACGGCTAATCCCTCGTCGAGGGCCATCTCGCGGAAGTCGTCGATGCTTGCCGATATGATTGGGACGCCGAATTCGCACGCCAGGTGGGCTACGCCACTGGCCCCAGTTGCTGAAGAATAGGGAAGCACGAGCACACTGGCGCTGCGAAAGAGCTTTCCGATATCTTCTTCCGCCACATAACCGGTGAAGTCCACACGCGCGTTGTCCTTCATGGTTTCCGCAACTGATTCGATGTAGCCAGGAGTTTGCGGGTGATTTCCCCCGGCGACGATCAGCCGCACATTGGGCATTTGCTGCGCCAGTTTTTCGAAGGCCTCCATCAGCAACTCAAGGCGCTTGTAAGTTCCCCACTTGCCGAAGGCGAGAATGCGATGCTCGGGATTTCCGCGCAAGCTGAAGTCGGGAGGCTCCGGTCGTCCTCCGAGAATGCCGTGGGCGCGAAAGTGCACGTTCTCGCCACGATATTTGTCGATCAAAGTGCGGCGATAAACCGGTAACAAAACCGAGATGGAGTTCGCCATCAGCAACATTCGCGTAGCGGCCGACCCTGCCGTCCGATACAGGCGCGGAAAGCGCACATTGAAATCGTCCAGGTTAATGTTGTCCATCAGGTGATGCAGTGTCACGTGGGTGTAGTGTCCGCTGAGCCGCGAAAGTGCCGGCTGCGTCAAGCCGGAAAATGCTGCGACTGGACGATTACCGAAAGTTGAAAAAAGCAAATTGAACCACACGACATCCGGCCGCACGTCGTAGATAACTTTCAAGAGCCGCGCAGGATTCCACAAAGAATCGAAGCGCCAGCACCGCACAACGTCGTAGTCGGGCAACTCCTCGAGTTGGCCGTCGAGTTCGTCTGCCAGAATCGTGAGACTCAGCAGAGGATCGCGTTGCAGCTCCCGCGCGAGATGGAAACCATACTCGTTTAGCCCTCGCCTACTCGGAGGAAACGCAGTTACCAGACAAATCTTCATGTACTCCCCTGGTCAGAAAATCGAGAGGCGAAAGACGGGACGAATCAGCGTCCCACTCTGGGCAGTTCCGGTGAACGACGGAAATTGTTCTGCCTGCAATCCAACAGAAAAACTCAGGGGGTACGCGATATTGTGCTCCCCAGCGTCATCACCGAATGTTCGATGAATCGGTCTCACATAACTGATGAAGAAACTGCTGTATACGTTGTCATACTCCTGAAATGCTTCTCCCCGGGTATAGGCGAATTGGCCATCGACTTTCCAGGCCGGATTAACGATGTACTGGACAGTTCCCGCCGGACGAATAGCTTGCGCAGTAGCCAGAATGGTGCCCTGAGTTTGCCAGGAGCGGATGTATTCGCCTAATAAGCTGGCTGTCAGTTTCTGGCTGAACTTGCGCTGCAGCCCCGCGTAAGTCGAGGTAGTGAAAAATTGTCGCGGTAGAGGAGGCACGGAAGTGAAGTCCAAATCGCGGCGCGTGTAGCCGGTGAGGAATGCGGTCTTGCCCCAAGGACGTCCCACCGTGAACTGCAATGTGCTGCCGACGTCGTTGGAGCTCAGTTTGTAGGAAGTCGCGGTAAAGGGTCCGGATTCGTGATACAAGCTGCCATTGAGTGAAAGCCAATTGAAGAATGAACTGCTGTTCATGTAGAGGAATTGGCGGAACAGATTCTGATCTTCGTACTGGGCCGCGCTGGGATCCCGGCGCAGCGTAAATTGCAACCCGGTATTGAAGGCGAGCCATGAATTGCCCAGGTGAACTACCGGGTTGAGCGCGCTGTTGAAGTTGTAATCGAAGGTGTTGCGATTGATGATGAGCGCTTCCTGCGGCAGCGACTCCTCGCCGACCGCATTGCGAATCTGGAAGAATCCGCTCAGCATGGGGAAGTTGTTATCGAAGTGGTAGCGATAGGCAGTCGTCCACAACGATTCCTGCTCAGAGCGCGGCGGCGGTAGATTGGCATTGTTGGTGATGCCGAAGATTTGCTTGTCGAGCATGTAGATCGTCGAGTCGTCGTACAGCCCTCCGGTGGTGAAGTTGGTGAGCATGCTCAGGTGATCGGTAACGCGCAGTCCCTCCTCGCTGGCCACCTGCATGCCTTCGAAGGCTGCAATCTCGTTGCCTCCAAGCTGGTCGGCCTGCGACAGCGCCATCAGCGCATTCCAGCTTTGATGACGTTGCCGGTACACTTCACCCTCCGCCAGCAAGTAGTCGTAATTCTGATCGGCCGCAGGATCGGAGCCGAGCGCGGACAGCGCCTCATCGGCTTCTTTGGTTTTGCCTTGAGCCAGGTAAGTGTTGGCTAAACCGATGGCCACAACCTCGGGTGACGCTCCCGCTTGCTGCGCTTTCTGGAAATAATCGTTGGCCAGGGTGAAGTCGTGCATGGCGAGCAGCAGGTTGGCAGCTTCGATCAGGTTATCGGCGGTGACTGGAGGCGCTTCGCCGATGCGGCTTTCCGCGAATCCCAAGCTAATCTGCTGCCTGGCATCGTCGTACTGGCCGTACTTGACGAACAAGCGAGCGATCGCCAATCGAGCTTCGACGCGGTTCGCATCGGGGGCGTCGAGGGCGCGGGCGAAGCGGTCCATGGCCGCTTTTCGATCGCCCAGAGTCAACAGCGCATCGCCTGTGTCGAGCAGAATCGCCGACTGATTGCCCCCAGTGCGCTCGGCGGCTGCCACGTAACGCAGCGTCTGATCCCGATTTCCGAGATGAGCATAAGCGTGAGCCATGCGGCTATAGATCAGCGGGTCGTCCGGCGAATCGGCCAGCGCCGCGTTCAGAGCATTGATCGAGTCCTGATAGCGGCGCATGTCATACAGCGTGTCGGCCAATGCGAGCTGGAGTTGCAGGTCCTTGGGCGCAAATTTCAGAGCCATGCCATATTCTTCCTCGGCGCTGGCCAGCAGATGTTGCTGGCGGTAAGCGGTCGCCATCGCAAGATGCGTCGCCCCTGATTCGCCCATCAGTTTTTGCGCTTCCTTGGCTTCTGCCAATGCCTCCTTCGCTTCACGCAGTTGCAAATCGCTGAAGGCGAGGCCGAGGTGCGCGATGCCGTTATCGGGAGCAAGCTGCAACGCGGTATGAAAATCTTGCGCAGCTTGCTGCGGGTCCTGCATGTCATTCAAGGTGTAACCGCGGTTCACATAGGCTTCCACCATCTTGGGATCGCGCTGAATAGCCCGCGTGTAATCCTCCTCGGCTTCGTCTAGAAGCTGCGAGTGCTTGTGGACATGGCCCTCGAGCAGAGGAAAATTCGGCTCATCCGGCAGGAGCGTGTCGTACTTGTCGGCAACAGCGAGGGCCTCATCGTAACGACCCAGGTTGTACAGGTCATAGGCCAGATAAACCGAGGCGTTGCGATCCTTGGGCAACTGCTGTAACACCTTGTAACCAAGTCTGGCCGACTCCTCGTAATTGCCCTCATGCAACAGATAACGCTCGCGTTCTCGCATCACGCGGGGGTCATCGTTAGCCTTGCCCTTGGCCCGATTCACCCATTCGCCGGCCAGCTTAATCTGCTGTGCCTCGATGGCTGCGTTGGCGGCATTGGCGATGATGACTGGATTTTCCGGCGCTCGCTCGTAGGCGAGCTGGTAGTTCTCATTCGCGCGCTTGAATTCCCCGGTCTGCGTGTACAGGTCGCCGAGAGCGAGATACGGGATGTAGTCGTCGGGATAATCCTTAGCCAGCCGATTAAAATATTCGGCCGCCATCTTGGGATTGTTGTCCTCGCGATACAGATAGCCCATCGCCTCCAGGGCGTAGCGATTCGTAGGATCGTTGCTGAGCACTTCGCCGTACACCTGCTGCGACTCCGTCTTGCGGCCTTCCTTCCACAACAGATTGGCGTATTGCAGCTTGATATTGGTGTTGCCGGGATCGAGCTTCAGTGCTTCCTGCAGATCGGCGTCCGCACCCTTGACATCGTTGTCCGACATCTTCAGGGAAGCTCGCACGCACAGGAACTCGGCTTTAGCCGGACCCTGCACATTGAGTTTGTTGATTTCATCCTCGGCCGTCGCGATCTCCTGATGAGCTGCCTGATCGTCGCCACTTTCGCGATAGAGTTCCGCGAGATTCAGGCGCAGCTGAACGGGATAGAGCTGGCCTTCCGGCACACCGCCCGCCGGCAAAGCGACAATCGCAGCTTTGTACTCGGCGATGGCGTCAGCCTGGCGATTTTCTTCCCTATCCAGAAGCGCGCGAATGGCGTGGACGCGGTAATGACTGGCATCGATAGCTGCCGCGCGATTCAGGTACTGATGGGCCTTGTCCATATTTCCAACTCGCAGCTGGGCCTGCGCCGCGCTTAACTGATAACCGATTTCTTTAGGCTTTTCGTTGGCGGCGCGAGTGTAAGTCTCGGCTGCCTGCTCTTTGTCGCCATCCAGCTCATAGGTGTAGCCGAGATCGGCTAAGACGGCAGGCGTCATATGAGGCGCGCTCTTCAGGGTAGTGATTGCGGCCTTGTAATCGTGCTCCTCGCGATAGTAATTAGCTGCTGCCTGAAAGATCTCGACATTGCCGGGCGCATGCTTCTTCGCCAGGTCGAGCATTTGTTTGGCGCGATCGGGTTGCTTCAACTTCAGGTAAGCAACCGCCAGCATCAGCTCAGCGTGCGCACTGGGCTGCTGCGATTCGGCGCGCTGCAGCAGATTGATTCCCTCCTGCGTGTCACCGGTTCGCATGTAAAGCTCGCCGGCGATCAGCAGATCGTTGGTGCGGCTGGGATTCGCGTGAATCACCTGCATGAGCAGGCGTTTGGCATCGTCGGTGCGATCCATGCGCTCGTAGGTCTGCGCCAGACCGCTCATGCCATCGGCATTCCCGGGAGACATCTGCAGACCCTTCTGGTAGGCATCGACGGAAGTTTGATATCGGCCAGCCAGGCGCGATGTATAACCGAGCAGAAACCAAAGCTTGCCGTCTTGCGGAGCAGCGTTCACCGCGCGCTGCGCATAATCGGCAGCGGCGGAGGGATTGCCACGGCGCAATGCATCTTCGGCGGCACGTGCCAGGCGGCCAACTTCAATGCTGCTTCCCCAGCCAATGCCGTTCTGGCCCGTCGCATTCGATTGCTGGCCCTTTTTCTGCTGCTTCGCGTTAGGGGCGTTGGCGGGCTGCTCCGGCTGGCCGTTGACCTCGAAGGTCTGGGCCACGGCGACAAATGAGAGCAGCAGACAGCAGAGGATCAGGAGAACAGTTCTAATTTTCACGGGGACCACTCGCTGACATCTCGGGGACTGTTAGGAACTCTGCTCGCGAGCCGAATTCCGAGTCGTTTTGATGCGAGTTGTGCGCGATAGGCTGTTCGGAAGCTGCGGCACTTAATGGATCGGCTGACTTAGCGATGTAAGTGCGCGTGATTGCACGTAGAAAAGCGGCAGCGAATACCTTATGCGATCCGGAACACCTCCCGCCATCGCACAACCTAAGCCTGAAGTTCGGAATCAAAAAGCCTTGTACCTTCGCGGGAGGCAGTCCCTTGATCTCAAAGTCGCCCACGTTCCCCACCCCGACGCGCGCAAATCCGACGCTTGCGGGGGACCCGAGCTACCGCACACGAGCGATACCCCTTTCCGCCATTTTGCTCATTGCGCTGGCTGTGCATGGGCCGCTACTGCTGATGCAGTTGCCGCTCGGCTCTTATGATGCAAATACGCACATCTTTTTCGCCTCGCATTACGCACATCATTGGTTCGATCCCTGGAACCAGAAGTGGTTTGGCGGATTTTCGCAAACAACGTATCCACCGTTGACGCACCAGTGGATCGCGCTGTTCTCGCACATCATGGGGCTTAAGTTCGCTTACATGTTTGTGCAGATGATCGCGATTCTGCTGCTGGTGGTTGGGGTATACCGATATGCGGCGTTGTGGGTTGACGAGGTATCGGCCAGCTACGCTGCCTTAGGAGCTGTCTTCCTGGGGTCGCTGTCGATGCTGGTGTATCAGTCGGGACAGTTGCCGACGACAGCAGCAGCGGCGCTTACTTTGAACGCGACGCCGTACTTCTATCGATGGTTGCGACGAGGAGGCTTTCTAACGCTGCTGAAGGGTGCAGCGATCGCATGGGCTGCCGCTGCGGCGCACCACGTGACGTTGCTGTTCGGCGCGGTGCTGTTTGCGATTCCGGTTCTGGTGCTTGCAATTCTCGACCGCAATGTGGACGCAGAGGAAGAAGACCGCGCGTCGGTTGGGGGCGTTCTCGGGCGGGCGGTGGTGTTTGCCGCGCTTGCAATTGGCGGCGTGGTTGTTGTCCTGTGGCCATACTGGCTTGCGCTGCTGAAAAATCCCATCAACCAGATGCCGATTCCGCACGGCTCGCGCGATAACTACATTTTGAAGCCGTTCTCTGGAGTGAACTTCTGGATCATCCCGATGGGGGCGATGATCCTGGCGATTCCGTTCATCATCTGGCGAGGCTCGGCGATTGCGCGGCTGCGGCCGCTGCTGATCGGCTGGTACCTGACAACCTTGCTCGGTCTGGGCGGAACGACTCCGGCAGGCAAGATCCTGCTGGGCCGCGCCTACATGGTGCTGACGTATGAGCGCTTTACTTTCTGGGCGACGATCATGGCGCTGCCGTTTGTTGGCCTGCTGGCCGTCGAGCTGATCGAGCGCTTCCGCATGAAAGCCGTGGTTGGGCTGGCGATTGCCGCGGTGGCGACGATGGCCGCGTCGGTGGCGTGGATCGAGATCAATCCAATCGCAAGTTCGCCGTTTAATGTCGACCAGGTGATCTCGTTTCTGAATCGCGACGATCATGCGAAATTCAGGTACATCACCTTGGGATTCGGCGCCCACTTTGCGCAAGTCTCCACCTATGCCAAAGCCGACAGCGTCGACGGCGATTACAATTCCGCCCGTTTGCTGCCGGAGATGACAGCCTACGGCGCGGGACAGTTGTATAACGCCAAGTACTACGGCATAGCGGGAATGGAATCGCTGCGCGCAGTGCTGAAGCACGCGAACCAGTATGGACTGAAATACATCTTTGTTCGCGACCGCTATTACGAGCCGCTGCTGGCCTTCGCCGGCTGGCGCAAGGCCGAAACCTACGACAACGGCAACGTCACGCTGTGGACCAAGGAAGATGTTCCACCGGCAAAGCGGCTGGAATTTGTGGGCTTCATGCCAACCGAGACGGAAGGAATTATGTGGGGAATTCTTCCCCTCGCCAGCAGCCTGTTTGCGCTGTTCCTGATCTTGCTGGTTCCGGAGCGCCGCCGCGTAGGGGAGACAGTGGAGTTCCCGTCGCGCGCCGTTCCTCAGCCCATGATTTTGCGGGAGGCGAAGTGATGAAGCGCATTCTGCCAATCGCGATTATCGTTCTGACGGTGGTCCTGATTGCGATGGCCACTATTAAGCCGGACCAGCTGTCTCCCGCAACCTCGCCTGACGCGGCGGTGCGCTCGCTCTTCGCCAACGTGCAGGCTCGCAACTATAAAGGCGCATTCTCCTACGTCGCGAATGCGAATGACATGAATGAGCAGGCGTTCGCGCAAGATTTAGCCGGGCGCGATGGCAGCTTGCGAACCTATTCATCCCTGCAGAACGTCGACACGAAAATTCTCCACGCTACCGATGACCAGGCGCTCGTTCGCGCGACCTTGGAATACGCCACTGCAGTTGGCGCGTTTTACGACACGCGCGATCTGAAGGTAGTTAAGGACGGCGATCGCTGGAAGGTGGAATGGCCGGTGGTGAAGCAAGCGAACGTTCCGCCGCAGGTCATCCAGGAAAATTACTTGCGATGGGATGTCATCACTCGCGGCTCGAACGATGACTGGGGCGCGCAGAACGTGGAAGCGCCGCGGGTACGCATTATCTCGATGAACGCAATTCCACAGGGTAATAACACGATCATCGTGGGCGAGATCGAGAACGAAGACACGGTGCCGGGCTTCGTTTCGGTCGGGGCAACGCTCATTGGCAAGAACGGTGATGTTCTCGGGGAAGAGACCAGCTTCGACAAGATCTCACACACGCTCCTGCCGAAGGAGATTTCGCCGTTCCGCATCGACTTCCCCAAGGTACCTTTGTCGACGATCAAGAGCGTGCGCATGCAGCCGAACTCCATGCTGGTGCCGGCTTCCGCCGATCCGGTGATCGGGGTGTTGCATCAGCGAGTCGAGACGGACGCCCGCGGCCGTCATGTGCTGAAAGGCGAGCTGATGAACCAGAGCGGCGAAATCGTGAACATTCCGCACGTGCTGGCGACGTATTACGACAACGCGGGCAAGGTGATCTGGGTTTCCGATGGCTACGTCGATCAGGCGTTGCTGCCGCAGACGCCGGTGCCATTTGCGGTCGATTTGAGCGATAACATGGCCGCGAATGTGCACAACTACCGCGTCACGGTAAACGAATACATGCTGAACGCACAGGATTAATCGATGACGCAATCCAGAGAGCGCACGAGCGGCAGGGTTCGCCCCAGCGCCGATATCGAGAACGTAACCAAGTGCTTCGGCGTGATGGCACTCTTCGTTCTGTTGATGTGCTGCTTCGCCATTGCCACTCATGCCGCGGAGCTAAATGTACCCGCAACGGTCGCCGCCGGTACTGGCCTTAGCGTCCCGACTTCCGGCAGCGGCAGCGCCACGTTGTACGTCAGCGGTCCGGGCACAGCAATCAAGCGCAAAGTGCAACTGGGAGAAGCGATCCAACTTAGCGGCGACGATCTGCAGAATGCCGGACGCTACGTCATCTCCCTTGAGGGAGACAGCGCGGTCTTTTTTGTTACCTCCGGTCCGGTACATTCCATCGCATTTCTGGCGAGACCGTCGCGCGTGCCGGCCGATACGCCTAACGTCGTCAGCGGAACAGCGTTTTTGTTCGACAAGTATCAGAACCTTGTGCTGCTACCGGAGCCGGTGAAATTTGAACTCGACGTCAATGGCCAGACCGCCAGCCGTACCGAGATGAGCAAGGATGGAGTTGCGTATGCCAAGCTGGACTCGTCGAAGAAAGAAGGAGCGGCGCAGTTTGTAGCGTCCAGCGGCCCGGCTTCGGTGAGACGTGTGGTGCAGGAAGTTGCAGGCGATCCTTGCAGCATCCGGATGACGGCTGAGCGAAATCAGAACGGCATCCTGGTGCGGACCGATCCGATTCATGACTGCGCCGGCAATCCTGTTCCCGATGGAACCATCGTTACGTTTACGTCGAGCGATTCGCGAGGCAAGAGCACGGTGGATGCGCGCATCCGGCACGCCATTGCGCAGGCAGAACTGCCTTCCTCGAACGCCGCCACGATTTCGGTCGCGTCGGGAGTGGTGGTGGGAAATGAAATTCAATGGCGAGGTGACCGATGAAATCCTTCTCGCGCTTGATCGTAATTCTGTCAGCGGTCGCGGTCGCCGCATTCGTAATGCCGAAAGAAAGCGCCGACTCTGTGCTCGCAGCGAGTCTGCCTTCGGTTTCGCTCAACGTCGCCAGCGCGGCTCCCCGTCAAGTTGAGGACACGACGGAGCGAGCAGTGGCTCGCGACTATGCCACAGCGTGGCAGGCGATGGCCGAAGCCCTCGACCAGAACCGAGCCGCTCTTCTGGACGCGAATTTCATCGGAGACGCGGGCGACAAATTAGGCGCTACCATCGCGGAACAAAATAAGGCTGGGCTGCATCAGCGAATCGTCGATCATGGCCACACGGTCGATGCGGTTTTCTATTCCCCGGAAGGCTCGGCCATCGAGCTGCACGACACGGCACATCTCCAGCTGCAACTATTAGATGGCAGCAGGGTTATTCACTCGCAGGATGCGACTGTGCACTATGTGGCGCTACTGACGGCGGCTGAGAACTCGTGGAAAGTGCGGGTATTGGAGGCGGTTCCCGGTTTTTGAACATTCTTCACCTTCCGGTAAATAGGGATGGCCCGCTACCGACTTTTCTCCCTTTGTTACGTCCAATCAGCTAGCTTCGCATCACAAGACAAATCGTTCGGGTGGTAGCGGATCCCTCGTCGGCCTAAAGGCCTCCTCGGGATGACAGATGTAACGAGCTTGGACGCTGGCCTGAAGGCCAGCTCTACCTGAGTAGGCCTCACCGCGAGTTTCTGAGCGGCCTAAGGGCCTCCTCGGGATGACAAATGTAGCGAGCCTGGACGCTGGCCTGAAGGCTACCTGAGGGCCGGCTCTACCCGAACGACGAATAGCCGAATCCGGTGCCAATGGAATCTACGAATAGTTTCTCTCAAGCGGGAATACCAGCTAAAATATGTGTAGACTCCAGTGTGAGGCGCGGCATCCAATCGCTGTTGAGTGGCTGGTTCTGAATGATCTTAAATCGTACCCGTGTCTCTATTCTGGCGCTTCTGTTGGCTGCTCCGGTAGCCGGCTTCGCCCAAAACCCACCCACCAATTCGTCACCGATTACGCCGGTACCCAGCACGCCGGAGATGAAGGGCGCACCAGACCAGTCTTCCGCGCCAGCGCAGAGCTCCGGCGCACAAACGACGCCGGCTGCTCCCGCAAAAGCGCCCGACAGGGCGGCGGCCTACTATCACTTCATGATGGCGCACATGTATGAGGAGATGGTCTCGATGTACGGCCGCGCCGATTACGCGAACAAGGCCATCGACGAGTACCGGCAGGCGATTGAAAACGATCCCAGCTCCGATTACCTGAATGCCGGCTTGGCTGAACTGTACGCCAAGACGGGACGTATTCGCGACGCCGTGCTGGAAGCCCAGGACATCCTTAAGCGCGACGGCAACAATCTGGAAGCGCGGCGGCTGCTGGGCCGGATTTATTTGCGATCGCTGGGCGACATGCAGGCAGGGACGCAGTCACAGGAGATACTGAAGCTGGCGATCGAGCAGTATGAGCAGATCGTCAAGCTCGATCCCAAGAGCGTCGAAGACTACCTGCTGCTGGGCCGCCTCTACCACCAGAATAATGAGCTGCTCAAGGCGGAGAGCGAATTCAAGGCCGCAGTCCAGATTCAGCCGGACTCGGAAGAAGCGGTCAGCGCTCTGGCTTACCTTTACAACGAGGAAGGCGATTCCAATCGCGCCCTGGAGGTGCTGAACGCGGTTCCGGAACCGGCGCGTACGGCGAAAATATATTCCGCTCTAGGTTACACGTACGAACAGCAGAAGGAGTACAAGCAGGCGGTCGAGGCGTATCGCAAGTCGACGCAGCTCGATCAGGACAACCTGGATGCAGTACGGGGGCTGGCCCAGAACCTGATGAACGATGGTCAGACCGAGGCAGCGCTCGAGCAATACAAGATGATAGTCGACGCTGATCCATCGGACGCGCAGACGTACATGTTGATTGCGGAGATCGACCGGCGCAACGGCAAGTTCGATCAGGCAATGGATGCTCTGAAGAAGGCTGCCGCGGTGGTTCCCGATTCGCTCGAGGTGCAGTACAACATCGCGGTGGTCGATGAGGCACAGGGTAAGTACGATGACGCCATTCAGATCCTGAATCAGCTGCTGCAAAAGACCGAGCACGACGACGCCGACTACACGATGGCCGACAAGAACAATCGCGCGCTATTCCTGGAGCGGCTGGGCACCATCTATCGCGAAAACAATAAGAATCAGCTTGCCATCGACACCTTTCGCAAGATGACGACGCTGGGCGACGACAACGCGATCCGCGGATATCAGGAGATCATCGAAACCTATCGCGACAACAAGCAGTGGCAGTTGGCCACAAACGTCGCGGACGAAGCGGCGAAGAAATTCCCCAACGATCGCGATCTGCAGATGGTCGCGGCATCGCAACAGGCCGATATGGGAAATCCAACGGTTGCGATCGATCATGTGAAGTCGCTGCTGAAGGGCAATGCGGCTGATGATCAAAGGGTCTACGTTGCTCTGGCGCAGATGTACAGCCGGATCAAGGATTGGCCGAACGCCGAAGAAAACATCAACAAGGCAATTGAAGTTTCCACCAAGCCGGAAGACAAGGACTATGCAATCTTTGTAGCCGGCTCAATATACGAGCGGCAGAAGAAGTACGACAAGGCAGAAGAGGCGTTCCACAAAGTTCTGGCGGATGATCCCAAGAATGCGATGGCGTTGAATTACCTCGGCTACATGCTGGCTGACCGCGGCACGCGACTGGAGGAGGCGCTGGGATACATTCGGCGAGCTGTAGCTCTCGACCCCCAAAATGGCGCTTATCTGGACTCTCTCGGCTGGGCT
This sequence comes from uncultured Acidobacteriaceae bacterium, assembly GCA_963818905.1. Taxonomy (GTDB): domain Bacteria; phylum Acidobacteriota; class Terriglobia; order Terriglobales; family Acidobacteriaceae; genus Bog-257. The sequence continues at coordinate 54,153 of CAWFUE010000051.1, forward strand.
TACTTCAAGATGGGGAATTACGAACTGGCGGAGGAAAACCTGCGGCGCGCCTCGGAGCACACCGGCGACGATCCGACCATCCACGAGCACCTCGCCGATCTCTACCAAAAAACCGGACGGCTGAAGCTGGCAGCGACCTATTGGGAGCGTTCGCTGGATGAGTGGAACAAGACGATTCCCGCCGAGGTAGACACTGAAAGCGTTGCCCGAGTGCAGAAGGAACTGGAATCGGCGCGCGTGAAACTGGCCAAGCAGAATGCCGCAGCGCCGTCCAAACCGTAACGTCAGACACTTCTGAAGGCGCTGCCGCGGCAGCGCCTTTTTTGTTCTGATAACAGGCTTAGACGGCGGCTTGAGGGCCAGCTCTACCTTGCACCGCTGAAGCGGTGCTCCTCTCCTCACCGTGAAGCCTTGGGAAGTCGAATTACACTTCGGTTTTCCTTCCTGCCGTCAGTTTCTTGCGCAGATCTTCGATGTAGTGGTCGGTCATACCGGCGATGTAGTCGCACACTACGCGCGCTGGTTCCTCGGTCTGCTCCCGCTCCTGGTAAACGTGTGGCAGCGATTCGGGATGAGACATCAGGTGATTGAAGACTTCCGTGATCACCTTTTGCGCCTGCCGTTTCTCCGGCTCCAGCGGTTTGCAGTTGTAAAGCGCTTCATACAAGAAGCCTTTGGCTTCGCGGCGCTCGTCCTCCACCTGCGGACTGAATGCGGCCAGGCGCTGGGGATAACGACGCAGCTCTTCCAGGCTGGCAACTCCAGCTTCTTCCGCCCGCCGACGGGTGTTCTCGATCAGGTCGGTGACAAAGCGGTTGAGCACACGCTTCAGAGCTTCGTTGAACTTCAGCTTGTCGGGAGCGCCGGGATATTTCGCTTCAGCCTCGGCATAGTATCGCTCGAAGACGCCGACGCGCTGACGAATTTCCGGCAGCTTTAGCAGCCTGGCCTCGAAGCCGTCGTCGAGATCGGCTGTGCTGTAGGCGATCTCGTCGGTCAAGTCGATCAGTTGCGCTTCCAGCGGCGGGCGGAGATCGAGAAGATATTCCACCAGCTCGGGATGCTCCGACGCACTGTAATCATGCGAGTGTTTGATGATGCCCTCGCGGACTTCAAAGGTGAGATTCAGCCCATGGAAGTTCGCATAGCGGAGTTCCATCTCTTCAACCGTGCGCAATGCCTGCAGGTTGTGATCGAAAAATTCACCGTGCTGGCGCATAAGCAGGTCGAGGGTGCGCTCGCCGGCGTGCCCGAAGGGCGGATGTCCTATGTCATGCACCAGGGCTAGCGCCTCGGTCAGATCGACATTGAGATTGAGCGCGGCGGCGATAGTACGCGAAATCTGCGCGACCTCGATGGTGTGCGTCAGCCGGGTACGAAAGTGGTCGGAGTAGCGGCGGGTGAAGACCTGAGTCTTATTTTCCAGACGGCGGAAGGCGCGCGCGTGGATGACGCGATCGCGATCGCGCTGGAAGGGATTGCGGTAAGGGTGCGGCGGCTCCGGATAGCGGCGCCCACGGGAATCCTCCACATGGACCGCATATGGCGCGAGCATAAGCGCAGTGTAGCAGCGTGCCGCGCTCCCGGCCAGCTAAGTGGATGGCGACGTGAACCGGCAACTTCAACCATGCGAGCCGTAGCAGTCCTCAGGCAAATTTGCAAGCAACCGCGGACGGCGGACCGGCTCTCTCACGAGCATGGCAGCCGAACAATTCCGACCCAGAGTAGTCAGACGCACGGAGGCCCCCGCGGACAATCTCGACACCAGCGCTGACATGAGACATCGGCAACCTTCCGCGGAGCAACAGGAGCAGTTTTCTCCCTGGAAGCTGGGAGGGCTTTCGATGTGGGAGCTGTCCAAACGAGTTGTAAGCTCGGCGATGGATGACGACGTATTCGGGCGCTCAGCCGAGCTGGCGTACTACTTTTTCCTGGCGGTTTTTCCCGGCCTGATTTTCCTGACGGCTCTTCTTGGTTTCCTTGCCGGACCGGGAACACAGCTGCATCAAAGCTTGCTCAACTATATGGCAACCGCACTGCCACCGGCGGCATACGATGTAGTGCGCAGAGCCTTCGAGCACACAACCGCGGCCAGCAGCGGCGGCAAGCTCAGTTTCGGAATCGTGGCGGCGCTATGGTCGGCGACCTCGGGCATGACTGGGCTCGAAGACACGCTGAACGCCGTGTACAACGTCAGGGAGTCTCGCCCCATCTGGAAAGTCTACGGCCTTGCCATAGTCCTGACGATCGTGTGCAGCATTCTGCTTATTGTCGCGCTGCTGGTGATTCTTTACGGCAACACAGCAGCGAATTTCGTTGCCATGCATATCGGACTGGGACCAGTGGCAATCTGGAGTTGGGAGATTGTTCAATGGCCGGTAGCGTTATGTTTCCTGGCGCTGGTGTTCTCGCTGACTTATTACTTTTGTCCCGACGTGGACCAGCGGCATTGGCAGTGGCTCACGCCGGGGGCGGTCCTCGGCATGAGCATGTGGATTATCGCTTCGGCCGGATTTCGAGTCTACCTGCACTTCTATAACTCGTACACGGCGACGTATGGCGGGCTGGGCGCGGTCATGATTCTGTTGCTGTGGTTTTACGTTACGGGGATGATGCTGTTGCTGGGGGCCGAGGTGAACGCCGAGATCGAGAACGCCGCTGCCAAGAGCGGCATGCCGGACGCGAAGCACAAGGGACAGAAAGTGCCGCAGGCGCCGAGAAGACGGGAGTCGGCGTAGGCACGGGCGAAGCGTTTATTCCTGCACCATCGCGGGCGCGATGTCTTCCACATCCACAATGTTAGTTGGATACTTGCCGGTATAGCAGGCGGTGCAATAGAAATGCTCGTCCCCTTCGCCGGCGGCGGCGCGTAGGCCCTCGATTGAGAGGTAGGCCAGCGAGTCGGCGCCGATGTATTCGCGAATCTCCTCGACCGACTTATTGGCGGCGATGAGCTGGTTCTTCGACGGCGTATCGACTCCGTAGTAACAGGGCGAGATGGTCGGCGGGCAAGAGATGCGCATGTGCACTTCCTTGGCGCCCGCATCGCGCACCATGCGCACGATTTTCTTGCTGGTGGTGCCGCGCACGATGGAATCATCGATGAGCACGACCCGTTTGCCGGCCAAAACATTGCGCACCGGATTGAGCTTCAGCTTGACTCCGAAGTCGCGCACGCGCTGTTCCGGCTCGATGAAGGTGCGGCCCACGTAGTGGTTGCGGATCAATCCGAACTGGAGCGGGATGCCGCTCTGGTGCGAAAAGCCCATAGCCGCGGTGACACCCGAGTCGGGGACGGGCACAACGATGTCGGCATTGACGGGTGACTCCAAGGCAAGCTGACGGCCCATGGCATCGCGCGTTTCCTGCACCGCGCGGCCGAAGACCATGCTGTCGGGACGCGAGAAATAAACATGCTCGAAGATGCAGCTCGACTGTGGCTGCTGCGGTGAATAGAAACGCGAGTGAACGCCTTCCGGACCGACGATGACGAGTTCGCCGGGCTTGACCTCGCGTTCATAGACAGCGCCGATCAAATCGAAGGCGCAGGTTTCGGAGGCGAAGACAATGGTGTCGGCGCGATGCGCTTCTTGTCCCGGGATTCGTCCCATCACGAGCGGCCGAAAGCCGCGAGGATCACGAGCCGCGAAGACGCGATCGGGAGTGAGCATAACCAGCGAAAATGCGCCTTCCAGGCGCCGCAGCGAGTCGGCCATAGCATCGGCGAGGGTATGCTCGCGCGAGCGCGAAATCAGATGGACGATGACTTCGGTGTCGCTGGTGGTCTGGAAGATGGAGCCTTGCTGGTCGAGATGGGCGCGAATCTCCAGCGCGTTGGTAATGTTGCCGTTGTGCGCCAACGCAATCTTGCCCTTGTTGCACTCCACCATGATGGGTTGCGCGTTGAGCAGCGCGGAGTCGCCGGTGGTGGAGTAACGGGTGTGGCCGATGGCAAGCGAACCGGGAACGCGGGCCAGCGCCTCGGCGGTGAAGATGTCGGAGACCAGACCCATGGATTTGTGCAGGCGAAGGCGCTCACCGTCGGACGCCGCGATACCCGCTGATTCCTGGCCGCGATGCTGCAGCGCGTAAAGGCTCAGGTAGGCGAGCTTGGAGGCTTCGGGATGACCGTAGACAGCGACTACGCCACATTCTTCGCGGAGTTTGTCGGAATCAGTGGCCAGTGGCCAATGGTCAGTTGTCAGTTGCATTAGCTCGCCTTTGCCTTGTAACAGGGCACGACTTTAGTCGTGCCGAAACGGGCCCCATCTTGGGTTTGGGGGCTTTAGCCCCAGATGCAGCGCACAGGGGCTAAAGCCCAATCTAGTTTGGCGCGGTTACGGCACGTCTAAAGACGTGCCCTGATACAAAGCTGCGCTTAGCCGCCAATCCTGACTAAAGCCATCTCACTGCGAGTCCGGATGCGGCACGTCTGAAGACGTGCCCCTGTTACAAACCCTCAGCTTTTTTGCACGACCGCCGGGACCAGCCGCTCTTCGGTTTCCACGTGCAGAGCGCGCTGCAACGCGGCGCTCCACGCATCCTTCAAATCCGACACCGATGCGGCGACGACGGACGCACCGTCAACCCGAATTTCTATTTGTGCGGAGATAGTACTACCAACCTGCGCCGCTTCCACGCCAGATTTTGCCGCTACTTGTTGGATTGTTCCCACGTTTTGCGGGTCGCAGGAAATGAGGATGCGGCTGGCGTCTTCGCCGAAGAGGACAAACTCGGTCACTAATCCAACGGAATTAAGGTCGACTTGGGCGCCAACGTCGTGGGCGAAGCCGCATTCCGCCAGCGTCACGGCCAGGCCGCCCTCGGAGCAATCCTTGGCCGACTCGATCAATCCCTGATCGATCATCTCGACGATTGCCTTCTGCAACGCCGCTTCTTTTTCCAGCTCGAGCGACGGAGGGAAACCCCAGATATGACCCAGGATTTCTTTGGCATATTCTGACGAGCCAAATTCCGCCTCGACGTCGGAGGAGTCGCCGGGTTCCGAGCCACGAAGCACAATCAGAGCCCGGCCGGTCTGGCGGAAGTGGGGAGCGATGGCCTTGTGGACGTCCTCCAGAATTCCGACCACGCCGATCACGGGCGTCGGATAAATGCCTTCGCCGAGGGTCTCGTTGTAGAAACTGACGTTGCCACCGGTGATGGGCGTCTCCAGGCCTTCGCAAGCTTTGGTCATGCCGTCGATGGTTTGGGAGAACTGCCACATGATGTGCGGCTTCTCGGGATTGCCGAAGTTGAGACAGTTGGTGGCGGCGATGGGAGTAGCACCGGTGCAAGCAACGTTGCGGGCCGACTCGGCCACGGCATGCATGGCGCCCAGCTTGGGATCGAGATAGCACCAGCGGCCATTGCCGTCGAGCGACATCGCCAGGCCACGCTGCGTGCCCTTGACGCGAATCACGCCGCCTTCGCCGCCCGGTCCTTCGACCGTGTTGGTCTGCACCATCGAGTCATACTGCTCAAAGACCCAGCGCTTGGAGCAGATGTTGGGGCTGGCAAGCAGGCGCGTCAGCTCATCGGTGAAGTCGGTTTTCCGGCCCAGCTCGACGTTTTCCGGAACTTCGCGCGGTACCGGTGGCTCCCATCGCTCCAATGGACGGCGATATAGCGGAGCGTCGTCAGTGAGAGCGGCATTAGGAATTTCGGCGACAACTTTGCCATGCTCCAGCACGCGCATCATGGGCTGGCCGATCACGCGGCCAATGGTGACGGCGTCGAGGCCCCATTTCTGGAAGACGCGGAAGACCTCGTCTTCGCGACCTCGTTCGGCGACCAGCAGCATGCGCTCCTGCGACTCGCTCAGCATGATCTCGTAGGGCGTCATGCCGGTCTCGCGCTGTGGGACAAGGTCGAGTTCGATCTCGAGACCAACGCCGCCGCGTCCGCCCATTTCGCAGGTGGAGCAGGTCAGGCCTGCAGCGCCCATGTCCTGAATGCCGACGACTGCGCCGGTCTGCATGGCCTCCAGACAGGCTTCCAGCAGCAGCTTCTCCAGAAACGGATCGCCGACCTGCACGTTGGGGCGCTTAGCCTCCGATCCTTCGCTGAACTCCTCGCTGGCCATGGTCGCGCCGTGAATGCCGTCGCGGCCAGTCTTGGAGCCGACATAGATCACGGGATTGCCTTCGCCGGCGGCCTTGGCGTAGAAGATCTGATCGCGACGGACCAATCCCAGCGCGAAGGCGTTAACCAGCGGATTGCCCGAGTAGCAGCTCTCGAACTTCACCTCACCGCCGAGATTGGGCACGCCGAAACAATTGCCGTAGGAGGCGATGCCGCTGACCACGCCTTCCAGCACGGAGTGGTTCTTGTGCAGGGTCGACTGATCGATCTCGGGTGGGACTGTGGGTGCGGGTGCCACACCCTTGTCTCCATCGTTTGGAGACAGGGTGGGCTTGGTGATCGGGCCGAAGCGCAGTGAGTCCATGACGGCGACCGGGCGCGCGCCCATGGTGAAGATGTCGCGCAGAATGCCGCCGACGCCAGTGGCCGCGCCCTGGAATGGCTCGATGAACGACGGGATGATTGTGCGACTCGATTTTGAAGGCGCAGGCCCAGCCGTCGCCGATGTCGATGATGCCGGCGTTCTCGCCCGGCCCTTGCACCACGCGGCGGCTGTGCGTAGGCAGCCGCTTCAGATGCACGCGTGAGGATTTGTAGGAGCAATGCTCGCTCCACATCACGCTGAAGATGCCGAGCTCGGTAAAGGTGGGCTCGCGGCCAAGCGCCTTCACAATGCGGTCGTATTCTTCCGGCGAGATACCGTGATCGCGCAGCAGATCGGGAGTGATTGTTGGTTCGTTGGCGAGGGTGGGAGCGGTTTCCACTGGGTTCATAACAAGGAAGGAAGTTCTATTGTCGCATGAGGAGTGCGGCGGGGGAAGGAATTAGAAGCGGCTTTGTCGGAGCTTGGTTTCAGGGTTAACGCAACCGGAATTGCGCACCCAGGGGTGGTTCTGCAGGGACTAAAGCCCGGCGTTAGTGGCCCATGCTTCGGCACGACTGAAATCGTGCCCTGATACGAAGCGCAGAGAAGCCGAGTTTCGGCAGTCTGTGAGTCGTGCGCGGATACAAATGAGAGCGGTTTACGAGATCACCAGAACCACACGCCTTTTACGCGCTCATGGCTGACTACGCGATAAAATGTTCAGTCGCACTGGAGACGTTCTATCTATGGCTACGACGACTACCCGCACCAATCCGCTATCATTCCTGACCGATCAGCTTAACGAACTCAAACAAAAAGGCACTTACTTCAAGCTGCGCGTGCTGGATGACGAGCAGGCGCCGGTGTGCACCTTCGACGGCAAGAAGGTCATCAACCTGGCTTCGAATAACTATCTCGGGCTGACCACGCATCCCAAGCTGCGCGAGGCCGCGCTGAAAGCTACGAAGGAATTCGGCGTGGGGTCGGGTGCGGTGCGCACCATTGCCGGGACCATGAAGATCCACATGGAGCTGGAGGAGAAGATTGCGCGCTTCAAGAATGTTGAAGCTTGCGTGGTCTTCCAATCGGGATTCACGGCGAACGCGGGCACGGTTTCGGCGATCCTGGGCAAAGAAGACTTCATCGTCTCCGACGAGCTGAACCATGCCAGCATCATCGACGGCGCACGGTTGTCGCGGGCGAAGATCAAGGTGTTTCGGCATAAGGACGCGGCGCACGCCGAGGAGCTGCTAAATGAGATCAAGAATGAGCCCGGGCACAAGCTGCTGATCACGGACGGCGTCTTCTCGATGGATGGCGATATTGGCGCGCTGCCGCAGCTGACGGAGCTGGCCGAAAAATACGGCGCAATCATGATGGTGGATGACGCGCACGCGTCGGGTGTGCTGGGGCGTAACGGGCGCGGAACGGTCGATCATTTCAAGCTGCATGGGCGAGTGGATATCCAAGTGGGCACGCTGTCGAAGGCGATTGGCGCGCTCGGCGGCTACGTTTGCGGCACGCGCGATCTCATCGAGTTTCTGTATCATCGCGGGCGGCCGTTTCTGTTCTCGACCTCGCATCCGCCGTCGGTCGCAGCGACGTGCATCGCGGCCTTCGATGTTCTGGAGCAGGAGCCGGAGCGCATCGACAAACTGTGGGAGAACACGCGCTACTGGAAGCTGGAGCTGGGCGGGCTCGGCTTCAACATTGGCGGGGTGAATACGCCGGCGAGCGAGACGCCAATCACGCCGATTATTATCGGCGATGGCAAGCTCACGATGGATTTCTCGCGCGAGCTATTCAAGGAAGGCGTGATGGGAACGGGCATCGCATTCCCGACGGTGCCCGAGGGCAAGGCGCGCATTCGGACTATCATGACCGCGACCCATACGGAAGAGGAACTCGACCAAGCGCTGGAAACGCTGAAGCGGGTCGGCAAGCGGATGGGGATATTGGGGTAGAAGGCTGCACTTCGCATTTAGCATTTAGCACTTGGCCAAACCGCTCGCCGGGAGATTGTCATCAGAGCACAGCGAGGGATCTGCGGTACGTCAACTGTCATCCCGAGCGAGGGCGCGGCTGGGTTTGCCGCACCGAAGTCGAGGGATCTGCGGTCCGCTCGCGCGAAGTCGAGCCTCGGATAGGTCACGATGAGCAGTCATTTTGCACCAGCGAATGCGTTTCCTCCGGGGCTGAAGCCCAACTTCGGCTCGAGCCGGAACGGCGCAGCTGAAGCTGCGCCCCTTCAAGCGTTCAGTTCGAATCGGCTCGGCTTGCAGTGGAATGCGTTGACTCCTGTGGCTCTCGCCCTCGCCGCCGCGGCGCTGCTGGTTCCTTATCTTCTGAGCCGCGGCTTCCTGCCGATTGCCTTTATCCTGCAGCGCGGTTTTGCGCTTGTGTGCCATCAGCGGCCGGAGCGGTCTTTCTTTATCTCGGGCGTGCCGGTTGCGGTGTGCGCGCGTTGTTTGGGAATGTACGTTGGAGCGGCGGTTGGGCTGTTGGTGAGGATGTCAGAAAGGTTGGCGACTCGGTTGTTTGTCGCTGCAGTGACCCTCAACCTGATAGACGCGGTCGCGGAATACGCAGGGTGGCACGGAAACTGGATGGCGGTGCGATTTGCGCTGGGGCTGATGTTGGGAGCTGGAGGAGCGCTATTAATCTCGTCGGCGATGCCTAATGTGTCGCCGGCTGAACCCGGCTCGCCATAACGTTTGCATGCTGCACGCTGGCCTGAAGGCCAGCTCTACCATCTATCCTTCGTGAACTACTTTGCCGGCGACGATGGTAACTACCGCGCGTCCAGTAAAGTTCCAGCCATCGAAAGGCGTATTCCTCGATTTCGAGAGCGACTGCGATGCGTCGAAGGTCCACTTCTTCTTGGGATCAAAAATCGTCACGTCGGCGTGGGCGCCATTGGCGAGGGTGCCGCGAGCCTTCAGTCCGAAGATCTTCGCGGGATTGGTCGCGAGCAGCTCAACAATGCGCCACAGCGGCAGCGTGAAATGGTGATGCAAGACGGTGAGCGCGATGGGCAGCGCTGTCTCCAGGCCGGTGATGCCGAAGGCGGCGCGCTCGAACTCGACCTGCTTTTCGTGGAAGGCGTGCGGCGCGTGATCGGTGGCAATCGCATCGATCGTGCCGTCAATGATGCCCTCGATTAGCGCGGCGCGATCAGCATCGGAGCGCAGCGGCGGATTCATCTTGTAATGGGAGTTGAACTCGCCGACATTTTCGTCGAGCAGCGTGAAGTGATGTGGTGTGACTTCAGCGGTCACACGCAGCTTCGCTTTCCTGGCACGCCGTACCGCTTCCAGTGCTTCGCGCGTGGAGAGATGCGCCACGTGCAGGTGACCTTTGGTTTCGCGCGACAAGGCAATGTCCCGCTCGACAATGCTGGACTCGGCGGAATTCGGCATGCCATGAACGCCCAAGCGGAACGAGGTTGGGCTGTAGTTCATGGAGCAGCCGACGGTGATGGTCGTATCTTCCGCGTGCTGCACGACGGGAATCTTCAGACGGGCGGCAGTGCGAAGCGCATTATGCATGATCTTGCCGTCGAGAATCGGCTTGCCATCTTCGCTTACGGCAACCGCACCGGCGCGCTTGAGCGCGGCGAAGTTCGTCAGCTTCTCTCCCGCGCTGCCGACGGTCGCCGCGGCAACAGGAAATACATTCACCAAAGCGCCGCGCTCGGGCGATTGCATCCAGCGCGTGATCTCGGGCGAATCGTTCACGGGAACGGTGTTGGGCATCGCGCAAACGGAAGTAAAGCCTCCGGCGGCAGCCGCTGCCGTGCCGGTCAGGATGGTCTCCTTGTGCTGTTGTCCCGGTTCACGCAGGTGCACATGCAAATCGATTAAGCCCGGCGCAACGATACAGCCCCGGGCATTGAATGTCTGTTGTGCCTGACCGCGCAGCTTGCCCGCAGGGGCGACCGCAGCAACCCGGCCGTCGCGCAGCAGCACATCCATTTCGTGATCGATGCCGGCGGCGGGATCGATTACGCGCCCGTGTTGGATGAGAAGGGATTCCATGTTAATTCCGTGACCGAAATCTCGCAGCGGCTAAAGCCGGCTCTCGTAGCGGCCGCTGCGGCACGACCAAGGTCGTGCCCTGATACAAACCAACGGTAGCGCCGGAAGCTTCCACTTTATAGGCGCGCCGCTCCCAGGACCATCGCCAGAATTGCCATGCGCGTTTTCACGCCATTGCGCACCTGCTCGCGAATGACCGACTGGGCGCTGTCGGCGACTTCGCTGGACAGCTCCATTCCACGAATGACCGGACCCGGATGCATCAGCATGGCATCGGGCTGGGCCAGCATCATACGTTGCGGCGTCACCTGGTAGTGTGCGACATAATCCTCCACGCTGTGATGGCCGCCCAACAAGCGTTCTTTCTGGACACGCAGCGCCATCACCACATCGGCGCCTTGTAAGGCGGAGTTCAAGTCGTGGCTGACGACGATGCCGGGAGCCAATGTGGCCGCAACCTCGGGCACAAAATCCGGCGGACCGCAGAAAATAACTTTGGCGCCAAAGCGTGACAACAACTCCGCATTGGAGCGTGCCACGCGGCTGTGGTAAACATCGCCGACAATCACGACGCGCAATCCCCGCAGCTGCGTCTTGTGATGGAGAATGGTGAGTGCGTCGAGCAGCGCCTGCGAGGGATGCTGATGCATGCCGTCACCGGCATTCACGACCGGCACGGACATATAGCGCGCGAGCAGGTGGGCCGAGCCGCTATTGGGATGCCGCATGACGATCACGTCGGCGCCAATGCTCTCGACCGTCCAGCCGGTGTCGATGAGCGACTCGCCCTTTTCGATGCTGGAGGAAGTAGCGGTGACCAGAGTCGTCATTGCGCCCAGCGCCTTGGCGGCAAATTCGAATGAGGTGCGGGTGCGGGTCGAAGCCTCGTAAAACAGCAGCACCACGCGCTTGCGGTGCAGCAGACGCGAAGGACGATTGGGATCCATGCGCCGGGCCAGCGCCAGAATCGACTCCATCTGTTCGGTTGTAAGCTGGTTGATGCTCAGCAGCGAACCCAGTGGTTTCATTTTGCTTCGGGCGTCCGCTCCATCAGCAGCACTTTGTCAGCGCCGTCGCTCTCCTGCAGTTTGACTTCGATGAATTCCTCGGACGTGGTCTGAATTTTGCGGCCCACAAAGCTGGCTTCGATGGGCAGCTCGCGATGGCCGCGATCGATGAGCACGCAGAACTGGATGCGGCGCGGCCGTCCGTGATCGAACAGCGCGTCCAGAGCGGCACGCGCGGTGCGTCCGGTAAAAAGAACGTCGTCCACCAGCACGATGTCTTTGTTCTGGATGTCGAATTCCATCGTGCTCTTCTTGACCTCAGGGCGAAGGCCGACGGTGGAGAGATCGTCGCGATAGAGCGTGATGTCGAGGGTGCCGACCGGCACCTGCGTCTTTTCGATGCGGCCGAGAATTTTTGCCAGCCGCTGCGCCAACGGCACACCGCGGCGCATGATGCCGACGAGTCCCAGGTTGGCGACACCGTTGTTCTTTTCGACGATCTCGTGCGCCAGACGAACCAGGGTGCGCTCGATCTCGGATGCAGAAAGGATTTGAGATTTCTCGCGCAGGTTGGAAGCGTAAGTAGAGGCCTTCATCATGCCGCTCGAATCATACGCAAACAGTGGGCGAGTTGTCAGTAGCGAGAAGCGGTTATCAGTTGCCGGTCGTCAGTTCGAAAAGGGCGCTGAGTAACGCATTAGCCGACACAGGACAGACGCTTCGCGAGGGCCAGCTTCCGCCACATCGAGCGCAAACGCGGCGCTCTATGACGACATGGCCTGGCGAACGGCGCTACGATCGGGAGCTACAGCCAGGATTATTCACTTGACACAAACTCTGCTGTGATCGGGCTGCCGTGACAGGGTTCACTTAGGAGATACGCGAAGAACTTTAGCGTTTTGCAGCGACGATGAAGTGCGTAGGTGGGATATTGTCACATCAGTTATGTGACAAAATGCCATCCGTCCTCTTTTACAAACCCATTAGCCTACTCCGCGTTTACCGTGACCGCGGCACTCGCGCTTCCCTGGTTTACGACCGTCCCTGACTCGTTAGTAATCTGACCCTGCACGTTGACTTGGTAGGTTCCCGGAGCGGCAGGCGCGTAGTAGTACACGGCAGTGGGAACGTCTGGAGGGGGCCTAAGGTTCCATGCCAGCCAGCCGTTGGGGCAGGGAGTTAGAGGTGGAGCGGACTGTGCATTCTCCACTCCCTCAGCGCACCCCGGAGATCCTAGGACACCCCATGTCATCGTTGCAAAATACGCCGGAAGCTGCGGAGCGGTCTGAGCACTGATGAGAACGGAAGAGTTGACCGCTAGAGTCGGGGATGGAGGCGAGAGTTGTATCTGCAAAGATGCAGGCCCGGAACCACCGCCGCCTCCTCCGCAGTTTGTGAGGACAGCGACAATGGTCAAACCAAGAACAAGCCGGATCACCTTCATCTTATGACTCCTCGGCGCTCCCTTGATGAATCGTTGCGGTCTTATGATAAGCGCTTGGCTGAGCTAACTCTGTGATGTGACGCGCCCTTCTTACGGCTTTTTTCTCCGGCGGCTTGACCTCGAGCATGTCGGCTATCACTTCCCTGAACCGGGAGCGGGATGTCCGGGAGTTGTTTTCTGCGAGCTTTCTTGCTGTTTGCTCACGCGAGGCAAGCGACCGCCAGATTCGAACGAACGTTCGCTCTAATTCTAGCCGAACGCCAGCTTCCGAACAACAGGCTTCCGATGGATGTCGACTGTTGTTGTGAAAGAAGCTGGCGGTTGGATTCCAGATCCGGACGGCCGTATCGTCATGCTTAGCAGTTACTGGAACCAACCCGTTGAATCGCCGCTTAACTGATTGATAATAAATTACATCCTGGCCATCCGGGCAAACGGAGGCGCCACGCGCCGACAAATTGTTCCACGTGGAACAATTTCTGGAGACTTGGATGGCGAGTCCAAGCTCCAGATCCAAATGTCTAGCCAGGCTTCACGATTCCACTTAGGATTGGTACTTTGCGGAAAGGCGGTGGGCATTTAAGAGATCGTGGGACCAAATCGCGTATCCCCCAAAATGTTCCACGTGGAACAATTTTGCGGGCACTTGGCAGAGGGAAGTTGCCGGTCCGATGTGCAACGTCGGCGTTTGAAAACTGCTCAGGCTAGTTGCAGGATGACCAGGGGCCTGAAGGCCCTTGCTCGGCGGGGAGCGTTACCGAATTGGTTTGAGGATTTCGACATTTCAAAATGGTGCCCGCCAACTCGCGCTTACGCAAATTTTTCCGCGTGAAACAATTTGGGCCCACTTCCGCATTCTTAGACATTTCCCCAACGCCGGACTTCAGATTAATTTCAATGTCCCCTTCGCCAACTCGACAAATTGTTCCACGTGGAACAATTGAATTGGCGCGTAATTGATTCCGCCACGTTATGGCATGCCAAAGCAGAATCGCCAACCGCCCCTTGGAAGGCAATCGTTTTGGGCGGCTTTCCTCTGCTCTTCCACATCCCAGACGCGCTTCTAGCCTCCCGAAATCAGCACCTTGCGCCTATCCATTCACGAATTTCACAGCTTTTCCTCTGGAAATCTTCGCAAGTCGAAGCTCAGCCCGTTGCCGATGTCCACGGCGCGTTCTAAGCTCTTATGGAGTCCGCTTCGCTTGCACGCCATTCGACCCAACGGCTCCAATTCACGGGCTTGGCGCCACTTGGCGAGGGTTGAGGCAGGGCGCGGCGAATAACATTGCCGGAAATCGGATAGGCCAGCGGTCGACGGGAACTCTGTGACGACTACCTGGGCGGGTCCCGCTCCAGTGAACATCGGACCATGAGGGCCCCGACTGTTAGCACCAGGCAAAGCAATATCGACGAGCACAACTGTCAAGCGTCGCGTAGACAATCTACTTCAGTAACCGAGCGGCAGGAACCGAGCAGCGCCAACGGGAGGGTCCTATGTCCCGGGTCATCGCAGTCACAAACCAGAAGGGCGGAGTCGGCAAGACCACGACCGCCATCAACCTCGCTGCCTGTTTCGCCACCCACGGTGCCGAGACGCTGCTAGTGGACTGCGATCCGCAATCCAACGCCTCCAGCGGCCTCGGGTTCCTGCGCGATCCCGATCGCCCCAACACTTATCGCGTCGTCATGGGAGAGATCGCTGCCGCCGACGCTCTGCAGCCCGGTGGACTCGAGCACCTCAGCATCATCCCGGCGCACAAGAATCTGCTTGGCGCCAACATCGAGCTGGTTACGCTCGACTATCGCGAGTACCGCCTGCGCCACGCGCTCCAACCCATCCTCGATCGCTTCCAGTTCGTCGTGCTCGACTGCCCTCCGGCGCTCGACCTTCTCACGCTCAACGCTCTCGTCGCCGCCGACACCGTTCTCATCCCAATGCAAGCCGAATACTTCGCCCTTGAAGGCGTCACCGAACTGCTCGACACCATCGACCGCATTCGCCTCGATCTCAATCGCACCTTGGCCGTCGAAGGCGTCGTTCTAACCATGTTCGACGAGCGCACGAACCTGGCACAGTCCGTCGCCGCCGAGCTGCGCAGCTTCTTTGGCGACCTGATGTGCGAGACCGCGATCCCGCGCAACATTCGACTAGCCGAAGCGCCCAGCCATGGCAAGCCGGCCATCCTTTATGATCCGCATTCGCGCGGCGCCGGAGCCTATCTGAATTTGGCGAACGAGATCATGCAGCGCATTTCGAATCCTAAGGCCCCCGCCGCACAGGAAGCCTCGAGTAGCTAGCGTCAGCAGTCAGCAGTCAGCAATTGCCATTAGCTGCGAGCTTGGCGCTTCCAGCTTCGAGCCTACAACTCCCGGGAGCTGCTAACCTCTTTGTCGTACTTTGGTGGTTAGAGAAGAAGTTTGCTTTGCGCCAGGACGCCGCTTCACAGGTCCGCTGAAAGACCCGACTGTGATTCGTTTTGGAGGGGGGCGCAGCGTCCGCCGCGCCGTAACAAGCCATTATTTCCATTATCCCGCACCGACTTTAGAGGCCGCTGGAAAACTGGATTTCAGGATGTTTTGAAGGGGCGCAGCTTCAGCTGCGGCGTGGACAGGCCGCTGACAAAAGTCGATTTCAGGATGTTTTGGAGGGGCACGGCTTCAGCTGCGCCGTTGCAAGTTCTTTTATATTGGTCTTCCCAAGCGGGCTTCAGCCCGACGAGGGATCTGCTGTTTTCGAGTCTTCCAGCAGCCTGTTCAGTCGGCGAGAGCTTCTAACCATCGCATTGAATTTTGATGGTTAGCCAGAATACCGCTTCGTATCACGGCACGCCTTCAGCCGTGCCGATCCGCGTTCGTCCAGGTAGAGCTAACCTTTAGGTCAGCGTCCAGGCCGTTGATTTTCTTTCCCGAGTCGGCTTCAGCCGACAGCACACGAGTCGCGTGACGAGTTTTTCAGCAGGCTGTTTACCCGCGGCTCGGCCTCGTCTTCTCAATCACCCTCTCACGAGGAGGGCTTCATCCCGACGAGGGATCTGCTCTTTCTGCCCACTAGCCACTAACCACTTGCCCTGTCATCCCGACCGAGGGCTTCAGTCCGAGCGGGGCCTTTCGCTGACAACCGCCAACCGCGCTCATGATCCCTTCTTGTTCTGGCCGCTTGTGTTATTCCCGGCTCCTGTGTTGGTCCCCGTTCCCGCTCCCGACCCCGCATCGGCCCCCGAGCCTGCATTCGTCCCGGAACCACTGCTGTTCGCAGCTCCAGACCCTGTGCCGCTGTTGCAGCCTTTCTTGCTCGCGCTACAAATGAGCGACATTACATTCACGCCGACTCCGAACCGGTAGAAGTCCCGATTCGGCTGCGTCAATGGCACCACTTCCACGCTCGTGGATAGCGGCGTCATGGGCGTCTGCGCTGTGCCCAGCACAAGCGGTGGATAGTTCTGATTGGCCGTGGTCTTCATCGAACCAGAGCCAAACAGGTAGATGAACGACGAAGACCCGAGAGCCAGCGGATATACCGCATTTACTCCAAAAACTACTCCGTGGAATTTCCCCCCGGTAATTTCCTGGTCCTGGCCTACTACGAAATCCACAGAACCGGAGTAGGGTGCCTGACCATTCTTCGCCGGGTAAATGTGAGTGTAGCGAATTCCGCCACCGTATTTAACCAGGAAATTCGAACGGTCAACCGGTGCGAACGACAACGTAGTGATGGCGTTTTTCGTTTTCGCATCCCCAATCGTGCAACCACCCGCCGTTGTAGAAATGTTGGCAAAGAGAAAGGAATAGGGGGATTGGGAGCTATTCAAAAGCTGGAAACATTGTTGGGTATTGGGCAACGGCGCAGTCAAACTGTTCTGAATGCCGCTGGAATTCAAAGGAGTGGTGGCTCCCACCCCACCAATCAGGCTAAACCTGTCGGTGTTGCCGTTTGAATGATCGTTCTGATAGAAGCGCAGCTCCGGACCGAAAACATAATCCACAACCTGACCAACATTTGCCAGGGTGCTTGAGGTGATGGTTCCACTGGGATTGGTGAATGCTGCAGTCACGCTCGTGCCTGAGGGTAACGGCCCGCTTAACAGCCGTACCCGGCCCCAGAGCGCGACGGCCCACGGGTTGCGATCGTTTTCCGCCGGAAAGCGATAGTAGGGACCTCGAAAAAACGCCTCCAGGAATGCGTTCGTACTATTCCCTTGGGAGCTAAAACCGCCCTGCTCCACACCCGCAATGAAAATCGCGTAGGGGCGAGTGCTGTAAGCAAAACCGCTAACATCCCGCGGGGAACTCAATAGACTGTATGTCCTCGGAAACTGATCCTGTTCAGAGGTGACTTCCTGAACTCGAACCGTCTCTTTAGCGCGGAGTGTACCACCAGGAATGGAGCCGGTAAAAGTCCCATCCTCTTTTACCACTGCGGTCGCAACCGGCATGTCATTCGGGGTGTCACCCACACACAGGAGCACATCTGTACCCGCTTTGGCGGCGGGCATGCTGCCGCTGAAGGAGTCGCTGAAAGTCGAAAGCGGATTCAATGTGGGTCTGGTGGTAGTGATTTTATCCGACTCCGACGCTGAACATGGGCCCACCGGAACCCCATTACTTAACTTGCTGTACTTCGCAGACGTGCCGTTTCCGGAAACCACTTGGGCGGTGACTACATCTCCTGGTTTCGTCTTAACGTTGTCAGCGCCAGCGTCAAAGACATTGCCCGTCCCGGACGTAGGGGTGCTTATACCCAGGTCCCCCTTCGCCTCAATGTCGTCGACGCAGATACGAACTTTATCGGAGGTTGGAGCGCTGGTCGTTCCTGAATAGTCAACCGTAGCCTTGCCGGTACTATCAGTCGCGTTCGTGCTCTCCAAGGCAGGCGCCGAGGCAGTTGCCGGATGCGTCTCCGCGGCCTTCTTGCAACTGCCAACCATTACCGCAGTACCTGGCTTGCTAAACACGTTGGATGAATTGATGAACTGTGCCGTAATCTCCTGCTTAGAGCTCACCCTCGGCAGCGATTTGGTGGTAACGCTAAATGTTCCATCCTTTGGGTTCACCGAGGCAGGGTCTCCCAAAGCTGTTTTGCTATCAACGCACAGCTGCACCTTGCCGCTCGGATACGTCCCGTCCTTTGATTTCGCAACGCTTCCGGTTATTGGATCCGTGTCAACTTCAATCGCATCGAGGGCCGGTACCGGTAATGTCGAGTCATAGGTATCGTTTGGACACGCCTTTGATCCCGTTTTATCCTGCGTACCAGCCGTGGCGCTTTGGCCATGACTGCCGGGAGCGCGCTGTTGGCTCTGCTGCTTCGGGGGCGCCCCACCGGCTACCACGTCTGCAGTCTCGTGTTCCGGCGGCGCTTCATCGTTGGAGATGTCGCCCGAAGGGGCGGAGTTAGCAACTTGCTGTTCCGTTGCACTAGGGGCAGCGACAACCGAGGAAGGATGCTCTACCGGGTTCCTGATTGCGACCGGCTCAACACCGCCGAGCTTAGCGGCGCCTCCGCCGAGCTTCTCGGCCTGCAATCGCTTCGTGCAGGCGGAAAGCAGCTCATCCACGAAGTGACCGCCGTCAGGGCCGCCGGTCAGCGAGGTCGGTAGCTGCAGTACCTCCGCATTGCAACTCGCCGTGACCCACTTTGCTCGTATCGCACTGGCCAGATCAGGCGAATTGGCCACGTCGGGATTTTGCAGCAGCCCCTCATACTGTTTGACCTGTTGCGCCAACTGGGCTGCCTGTTCCGCAGGGGTGGCATTCTGGGTTGTGGATCGTGTCTTGGACCTGCCTTGCGCTATCGCAACTAGGGGCATGGAAATGAGCAGTGCCAGAGTCGCAAAACGGGCGGCGCGCATGCTGACCTCCGACTCACAGATTGTCGACCTAGGAGAATGAGCGTCTCCTAGGTTCATGTCTGAGTAACTGGACTAAAGGGGTTAGGTGGTTAGGCTCCCTCAACTTCGCTCAGGGCGGCGGGCACCTGGAAGTGTCAGTGGCAGGGCGGGATGGAAGGAGCTGGCACACACTCCCTTTCAGCCGAAGTGTGCGCCCAAATCGGGCTGAGTCAAGCTCCGAATTGGGAAAATGGTGCCAATTCGTCCTTGCTGTTCCAAATCGAAACGTGGTCGGCCACAAGTGCCACTAAAGACCGACATTGCCGATTCCAATCTGGTGACGCCGGTGTCGATTCTGAAGGAGCAGGCGGAGCTGCTCGGCCAGAAAACGCGCAACCTGATTCAGGGCGAAGTCAAGACCCAGACCACGGGCGACATGTTCACTGATAGTTTTTATTTTGTCGCGCCCACCATCGGCTATCGCTATGAACTCTTCCGCGTCAGCCACTATGTCAGTTTCTATCCGCTGGTCGTGACGTACAAGAACGCCAACACCAGCCTCCACTCGGAGCCAGAGTTCAAAGAAAAGCTGAAGGAAATCTTCTCCGGGCAGCACAGCCTGAACATCGTGCACTCCATTCTCGCTCAGGTTCGCTCCTAGACGTGCGGCATTGCGCTGTGACTTGCGCGGTTGCCCCATCTTCGGCGCCAAAAACATATCCCGAGCGGAGCGCAGCGCGGGTCGAGTAACCTGCGGTTACTGACATGACAACTGTTTCTTGTCATCCCGAGCGCAGCCGAGGGATCTGCGGTTCGCGAAACTTGAAACTGGAAACTCTCTCACTCCTGTTGTCGCCGCAGCCGTTGCGATTCCGCCGGCAGCGCAATGCCGTGCATCCGGTTCTGCCTGGTGACGATTCCCACCAGCCGCCGCTGATCGACCACTGGAATCATGCCCAGTCGGCGATCGCCCACGGTTTGCGAATCGCTCTGCCCAAGCGTTGCAGCTATTGCATGGTCACGTTCAGCAGCACCTGGGTTCCGCTCTCCAGTTTTATCTCTTTGCCGGTGGAGGTGAGCACTCCATCGTCGCCCAGCTGTAAATTCTTGATTCCCAGAACGCCACTGGATTCAGCATTCAGAAGCGGCGTTGCCGACGATTGGCCAGTCTCAGCCGACTTGGTCGCAACCTCGTTCAAGTTGTGGTAGCCCATCCCGCCCGCACCGGTATCGGGAGCGGAATTCGGATTCGGACCGACCGCCTTGATTACGCCTTTAATCGACGCGGGGCTCGCGCCGGCGGGAGGTTTGATGGTATCGAAGACAATTCCCAGGGTTGAATCCGTATCGCCTTTGGAATGGGACTTCACTTCGGTGACGTGACCGATGACTTTCGAGCCGCGCGGAATGCTCATGCCGTTGGTGCGGACATTTACGGTTGCTTCGACCGGGGCGCCAGGCTTGAGATTTTTGGAATTGAGGGACTTGGCCAGCTCCACCAGCAAAACTCCCTGCTCATGACCGGCAGCAGCGGATGCGGCCTGACCAGGCTGGCTTGCAAAAGTCGATCCCCGTCCCCAACAAAGACAAGCTGCCACAACGGCAACCAGGGTAGTGGTAAATCTCAGTCGCATAAGATCCCTTTCATCTCATCGGCGGTATTATGCGGGCAGTCGCCCGAAACTTGTGACAATCCTGGAACTCCAGAACGTTGCGGCTCTTTCGGCCGGCGCCGGCAGTGCTCCTGACCACCGATCCGACAGGCAGCAGAAAACTGGAGCCATCCTCAAACTGGACTTCCCCATAACTGATCTCGACGTCAGCGCTTGTTAGCGGGAAACCGGCCGGCATTTCCGTGGCTGCGACATCTAACAGGATCGGAGACCAAAGTTCTTTGTCAATCCAGAGCTTGCCTTGGTACGGTGGAGCGGCAACCTGTCCGCTCATATGTAACTGCCATAAAGGCACGTCCTGATGCGCTACCTGGTACTGGAAAACCAGTGCGGAACGCGTCCCGATCTTCTCCTCGCCTACAAACTGCCACTTAACGTTGTTGGCGCCAACGAAAATGCCCCGCACATCGCTTTCGAACTGACCGGTGGACCAGGTGCCTGGTTGTAGCAAAGCGGCTCGACTCGCCGAATGTCCAACCCAATTTATGTCCTGGTACGTTTCCCTTCCATCCGTATAGGTAACCCTGGCAGTGATGACGTCGGCGGGTTGGTCGTTAAGAAAGCGAGAGGTCTTCTGTTCACAGGTAAAGTTCGGCATGCGCTGCGGAAGGGTTGCGGCATACTGACATACGCTGAATAGAACATCGGCATGGGGAATTCCTTGGACAACCGACTGGCATTCCGGCGGCAACGGCGCCTCCTGCGCGCTAGCAGGAGATGACTGGGCAGCAGCCGCTACTGCCATGAATAGCGAGACAACGAGCGAACAGGCAAACAATCCCCGCCTCACCGCCGCAAACCGGAACTCCGCCCAACCTTCTCGACCGAGACAGCACTCCGCCATAACACCTGCCCCGTTGCGAAAGACGCCCGTAGCATACTCTAATTCGGTCGAGCATGGAATCTGTTATGTTCGAAATCCTGGACGATCTCTCACCAGGCCAGCGGCCCTTTTCCCTGTGCCCCGAAAAAACCGACGACTGGCCACCGACAGCTGCCAGCCGCTATTCATCAGTGGATTTGTCACCCATTGTGACATATACCCCATTGTGGGATAGCTACCTCATTTTTTCCCACAAACTGGCCCGCCACCCGGGCGCACTCACTCCTGCTGTCGCCGCAATCGTCGCGATTCCGCCAGCAGCGCCATGCTGTGCATCAAATTCTGCATGGTGACGATTCCCACCAGCCGCTGCTGATCGACCACCGGAATCATGCTGATCCCACGTCCGCCGAGCTTACGAAATGCCGTAGCCAGCGAGTCGGTGCGTTGCGCGATCTCAAAGACCCTGACCATCGCCGATTGCACGTAGCCGTTGCCGCCCTGGCGCAGCGCTTCCACAATCCCTTGCTTGCTGATCACTCCCACCATGTCGCTGCCGCGCACCACGGGGAAATCGTCCTGCAAGGTGTGCACCGCTTTTTGCAGCGCGTCCTCCAGCGTGTCGGCGGGCGAGAGCGTGGAGAAGCCGGTCAGCATCACCTCTTCCATGCGCACACTCTCCAGCACCGAGTGGAAGATGGCCGAGCGGTCCTCCAGTTGCGCCCCCACGAAGAGGAAGAAGCCGATCAGCATCAGCCACGTGTTCCACACGCCGAGAAAGATGAGCAGCATGGCGAACCCTTGTCCGATGGTGACCGCCAGCCGGGTGGCTCGCACATAATCCATGCGCTCGGCGAAGACGGCACGCAGCACCCGGCCGCCATCCAGCGGATAAGCCGGCAACAGGTTGAAGCCGCACAGAACCACGTTCACCCAGAACAGCGCGCGCGGCAGATTGCCGCAATCGACGTAAGGACGCGCCCACAGATTCGCTTGCGGCAGGAGCAGCAGGACGATCGTACCGGAGATGCCGGCGACAACCAGGCTCACCAGCGGCCCGGCTGCGGCAATGCGGATATCGCGCGTCAGATCGAGCCGCTGGGCTGAGTCGTCCATTAGCGTGACGCCGCCGATCGGCAACAGGATGATGGAGCGCAGAGCCAGGCCGCTGCGCCGCGCTGCCAGCGAGTGTCCCAGCTCGTGCAAGACTACGCTGATGAATACTATCGCCACCAGCACCACACCGCGCATCGCGCCCGCAGGCCCCATGTTGACCGATTGGGTGAACCACACAAACGCCAGCAGGAACAGGAATGTCAGATGGATGCGAATGTCCACGCCGAACAGCCGCCCCGCCGGAATCGACCAGCTTCTCATTGATTACGAAATTCCCCCCGTCAACATTCTATACACTTGGGAGTCAGCACTCAGCAGTCGGCGAATACTTAGCAGCCGCACTTCCTCCGCTAGTTTCGTCCCCGACGTTGCATTGGCTGATGACTGACTGCTGATGGCTAACTGCTTACATGCGCATCATTGCCGGACAATATCGCAGCCGTCCCTTGCATTCGCTGCCGGGATTAGATCTGCGTCCCACCAGCGATCGTCTGCGCGAAACGCTCTTCGATATTCTCGGCGCGGCTGGCAGCCTGGAAAACAGCGTCTGGCTGGATCTCTACGCGGGAACGGGGGCGGTCGGCATCGAGGCGCTCAGCCGCGGAGCACGCGAAGTGTATTTCGTGGAGTTGGCGAAGAAACATGCCCGGTTGCTGCGCGAGAACCTCTCGTCGTTGAACATCGACACAGGATTCGAAATGCATGAGCGCGAAGTCTCCAAGGCGCTGCCGCTGCTGGAGACGACGGGCGTGGTTTGCGATTTCTGTTTTCTCGATCCACCCTATCGTATGCGGGGCGCCTATGAGCAGACGCTTGGCTACCTCTCGCAATCGCGCCTGCTGCAACCCTCGAGCATCGTCATTGCCGAGCACGAAAAGAAATTCGATCTCGACGAGCGCTTCGGTGCCTTGGTCCGATACCGCCGCCTGGATCAAGGCGACGCCTCGTTGAGCTTTTACAGACTCGCGTAAAACGCCATTGTCGGTTGTTGGTGCCGGGTGCCTGTAGATGATCAAGATGTTGTTCCGGCCGGGTGCCCCATCCTTTCGCCTCACTTGCGAAAGGGTGGGACAGGTTATCAGCACTTAATCGAAATTTCATTTCTCATTGGCTTTCGCACTGCTAATGTTATGCGACGCAGATTCCTCTAGCGGAGGTTTTTCCATGCGCCAGTGCCTGCGATCCTTTGTCATCGCTACCACCCTGTTGTCTTTGCTCCCATCGTCGGTGCTAGCCGCACCTCAGCAAACCGCGCCCACAGCCACTCCCATCAAGTATGTGGTCGTGATCTTCGACGAAAACATTGCCTTCGACCACTACTTCGGCTCCTATCCCAACGCCGCTAATCCGCCGGACGAGCCGGCTTTCTATCCCAAGCCGAATACGCCGGCCGTCAACGGATACAATCGCACGCTGTTGCAGAACAATCCCAACGGCGTCGTCCCGTTTCGGCTTGATCGCACTCAGGACGTCACTTGCGATAACGACAACGCTTATACCGCCGAGCAGATGGCGTATCACGGTGGATTGATGGACAGGTTCTCGCTGCTGACCGGCGTCGGCACTGATTGTCTGCCCAATCTGAACTTCGGCTATTACGACGGAAACACCGTGACTGCGCTGTGGAACTATGCCCAGTACTTCACCCTCGAGGACAACTTCTTCGCCGCGACCTTCGGCACCACCGTGATGGGACACCTGAACCTGCTCTCCGGCCAGACTCATGGCGCCACGCCGGCGAATGTCTCCGGCAAAGTTGTCTATGGCAGCGTGATCGCGAACATCGATCCCACCAACGATGATTGCTCAACCGGACATCCAACCATCGTGATGAGCAGCCGCAACGTCGGTGACCTGCTCAACGCTAAAAGCATTACCTGGGGATGGTTCTACGGCGACTGGACGCCGGCCGGCATCAGCGATGGCAAGGCAGTGTGCACTTCCAATTACGACGCGCACTACGCTCCGTTCCAGTACTACGCATCGACCGCCAATCCGCATCACCTGCCGCCCAGCAGCATCGGCATGATCGGATATACCGATCGCGCCAACCACCAATATTCGCTCGACAATTTTTGGGCTGCGGTCGCCAATGGGAATATGCCGACAGTTTCATTCCTCAAAGCTCCGCACAATGAGAATGGACATCCTGCCACTTCCAGTCCGCTGGCCGAGCAAACCTTCCTGGTCAACACCATCAACCAGTTGCAGCAGACGCCGCAGTGGCCACAGATGGCGATCCTCATCACCTGGGACGACTCCGATGGCTGGTATGACCACGTCATGCCGCCGATCGTCAATCAGTCGAGCGATCCCGCCAATGATGCGCTGCTCGGCCCCGAGCTCTGCGGCACCGCCGGCACCGGAGCTTACCAGGACCGCTGTGGTTATGGCCCGCGGCTACCGTTTCTCGTGCTGTCTCCCTTTGCCCGCAAGAATTTCGTGGATCACAGCCTCGAAGACATGACCTCGATCACTCGCTTTATCGAGGATAACTGGGGCTTAGGGCAGATTGGGGATCAATCGTTCGACGCCGAAGCCGGATCGATCCTCAGCGCCTTTGACTTCACCCGACCGGGCTACACCCAGCCGCTGATTCTCGATCCCACTACCGGCGAAATTGTGAGCGGGGGAAATTGACGTTAGAGGACAACCTTGGCGGACAGTGCGTGTCCACCCTTTCGCTGTCGTTTGGCGAAAGGGTAGGATATCAACCTACGCCGCGCGCGTAGGCGAACCGGCACTTGCTCCACTGCTGGACTTTCTTTGCGCTGCTTCGCTTTCCGAGTGCGACGAAGCCGCACTAACTCGCGTCCCGCCGTCATAGCCGATGCGCGCGAAGCTGACATCGAGCACCAGCCCGGTCAGCGCTTGCATAAGAGCCTCATTCATTCGCGACAGCGACGATACCTCTTCGTCATTGAGTCCGGCATCGAGCAGCTGCAAAATTGGCGTTTCCACGCAGCAGGGCATTTCGCGAGCCAGTCTTATCGCGCTTTCCCCGATCCGGTACTGGCAATCGGCATACAGCGGCGAGCGCAATAACTCCTTCATCGCCACCCAGTATTGCTGGTAGAGATCCGGCCAGTTGGCCAGCGCCCGGTGTTCATCGGAGACAAAAGCGAGTTCGAGAATTCGCCGGCGCTCGTCCCAGATCCGCTGCACCGCCGGTGTCGCCTCCACATCGCCTAACAGACGCGGGGCAACCGGGAACGCCGGATGCTGCGCGCCATCCGGATTCTCCCGCACCTCGCCTATCGATCCTTCGAAAGCCTGCATCTGTGCCGCTGCAATCAGCAGCAACAGCGGATCGAGATACTGGTAATAGTCCAGCACCTGCGAAATTGGCAGCACCTCGGCAGAGTTGGTTCCAGCGTCGGCCCAAGGCACTCCGCAGACTTCAAAATAATTGTGAGCGCGGGTATAGGACTCAGCGGCCAAGCGAGCGCCCAGCAGAAAGAACTGGCGGGTTTGCACGACCGGGCGGAACGCTTCCCAGTGCACTTCGAGAAATTCGGGAAACACCGCGTATGCCTGATACAACGCGGGAACTACCGGCAGTCCAAAAGCTTCGCGTACCTCGGAAAAAATTTCGCGAGTGTGCGCGGGGGCTTCGCTCTCGCTTACCAGGCGCAGCCGATTGCCACGCTTCCATCGCATATTTGTATTGGATGTCGAAAACCCGCCGTGCGGACATAAGGTGAATACCGTAGTTGCAGACTCACGGTTAGGATCCCGGCAGCACGGCCACGCTTTCGGCCTGATTGATCAGGTGTGGAGAGCCGGGCGCCAGCGTCAGCGTCAGCGTCAGCGCGCCTTGATTCGAGTTGAAGATGTACAGTCCACAGGCGCCGCTCCCGTTTTCACAATACTGCGAATTCTCATCGGTGACCGCGTACAGGTGGTTCCCGTTGTCCCACGCCAGGCTGCTGAATGGCACGGACGGCTGCTGCACGCCTCCAATTGCCGCTAAAACTCCATTGGACTGCAATCGATACATTTGGATGCCCCTGTTAAGTCCCACCGCAAGGTATGTTCCCGACGGATCGAAAGCCATCGTAAAGCCGGGTGTAGATCCCACGCTCTGCAGCAGCTCCGATCCCGGAACCAGATTCAGCGCCCCATTGGGCTGGATCGCGTAGGTAACGATCGTAGGTGGCCCTCCGCAGCAGTAAGAGCCGTTCCATGCCACCGCTGCATATCCTCGGGATGACGTGGCGACCGCTTGCGAGCACACAGAACTCTGCCCATCGACCGGAGGCGGTGCGGCGGCCTCGGGATTAAAGAACGACAGAATGCGTTCCTGGTTACGGCTGAGTCCCCACACCGATCCATCCCACTTGCAGACGCTATTGGTATAAACGAAGCGTCCATTTGCTGAGTAGCTGAACGGCCACCCGCCGGCGGTGGCATACAGCGGCAGATTGGGCTGGGCCAGATACGAAAGCTGGCCATGCGAGTCCACGGTCCAGGAAACATACGCATTATTAGCGCCGTCATAGAACAGGTTGTCGGCGTAAACATTTCGCCCGTCCGGAGGCAGGCTCAGTGCTCCCACCCCCCGATTGTTTGTACGGGTCATAGGCGACGCCGTCGACTGATGACGTCTGACTCAAGGAGCCGTCGATGGCGAGGGTATAGGTCACGATGTTTGTGCCGTCGGTAGCGAACACATACTTGTTAACGCCTACTACCGAGTAGCTGGCGCCGGAGATCGGCGAACCCGACACCGGCCGCGCTGATCCGTTCGCCGCTACAGCAAATCCATAGATATCGCCATCGGGGCTCGTGCCGCTGCCAACGTAGACATAGGTCGATCTCCCTTGGCCGCCATGATCGCCGGCCATAAGCGGCAGCGCTGATAAGGCGAGAATGCTTGCCAGCACAGCAGCAAGAACGAGCGGAAAAACGCGGAAACGAGATGAGAACGAACCGGCGCGGCGCATAGCAACCTCCCAAGGCAATCGTTCGGATTGTTGAATTGCCTCTGCGGGTTATCCAGCGATGAAATAATTTTCGGGTTACGATCTCCGCGCCCAGTCTCACAGCGTGGCACAAAGGAATGCTCAGGCGTTCTGTCGGGTACAATCCCCGCAGGAGCCGACCTTGACCGCCAGCGACCCAACGCGCCGTTTCGAAGTGCTGTTTGATCACGCTGAGCCCAGCGCCATCGAGGACGCAGCTTATGCTCCCTACGGCAACCTCGGCTTTCCCGCCGCGCCGGTCGACCGGCCCTGGATCTACACCAATTTCGTGCAGTCGCTGGATGGGATCACGACTCTGCTCGGCAAGTACGCCTCCGGTGGCGAGATTTCGCAGTCAGCCGACGATCGCTGGCTCATGGATCTGCTGCGCGCTCATGCCGACGGCATTCTCATGGGGATGAACACGCTGCGCGAAGAGCAGCGCGCGCGGGGCCCGGATAGCCGAGGCATTGTCTTTCGCGTTGCCGATCCCACATTGTGGGAGTTGCGCCAAAAGCTCGGCAAAAGGCGTGAGCGCAATATATTCGTGACCAGCGCTGCCGATCTCGATCTCTCGCGGCACAAAGTTTTCGACGGTGATGTAGTCGACGCGGCAATTCTGACTTCGCCCTCGGGCGCCGAACGCTTGCTGGCGCAGGGCAGAAATCCGCACGTCACCATCATCGCCGCGGGAGACAAAGACCACTTCGATCCGGCGAGAGCTATCTCTAAACTTCGCGAAGAATTGGCTATCGAACATCTGCTCTGCGAGGGAGGTCCCACATTGTATGGCAGCCTGGCGCGGCTCGATCTAGTCGACGAGAAATTCATGACCATTTCCCCTGTCGAAGTGGGACAAGTCGTTCCGCCGGAACAGGAGCGTCTTTCGGTCGAGCAGACAATCCCTGTGCTCTTACGTCCCACCGTCTTCGGCGGCATGGGATTCACCCGTGAGCACATCACTCACTGGGAATGGATTAGTTGCCGCAAGGCCGGCGATCACCAGTTCAACCGCTACCGGCGGAAAAGGGCGGTAGTGGTTAGTGGGTAGTGGTTAGTGGTTAGTGGTTAGTTCGGTTGCGCCGGTTACTTCCTGGTTGCGGTAGTTGACGGCTCGAGGCAATTCATCAATCGCTTTGGTTTGTATCAGGGCACGCGATGAACGCGAGGGCTTTAGCCCCTGCAGGATATTCCCCCAGGGCTGAAGCCCGGTCCTTGACTGGCCGCTAGCGGCACGGCTGAAGCCGTGCCCTGATACAAAGCGATTGTAGGATAGCTTCTATTTCCGGGAATTGTTTAGCTGCCCTGACCTTGCGAATAACCGATGCGCCAGATCAATACCACCGGCCACTAGCCGTCTACTTCACCATCTCCAGCGCACCGGCGGCGCGGTTCAGCGCGGCGGTCAGGATTTGTAGCTGCTGCTTCGTGAGCGCCAGGTTGTTATTGTCGATCGCCTCGTTCACCCCGGGAATCACCACTGCCGCATAGCCGGTATGCTCGCCCGGCGCATAAATAATGTGTTTGAACCAGGGACGGTCGGGCAATCCATCGCCAATAAAAGCGCGCTCCGTGTTGCGCAAGATAAGATTCAGCACCCCCGGATCGCCAAAGGTGGTGCGATTCTGTATCTGCAACACATTGGCGCCAGCCGCTTCGAAACGCGCGGCCGCTTTATTCGCGTCCGCAAACGATGGAGCCTGTTCCCCGAAAACCAGCTTGGCCTTTTGCTCGGCAGCCTTCACGTACTCGCTGACTTCTTTGCCGTATTCTTCATAGTTAAGCGGCAGCACATCCGCCGACGCCATGCGAATGGCTTCCAGACCGTAAATGCGAGCCATCTCCTGCTCATAGACAAACGTGGGATCTCCAAACTTCGTGAACCACGCAAAGTCGTCAAACGCGGAATGGTAAACGCCGTAAGGTCCCCTGGAGGTAATGTCTGCCGAAGGCACGCCGAGATGCTGGAGAAACGCCGTGTAGTCGGAGCCGCTGCCCAGATCGCCGACTCTGACATCCTTGGTCACCGCGGCGTTGGGCTCGCGGCTGGGCGCGCCGGAGATTTCCGCTTGCGGGCCGGCGTGTTCGTGCTGACTCGGTTCTCCTGCCGCCTTCCATTGGTCATACACGCTGCCGCCCTTGGGACTCGGCACCGACTTCGCCACATCGCGCAGATACTGTTTCAGGCTGGGCACCGCCGATGCGCCAAAGTTTGGACCCGACACCCCGACATCCATGTTGAAGTAAGCGATGGCCCGCGACAGATCCTTGGCATGCTGCTCGGCATATTCGGTCGACCCGATCAGCCCTTCTTCTTCCGCATCCCAACTGGCAAAAACCAGCGTTCGCTTGGGCCGCCATCCCGATTTCAGCAATTCGCCCACGCCATGCACCGCTTCCAGTTGCGCAGCAGTTCCACTGTTGGGATCGACCGCGCCAAACACCCAGGCATCGCGATGGTTGCCGGTGATCACCCATTCGTTCGGCAGCTCCGATCCCTTCACCATGCCGATGACGTCCCATATTGTGGTATAGCGATAGCTTACTTTCACCACCATGTGCACCTTCACAGGGCCTGGGCCAACGTGATAGGTGAAGGGCAGAGCGCCCTGCCAGCTCCGCGGCGAGTCGGGACCGCCGAGGTTCGCCATGATGGGCGTGGCATCGCCGTAGGAGAGCGGAGTCACAGGAATTCTTGGCAGATCCGTCGCCTGCTCTGGAGGCGTGCGCTTGCTCTCCGGCAAGTCGGGAGTCGACGCTATCCCCGGCGTCGTGGGATCGCCGGGATACCGGAATAGATACTGCACTGAGCCGCGCTGCACGCCTGTATCCGGACGCCACGGTCCTTTCGTGTATTTGTCGCCTTTGAAGTAGCCGTCGTCCCAGGGATCGGAGTACAGGATGACGCCCGCCGCTCCATTCTGCGCGGCAAGGAACACCTTCACTCCGCGAAAGACCTCGCCATAACGGGCAATGACGATCTTGCCTTTCACGTCTATGCCCATTTCCTTCAGCTTCTTGAAGTCTTCCGCCCGGCCGTAATTCGCATAGACGACGTCGGCGGTGACATCGCCGGAGGGCGAATACTCGTTGAAGGCCGGCAGAATTCTGGGATCTTGTTGATAGGGATCGTCGCCCACGTGCTCGGGGGAGGGGCCATGCATCACGACGCTCTCCGGTTCCACCACATCGATCCGGATGTCGAGCGGCATGGCCATCCACACCTTGTATTCCACAACCTGCGCGTCGAGTCCCGCAGCCGTGTACTGTTGCAAAACATATTCGGCGGTATGGCGATCCTCGGGCGTCCCCGCTACATGCGGCACCGCGGTGAGCGCCTGCAGATGCTTCTTAGCCAACTCCGGATCAGGAACGGCGAGAAAATTCTGTTCCGCTTTCAGCTCTGCTGCGGGATTACGGTAGCCGAAAATCTTGTCCGGCGGGTTGAACGGCGCGGTGGAGGATTTCGCGGCAGGCGCTGACGACTGCTGCGTGGTACCGAACGGGAAAAAAATCAGACAGGACAGAACAGCTACCAGCGAACGGAACAATGCACCTCTCCTGAATATGTAGCAGGCTTGCCTAAGCCGGCGATCACAACACTAGCAGCTTACTCATGGGAAAGGGACGATGACAAGGAGCGGCAGTGTCCCAGTGAAAAGCGGTAGCTGCGTGACATACAAGATGTCATCCGAGTGAGGGTGGGCTTACACCGCAACGCGGGGCTGCTCGGACGGCGGTACGATTGGCGGAATAGCGGCCAGGTTCTCCGCGGGATCAGGGATATTCAACAGCGTGCGCAGCCCGGGAATGATGGCGCGAGCAGAGCTTTCTCCCCGTGCGATCAGCTCCTTGGCGCGATCGAAGCAGTCATACGAGAAGCCATTCACATCCGGCTCCAGCACCAGATCGGCATCCTTCTTCCACTGATCCGACATCTTGGCCTGCGCAATCGAGAAGCACTGGCCGATCACCTCAAAGAGATGCCGCGGTTCGCGATGCTGGCTCCAATGGGCGCTCAGGTAAACGCCGATCACGCGCTCTGCGCCCATCAGGCGAAGCGGCGTGGTGGGCACCGCGTAGGCCAGCATTCCGTCGATGTAAGCTCGTCCCTCGATCTCTACCGGAAGAAACATTCCGGGATAGGCGCAGCTGGCGCGAATGGGGTCCACCAGCGGTCCATGGGTGAACACCACCGCTTCACCGCTGCGAAAGTCGGTGGCAGTGATGGCCAATGGAATCTTCAGTTCTTCGAAGGTAGCGACCTTCAGCACCCGCGCGCAGAATCGGGCCATGCGATCATTGCTGCAAAATCCATAGCGTGACAGCGTCCAGCGCGCGAAATCCTTGTACCGCGCGGCGAGGGCGACCTCCTCCATCTCGCCTGCCGTCAAACCGGTGCAATAACAGGCGCCGATGATGGCTCCTACGCTGGTTCCGGCGACGAAGTCCACCGGAATCTGCGCCTCCTCCAGCGCCTTCAACACCCCAATATGCACCAGGCCACGCGCGAATCCGCCGCCCAGCGCAATCCCCAGCTTCAGACGCCGCGGTTCTGCGAGAATCGGGATCTGCGATCTTGTAGGACCACGGGACCACTCCCGCGAAAACGCGCGTACTGAGCGAATCAGCCTGTCGACCCTGGTCAAACTTGCTAACCTTACTGCCCAAATTTCGGGCACCGTTTTTTATGATGCAACTTTTCTGGCTGCGGCTATCTGAGCTAATGATCTCGCAGCCCGCCAATCGACGCCAATTACAAGATGGCAAATATAAACACGAGTACCCGAAAAGTTATGCACCGCCCTAGCAGGCTGCTGAAAACTCGGCGCGGTGCCATGCTCGGCTAGTGCGGCGCTTTAGCGCCGCGTTCAAGTCCTGTATTTTTGTCATTCCTCGCGGGCTTTAGCCCGCGAGGGACTTGCCTCTGAGTTTTTCAGCAGACTGCCAGACGATGGGGACGCTTCCGGTTGTCACCTCGCGCCGACTCTGCCAAACTAGCCAGTTTGCCCGGAGATAACAATGGTCCGCGAGTTCTCGGCCGGCGGCTTGGTGTTGCGCAAGATGCGTGGACGCTGGTTCCTGGCCGTCATCGAACCGCACATGGAAAGGTCGAAGGAAGTGCCGGCAAAACCCAGCCACAGCAAGAAGGGAGTTGCGCAGATCATCGCCTTACCTAAAGGCGCGATCGACAAAGGTGAGAAAGCGGAGCAGACCGCGCTGCGTGAGGTCGAAGAGGAGACCGGGCTGCGCGCTGAGATTCTTGGCAAGCTCGCCGACATCAAATATGTTTACGTGCGAACCTGGGGCGACAAGGCTCGCGTCTTCAAGATCGTCAGTTTTTACCTGCTGCTCTATCGTGGCGGCAAGCTCGACAAGATCGCGCCGGAGATGCGAATCGAGGTGCAGCGCGCCTTTTGGATAGCCTTGGATGAAGCGCCAACGATGCTTAGCTATAAAGGCGAACGTGAAGTTGCCGCCAAAGCTCTGGAGTACGTAGCGGCTCATCCTGAAATTGGAGAGGAAGTCAGAGAAACCGCACGCTGACTCCGATCACTTACAAGAAAATTCCTCTGCGTGATAATCAATACAACACCCAGGCAATACAAGATGCCAAATTCCAACAGCCCAACTCTTCCCACCCTCGCCATTGTAGGGCGGCCGAACGTCGGCAAGTCCACGCTATTCAATCGGGTGGTGGGCCGCCGCCGCGCCATTGTGGGCGATGAGCCGGGCATCACGCGCGACCGCATTTATGGCGAGGCGGAATGGGCTGGGCGCAAGCTGCGCGTTGTCGATACCGGGGGCATCATCCCCGACGACCAGGCGCTGATTCCGGCGGAAATTTTCCGTCAGGCGCGGGTTGCGCTCGATCAAGCCGATGCCATCGTGCTCGTGGTCGACGGGCGTAGTGAACTGGCTTCGCCCGATATCGATCTGGCGCGGCTCCTGTTGCGTACTGGAAAACCGCTGCTGCTCGCGGTAAACAAGATGGACACGACCAAGCTGGAGCCCTACGCGGAGGAGTTCCGTAGCTTGGGAATCAGGGAGCTGTTTCCCATCTCGGCGGAGAACGGCAATGGAATAGCCGAGTTGCTGGAGCACGCGCTAAATGTCATGCCGGAAGGAATTGATGTAGCCGAAATCGGCGAACCGCGGACCCCTCCACTGGCCTCGCCTGTTCCGGCGAGCAGGCGGGACTCGGTCGGGATGGCAATCGAAGCAGATCAAGCCTCCAAAGAAGAAGCCGAGCAGGAGGGCGCTGAGGAACTTGCCGTATCTCCACGCGAAACCAAGGTCGCGATCATCGGGCGGCCGAACGTCGGTAAATCTACGCTGCTGAACACGCTTACCGGAACTTCACGCGCCATTGTTTCGCCGGTTGCCGGCACCACTCGCGACGCCGTCGATGAAGTCGTCGAGCGGGACGCGCAGATCTACCGCTTCATCGACACCGCCGGCATTCGCCGCAAAGGTAAGACCGACTTGATGGCCGAGAAGCTGTCAGTGGTGATGGCCCGCAAACATCTGGAAGCCGCGGATGTGGCGCTGATTATCGTCGACGCCACGGAAGGCGTCACCGCGGGGGACGCCACCATCGCCGGCTACGCCCACGAGAGCGGACGCTCCGTGATTATCGTGATCAACAAATGGGATCTGGTGAGCAGTCCGGCAGCCGATGAAGCAAAGCCTGCCCGTGGCCGCGGAAAGAAATCTCAAAGCGGTGACCGGAACGCGCCGGCGGATCGGAATATTTACGAAGAGCAGGTGCGGCATCATCTCAAGTTCTTGTCCTACGCACCCGTGCTATTCGTCTCGGCGACAACCGGCGCCGGCATCGACAAGCTCTATGCGACGTTGCAGCTGGTAGCTCGCGAGCGCCGCAAGCGCATTTCTACCGGCGAGATGAACCGTTTCCTCAGCCGCATCGATTTCGAACGCGCCTCCGTGCCGGTCGCCAAACGTGTGAAGATCTATTACATGACGCAAGCGGCGGTTGCGCCGCCTACTTTTATTCTATTCACCGATCGACCGGTGAAGCTGCACTTCTCTTACGAACGATTTCTGGAGAACCAGATTCGCGCCGCGTTTGGCTTTGTCGGCACGCCCATTTGGATCAAGAACCGGGCGCGCGGTGGGGCACGCAAATAGCGCGCTTCAGTAGCGCCGGTCCCAGTCTGACAGTCGCGACGGCGTTCATGCCAGCGGCCAAATAGCAAGGTTTGTATCAGGGCAAGACTTCAGTCGTGCCGAAAATTCAAACAAGAACTCGGGGCTTTAGCCCCTGCACCGTAATTGCAGGGGATAAAGCGCGTATTTTAGGCATCTCCTGCGGCACGACTGAAGTCGTGCCCTGATACAAAGCTGTCCGATTTATGGGTCTTGACAATGCTTGGATTTTCTTGCGCCAGCCACGCGTCGAACTGCTCCAACGCGCGCCTACATACGAGGGCATGGCGTTGCTTTTTGTCGCGAACGCGGCGGCGGATTTCTTCATCCAGCGGCTGCAGCAGATCGAAGGTGATATTCGCCGGCTGGAAGTTTCTGGACTCCGCATAGCAGATGTAATTCACCAACGCCCCGAAGGCGGTCGCACGAGGCGGCGGAGCGGGTTCGTCGCCCACTGCCAATGAAGCCGCATGCATCCCAGCCAGCAGGCCGGTAGCGATTGATTCCACGTAACCTTCCACGCCCGAAATCTGTCCCGCGAACAGCACCCTGGGATGCTGCTTCATCTGCAACTTCTCGTTCAGCAAACTGGGACTGTTGATGTAAGTGTTGCGGTGAATCTGTCCATAGCGCAGGAATTTTGAGTTCTCCAGCCCGGGAATCAGCCGCAGAATCCTGGCCTGCTCGCCAAACTTAAGATGATTTTGGAAGCCTACCACATTGTAGGAGTCAGCCCGTAAGTTTTCCTGCCGCAGCTGTACCACAGCGTAGGGCATCGCTCCGGTGCGCGGATCGCGCAAGCCGACCGGCTTCATCGGCCCAAACCGCAGCGTGTCGCGGCCACGGCGGGCAATCTCCTCAATCGGCAGGCAGCTCTCGAAGTAGTTGAGCTTCTCCCAATCCTTTTCTTCGACCGATTGCGCCGCCAGCAGCGCATCCAGAAACCGGTCGTATTCTTCTTTCGTCATCGGGCAGTTGATGTAATCCGCGCTGCCCTTGTCATAACGCGCCGCCAGATACACGCGCGCCATGTCGATAGAATCGGCCTCGACGATGGGGCTGATGGAATCGTAGAAATAGAGCTGTTCGCTGCCGCTGAGGCGCAGAATCTCACGCGACAACGCGTCCGAGGTAAGCGGCCCGCTTGCGATGATGGTGATCGCATCGTTCTCGTCGATGTGCGTGACCTCTTCGCGCCTGGTCTTTATCAGTGGCTCGCGTTCGATGGCAGCCGTGACCGCTGCAGCGAATTTCTCGCGATCGACGGCCAGCGCGTGCCCGGCCGGAACCGCCGTCTGGTGAGCGATCTCCATGAGAAGAGAGCCGGCACGGCGCATCTCCTCTTTCAGCAGCCACGGCGCGGTATTCTCGGTGTCAGACTTCAGCGAGTTGGAGCAGACAAGCTCGGCGAAGTTCGCGGTTTGATGGGCGGGCGTTGAATGCACGGGCCGCATCTCGAAAAGTTCCACCGCAATGCCACGGCGGGCGCATTGCCAGGCGGCTTCCGAGCCAGCCAGCCCGGCGCCGATGATGCGAATAGGTTTGTGCATGAGAACGGGCTGCGGAGTTACTTCAGTATTATATGAGCGAGTCTGGAGGAGATTCGGATGGCAAGAATTCCCTATGTCGAAATGGATAAGGCCTCACCCGAGGTCCGCGAGATTTACGAAAAGATGCTGGGCGGCAATCCCGGCAGTGTGCAGAAGCTGGTGGCGCATCGCCCGGAGATGTTGAAAACGTTTCTGGCTCTTTATGGCAGTGTCGGCCGCTCGCTGGACCGGCGGGTTTATGAGAGCGTGTATATCCGGGTTTCGGCAATCAATCAGTGTCACTATTGAATGCAGCATCACATCGCTTCGTCGAAGCGAGTAGGGCTCACGGCGGATGATTGGAAGGCGCTGAAGAACGGCGACTACAGCAGATTTAGCGCAAAGGAACAGGCGGCTCTCAGATTTGCGGAGAAGCTGACCCGCGAGCTGGACAAGATCGATGACGCCGACATCGACGCCCTTAAGCAACATTTTTCCGACGAACAAATTGTCGATCTGGATGTACTGGTCGGGCTCATCAATCTGACCAACCGCCTGACGGATCCACTGGGCGCGGACCTGGAATTTCCTGCGGAGAAAATCTAGGCGGTGAGGGCGTTCTGGGGCGCAAGGCGGCCGCGAAGACGGCATCCGGTAACTCCATTACTTGCAATAATTTACGTGTAAGTCCTACGGGCAGAATATTTTACAAGGAAAATCGTTGTAAGTTATTGATTCGCCGTCAAGCGACCAACGCCAACTCCTTTAAAATGAATATTTTGTAGTAAGTCTCACGGGGAGAATATTTTAGCGTGAAATTGAGCAGTGCTGCCTATTGTTTTCAATAATTTACGGTTAGTGTTCAAGGGGGAGGGT
The DNA here is from genome assembly GCA_963818905.1 of uncultured Acidobacteriaceae bacterium. Taxonomy (GTDB): domain Bacteria; phylum Acidobacteriota; class Terriglobia; order Terriglobales; family Acidobacteriaceae; genus Bog-257. The sequence continues at coordinate 91,068 of CAWFUE010000051.1, forward strand.
CAAAACAGCCTAGAGGATCACGCGCTCATCTCCGACCCGCTTCGTCACGCGCTCGCGATCGAGATATTCCAGCAGCGGGATCGCGTACTTTCGCGTAATCCCAAAGAGATCTTTGAAGTTGCCGACGTTGAGCTTGGGCGTCTTCGCTTTTTGATCAGCAATCAGCCGGCGCAGCGAAGCGAGCGCATCGCGGTGAAATACCAACTCGTCCGACAGCTTCACCAGCACGCGATCGCGAAGCAACAATGTGACGATTTTCTGCGCTCGGGTCTTATCCACCGGCAACGAAGCCAGCACGTCTTTCAGCAGCGGAACCTTGAGTCCTGCCTTCGCAAATGCCTGCTCGATTTGCATCTTCGCTTCGGCTTCCTCATCGCGCAGGACAACGCCCTTACCTGCAGCGAACACGACTTCTCCGCTAATCTGCAGCTTTCTTTCTCGAGTGAGCGAATCGAGCACACCGCGAAAAACTTCGCCGCGCAATCCGAGCGTTTCCCGCAGCTCTTCCTTGCTGATTCCCTGCACCAGAGGATTTAGCTTGTGGAACTGATCTGCTTTCGCAGACATCCGTTCGCGCAGGGTTTGCACTATCTCTGCCGAGAGCAGCCGATCTTCGAATCGCGCCAGCTTGCCTTCTTTGACGAGGGCCGCTGCAAACTGCTCAACTCGCGCCGGCAACCACCCTGTCTCGGCCACAACGCCGGAGATCGACAGTCCATCTTCGCGGCAGCGAGCGACACGCGCGATCAACGATTCCTCCGGCGAGGCGCTCGCAATCCGGCGCAGAAATCCTAATCGCTCCTCCGCTTTTTCGCGACGCGGGTGATCCGCGGTATCCAGCACTCTTCCTCCACCGATGGTAATGACCGGCGAAAACTGCCGAATGATGAAGCGGTCGCCGGGCAGCAGGAGCAGCGGATCGTCGAGCTTGAGCCGCGCCAGTCCGGATTGTCCTGGCTGCAACTGTTTTATGCCGAGGAGATTCACTTCTGCGATAGTCTCAGCGGTGAAGCTGTGGAAGTGGACGCGCGCTCGATCGCGCAGAGGCTTAGCCGAGCGCAGAAGATCGAGCGACACGCTGATGCGACGCGTTGGGCGAAACATCTGCGGCGCTGTCAGCATCATGCCGCGCGCTAACTCGCCAGTCTCGATGCCCGCGAGATTCAGCGCGGTGCGTTGACCGGCAACAGCTTGCTCGGCCGCCACTCCGTGCACCTGCACACCTCGCACTCGCACCCGATTTCCGCCAGGATTCACCTGCAGCTCCTGATCCTTGCGGACGGTTCCCGAAATCAGCGTTCCGGTCACCACCGTGCCGAAGCCCTTCATGGTGAAAACGCGATCGATGGGCAGGCGGAATGCCGCCGCGGAATCTTTCGCCGGAATCTCGCTCGCCAATCGCGCTAGTTCTGTTTTCAGTTGATCGAGTCCAGCGCCAGTCTTGGCGCTGACCGCAACCACAGGAGAAGCTGCTGGATCGAGAAACGATCCTTGGACGAAGTCGGCCACTTCCATCTTCACCACTGCGAGTGTCTCGGGATCGACCAGGTCGGATTTCGTCAGAACCGTTATCCCACGCTGTAGGCCTAGCAGGCGGCAGATGTCGAAGTGCTCGCGGGTTTGCGGCTTGATCGATTCATCAGCGGCGATGACCAGCAGGACCAGGTCAATGCCGCCGACGCCGGCGAGCATGTTGCGCACGAATCGCTCGTGTCCGGGAACATCGACAAAGCCGATGCGGATTGGCTCGCCGGGCGCGCTCGCTAAGTCCAGGCTGGCAAAACCCAAGTCGATGGTGATACCGCGCCGCTTTTCCTCCGCTAAGCGGTCAGGATCGGTCCCAGTCAGAGCGCGGACCAGAGCGCTCTTGCCATGATCGATATGGCCCGCCGTTCCAACGATGACAGCCTTCATTCCGACCAGTTTACCGGAGACTTTGCGGAACTCTCGAGGGCGACAGCGGGAATGACTTTAGGGAGCGTCCTATGCGAAAATGGAAGCTGAAACTAGCCACTGGCTCCCGGGTTTACTACGGTTGCGCCATCCTCAACAAGACTTTTGCCTTCACAGGGTCGAGGGGCGTCTAATGTATTTGAACTCCAGGCGTACTTGATCCGACAGGATGGCATCAATCCTTACACCGCCAGATAGACCAGCACCTCTTTCGTCGCGGGAAGAGAGCGAGCTTGTGCCTCGCGAAGCATACAGCTCGCTGGATGCCGATCTCACACCGCATCTGCTGATCCAGTTGGAGGACGATCTTGAGCGCTCGCGCATGCGGGAGGCGTTCTGGATCTCGGTTTCCGTCCACCTGATGGTGGTGCTGTTTCTGTTCTTCTCGCCGAAGATTTTTCCATGGACTAAGGGCGTGGTGCTCATCTCTCCCGCCGACCTGATGCGCAATCAGGAGATGACCTATCTCGATCTTCCGCCCGATTTGCAGAAGGCGCCGAAGGTCGCGCCCAAAACCAACGTGCTCTCCGACAAGAATCGCATCGCCATGAGCCAGCACCCGACGATCGACAAGAAGACGTTGGAAGAGTTGAAGCGCGCGGGTCCGCCCAAGATTCCTTCTGCTCCGGCGCCGCAGCAGCAGCCACAAGCTGCACAGCTGCCGCAGCAAGCCCAGCAACAGCATGCTCAACAGCCGCAGCCCAATCCTGCACAAGGTCAGCAGATGGCGCAGCTGCAGAATGCAGTTCCGCAGGACAATCCTCGGCTACCGGCTCAGCAGCAGGGCACGCCGGATTTCCGCGCCATGATGTCGGCCGGCTCTTCCATTGAGCAGGCGGCACGCGCGGTCGCGGCTCGGCGGGGCAGCGGCAGCTACGGCGGAGGCGGCTATTACGGCATGGGTCCCGGCGGCTCCGCTCTCAAAATGGGGCCGATGGAAATTTTGTCGGATACGCAGGGCGTGGACTTCGGTCCTTACCTGGAGCGCGTTCTACAGGCCGTGCGCATGAACTGGTACAACATTATCCCGGAAGAAGCGCGGCCTCCGCTGTTGAAGAAGGGCAAGGTCTCAATCGAATTCGTGATCAAGAAAGATGGAACAGTGGCAGGTCTTCGATTCACCGGCGGCGGCCAATCCGGTGACGTGGCGCTGGATCGTGCCGCCTGGGGCGGAATTACCGCGTCCGTACCGTTCGCACCTCTACCCAATGAGTTCCACGGTCCTTACATAGCATTGCGCTTCCACTTCTACTACAACCCCGGCAAAGGCGATTTGGACTAAGGCAGCAATCGGCAACTACGCGGCGCTACATCGCTTCCGTCGCAGCGTAGAATCAACGTGTGACCGAGCTTCCGCAGGGCGCAAATTCTTCTCAACAGCGAGAACTGGAATTGCAAGAGCGCCAGCGGGCAAGCGACCGTCGCAGGATGATTGGCTTGATCGCCATCGCCCTGTTCATTCTTGTGCTCGCATTCATCCGCTTCGGCAGGCACATTCCATGGGGCGCGCGATGACCCTCCAACTCACGCGATGATTTCACCCTCGCAAGCTGAACCATTGCTGCTTGTCATCCTGGGACCGACGGCCTCCGGCAAGTCAGCGCTCGCGATCGATCTGGCACAACAATTCTCCGGCGAGATTGTCAGTTGCGATTCGGTTGCCGTCTATCGCCACTTCGAGATCGGCACAGCGAAGCCGACACCTGAACAGCGCGCCCTTGTTCCGCATCATTTGCTCGATGTGGCCGAAGCTGGCGAGCCATTCACCGCAGGGGAATACTCGCGCCACGCCCGAAGCGCCATTCAGGAGATTGCCTGCCGCAAGAAGTTGCCCATCGTCGTTGGCGGCACAGGTCTCTACCTTCGCGCGCTGCTCGAGGGATTGTTTCCAGGACCGCAACGCTCGGAAGGATTGCGTCAGCGCTTGCGGTCGCGAGCAGCCGAGTTCGGTTCATCTTACCTGCATCGCATGCTGGGGCGGCTCGATCCCGCAGCGGCAGCGAAGATTCACGCCAACGATGCCCCTAAGCTGATTCGCGCCATTGAAGTTTGCCTAACGTCTCGGGCTCCGATGAGCGAACTGTGGCAACAGCGCGGGCGCGATCGGCTCACGGGATTTCGCATTCTGCGGATTGGACTCAACCCCCCGCGCGAGCAACTCTATGAGCGGATCAACGCGCGGGCGCGGCAGATGTTCGAGAATGGCCTGTTGGAAGAAGCGGAGTCGCTGCTCGTCCGCTATGGCCAGGCAAACGTGGCCGCGCTCGATTCTTTGGGATACAAGCAAGCTGTGCAGCTTCTGCGCGGCCAGCTGAGTCGTGAGCAGGCTATCGCGGCTGCGCAGCAGGGACATCGTAACTTCGCCAAGCGGCAGATGACGTGGTTTCGCCGTGAGCCCGATGTGATTTGGTTGGAAGGTTTTGGAGACGATCCGGCGGTTCTGCAACGGTCTGCGGAATTGGTTAGAGAATACTGGCAAGGGAACTAACCCGGCGTTCTATGCGTATCAACCTACAGAAAATCGCGGCTCGACCCTCATTTCGATTTTGCCGCGGACACCTCTAGTTTGCGATGGGCTCATACTTATGCGTCGGGGAGTGGAGGACCACAATGAAGCATGACTCCAGAAAATTCCTATTGGCTATCGTCGTTACAAGCGTAGTTCTGTTGATGGCCGCATGCAGCGTCAGCGTCGACGATAAAGATAAGAACAACGAGAAGGTCGATATCAAAACGCCGTTCGCCAATCTGAACGTCGACAGCAGCGAGAAGGCAGCGGATAACGGTATCCCGATTTATCCCGGCGCTCATCTCCGGCCGGCCGAAAACGGCGACAATCATTCCGCGAACATCAACATCGGAGCTGCCGGATTTGGCCTGAAGGTCATCGCCGCTGAATACGAAACCGACGATCCTCCGGAAAAAGTGAAAGCCTTCTACGAGCAGAAGATGAAGTCCTTCGGGACGATTCTGGTGTGCAACGGCCACAGCGGCGGCTCCGACGTACATATTTCGCACGGTAAAGATGAGGATAAGAAGCTGACCTGCTCCGACACCAGCGGCGACGGCTGGGAGATCAAGACTGGGACCAGCGACAACGAGCACCTGGTCTCGATTGAGCCGCACGGCTCGGGCACCCGCTTCGGAACCGTGCTGGTACAGACTCGCGGCAAACAGGAGACGCTGTAGCGAGACGCTATCTCATGTAGTTCCCGGACGTGTCAGGGACACGCTTTTACGGACTGCTAAAAGGCGGTTTTCGAACGGTTTGTATCAGGACACGACTTGTAGTCGTGCCGAATAAGACATCTATGGACAACGGCTTTAGCCCCTGCAAACGCCCTTCAGGGGCTAAAGCCCAAATCATTGAACGATTCGGAGGCACGGCTGAAGCCGTGCCCTGATACAAGGCGATTCATGGGACAGGTCCTAGTTACTGCGAACCGCCGCCGCGCCCTGATACAAAGCGATCTATGCGATCGGCATCTACTCACTGCAAATTCGTTCCCGTAGACGCCGCCAGAGCTGCCTGTCCCAAACTGATTCCGCCATCATTCGGCGGAACAGCATGATTCGTCCAAATCGTCAGCGGCGCGCCGCTCAGCAGATCGCGCAAATCCGATAACAACAACTCATTCTGAAACACGCCACCGGACAAAACCACGATAGAAACCTGCCGCTCGTCGCATAGCTTCCTGATTGCGTCAGCCAATCCCTCAGCAACGCCACGTTGAAACGCTCGCGCTATGTCTCGAGAATCGCACCCGCGCTTGCGTTCTTCGGCGACAGCCAGCAGTAGCGGCCGAAAATCCAGCTCGCCGTTCTCGAATGGAAACGGATACGCTTTCGTACATGTTGTCTTGCGCGCCCAGCCTTCCACCCACATCGCTGCTTGTCCTTCGAAGGTGATGGCGTGAGTCAACCCGAGCAGCGCTGCCGCCGTATCGAAAAGTCGTCCAATGGAAGTCGTGGTAAAGCTACGCACATTCTTTCGCACCAGCTCCAATGCCTGCTGATAACGCGAGGGAAAGTTAAACGGTGCAGCGTTGAGGTCGGGCAATCTCTCGATCTGCGCCAGAAATCCGGCAGCAGCCTGCACCGGATGCTGCGCTGCTGCGTCTCCGCCCGCCAGCTTGGCCGGACGCAAATGTGCCACGCGCTCGAAACCTTCGCGCACGCTTCCGGCGAAAAACTCGCCGCCCCAGATGCTGCCATCGTCGCCGTATCCAGTGCCATCAAAGCTGACGCCGAGCACGCGTTTGTCCCACTCGCCGCGCTCGGCGAGCACCGAAGCCACGTGCGCACGATGATGTTGCACCGCGATTTTGCCCGCCGCATGCAAGCCCAGAGCGTACATGGTCGACCGATATTGCGGATGCGCGTCGTGCGCAACCAGCAGATCGTCCCAGTCCACGTCGTACATCGAGACGAGGTCGCGGATGGTTTCTTCAAATGCCTGGAATGCCTGGTAGTGATCAAGATCGCCGATATGCTGGCTGACGAATGCCTGCCCCTCGACGACCAGCGTGATGGAATTCTTGAGGTCCGCGCCGAGCGCGAGCAGAGGCCGATCTACCGGCAGATTCGCTACCGCGCCGGGGGCGTAGCCGCGCGAACGCCGCAGAATCACCGGCCCGAAAGCGCCCACGCGCGTGACCGAATCATCGACGCGCCTTGCGATGGGACGCTCGCCAGCCAGGAATGCGTCGGCAACATCGGCCAGCCGATCGAAAGCGTCCTGTTCATCGTAAGCAATCGGCTCGCTGGAGCGGTTGGCGCTGGTCATCACCAGCTCTTCCGGAGCACCCGCGGCAAACAGCAGATGATGCAACGGCGTATAGGGAAGCATGACTCCGAGATCGTCATTGTCGGGCGCGACCTCTGGCAGCTCGATCTTTGCCGGCGCCAAAACAATTGGCCGCGCGATCGACATGAGCAACGCCTCGGCTTCCGGAGCGAGCTCGACCACCATTCGCGCCGCCTCCACATCCTTGACCATCACCGCGAATGGCTTCTCTTTGCGATATTTCCGCTCGCGAAGCGCGCCTACGGCGGTTGCGTTACGCGCATCGCACGCCAGGTGATATCCGCCGAGTCCCTTCACCGCGATGATTTTGCCTTCACGAAGAAGTTGTACAGCAGAACGGATGGCGTCTTCTTGCCCCAGACCGGAATTGTCCGCAATTCTTAGAAAGTAGTGTGGCCCGCATTGTGGACATGCGACCGGCTGCGCGTGGAAGCGCCGATTGGCAGGATCGTGATATTCAGCGTCGCAGTAAGCATCCAGCGGCCACGACTGCATCGTCGTATTCGGACGATCATAAGGGAGCGCAAGGATCACGGTATAGCGAGGCCCACAATTCGTGCAGTTGATGTACGGATATCGATAACGGCGATCGGCTGGATCGAAGAGCTCCGCCAGACAGGCATCGCAAACCGGCAAGTCGGGAGAAATTCGAACCGTTGGTTTCTCGCGACGCTCGCTTTCGTGAATAGTGAATTGGGTGAGTCCGGCAGGTTCCGCAGTTTCAAACTTGATTTCAGAAATGGCAGCCGCCGGCGGAGCTTCGGTGCGTATCTTCTCGATGAAGATCCGCAGTTGCTCTTCGGGACCCTCAGCGTGAATGGTGACGCCTTCTTCGCCGTTGAGCACCCAGCCGGAAAGTCCGTGTTCGTGCGCCAGGCGATAGATAAAGGGACGAAAGCCGACTCCCTGGACGACGCCGCGAACGCGAATGAAGCAGGCCGCGTGCATGGTGACGATGATAGTCGATCGAAGTGGGTTCAGCTTCGTGCGATCTCCTGGCGCGGCTTCGTTGGGGAGAACTCTCCGGCAACGGCGCGCTCGTGCAGTTCCCAAGGCGACGCACCTGCCTTGCGAGCTGCAATCATCTTTTCCGGATCCACATGCGCCATCATCATTCCGGGCGAGACTCTCAGGTGCTCGGTCGCGGTCCAGACATCGCTGTAATTGCTGGCATTGATCTCCACTCTGTTCTGCTCGGGATCCTCATAGTAGAGCGAGATTCCCACGCCGTGGTCGGCGGCCCACAGCGGCAGTACACCTAAGTTCTTGAGCCGGACATAGGTGCCAAGCAGGTCGTCCAAGGTGGCACATTCGAAGGCGACGTGCTGCAGTCCGGTGTGGCGGAGCTTATCGGCATCGACCGTAGCTCCAGGCACTTCAAAGAGCACGATCCGATGATCCAGCGCATCGTTGCTGAGAAATGCAAACCCGGAAAATGGCGCCCGGCCCTTTGCTTCCTGCGGCACGGTCGCACGATGGTTGATCGTCATGCCGAGTACTTTGCGGTACCAGTCGGTCATGGCATCAAGATTCGCGGTGGTGAGCCCGTAATGCTGCAGTTTGGGATGGACAGTAATTTCGGTATTCATTGGAAAGTCTCCTTTCGGGGTGTTGCAAACATTTGTTAGGCACCTAACATATATACGTTAGCTGCCTAACAAAAGTTTCAAATAAAATTTGGGGCGCGGTGGGTGCGGGCCGAGGAATCCCCAGCCGAAATTGGCGAACGCATTGACGCACAGATAGTTAGGCGCCAAACTTATTCCGGAGACGAAGGCATGGGCATACGGGCATCGACGCGGCGCCGATCGGGACCACCTCCCGCGATCATGGAAAAAATCCGTCAGCAGCTCTCGGAGCGGGAGGTAAAGGGGCTGGAAGCGCTGTTCACGCTTCGGGCAACCGCGCAACATGCGGACAATAAGATCAGCGAATGGATGGCGGGCTCGGTGGGATCAGCCGCACGATATCAAATCCTAATGGGGCTGTGGGCGTCCAAAGCTGACGGGATCGCACACAAAGACATCGTTGCGGCAATGGGTGTCACGCGCGCAACCGTCTCCGGCCTGATGGCAGCTCTCGAGCGCGACGGTTTGGTGAAATCGCATGTAGACGGCGAGGATCGCCGCAAACTTATTGCACGACTGACCATGAAGGGCGAGGCAGTTATCAAGAAGCAGCACGAGCTGAATCTGGCAAGGTTTCGTGCCGTTTTCGCCTCTTTCTCTTTGGGCGAACTGGCTAGCCTGACAGCGCTGCTGCACCAGTTCCGCGACGCGTTCGACATCGGCTCGTGATGCCGATTTCGAGGATCTTTGTTCACAACGAAGGTAGGCTGATGGCTATGGCTTGCGTTGGGCGTGCTGCGAGAGCATTGATCAGGTTCGCCGCAACAGTGTAGCCTCATGGATCACGCTTGAAATGGGGGACATTGATGCGCCTTAGCTCTCCGCCGACACCGCGGACCACTTACCAGGTTCTGCTCGCCACAATTCTCGTCTCGCTATGGTTCACAATCCTTTGCCAAGGACAAGACGTCCGCACGCAATTCCCCGGAATGCGTTGGCGGCTGATCGGTCCCTTCCGCGGCGGCAGAGTAACGTCGGTTGCGGGCGTCGCCGGCGATCCGAACACGTATTATTTCGGCACGCCGGGCGGCGGAGTCTGGAAGAGCACCGACGGCGGACGCGTCTGGTCTCCGATCTTCGACAGCGTTCCAATTCCCTCGATCGGTGCGGTCGCCGTCGCTCCTTCCGCGCCGAACATCGTCTACGTCGGCACCGGCGAGCAGATGCCCGGACGCGGAATCTACAAATCGTCCGACAGCGGTGCGACGTGGAGCAGTATCGGCCTGGATGACGTGCGTTACACCCAGGCAATCATTGTCGATCCAAAAGATCCTGACACCATCGTTGTCGCCGCCAACTCTGTAGGCGTCGGGATATACTGGCGTCCGCTGGCAACGTTAGCGTGGACGGCCAATCGCGGCATCTTCAAGACCACCGACGGCGGCAAGAATTGGAAGAAGGTTTACACCAACGACGCGACATTGGGCATCGTCGACATGTGTGCCGATCCCTCGAATCCCCGCATCCTTTACGCGTCGGTTTATCGCCCGGAGTCGGGATCGGGCGCGGCGGCCGTGCCTGCTACCTCGAGCATCATCAAGTCGACCGACGGCGGCTCCACCTGGGCTCCTCTGGAGAGCAAAGGCCTGCCCGACAAAGCGCGCGGCAGGGTGGGCATTAGCGTCGCCGGAGGAACAGGAGGACGGCGTTTGTACGCGATCGTCGATCAGGGCTTGTTCCGCTCCGACGATGGCGGCGCGAACTGGTATCAGTCCACGCACGATCCGCGCGTCATCGGCAGTCTTTATTTCAGCCGCGTCTTCGCCGATCCGAACAATCCTGACACGCTCTATGTTGCCCAGACCTCGCTCTATCGTTCCACCGACGGCGGGAAAACATTCGAGGCCTACGTGGGCGCACCCAGCGGTGACGACTTCCACGTTCTGTGGATCGATCCGCAGAATTCCGCGCGCATGCTGCTCGGTGTCGACCAGGGCGCAATCGTCAGCAACGACGCCGGCAAGACCTGGAGTTCGTGGTACAACCAGCCGACCGGGCAGTTCTACCACGTCTCGACCGACAACTTGTTTCCGTATCGCGTCTACGGCGCGCAGCAGGACAGCGGAACTGCCGGCGTGCTGAGCCGCAGCAACTACGGCGAGATCCTGCTTCAGGATTGGTACTCCATCGGCGGCTTTGAGTACGCCTTCATTACCCCTGATCCGGCGAATCCCGATTACGTTTACAGCACCGGCTGGTATGAGTCGGTCGTGCGCTATGACAAAGCGACAACCGAGATCGCGATCGTATTCGAGCGCGGACAGAAATATCGCGGCGCCAGTATGCCGCCGCTGGTGTTTTCGCCGCAGGATCCATCCGTGCTGTACCTCGGAATGCAGCTGGTGCTGAAGACCTCCGATGGCGGCCGCACCTGGCAGGAGATCAGCCCAGATCTCACCGGTTACGTGCAGAAGGAAGAGAAAGAAGGCGAGAAGGGCGAACCGGGAGCTTCACGTCCGCCGGCAATCACCGCACTGGCGCCTTCGCCTTTGGACGCCAACGACATGTGGGCCGGGACCAGCAATCGCCTGGTGCAGCTCACGCGCGATGGCGGAAAAAGCTGGCAGAACGTCGCTCCGCCGGGCTGGCCGCGCCAACCGAAATTCTTTACGTTGAGGCTTCGCACCACGACGCCGCCACTGCTTACCTCACGGTTGGCGGCTCGCGCGAGTCCACACCTCCGGCTATTTTCCGCACCCACGACTACGGCAAGAGCTGGCAGAAGATCGTCAACGGATTTCCGCCGGACGAGATGGTTCGCGTGGCCCGCGAAGATCCCAAGCGCCAGGGCCTGCTTTACGCCGGAACTGACACCACGGTTTTTGTTTCCTGGGATGACGGCGATCACTGGCAGCCTCTCACCCTGAATCTGCCGCCTGCTCCCATTACCGACCTCACAGTTCACGGCAACGATCTGGCCATCTCAACCTTTGGCCGGAGCCTGTGGATTTTGGACGACGTCACCCCTTTGCGTGAGTTCGAGCCAAAGGTCACCTCCGGCAACGCGCACCTTTTTCCACCAGCGACCGGCATGCGCGTGCGCTGGGACAACTACGAGGACACGCCGTTTCCGCCTGAGACGCCAGCCGGTCAGAACCCTCCTGACGGCGCGATCATCGATTACTACGTAAAGGACGCGGCCACCAGCGACATCACGCTTACGATCTATGACGACAAGGGCACGGCGATTGCCAGCTTCTCCAGCAATCCGGCGCCGATGAACGTACTGCCGGCGAATGCTCCGGAATACTGGTTTGCTCCCCCCACCAAGCTGACCACATCGGCTGGAGTGAATCGCTTCGTCTGGGATCTGCGCTATCCGGCGCCGCTCACTCTTCCTTATGGCTACTTCGGTAGTCTGTTGGGATATATGGAATACACGCTGGCCGACCACGCCGTTCCGACTGATACGCCGCGGCTACAACCGCAAGGCCCGCTGGTCACGCCCGGCAAGTACACAGTGGAGTTGAAGTATGCCGGCCAAACCTTCCGTCAGCCGCTTACCTTGACGCTCGATCCGCGGGTGCATGCGTCGCAATCGGATCTGGACGAGCAGCTCAAGGTGGCTCTCCAGGCCAGCAACGGCATGAAAGCGAGCTATGACGCCTACAAGCAGGTCGCGCAGTTGCGCGATGCTCTCGCGGATCGGCAAAAGAACATCAACGCTCCTAAAGTGAAACAGGCAGCCGACGCGCTGGTTAAGCAAATGCAGGCTGTAGAGAACGGCAGCAAGACCGCGCCTGGCTTTGGACCGATCAATCGCGAGCTGGCGCGGCTGATCTTCAGCGTGGAGAGCGCGGATATGCGTCCCGCGGATACAGTGCAAACGGCGATTCAACAGAACTGCTCTTCGCTGGAAAAGAACCTGACGCGCTGGCAGCAGCTGAATCAGAAGGATCTTCAGTCTTTCAATGCAACTCTTTCGCAGAACAAGTTGCAGCCGCTGCCTGTGGTCGAGGTCACGATGACCGGCTGCACACAGTAGTTAGTCGACGAGTTGGGGTAGTGCGCGCCTCCACTTCGAAAAGAGTGCTTCCGCCCACTGCACTGCAGTGGGATGAAGCCCTGACGGCAAAGCGTCACCCTTACGCGGCGCTGAAGCGCGCCGCACTATCCAAACTCGCAGGACCGCACTGATGCTGAAGTTGGGCTAGAATCGACGCCATGCCGACGGTCAAAGAGCAGCGGGACAAACTGGCCCATCTGGGCACGGAAACCGCGACTCGCATAAGAGGCGACATGCACGGCCTCCACTATGCGGTCAGCATATTTATAGCGACCGCGGTGCTCTGGGTTTGTGTGCACATGCTGGCCAAGGCAAATCCGGTCTGGGCGATCAGCTCCATGGTGGCCACCAGCGATCCGCTGATGAAGACCGCACTAGCGACCTTTCGCGCGCGTTTTATCAATACCTTGGTCGGCTGCGCCATTGGACTTCTGTTCATTCTCATTGGAGGAGGCAGAGTGTTCACTTTGCCGCTTGCCATGGCGGCAGCGGTCTTGATCTCTTCCTACATCGTTCGCATTCAAACCATGTGGCGCCAGGCGCCCATCAGCGCTGCCTTCGTGATAGCCGCCGGCCTCGAATATCACTCGCGGGCGCATGGTCTTCAGGCTGGTTTTCAGCGCATGGCCGAGGTGTTGTTCGGATGCCTTGTCGGTCTGCTGGCGGCTTGGTTGGTGTCGATTGTCTGGCCGCTGCCGGAACCTGCTCCGCCGGCAGCTCCCGCGAGCAAGTAAGCCCGATCATCGCGATTCTCGAGCCAGATCAACCGGTCGTTGCCCGACTGCCCTCGCTGTCGCCGGCATTCGGAAGATCAGACCGATAAGCCGGTTCGCTGACCAGCAGTATCAGCGGCAAGCCGCTCACGCGCTTGATTTGCTCCCAATATCGCACCAGGATGGAATACACCAGCAAGCCGGTTTCACCTTCACCGAAGATTAGGTATTCCAGCGATTGCTTCATCAGAGGCTTGCGCGTCAGCCCCAGTACCAGGCTGATCGGATCCAGCAGTTCGCTGATATAGGCCACGGAGTTCGCCAGGGCGATCGCTCCCGATGCTTCGATGACGAAGTGGTCTTCTTCGCGACTGACTCGCACTCGCAGCGGCGACAGAAACTCGCTGCGATTGTCCAGCAGATTGACATAAAGAAAAGCCAGTGGGCCTTGGACCTTGTAGTGCGCGCGCACTCTGCCGGCGATAAAGCTTCGGTGCTGCGGCGTATTGATGCCATGCGGGATAAGATTGACCTTCTTGCCACACAAACTTTTCCATAGGCTGGCGGAATCTGCATCCGTGAAGGTTACTTCCGAGACCCGCATCTCGGTGGAGCGCAGGATGCGGCTGAGTGCGCTGGCGGTGAGCAGCACAAAGATAAAAATGCTGGCGATAATTGCGCCATCGGGACGCTCGATTACGTTGTCGACGACCGTGTAGACGAAGACCACCGAGACGATGAGGAAATAAAATGACAGCAGATAATTTTGCGGCTTGTCGAGACTGGCTTCCCGCCACAATGAGATGGTTACGGCAACCGCCGCTGAGAGCATCAGCACCAGGACGCCGGTCGCATACGCACCGCCCTGCGCCGTCACCGACGCGCGAAACGCCAGCGTCACCAGAGTGTCAATCACCAGCAGCACAATCACCAGGGGACGCTGATAGACAACCCACTCCGGCGCCATTCCATAACGAGGCAGGTAACGCGGGATCAGGTTCAGCAGTCCGGCCATCGCCGAAGCTCCGGCGAACCACAAGATCAAAATGGTGGAAACGTCGTAGATCGTTCCGAAGATGTTTCCCAGGTACAGGTGCGCGAGGTAGGCGATGGCTCGGCCGTCGGCCGCGCCGCCAGCCCCGTAAGCGCTCTCCGGAATCAATGTAGCTGCGACGAAACTGGAGAGCAACAGCATCACGCTCATGATCACAGCCGCCGATACCAGCAGCTTGCGCGTCGCGAGAATCCGGCCCGCTATTGTCTCCTCCGTTTTGCCTGGTGCGGCGCCGCTCACCAGCGGCATCACCGAGACACCGGTCTCGAATCCGCTGAGTCCCAGTGCCAGCTTGGGGAAGATCAGAGCGGAAGCGACGAAGATCATCGTCCAGTCGCCGCGCATCACCAAAGCTGCGTGCCAGTGGCTGAGTAACGTCGGGTGAAGCACGACTTTTCCGCCGCACCAAAGCAGCACAATGAGGTTGAGAATGAGGTAAGGAATCGCCACAAAGCTGGCAACCCGGATCGCCTCCCGGAATCCGATCAGGAATACAATCGCCAGCAGCAACAACAGCGCAAGCGTCACCTTCACGTGCGAGTTGCCAACAAACGGATGCAGATAGGAGTTGGCAATCGCGTGCTGCGCCGCGTCGGCGGCCGACAAAGTCATGGTGATGACGAAATCGGTCGCGGCAAAGCCCAGCAGCACCAGCACCAGGATCTTCCCGGTCCAGCCGGAAAACAGATTTTCCAGCAACGCAATGGACCCTTGTCCTGCATACGAGCGCCGCGCCACTGCCGCATAGATCGGAACGGCGCCGAGCAACGTCACCACGATGAGAACAGCCGTCGCCGGAACAGCGAGTGCCCCGGCGGCGATCAGCGCAATTCCAGGCTGATAGCCCAGCGTCGAGAAATAGTCGACGCCGGTGAGCCACAACACCTGATACCACGGATAAGTGTGTTCCGGCTGCTGTGATATGCGTTCCAGATTGTTCTGCGCGAAGAAGCGTGCCAGGTAACCGCGCGGCGGCCTCGGAATTGGCGGCAGGCGAAGAACTGTATCCGGTGGCGCGGGAGTGCTCATGGAGAGCCTTCATTGTAAGCGTGGCAGCGAAACTTCCGCGACGATCTTTCTGAACCAGCGCGCCGGAAAATTTGGGTTCAAAGCTTGCGGCTCTTCGCGATCCCAGATCTCTCGTAATACTGCTGCCGGAAAGCTAGCAAAAATCAAGGTTGGTAGCGTCGCAATGCTTGCTATACTCTGCCCTGCGTTACTTCTTTAGCTGCGTCGCCGGAGCCCAGCCGCTCTGGTACAAACCGCAGCCGGGCTCACGTAACAACTGAACTCCCCAACGACCCTCGAAGTATTGGTGCAGTTGACTTGCAGTCAGGCCACCGGTCTGTCTGGCCCAGAGCCCGGCCTATCACGAAAACAAAAGGAGATTGCCTGTATGCAGCAAAGCACTTCGCGCCGTCTGTCCTCGTGTGTTCAATGGGCAGTTGGGCTGGTGGTTGTGGGATGCATCACTCTGACCGGCTCCGCCTTCGGGCAGACCGGCTATTGGCATACCAGCGGAAACCAGGTTCTCGATTCCAACGGACACGTCGTTCGCATCGCCGGAATCAACTGGTATGGCTTCGAAACTACCGACGAGGTGGTACACGGACTTTGGGCGCAGGATTATCACTACATCCTGAATGCCATCCAGAGCAACGGCTACAACGTGATTCGCATGCCGATGTCGAACCAGGTGGTGGAATCGCCGATCATTCCGACGAACATCAGCTATGAGAACGGCAGCGGTCCCATCAACACCGACCTCCGCGGACTCAATTCCCTGCAGATTCTCGACAAGATCGTGACCTATGCAGGACAAATCGGATTGCACATCATTCTGGACAACCATCGCTCGGAAGCGGGCAACGGCGCAGAGAGTAATGGCTTGTGGTACACGTCGCAGTATCCCGAGAGCGCCTGGATCAATGACTGGCTCACGCTGACGAACCGATACCTGAACAACACGACCGTGATTGGCTTTGACCTGCGCAACGAGCCGCACAACGCCACCAGCGGAGGTTCGTGCTGGGGCTGCGGGACGATGTCGTACGACTGGCGGCTGGCGGCCGAGCGCGGCGGCAATGCGGTGCAGGCCGTCAATCCCAACCTTCTGCTTTTTGTCGAGGGCACCGACTGCTACAACAATAACTGCGATTGGTGGGGCGGCAATCTGGCCGGTGCGCAGTCCTACCCTGTGGTACTCAACATCGCGCATCAGCTGGTGTACTCTGCGCATGACTACGGACCGAATCTCTACCAGCAAAGCTGGTTCAACAACAACACGACTTATCAGAGCCTGGTGCAGGTCTGGACCGGCTTCTGGGCTTATCTCAGCCTTAACGATGTCGCTCCGGTTTGGGTGGGAGAGTTCGGCACTACGAACAACGCCACCGACATCGAAAGCAATGTTCCCGGATCGCAGGGACAGTGGTTCCAGAGCATCGTCACCTTCATGCAAAACAACCCACAGCTCGACTGGACCTACTGGGCGCTGAACGGCGAAGACAGCTACGCGCTGCTGGACAGCAACTACGACTCGACGCCCGTTAGTTCGCTAAAGCAGAGTCTGCTGGCGAGTATCCAGTTCACTGGCGGCGGAAGCTGCGAGACTGCTCCACCAGTACCGACTGGACTTACCGCTACGGCAGTTTCCTCCAGCCAAATCAATCTGAGCTGGAGCGCCGTAACGCCGCCGCCGTACTGCAACGTGACCTACAATCTCTATTCCAGCCGCCTGCCGACCTTCCTGCCTTCGCAGGCGACGCGCATTGCCACGGGATTGGTCGCGCCCAATTACTCCAACACCGGTCTGCTGGCATCGACCACCTACTACTACATTGTCAGAGCTGCCGATTCCGTTGGCGAGTCCGGCAATTCCAATCGAGCCAGTGCGAAGACGCAGTCGGGCACGAGCGGCTTTGCCTGCCACGTTACCTATGCCGATCAGGATGACTGGGGAACGGGGTTCACCGGCGCCGTCACTATTAAGAACACCGGCACGCAGCAGATCAACAGTTGGGCGCTGACTTGGACCTGGTCAGGCAACCAGCAGATCTATCAATCGTGGAATTCGAACTACACGCAGAGTGGAGCGAATGTCACGCTCACCAATGCATCATGGAATGGAACCATCGGTCCGGGAGACACGATCACTGGAATCGGTTTCAACGCCGATTACAGCGGAACGAACCATAGTCCCACGACGTTCTACGTGAACGGAACTTTGTGCCAATAGCGTAGGCCGATCTGGCAGCAATAACCGAAAAGAATTGCATCGGCCTAGATCTGCCGGATCATCCCGACATCCCACCCAGGCGAGAGTTTGGGTGGGACTGCCATTTTGCGACAATCAATAGTATCGGCACACCCGGTGAACCCTCAGACTTTCCTCCAGCATCCGATTACTTTCTGGAGGAAGACAACCATGCACAAACTGCTGCTATTAAGCCTGCTGGTCGCGTTCAATGTAGGAGCGGTGGCGCAAGCCGCGAATTCGGGCCAAGCAACTCCCGGAGCGACGTCGCAATCTTTGCAATCCGGACAAGCAGCTTCAGGAGCTCCCTTAGGTCAGTCGCTGGAGCCGGCAATCAGCAGCAACGGACCGGTGGTGTCCGGCTTCGCACTTCACATCACCAGCAACGATCCGGTCGAAGCGAAGATCGCGACCGAAGTGTGGCACCAGCTGCTGTTGCTTCCTTACTATTCGCTGTTTGACGATCTGGAGTACACGGTGCAAGGCCGCACCGTCACCCTGACCGGCAGCGTCACGAATCATCATTCGGAGACGAAGCAGGACGCCGAGCGAGCGGTGAAAAGTATCGAGGGCGTGGAAAACGTGATCAATAACATCCGGGTCGATCCGCCGTTGCCGTACGATGATCAGGTGCGGGAGCAAACCTATCGCGCCCTGGTCCGCGCCGGCGGTCTGGCGCAATATTTCTGGCAAGCGGCGCCCAGCATCCACATCATCGTGCTCAACAAGAATGTCACGCTGAAGGGATATGTCTTCAGCGAGGGCGACAAAAATCTGGCTGGCATTACCGCCCGCCAGGTGCCCAGCGCCTTCCAGGTCACCAACGACCTGCAAGTGGTTAAGCCCAAATAAAACGCAGCGCGACGCGGTTCCGACCTCGAGAATTCGCTAGTCCTGCTGCCGCAGCCTGGACAGGACGTCGCACGGCGGCCTCCATTCATTCCCCGGGTCTGAGAAAATAATGACATTACGCCGAATAGCTCATCGGGGGCTTGCCGGTGAAACCCGCGGGAGATCAAAACCGTGTCGAATACCATCGCGCCTGGTTCGCAAACCGGCGCTCCTAAGACAGAGCTGCGCTACCGCATTGCAGACGCCATCAACGACCGGCTGAAGTCGGTCCCGTTTCTGCATGCCGTACTGAAGAAGGGAGCGCAACAACTGCGCCGGAACGGAAGTATGCCGCCTGGCGCTCGTCCCGAAAGCACGCCTCCACCCCCTCCGCAGAAGCCAAGGGTGGGAATCGAAGATCTCGACACGCTGCTGGCGGAGATCAAGAAGAAGTTGGAAGATCCGGACATCGAGCACCAGCAGGTTGGGCTCAGCGAAGTCTACCTGAAAGTTGATGCCTCGCCCCTGAATGCTCTGGATCCGTTCAGCCGGGCCTATCGCGACCAGGCTCTCGTGATCTACAAAAAGGTCTCGCGAAAGGCCAATTACGACCCCGTCCAAACCGAGAAGACCGATGCGGCCGACAACTGTGACCTGGCGGCCTGTCCCATTCCCTATCGCTTCGAGAACAGCCGCGTGGTGGGCGAATTTCTCGGCTGTTATGGATGGATTTTGCGGCATCTGGATGTCCGTCCCGGCGCGAACATTCTGGAGTACGGTCCGGGCGAGGGACAGCTCAGCATTCATCTGGCGCGTATGGGCTGCAATGTGTATGGCATCGACATCGAACAGAGATTCCTGAATGCCATTCAAAGGCAGTGTGAAGCGTTAGGCGTAAAAATCACCACGCGCATGGGATATTTCGGCGAAGGCTTTGATGGACAGCAGTTCGATCGTGTGCTCTTCTTCGAAGCCTTTCATCACAGCTTTGATCACTTCAATCTTCTGCTGCGTATCCGTGAGCTGCTCAAGGACGACGGATTTATCTGCTTTTCCGGTGAGCCCATCATTCCCGCCGATTCTCCGGATGGCATGATCCTGCCGTATCCCTGGGGCTTGAGGCTGGATGGCGATGCCGTTCGATCAACTGCGGAGTTTGGCTGGATGGAGTTGGGCTATCAGGAGCCTTACTTCGTAGAGTTGCTCACACGTTGCGGCTACGCCGTTGAGCGCCATCGCTGTCCAATGGGGGCACGAGGCGACGTTTACCTTGGACGAAAGTTCACCTCGCGTTATCCGCTTGATCGCGACACCCTGCTGATGACCTACAAGAATCAGTCTGGCTGGCATGCGACAGAAGGCACGCACCGCTGGACGGATGGAGATGCCTGGTTTCCTCTGCCGGCAACGGGATACGGCACTGCCAGATTAACTGTGGTGAATTCCGGGCCGCAGGCGACGGATGTGACCCTATCCTGTTCCTCCGATAAGCAGCAGTTGCACCTGGAGTCCGGAGCGGAAGCACAGATTTCAGTAAAGATCCGCCCCGAGGGTGGGAACCTGCGGATCCAATCGGGTACGTTTATACCGAGCGCGATCCATCCAGGCTCGACCGACACTCGCAAGCTGGGAGTCATGGTGCGAGCGATCGAGTTTTCCTGACACTTGGATGAGCCAAGCCTGGCTGATCTCGATGATCTAGTTCACGTGGACAGAGAGCGGCTCGGCCTGCTCGCGCAAGTGCCACGGCACCGTCGCGCGGCGCATCCACAAAACGATGAGGTCGGCGCGACGCGCCACTCCAAACTTGCTCAGCAGATTGGAGACGTGAAACTTTACAGTGCGTTCCGACACGAAAAGTTTGGCAGCAATCTCTTTATTCGACAGGTTTTTCAGCAGATAGCCCAGAACCTCGCGTTCACGACGGCTGATCTCGATTTCCGGAGCCGCAGTCGCGGCGTCAAAAAGCTCGGGCAGGATCGATTCGATGAAGCCAGTCAGTATCTCGCGCGGAATACAGTAGCCGCCGGCAGCAACCTGAGAGGCGGCGCGTGCCAATTCCCGCTGCGCCTGATTGTAGGCGAGCATTCCTTTCACGCCGACCCGCAGAAACGCGTAGCTCTGCGCACCGTGGAGTTTTGGCAGCAGAACCAGCACGGGAAGCTGGCAGTGCTGGAGTCGAAGTTCGCGAATGAATTCCAGCGACGATTCCATGTCGCTGCAGTCGACAACGGCGAGCAATGCGGGTCGGCCTGCCTCAGAACCCGGCAGGCGCAGCTCGGAGTTAACACGAACCTCAAATCCCGCTTTGCTCAGCAGCCGGACAAATCGCTCCTGCGCCACCGGATGCTGGCAAAACAGGAGTAGCTTTCGATGATTGCGATGGGCGGAGCTCCGGTGGCCATTCAAGGGGTCCATGTGCCGACAGCTGCTTCCATAATTTTCTATCGGCAGAAGGACCCCGCGCTTGATGGCAGCTAGTATTTGCTGATTCGAATACTGCCGTCGCCGGTGGTGATCTCCAGCAAGGGACCGCCGCCGTTCAGCTTGCCGCGAATCCGCGAGCGCTCAATCGAGCCGCTGACCGTCACCGGCATATCCAGCTGAATATGTCCGTCGCCCGTGTGAGCGTAGAGCTCAGCCGCCAGGTCCTCCGGCAGGCGCGCTTCGACTCGGCCATCGCTGGTATGAATCATCCAGCCGCCATTCATCTTCGAACCGGGATGCACCGCCAGATCGATGTGGCCATCGCCAGTGCGTAGCTCAAGGCCAGTGAAGATTCCGTCGATGCTCATGTGGCCATCGCCGGTATGGCCGCGCACCGAGCCGGTGTAGTTCTGGACCGTAATGCTTCCATCCCCCGTGTCAATCTGCGCCTGCCCGGAGACGCCAGTCACCGAGATGTGACCGTCGCCCGAGTGCAGGTCCAGAGCCGTCTGAGGCGGAACCTGTATCTCGACGCGCACACCGCGATGCATGCCGAAGTGAATTCCCCAATCGTTGGGAATGTGAACCTGCAACTCGACTTTGTCCGCATCCTGGTGCTCGGTTACGCGAACCCCGCTGCTGCCGATGCTGTAGCCATCGGCCGTGATCTTGGCATTAATCGTATTGCTGACGCCGCGCGTGATCTCGATGGAAGCATCGTTGGTATCGACGTGCAGGCTGGGATTGTTGCCCACCTGGTAGGTCTTGGTCCATTCGTCGGCGAAGGCCGAAAGGCTGAGAAATGAAAAACAGAGCAGGAGAATCAGAGACCGTTTACTCACAGTGCTCCTCCTCGTAGTGGTACGAGAAGGAGCTCCTGCAAGTTCCGTTGCGAATGAGGAGAATAAGGAGGGCATAATGCGGTGCCCGGGGCATGCGAACTAGCGGAGTGGAACGTCCCGCATGCCCCTCTGAGCATCGCTCCCTGCTTGTTGAGATAGACGAAAGTGGGGGAAAAGGGTTAGCGCCGCAACAATTCTTAACAACGGCGCTCAGTTCCCCGGATGCTCATCTCAGATCCGCATCGGCATCACGACGTACCGGTACTTGAATCCGTCATCGCCGGCGTCATCGGGGCGCATCTGGCCGGCCGATTGTGCGTCCTTGAATTCCAGGCGCACATCGCCGCCGTTGGAGGCTTTGAGGAAGTCGAGTAGATATTCGGAGTTGAAGCCAATGGTCAAGGGATCGGCGGTGTAGGCTGTCTCGATCGAGTCCTCCGACTCGCCGGCATCGGTGGAAGAAGAAGAAATCTTCAGCTCATTCTTCTCCAGCTTCATGCGAATGGCTCGCGAGCGCTCGTCGGCAAACTGGGCTACGCGCTGGATTGAGGTGTTCAGGTCGCCGCCGTGTACTACTACTGCCTTGCCGGTCTCGCGCGGCAGGACAGCTTCGTAGTTGGGGAACTGTCCGGTCAACTGGCGCGAGGTCAGCAGGCGCTCGCCGATCCGGAAGAACAGCGTGGATTCGTCCTTGGCAAACTCGATCGACTCCACTTCGCTGTTTTGCAGCAGCGAGTAGATCTCGCTCATCGCCTTCTTGGGAATCAGGGTCCGATTCTCGCCGCTCACTTCGAACTGCTCGCCCGGCTTCTCGATGTGCGCCAGGCGATGTCCGTCGGTCGCGACCATGGTGATCGACTCCGGCTTCAGCACCATCAGTCCGCCATTCAACGTATAGCGCGACTCTTCACTGGAGATCGCGAAGATGGTGCGGCCGATCATGTTCCGCAAAGTTTGAGCCGGAATCTTCACCGCTCCCGTCGCCGGAAAAGCAGGCAGTCCCGGAAAATTGGCGCGCGCCATACCGACCATCTTGGTATTGGAGCGTCCGGCGCGAATGTTGACCCAGTGGTTCTCCAGCAACTTGATCGAGATGTCGACGTCGGGTAACAGCCTCACGTAGTCGTACAGCTTGCGAGCAGGGATGGTGCAGGCGCCTTCGCGTTTCACCTTGGCGGCGCAGGAGGTGCGCAGACTTAGGTCAAGATCGGTCGCGGTGATGGTGAGCCGATCGTTGGCCGCCTCAAACAGAAAGTTTGAAAGAATGGGGATGGTGGTCTTGCGCTCGACCACTCCCTGTGTGGCAGTCAGTTCGCGCAGCAACTCGAACTTGCTGACACTGATTTCCATCGCCGTACCTTGCATTGCTCCCGTTGCTTCGGCAGCCATAAGTCCCACCTCGATAACCGTCTTGCCGGCCCTTTATACTGCTACTTCTTATATCAAATCAAAAACATATAAAACCAGTAGTAACAGTAGGCACAGCGGAAAAGTGGAAATTGGGAGCAAAACTGTGTTGATGGCGGCCAGAGAGCGATCACCGCTGTTCAAAGCTCACGGTCGGGAATGTGGGCTGCTCTGAAGATCTGAGAGTACGGCGCGGTTCCGGCCAGGACTTCCACGCAATCCACATTGCATCCACAGCATGCTCCGGAGAAAACCTGCATCCAAAGTGAAAAACCGCGCCTAAAGCGCGGTTCATAGGCCCAAGCTCTCGGTGAGCTTGGTGATCACCCTGTTTAAATCCTTGTCGCTTTTTCGCGCCTGCTCAATCTTCTCCACCGAGTGGAGCACGGTGGTGTGATGTTTGCCGCCGAACTGGCGCCCGATCTCGGGCAGCGAGGCGTCGGTCAGATGCTTGGCCAGGTACATGGCGATCTGCCGCGGGTAAACGATTACCCGCGAGTTGTTCTTGGCCTTGATCTCCACCAGGCGCAATCCAAACTGCTCGCACACCGCTTTTTGTATTGACTCAATGGTCACCTTTCGAACCTGAGAGTCGATAATGTTCTTCAAAACCTCCTGTGCCGTTTGCAGGTTGATTTCGCCGCCGGTCAGCGAGGAGTAGGCGGTGAGCCGGATCAAGGCGCCTTCCAACTCACGCACATTGCTGCGAATGCTGGAGGCAATGAACAACGCGACATCGGTCGGAAGCATGACCCGCTCGGACTCCGCTTTCTTCTGCAGAATAGCGACCTTGGTTTCCAGGTCAGGGGGCTGGATGTCGGCGATCAGCCCCCACTCGAAGCGGCTGCGCAGCCGGTCTTCGATTTCCGCCAACTCCTTGGGCGGGCGATCGCTGGCGATCACGATCTGGCGCAGACATTCGTGCAGCGCATTGAAGGTGTGGAAGAACTCTTCCTGGGTGCGCTCCTTATTCACCAGAAACTGGATGTCGTCGACCAGCAGCACATCCATGTTGCGATATTTGTCCCGAAACCCCCCCATCTTGCTGTAGCGCAGGGCGTTGATCATGTCATTGGTGAAGCGCTCGCCAGAGACATAACAGATGGACTTCTCCGGCTGCCGCACCTTGATCTCATGACCGATCGCCTGCATGAGATGGGTTTTGCCCATCCCAACTCCGCCATACAAAAACAGCGGGTTGTAGGCCTTCGATGGCCGCTCTGCAACGGCCCGGGCCGCCGCATGGGCGAACTGATTGCCCGCCCCGATCACGAAATCGTCGAACGTATATTTGGGATTCAATTGTGCCGCTCCATCCCAATCGAAACGTTGTTGCGTGCCAGGTCCGGACACGGGCTTGTCGGAACTCGGCGAGGTTTCCGGCGATGCTTCAGCCGCGCGGATGGCTTTGCCGTCGCCACGATGTTCTTCCACGGTGATGAATTCGACGTCGCGAAACTGAAGGCCCAGGTTTTCGAAGGCCTCGCCGATCAAGTCGCCGTAGCGTTCGCCGATATGGCAGAACTCAGGACTGGGAACGCGCACGAACAGAATGGGTCCTTGCGCGTGATCGTAGCGCGTGGGCTTGAGCCAGGTCTCGTATGAGGTGCGATTAACTTTTTTTTCAAGCGCATCAAGAACCAACACCCATGGATTTGGGGCGGCAACGCCAAACATAGACATAATTAGCAGTCCTGAGGCGCCAGGGCCTCGAGCAAAGATCGTTTAGTAAGCGGGAAACGAAGCCGAATACGGTCTAAAAAAGCGTGGCACAAACTGACCGGAATTTGACATCTTGCAAACCAATCTAGCGGTGTCGAACTGCATGCACCGCATTGTGTCGAGCTAATCTCGTTTTGAACTGGAACGCATACTAGCACGAAAAAAAATTCGCGCCAGAAAATAATCGCCGGCAACTTTTCGTTTTTGCGCGACTGGTTGATTTCGTGAAAGTTAACTCCTGAAATTTTTTTTCCGCTGTGCTCCGCTCACGGTGCACTGGTAAAACTCGTTTTCTTACACTTCACGGAAAGCATCACCAACAGCGGATCAGGCAATCACGTTCCGGCATTCCGCAATAAACATTTGTGTCGGTGTAGCGACCGTCCGATCACCAGAAGCCGCAGCCTCGCAAGCCGGGATCATAACTTGCCGCGAGTCCGCGCTCCAGTGCGTTTGACCCCTTATTCCATAGGCTGGTAAACTACCGTTTTCCCGCCTGACCAGTAGAAATAGCAGACCAGAGAAGGACCACCGGTGCGCAGTTACACTCGACATCAGCTTAAACAGGACGCCTTTACAACTTCGACAGCCGAGACCATCTCGTGGGCGGTGGAACATCGCTCAAAACTGATCGCCGCCGGAATTGCGGTTGTGATTATTCTTGCCGCACTCGGAGGCGGTTGGGCGTATGTGAACTATCGTGACCAGCAGGCGAGTGCGCAGCTGGCACTTGCGATCCAGAAGTACAACGCGCCGATCCGCCCTGCCGGCACTCCCGCCACTTCCGATGTCTTGAGCTATGGCTCGGCCGAGGAGCGCGCCAAAGTCACCAATGCGGAATTCAACCGCATAGCCAATAAATATTCGTACACCCAATCGGCGGAAGTCGCCCGTTATTTTGCCGGGATCACCGCCCGCGATCTGGGCGACAACGCCGCTGCGGAGAAAGACTTACAGCAGGCGGCAGCCAGCCGCTACCCGGAGGTTGCAAGCCTGGCAAAAATGGCTCTGGCCGCCGTCTATCACGACACCAATCGCAATTCGCAGGCCATCGATCTGTACAAGCAGTTGATAGAACACCCCACGGTTTCAGTCGGCAAGAATACAGCGCAGGTTGCGTTGGCGTCGCTCTACGAGTCGATGGGTCGAACAGACGATGCGCGCCATTTGTACGAGCAGATGCAGAAGGAAGCTCCAGGAACAGCAGTGTCGCAGCTCGCCATGCAGCGGTTGCAGGCCCTGAAGAATCAGCAGTAGCGGGTCAGATCCCCTTTGCCATCCCAGCCCGGCCGGCCCATACCTCAACAAGCTTAAGGGCTTGTGACGTCAGCAGGAAACGGATCGGGCTTGTGACGCACTTTCCTCCACACCTCGGGAACGAATTCGCTGAAAGCGTTGGATAACATCCGCCCGCCGAAGCCCAGGCCGGTGCGAGTCAGGGCATGCTGCCAATCGGCTTCGCTCTGCGCACGCCAGGTGTTGGAGAGAAAATTATTACCGAACTCGGCGATGAATCGCGCGTAAGCCAAGTGGCGTTCTCCATCGGGATGGTAGGCGCGAAAGGTGAGGTCCAGGACATTCTTGACGCGATCGCCGATGGGGTGGTTCAAGGTATGAAAGTACCGCGGATCTTCGCCCCAGATCGATCCCAAACTCGCCTCGATAGCGTTGCCGGTGGAAATTCCGGTCAGGCGCATGCCATAGCGCTGAGCGAAACCGTCCCAATGAGTACCGTACTCGTGAGGATTATTCAGGGCGGTTCCAAACCCTGCGGAGAACAGACCGCCGGTCAAACTCTTGGGTCCGACCGTAGCCCGCAAAAACCATCGCAGCCGGCCTTTGTCAGTGATGGGACGATATTCCTCGGGGGTTTTGGGCACGACATGCACGTAGTGCTCGAAGTAGTATGAATCTTCCTGCTTTGACGGTCCTGACTGCACCCCTTGCGCGCTGGCGAATGAGACCAATATCACAGCCGCACCAGCACACATAATCCACTGTCGCATCCATCCCAGACACTTGGATATATTCCCCACGATCTCTCCTGCTGGGTAAATTGCGGCGCACTGGCTCGCCAGCGCTTATGAACATACATAGATGCAATCCTGGCGCCCGCAGTGGTAAAAGCTTCTCGAGGCTAGTGATAGGGATAAAAGATGAAAAATAACAGCGATAGTGTCGTCAGCACCCACAGTCCCGATTTCAACTGTCCGGCTTTCCCGGCAACAATTTTGCAAATCGGGTAGAGCACGAAGCCGGCGCAGATACCAATCGCGATATTGAACGTGAACGCCATGAGAACGACGACCGCGAAGGCGGGAATCGATTCCGTGTAGTCGGCAAAATCAATCTGGCTGATTGGCTCCAGCATAAACAGTCCCACGATAATGAGCGCCGGCCCGTACGCTTCCTGCGGAATGGCGGCAACGAAAGGCGCAAAGAAGAGGGTCAGCAAAAAGCAGGTCCCGGTCACCAGAACGGTGAATCCCGTTCTTCCGCCCGTCTCGATTCCGGTGGCTGATTCGACATAAGCTCCCGAAGTGGAAGTGCCGAGCACCGGAGCCAGGGTGGTCGAGATCGCGTCGACCAGCATGGGACGCTCGATCTGCGGCAAGTGGCCATCTTTGTCCAGAAAACCGGCACGCGCCGATAAGCCGATCAGCGTACCCATTGTGTCAACGAAGGCCATGATGAAGAGCGTGAGCACGACCGGGCAGGCTTGCCAGGTGAGGGCTCCGCGAAAATCCAGCTGCCACAGAACCGGCCGGATGCTGGGCGGCATACTGGCGATTCCGTGCGGCGGAGTCGCAACCCTGGTCACGAACGCGAGAACTGCGGTAATGACGATGGTTAACAGGATCGCTCCCGGAACCTTGCGAATGGTGAGGATGGCCAAAAGCACAATTCCAAACATTGCCACTAGTTGCGGCGGCGACGTCAGATGTCCCGGCTGCACCGGCGCGCCTGGAACGCCCAGACGAACCAGGCCGGTTTCGTTCAACCCAATGAAGGTGAGAAAAAACCCCATTCCGACCGCAAAGCTGAAACGCAAGGAGGTTGGGACACCTTCAACAATCCATTGCCGCAAGTGCAGTAGGGTCATGACGATAAAGAGCGCACCGGCAATGAAAATCGCGGCGAGCGCCGCCTGCCAGCGGATTCCCAATACCTTGCACACCGTGAAGGCGATGAATGCGTTTTCGCCCATGTACGGCGCCACAGCGAAGGGCCGATTGGCATAGAACGCCATGAGGTAGCAGCCAAACGCCCCGATCAAGGCAGTGGCGACAAACGACGGTCCTTCGGGAATACCGGCTGCGGAAAGGATTGCTGGGTTGACGACCACGATGTAGGACATCGTGGTGAAGGTGGTAAGTCCGGCGACCACCTCGCGCGTAAGGGTGGTCTGGTGGAGATCGAAAGCGAAGAGCCGGTTCAGCCAGTTCAAGCGGCGCTCTCGGTGCATCGTTGCGTCGTAATCGCTGCAATCATAACAGCGCAAGCGACTTCGGATAAGCCGGATCTCCGCGCAGGCCACGACCAAGCAGTTATCGGCTGGAGTGCCTTCGCGGCCTTTGTCCTCGCTATTCGTGGTCTGCCTGAAGTGGTCCCATATAGGCGGCGTCGATTCAATCAGCTTGACTGCGGAACTGGACGGCAAGCTGGTTCGCATAGATCGCAAAAATCTGCGCTCTTTTTGCGATGATAGTGCTAATCTACTGAAAATATGTGGCTAAGGTTGGCATCGAACGTGCACATAGAGCCAGTGGTAAGTCTTACCTCCGGAGGAAGTATGCGACTGAAAACCCTCCTGGTAATCGTCGCCGTTATGGTCTGCATCACCCTGATGGCGCCGAATACCTTCGCACAGAACCTATTGTCAAACGGCAGCTTCGAAAGCGGAAACTTTAGCGGCTGGACGACGGGCGGTAACTTCGAAGATACCGAAGTCGTCAGCGGCGCGTTTGACGAGTACACCGGCGCTGAGGATGGTACCTTCTACGCCGTCCTGGGTCCAGTAGGTAGCGATGGGACCATGAGCCAGACGTTCTCAGATCATGCTGGGCAGCAGTACCAGTTCAGCTTCTGGTTTGCCTCGGTTGGAGACAATCCAAGCGACTTTAGTGCTTACTGGGACGGCACTGCGGTCCTTAGCCTGACCAATCCGAATACCGGCGCCAACTGGACCGAGTACACGTTCACCGAGACCGGAACTGGCACCGATACCATTTCGTTCAGCTTTCGCGATGATCCGGCCTTTATGGCTCTGGATAACGTCTCGGTAGTATCGACCGGACAGACTGTGCCCGAGCCGAGCAGCTTGCTCTTGCTGGGAACTGGCGTTATCGGGTTAGGCGGAATCATTCGCCGGAAGCTACAGCGCTAGTCCGAACAGGTCCGCTGTAGCAGGGATCTAACTCTCGACATTGCGTGACAATTCGGTCGCAGCGGGCACCTGTCAGGTGCCCGTTTTTCTGCAACCTGACGTGAGCATGCGCCTTGTTGCCGAATAAACACTGCTATCTCTCTGAATCTGAACGACGGTCACTGGTGCGCTGACGTTAGGGCCCAGCTCCTTCTCACAGACTGCAAACATCTGCGCTTTTTATGACAATGTCAACGCTAAGCCTCTGAAATCACGGAGGAAAAATTGGTACCGAACGTGCGTGAAGAGCTTGCTGGTAAGTCTTACCTCCGGAGGAAGTATGCGACTGAAGACCCTGCTGGTAATAGTCGCCGTTATGGTCTGCATCACCCTGATGGCGCCCAGTACCTTTGCACAGAACCTCCTGTCGAATGGCAGCTTTGAATCAGGTAGCTTTTCGGGCTGGACCACAGGCGGGAACTTTGAAGATACAGAAGTGGTGAGTGGTGCATTTTACGATTACACGGGCGCCGAGGACGGCACATTTTATGCTGCTCTAGGCCCGGTTAGTAGCGCTGGCACCCTCAGCCAGACCTTCACAGATACGCCTGGTAACCAGTACACCTTCAGCTTCTGGTTTGGCTCGGTTGGAGACAATCCCAGCAGCTTCAGCGCCTCTTGGGACGGTACTCCGGTGCTGAGTCTGACCAATCCGAATACTGGCGCCAACTGGACCGAGTACACCTTCACCGAGACCGGAACTGGCAGCGATAACATCTCCTTTAGTTTCCGCGACGATCCCGGCTACATGGCTTTGGACAATGTTTCCGTATCAGGACCGACCGGACAGAGCGTACCCGAGCCGAGCAGCTTGCTTCTTCTGGGAAGCGGCGTTATCGGCTTAGGCGGAGTCATTCGCCGCAAGTTGCAGCGCTAATCCGACCTTCGTCTGGCTATTGCTTGACGAACTTGCTTTAGCGTTCAATCAACAAGGTACCCCAGTCGGGTGCCTTGTTTTTTTGTGCGAACGGAGCCGCTTGCGCCGGCATGTCAGCGCAAGTGCCCGTTACTCCGGGAATGCTCCCGCGGCAATTAGAATTCCTGAGTGGCGCCTGAGCTCCAACAACCCGCGTCCGCGACCAGGCCGGCTCTTCACTTCTCCGATCCCGACACGGCACAGAGGAGTCTCACCCATATTCGGCAGCTCGTGCCGGAGAGAGTTTCCGAAGCCTTGTCGGCGCTGTTGCCGGCAGCTCCCAATCCCGACGCCGCAGTCAATCAGTTTGAGCGGCTGGCGGAGACCGCCTCCCCGGAGCTGCTGCGGTTGCTGGAAAAGCATCTCTCGCTGGTGCACTACGCCGTAGTTGTCTTCGGCTACAGCGCCTGGCTCGGCGAGACGCTGCTCCACAATCCCGACCTCTTCTATGGGTTTGTTCGCGAGCGGACCCTCGATCGCACCCACTCGCGCGAAGAGTTCCAGGAGAGCTTCGCGCGCATGCGTTCGCGATCGTTTGAAACCGACACAGCCGCGCTTCTGGCGCGCTTTAAACGACGTGAGTATATCCGCATTATGCTGCGCGATGTCCTGGCCATCTCGACTCTGGCCGAGACCACCGCCGAGATCTCGGTATTGGCCGACGTGCTCATCGAGGAGGCGTTGCGCGAAGCCGGCAGCCAACTGCAACATCGTTTTGGTAATCCGCGGCGTCTGGACGCCGAGCGGCGAGTCGTGGATTCGCGCTTTGCGGTGCTGTCGCTGGGCAAGCTGGGCGGCAACGAGCTGAACTACAGCTCGGACATCGACCTGCTGTTTCTTTACGACGGTGGCATCGAGCCGGAGGGAGCGGAGATCTCCAATCGCGAATATTTCATTCGCCTCGCGCAGCAGACCACCGAATTGCTGTCGCGGCACACGCGCGAAGGTCCGGTGTTTCGCATTGATTTGCGGCTGCGGCCCCAGGGCGGTGAAGGTGAACCGGCGGTCCCGCTCGCCCATGCTATCGATTACTACTCTCATGCGGCGCACGATTGGGAGCTGCAAGCCATGATCAAAGCGCGACACTCGGCCGGCGATATCGGCCTGGCTCGCGAGTTCGCGCGCGGCGTTCAGCCATACGTGTATCGCCCCGAAGTGAATTTTGTTGCCATAAAAACCGCTTTGGACACGCGCGAGAAGATTGGAAGCCATCGCCGCAAGAGTTTGCTGAAGCAAGTGCCGCATTACTCGGGATCCTCAGGAACCGCCGGTTTTGCGGTTGCCGGGGTGGGGAGTGGCATCGATGTGAAGATTGATCGCGGCGGTATACGCGACATTGAATTTCTGGTGCAGTGTCTGCAGCGTGTGTACGGCGGTAGCGAGGCCTGGCTGCGCTCGCGCGGGACACTGTTCGCGCTCCAGAAGCTCCACGATAAGGAACACATCAGCGGCAAGGATTTTCAGAACCTGACCAACGCTTACGAGTTTCTGCGTAATCTCGAGCATCGTTTGCAACTGCGCCAGGGACAGCAGATTCACCGCCTGCCGCAATCGACTGCTGAGCTGGAGGCGCTGGCCCGCAGCCTCACGCGCGAAGGAACGGCCGTGCCTTCGGCGGAGGAATTTCTGGCCCATGTGCGGCGTCGCATGGCGGCGGTTTCGGAGATTTATCAGCGCGTCATCTATAAAGAGCAGAGCCAGGACCAGACGGCCCTGAGTTTTGAGCTGCAACCTGAAACCGCCGCGACGCCGGAGAATTCTTACAGCCAGATGATGCAGCGGCTGGCGATCGATTCGCCGCGATTGCGTGAGATCGTCGGCCGCGATGATCTCTCGCAACACGCGCGCCGCAACCTCGACCGCTTCCTCGGCTCGGCCGGTACGACCTCGGAGCGTTACGGCGCGGTGCTGCGGTCTCCGGCGGCGGTGGAGCAAGCCCTGACCATCTTCGAGTTCAGCGAGTTTCTGGCGGACATCCTGGTGCGTCATCCGGCGGAAGTTGCGTTGCTCGATCGCCTCGACGAACGTCCCCATGCCGGCGAGCAGGAATTGTTTGCCGCAAGCCAGGAGAAAAGCGCTCCAGCGGATGACCCGGTTTTTACCTATCTAGGCCGTTATGTGGTCGACCGCTCCGAGGCCGTGTCGATCCTGCGCAAGCATTACCGGCAACGCGTGTTTTTGTCGGGAGCGCAGGATTTATTTCAATTACGTGATGTCTTCGCTTCGCTCAGCGATAACACCGCCGCAGCCGATGCTGCTATCCAGTCATCGTTGGCGGTCGCCGGCCCACCCGGCGGCTTCACCGTGATGGGACTGGGCCGGCTGGGCGCGCGAGAGTTTGACTTGCTCTCGGATGCCGACGTCCTGTTCGTCTGCGACGACGGCTGCAATCGAGTAGAGACGCTGCGCGTAGCCGAGCGCCTGATGGAGGGCCTCACCGCCTATACCAGCGACGGAACCGTGTTCCCGGTGGATGCTCGCTTGCGTCCCCATGGCCGCGAAGGCGAACTGATCGTCACTCCCGCACAACTGGCCGCGTACTTCCGCGACGAAGCCAAACCCTGGGAGGCGCTGACCTATTTGAAACTGCGCTACGTGGCCGGAGATCGTGAAGTCGGCGATCGGACATTGCAGAAAGTCCAGGCTGGAATCTGGGAGATGGCAAAGCGGAAGGATTTCGATGCTGAGTTATTTGAGCTTCGTCAGCGTCTGGAGCGCAGCGAAACTGCGCTGAATCTCAAGACCGGCCCGGGCGGAATCTACGATGTCGACTACATAGCCGGTGCCTTGCAAGCTAGACATCAGCTTTGGCTCACTGGAAATCTACGCGAACGATTGCAGTTGCTGCGCGATCGGGCCTTGCTGACAGAAGACGAGCACAAACTCCTGGCGGCAGGCGCTCATTTTCTGCGGACAGTGGAGCACGTAGTTCGACTGGTTACCGGGCGCACACGCAAATGGCTGCCGGTCGCCGAGCACCCGCGGCGCGCCGTGCAGAAGTTGTTGTGGAGGATCCTGGGGGGTGATGATAGCTTCGATCCCGAAATGCGGCTCACCGAAGTACTGCAACAAACCAGGCAGATCTATCTCAGGCATCTGCACGCCTGAATATTGCTATCCGCTGTGTGCCTCGTCACGCCTGTACGTGACTCACACCTATGTGTGACGTATAAACATTGCTTTTCATTGAACCTCACAGTCGCCGGTGATAACGTTAATGAGGTCGGGATACGGCGGTAGGCGTTGCTGATCGGACGCGGCAGATGTAGCCCGAGTGTGGTCCAGCCGTCGCTGTCATCGTAGGATTCAGGTTTTACGGCGTGCCGCTTCTCCCGGCGCTTGGCTGTCTACAGCCTGGGTCCATTTCTATTCATACTATTTCGAGGTGCGTAGTGGCAGCTTCTTACAACGGAATTCCTTTGCCCTCCAGCGGAACCAAAATCACTTATGACGGCAAGTTCGTCATTCCCGACAACCCCATTATTCCTTTCATCGAAGGTGACGGCACCGGACGCGACATTTGGAAGGCGTCGGTGCGCGTATTTGACGCTGCTGTCGAGCTTGCCTATGGTGGCCGGCGCCGCGTCGCCTGGTATGAAGTTTTCGCGGGCGAAAAAGCGATGGATCGTTTCAAGACCTGGCTGCCCGATGACACGGTAGCGGCATTTCGCGACCTGCGCATCGGCATCAAAGGACCCCTGACCACTCCCGTTGGCGGAGGCATCCGCTCGCTGAACGTCGCTCTGCGCCAGATTCTCGATCTCTACGCTTGCGTGCGTCCGGTGAAGTATTACAAAGGCATTCCCTCTCCGGTGAAGAATCCGCACCGCATGAATATGGTGATCTACCGCGAGAACACGGAAGACGTGTACGCCGGAATCGAGTGGAAAGAGGGCACGGCTCAGGCCAAGGAACTGATCGACTTCATCAACAATAAGATGCTGGCCGGCACCAACAAGCGTGTGCGCGAGGATTCCGGCGTCGGCATCAAGCCCATCTCCATCACCGGAACCAAGCGCCTGGTGCGCATGGCTGTCAAATATGCTCTGGACAACAATCGCAGGTCGGTGACCCTGGTGCATAAGGGCAACATCCAGAAGTTCACCGAAGGCGCTTTCCGCGAGTGGGGCTATGAACTGGCGACTCAGGAGTTCCGCGACCAGGTAATTACCGAACGCGAAAGCTGGATCGTCGATAACCTGGACAAGAATCCTGGACTGTCAATTGAAGAGAACGCGAAGCTGGTCGAACCCGGACTGGAGTTTGCGCCGCAGGACTTCCGCGACGCTCTTTACAAAGAAGTAAAAGGCGTGATCGACAGCATTTATTTCAGCCACGGCAATGGCGCCTGGAAGAAAAAGCTGATGATCAACGACCGTATCGCCGACAGCATCTTCCAGCAGATCGTAACCCGGCCGGATGAATACGCCGTACTCGCTACTCCGAACCTCAATGGCGACTACATCTCGGATGCGGCAGCGGCGCAGGTTGGCGGACTCGGCATCGCGCCGGGAGCCAACATCGGCGATCAGCACGCCATCTTCGAAGCCACCCACGGCACCGCGCCGAAATATGCCGACAAGGATGTGATCAATCCCGGCTCGGTCATGCTGTCGGGCGTGATGATGTTCGAGTTCATGGGCTGGCACGAAGCCGCGAAGCTTATCGAGGATTCGCTGGAGCACACCATTCAGCAGAAGAAGGTCACTTATGACTTCGAGCGCATGCTGGAAGGTGCGACCAAGCTGAAGACCAGCGAGTTTGCTTCGGAAATGATCCACAATATGGCGCCTGTGCCGGCGTTGACGGCGGAGTAGCCGGTGTTGCTTTCTGAATACGGGGCGGCTTTCGCCGTCCCGGCTTATCCTGAATTACTGCGGTTTGATCTCTATGCCCGGGTCGGGCAAATACTGTGAGGACTCATGCGTAAGAAAGTAACAGTGGTTGGTTCAGGAAATGTGGGCGCGACAGCGGCTCACTGGCTGGCGTCAAAAGAGCACGCCGATGTCGTATTGATCGATATCATTGAGGGTGTCCCACAAGGTAAGGGTCTCGATCTCCTGCAAGCGATGCCGATCGAGAAGCGCGACTCCTACGTGCTCGGCACCAACGATTATGCCGATACTGCGAACTCTGACATTGTGGTAATCACCGCAGGCATTCCCCGCAAGCCCGGAATGAGCCGCGACGATCTGCTCCATACCAACCACAAGATCATGAGCGATGTGGTAGGCAAAGTTGTGCAATACTCGCCCAATTGCATCCTGATTATTGTTTCCAACCCGCTTGACGCCATGGCGCAAGCGGCATACAAGCTGAGCGGCTTCTCGCGCAATCGCGTGATCGGCATGGCCGGTATTTTGGATTCGGCCCGTTTCCGTGCCTTCATCGCACGCGAGCTGGATGTCTCGGTGGAGAACGTTACGGCGTTCGTTCTGGGCGGACATGGCGACACCATGGTCCCGCTTCCGCGATATTCGACTGTTGCCGGAATTCCGATCACCGAGCTGATGGATCAGGCGACGATCGACCGCCTGGTGCAGCGCACGCGTGACGGCGGCGCCGAGATCGTCAAGCATCTCAAGACGGGCAGCGCTTATTACGCGCCCTCAGCCGCGGTCGCCGAGATGGTCGAGGCAATCCTCAAGGACAAGAAGAAAATCGTACCTTGCGCCGCTTATCTTGAAGGCGAGTACGGCATCAACGGGCTGTTCATAGGCGTGCCGTGCAAGCTTGGCTCCAACGGTATCGAGAAAATCATTGAGATCAAGCTGACCCCGGAGGAGCGCGCGGCTTTGCAAAAGAGCGCTGATTCGGTGAAGGAACTCGTCGGCGTAATTGGCGTGTAAGGGTTATACTGTGCTCCCCCTGTCGCCAACACTGGCCGGCAGGGGGAGCTTAAGCGGCAGTATTGCATGACCCACGCGCAGCCCTGTCCCACCCCTGGTCTGGATGTCCCGCATCCATGGCAGCGCTTTCTGTGCGCTGTTGCGCTTCTCGCTGCAACATTGGCTGTGTACCACCCGGTAGGACAGCATCCTTTCATCAACCTTGACGACCGTGGCTACGTCATAACCAACGCTCACATCCGGCAACTGAACTGGGATACCGTGAAGTGGTCGTTCACGACCTTTCGCGCTTCCAACTGGCACCCGCTGACCTGGCTATCGCATGCTGTCGATTACCACTTCTATTCCCTGAATGCCGGCCGTCATCACGACACTAATCTGCTACTACATGCGTTAAACGCGGTCCTGCTGTTCTGGATCCTCGCCGCGGCGACCGGATACACCGGTCGTAGTTTCGTGGTGGCGGCGCTGTTTGCTTTGCACCCGATCAATGTTGAGTCGGTCGCCTGGATTGCGGAACGCAAGAACCTGTTAAGCATGTTCTTTTTCCTGCTGGCACTGGGTGCTTACGGATGGTATGCGCGCAAGCCGGGCGTTACGCGCTATCTTGCCGTGGCCGGTTTGTTCGTGTTGGCATTGATGTCCAAGCCTCAAGTAATCACGCTCCCTTTCGTATTGCTGCTGTGGGATTACTGGCCGCTGGGAAGGTTCGCTCTTCGCTCTCCCGTTCGTCGTCAGCATAGCCTGGGTGAAGCCTCCGCCGTACCACCGCGAGCCACCAGCGAAGAACAACTTTCCGGCGGAAGGCGAATAGCCAGTAGCGAATGGCGATGGCTACTGCTGGAGAAGTTGCCGCTGCTGGCGCTTTCGGTCCCGAGCGCGATTGTTACGGTGATTGCTCAACGCGCGGGCGGTACGATGAGCGGGTCTGTGAACTCCTTTTCTTTTCTCGCACGGTTCAGCAATGCCCTGTTAGCTTACGTGCGATACCTCGGATACGCGGTATGGCCGTCGCATCTGGCTTTCTTTTATCCGCATGCCAGATTTTCCCCGCAACTCTGGCAGATTGCAGGTGCGGCGCTTCTGTTACTGCTCATCACGCTCGCCGTCGTCGCCAATCGCAAGCATGGGTATCTCGCCGTGGGATGGCTCTGGTTCCTGGGAACAATGGTCCCGATGATCGGCTTGGTTCAGGTCGGCAGCCAAGCCATGGCCGATCGCTACGCCTATCTGCCATTCGTTGGACTGTTTGTCGCTGTGTCTTGGGGCGTCGCCGACTGGGCTGCGAAATGGCGTTATTCCAAAGTCTGGCTACCTGCCGGTACGATTGCGGTCCTGTTATTGCTGAGCTTAACAACGCGGCGTCAGCTTAGCTATTGGTCCGACGATCTCACACTATGGATGCATAGCGCGCAAGTAGTCCAAGACAACTGGATGGCTGAGAACATGATCGGAGAAGACCTGCTGCGTCAAGCAGACAGAGAAGCTGCGATACCGTATTTTCGCGCCGCAGCTGAGATAGAGCCGCTCTTTCCCTTCCCTCATCTTCACATTGGAATTTACGAGGAGGAGCATCACCACCCGAAGGAAGCTCTCCAGCAGCTTAAACAAGTAATTGACCTGACACAGCCTTACGCCGCCTATACGCCGGTTATCCGGAGCAATGCGCTTACCTACATGAGCTATGCGTATAACCAGCTGGGCGACTATGCCAATCAGCAGAAGTACATGAGTATGGCCGCTCAGCAGCTAAACCAGTGAGAACCTGCGTTCACCGAGCTGTAACATTCGGGCTCTCAACTTGCCCAGCCTCGCGTCCGCCCTCTAGAATCGCTGGTTGCATCCAAGAGAGTTTTGGAGGAAGAATGACTCTGAAGATTGGCGATGATGTGCCGGACTTTGAGCTGCCGGCGGTTGTTGGCAACATCAAAACTCAATTCAAGTTGAGCGACTATCGGGGCAAGAAGAACGTAGTGCTGGCATTCTATCCTGCTGATTGGACGCCCGTATGCGCCTCGCAACTGCCGGGGCTGAACAGCGATTTGGAGCGCTTTGCCGGCTACGACGCTCAGGTTGTGGGCATCAGTGTGGATTCCATCGCCAGTCACAGTGCCTGGCAGAAGAAGGAAATTGGAGTCCTCAGTTTTCCTTTGGCGAGCGACTTCTATCCTCACGGCGACGTCGCTAGACAATTTGGGATTCTCCGCGAAGGTGATCCCATCCCTGGCATCAATGAGCGCGCGATCTTTGTTGTAGACAAGAAGGGAAAGCTGGCATTTGCAAAGGTCTATCCCATCGGGCAGGTGCCGAGTAATGACGAAATCTTTGAGGCGTTGCGCAAACTATAGCTCAGCGGCGGCTGATCGACATCTTTGTTGTAGACAAAAGCAAAAAGAGGAGGGCCCGCGCCCTCCTCTGCCATTCCTGGTTCCGGAGGAGGACTACATACCAGGATGAGGCGTTATCGACCCGAAGATCCCGTGATTTTCGCCATATGGGCCGGCAGTAAAGAAGAGCGTGCCGGTGGGACCGCCAGAGCCGCCGTTGCCGAAGGTCAATCCCCACAATCCATCAATCTGCAGCGGCAGATCATTGACGTTGAGCATATTTCCAATCCATGCTCCGGTAGTCATGTTGTAGGCCATGATCAAGCCACTACCGAAATTTCCCACCAGAAGATCACCCGAGAAGCCGAAGAAGCTGGATGGAGCCTGCACTACGCCCCAGGGAGCATTCAAGTAGAGCAGGTGTTGCATGCGAACTTGAAGATTACCCTGGGTGTCATAGACATCGACATAGCCATTACCTGGACCGGGCACGTCATCGTGCCTTTGCGCGTCTTGTTTGGCGTATGTCACTACCAGGCTGTTGCCGATAAGCTGAATGTTGAATGGAGCGAAACCAGAGGGAATCTGTGAATCCACAAAAGCATTAGCGCCAAACGAATGTGGATTAAAGCTCGAATCGTATACTTCTATGGCGCCAGACCAGAAGTTCGCCACATAGATATAGTTATTTCCGGCTGCCGAAGCCAGGGCCATTCCTTTATAAACAGCCCCGCTCGCGTTATTGTTTACCGCGATGTAAGCAGTGCTTCCTCCATACCAGCCAGAGATGGTTCCATCCTCAGTGCAAAACATGAACAGGGCCGGCGAGCCATGAATCTGAAAACCACTGGTGCTGTTGTAGACAGTGCCGGACGGACTTCCCGTACCCGATCCCGTGCCCGACGGAATTGTTACGACCAGCGATTGCGGCTGACCGCTGGCGACGTAGAGCGTTGAGAGGCCTGTGCCGTTATCTGAGATCCACCATGGACCGGAGGGACTGATCGACATGCCCCACGGGTTCACCAGATTAGTATCGTTATAGGCGCCGACGGCCGTGATGTCGGAGGTCAAGTAGGTGACATTTACCTTCTGTGCCAGAGCCGGCAGACTTAGCGTTGCGATGATCAATAGCGAGAGGACTGCCAGCCAGCCCGGTCGCGACGCGTTTAGTAGTTTCTTGGTGCTGAGCATAGATTTCTCCTCTATCGCGCAAAGGTAGGTTGCTTCCGGCAGGCTACTGTTTGTCGACGCCCCGCTGCCGCAAGCTTTCCCGACTGTATCGAGAGCGGAACGCAGAGTTGTCCTGGCGAGGTAACGATCTTGTCAAAAGTTGTTCACAACCGGCCGAGCCACGCGAACACGTGAAGTAGTAAGAAATATTCCTAGTACCTCTATAAAAGGGGGGAGGACTGACCCTCCCCGCTCTCAGGCTAGTTAGCTTTGCTGCTGTGGTGACCGCCGTTTGCTGCTCCCTGTCCTGAGGTAGGAACGATGCTCCCGAAGGTCCCATAGGTTTCAGAGAAAGTACCGGCGGTGTAATAGAGTGTGGTTGTCGGACCGGCCGAGCCGCCGTTGCCGAACTCCAAGGCCCACAGGCTGGGAATTCGGATCTGTAAGTCAGCCTCATCCTGCATTAGGCCGATGAAGTTGCCTTTGTTGGGGTCGAAGACCATGATTGATCCGCTGCCGAAGTTCCCGATCAGCAGGTCGTTGCTAAAGGCGCCGAACTTAGCCGGTGCCTGGACAATCGCCCAAGGCGAATCCATCTGGATAATGTGAGGCAGACGGCGAATCAGGTTACCCTCGGTGTCGAAGACATCAACATAGCCATTCCCTGGCCCGGCGACATCGTCATGCTTCGCCGCATCCTGCTTCGCGTAGGTAACGATCAGATCGCTGCCGACGGGTTGGATGTTGAATGGAGCAAAGCCCGTGGGAATGGTTGAATCCACGAAGGCATTCGATCCAAAGGAGTGTGGAGCGAAGTTTTTGTCGTAAACTTCGACGGTTCCGGCATAGAAGTTGGTTGCATAAAGGTAGTTCGCGCCGCCGGCAGAGGCCAGAGCCATTCCTTTATAGACCGCGGTCTCAAAGTTGTTGACTTCGATTACCGCTGCCGTGGGACTGACGTGCGGATTCCATCCTTGGACAGTGCCGTCCTCAGTCACAAACAGGAAGGCGGCAGCATCGCCGGGAGCGAGCTGAAAGTCGCTGGTTGAGTTGAAAGCTATGCCTGAAGGTGCTCCTGTTCCCTGACCAGTCCAGGACGGAATGGTCACGACCAGCGATTGGGTAACGCCTGAACCGTTGTACAGCGTCGATAGGCCCGTGTTGTTATCCGAGACCCACCAGGGACCGCTGCCGCCGGCAACCAGTCCCCATGGATTACTCAGGTTAGGATCCGTGTTGTTGCTGATGTTGGCGATATCGGAATTCAGAATCGTCGCTTGGTAAGTCTGAGCTAGTACCGGCAAGCCGAACAGTGCTATTACAACTAGCGCCGCTACTTGGCTCGGCCGAATTGTGCTTTTGTCGTCTCCGATCATTGTTCTTCCTGCCTTCTAAGCTGCGGCTAATTTTGCGTGTCACCGCTGCCGCAAGCTTTCCACACCCTACCGGGAAGAAATGGGGGAGTTGTCCGGGCGAGGTAACGATATCGTCAAAGGTTATTTACGACTTCCGGAAATAAGAAAGGCTAGTTTAGATGTTGTATTTGTCACAGATTTGTTAACAAACCGTTGACGGACACTTTGATCTGTTATTAGCTGTAGTTCAGGTACCAATGGAAGCCACTATGGAGAAGAT
Source organism: uncultured Acidobacteriaceae bacterium (assembly GCA_963818905.1). Taxonomy (GTDB): domain Bacteria; phylum Acidobacteriota; class Terriglobia; order Terriglobales; family Acidobacteriaceae; genus Bog-257. Next base: position 132,040 of record CAWFUE010000051.1, read on the forward strand.
ACTGGTCATAGAAGACGATGCGGCAGTACAACGCGCCTTGCGCCGGACCTTCGAAACAGCGGGATTCGATGTGTCAATCGCCTCCGACGGCGCCATGGCCATGGAAACTTTTCGCTCCACCATGCCTCGCTTGGTAATCCTGGACTTGCGATTACCGGGCAAGTCTGGCCAGGACCTGTGCCGCGAGATCAAGCACGAAGCCTCGAATGTTCCGATACTGGTTTTGAGTGCGGCCAGCGACGTGCTCGATAAGGTTCTGCTGCTGGAGTTGGGAGCCGATGATTACGTCACCAAGCCTTTCAGCCCGCGAGAGCTTCTGGCGCGCGTGCGAGCGGCAGTGCGCCGGCTGAATCAGGCGTCCGATAAGATCGAGGCGTTCAGCTTTGACGATGTAGAGGTAAACTTCTCCAGGATGGAACTGCACCGCAGCGGACAGCTGGTGCCGCTCACCCCGCAGGAATTCAAGATGCTTCGCTTCTTTCTCAACAATCAGGAACGCGTCATCTCGCGCACCGAGTTGCTGAATGAAGTGTGGGGATATCACAATTATCCGACGACACGAACGGTCGATACTCACATTCTCCGGCTGCGGCAAAAGCTGGAAAAAGATCCCACGGATCCGATTCATTTCCGCACTGTGCACGGCACCGGCTACAAGTTTGTCAGGTGAGCGAGTCAAGGAAGGCAACTTGCGATGGGTAGATTACGGCTGCGAACCAAATTTCTCATCGCCATGCTACTCACCTCTGCCGGACTCACCGCAGTCTCACTCCTCATTGTTCAGCACACGGTTGCGTCTCATATTCGCGGCGGCCTGAACACTGATCTGGCTAATTCGGTGGAGACCTTCCGCAACTTGCAGAGGGAGCGTGAAGCCGATCTTTCGCGATTAGCCGAATTGATGGCCGATCTTCCCAGCTTGAAAGCTCTGATGACTTCGCATCACGCGCCCACCATTCAAGACGGATCGCGCGAGATGGTTCACCTTTCAGGCGGCGATCTGTTCGCGTTGCTTGATCCCAGCAATCAGTTCGTCGGATTTCACACTAAATCTCCCGGCATTTCGCGAGAGCAGGCGCAGCAGTTGCTGGATCGTCGCGGTGGCCTGGACGACTCTCTGCAGTGGTGGTTTGCGGGCGGACATCTCTACGAGGTCGTGCTGGCGCCAATTTATTTCGGTCCGCGATCGGACAACGCGTTGCTCGGAGTGGTCGCGGTCGGCTATGAAATGAATGCGGCGGTGGCCCGCCAGGTTAGTCAGGTCGCGGCCAGCCAGGTCGCAATCCTGAGTGGCGACACGGTAGTGGTAAGCACGTTGAATGCTGGGCAGACGGCTGAACTGCGCTCGCAGCTGGCGATGAGTCCAGCAGGGGCAGGAGCTGCGAACTGGAAGCTCGGCAAAGAAAGCTTTGTGGTCTCGACGCTGACGTTGAACCCGGATGAATCGCCGCTCGTCACTATCATCGTAATGAAGTCATACGACCAGGCTACGGCCTTCCTCAACCACCTGCGGCAATTATTGCTCGCGGTTGGTCTGGGCGCGGTGCTTGGCGGGACGTTGCTCGTGTATTTCATCGCCGGAACATTTACCCGTCCGCTGGAGAAGCTGGTGGATGGTGTGCGTGCTCTAGGCGGCGGCGATTTCGGTTATCCATTGCACGCCTCGGCCGCGGGCGAAGTCGCTCAGCTTACCGACGCGTTCGCCCGCATGCGTGAGACCCTGCGCGTGGCCCAACAGCGATTGCTCGATGCTGAGCGCCTGGCCACGATCGGCAGAATGGCCAGCTCGATTTCGCATGACTTACGGCATCCGCTGACCGCCGTGCTGGCGAATGCCGAATTCCTTGCCGATGCCGATCTGTCTCCGTTGCAGCGGGAGGAGCTGTACCAGGAAATTCGGGTCGCAGTGAACCGCCTGACCGACCTGGTGGATTCGCTGCTGGAGCTGTCGCGGCCCGCAGAGTCGTTGAATGTTGTTGACGCGCCGGTGGAGCGGACCATCAACCGCGCAATCGAGCTGGTACGGTCACATCGGCAATTCCAGAAAATTGTGGTGGAGATCGAGTCGCCCGGCCTGCACGTTGCCCAGTTCGATCCGCGCAAAATGGAACGCGTCTTCTACAACCTGCTGCTGAACGGCTGCCAGGCGGCGCAGCTCGGTGGAGGCCATGTTGGAGTGACGGTCGCGGACCATTACGGCGACCTGAGAATTCAAATCGCCGACGACGGTCCCGGGGTGGAATCGTCCATCCGCGACAAACTGTTTGAACCCTTTGTCAGCCATGGCAAGGAGAATGGTACCGGGTTGGGGCTGACCATCGCGCAGAAAATCGTGCAGGACCATAACGGCAGCCTGTACCTGGAAAGCTCGATACCGCGACGCACAGTAATGGAAATCCTGTTGCCACGCGTTTGCAACAAAAAGACGGCTGCGATCAATGGACGGCTGGCCGATGCTTCCCAGACTTTTACCGCTTGACAGTAGTTGCTCGCTACTTCCGAGGGCCCAGACAACCTGGTTGCAGAGAGGTGCGACATGAAAGACATCCCCAGTCCCCCGTCTTTTCGCCGCAATAGCGACGGAAGCGTTCTTTCGGGCCTTGCCTGTGTGCTTTGGCTGGCGCTGGTCGGTGCATTCCCCTGCGCCGGGCAAACTCAGCCGCAAGCCAGCAGCGACGCCGCTGCGCTTCAGCAACTACAGGATCAAGTCCGCGAGCTAAAAGACATAGTATTGCAATTACAGCAGCAGACCGTCGCCAGCCATAACGAGATCACGCGCCTGCGCGAGGAGTTAGAGACGCGGCCGAGCGTTGCGGCTCCGGAAGGTGCCGGCATCGATGAGCAATCGCCGGCCTACCCTACTTCGGCCGATGCGCAGCTGGAACAGCGGCTGAACCATCTCGAGGAAGACCAACAACTTCTCTCCGGAAAGATCGATGAGCAGTACCAGACGAATGTCGAAAGCGCTTCCAAGTACAGGATCCGTCTGTCGGGAATCGTTCTCTTCAACTTGTTTGGCAACAGCGGTTCGGTGGATAACCAGGATGTTCCGACCTGGGCGCAGCCAGCGGCGCCAGGTGGTTCATCGGGAAGCGTCGGCGGAACGTTGCGGCAGTCGATCATCGGTCTGGAAGCCTTTGGTCCCGAGCTTTGGGGCGCGCGTACCAGCGCGAACATCAATTTTGATTTCGGCGGTGGATTTCCGGCAACCGATAACGGCGTGGATTCCGGCCTGGTGCAGCTGCGGACCGCAGCGGTTCGTCTGGATTGGAAAACGACATCGGTGGTCGCGGGACAGGATCAGTTGTTCCTGGCGCCACAGAATCCGACGTCGTTCGCTTCCCTCGTCGTGCCGCCGCTGTCCTACGCGGGCGATCTCTGGGCGTGGACGCCTCAATTGCGGGTGGAACACCGTTTCGCAGTGACCAATGATTCCACGATCACGTTGCAAGGCGGATTTCTGGACCCGCTCACCGGCGAGTTCCCTGACGGAACGAATTATGTGTGGTACCGGACTCCAACTGCCGGAGAGCAATCGCGGCAGCCGGGTTATGCGACGCGACTGGGTTACTCACATCCCTTTCTCGGACAGACCTTCACAATCGGTACCGGCGCATATTACAGCCGCGAAAACTGGGGTTATGGCCGCATGGTCGACGGATGGGCAGGCACTATGGACTTGAGCCTGCCGCTGGGCCAGCGATTTACGCTGAGCGGCGAATTCTATCGCGGTCAGGCAATCGGCGGATTGAACGCTGCCCTCGGACGCAGCGTATTGTTCAACGGCATGCTCTCCAATCCGGCTACCCAGGTCATTCCCCTCAACGTTGTCGGCGGGTGGGGACAACTGAAGTTTCGTGCAACCCCCAAGCTGGAGTTCAACGGCGCCTTCGGGCAGGACAGCCCGTTTGCCGGTGACGTGCGCTACTTCGGCGATCAGGTGAGCAGCTATAGTTCCCCGTTCCTTACCGCGAACCGCGGAGCGTTCGGAAACGTGATTTACCGCCCACGCTCCGACCTGCTCCTGTCGATGGAGTATCGGCGCCTGCGAACATTCGCCATCTATGACAACAGTTATGAAGCGGATCAGATCAATATGTCGCTGGGGGTATTATTCTGAAAATTCGGACGACGGTGTTAAGGACACAGTTAGGGCTGGCGGCAATCGTGTGGTGGCTGATGGCGCCGGGACTTTGCGCTGCGCAGGAGGAGGTGACGGTTAGCGGCAAGATCGTCATTGAGGGAGTCGCAAATGAGGCGGCGACATCGACGGTCGTCTGGCTCATGCCGGTCGGCACCACGGCGGAAGCTGCGCCTGTCGCTCCGATGCATGCGGTTCTGGCTCAGAAGAACAAGACTTTCGAGCCGCATCTGCTGGTGGTGACGCGGGGATCGAGCGTCGATTTTCCCAATCACGATCCGTGGTTCCACAACGTTTTTTCGTTATTCAATGGCAAGCGTTTCGATCTCGGTCTCTATGAGGCGGGCAGCTCCCGAACGGTGCATTTCGATCGGGAAGGAGTTTCCTTCATCTTTTGCAACATTCATCCGGAGATGAGTGCCGTCATCGTGGTGCTGGGCACTCCGTACTTCGCAATCGCCAACAAGCAACGCGTCTATACCATCCCCGAGGTCCCCGCCGGCCGCTATATGCTCCACGTCTGGAATGAAAATGCGTTGCCGGCGACGCTGCAAGCGCGGTCACGCGAAGTGCAGGTCAGCGACAGTGCGCGCTCGCTGGGCACAATCCAAGTGCAAGTGACCAAGGCTGCTTCCATTCCGCATAAGAACAAATATGGGCAGGATTACGAGCCGCCTTCACCCAACAATCCGGTGTATGTGCAGCCGCAGTGACTGCGCCGGGGCAAGATCGAGTCGAACGGTTAACGGCAGTTATAACCCGGGCGGAGGCGGATTGGTATCGGCGTTGCGCGCCGGAGCCGGCGGAGGTTCGGAAGCCGGCAATTCCCGCTGCGGAGGCAGCGGATAGTATCCGTGCTTGGCAAAGATTTCCAGGCCCGGCCGCTTCACGCGCACCTCGATGTCGCGGTAGTTGCTGGAAGGTTTCAGCGTGGTGTTATAGCCCAAGGTGTATTGATTGCGAGCTTCCATGGTGATGCGCTGGTAAGCGCTCTCGATTGCTTCTTTGGAGAACTCATTCAGCACGTCTCCGCCCGTCGCGTTGACGTAGCGCGGAAGAATATCGCTATAGCCGAAGCCCGGTATGCGCGCCTTGGCGATCTTGTCATAAACCGGCATGGCCGCCGTATTCACGCCAATGGCATAAACCGCGATGCCGTCGGTCAGCAAGACCTTCAGCACCTGGGCATAGCTGGCGCGGCTGCCGTACTCCTGTCCGTCGCTGATGATGAAAATGATTTTGCGGCTGGCGGGCGAGCGGTGAGCCAGCTCCTGTGCGGCCATAAGGATGGCATCGTTCAGCACATGATATTCCGGAGTAGGCGTTATGACTAGATTTCCGCCCGGTACCGGCTTGCTGTTGGTGGAGGCGCCCGAGCCAAACGGACCGCCCACAACCGAGGCTCCGGCATTGGCTCCGCTCTCATCCTTGAGCCGTTGTAGCGCCAGCTCCATGCGCGTGGAGTTGCCAAAGTCCTGGCGCTTGTTCACGGAATTGCCATAGGTGAAAACGGCCACTTGGTCGAATGGGGCAAAGGCGCCGCCCAGCGCGGCGAAAGTCTGGTTTACTTTACGCAGCACCGGATCGGGCAGTCCCTGATCGACAATCAGCGCGGCCGACAAGGGAAACGGATCGCTGGTGAAGAAGGTGAGCTTCTGCTTTATGCCATCTTCATAAATGCTGAAGTCATTGGCCAGGAGGCCATCGATCATTTTGCCTTCTTCGTCCTTCACCGTGACGGGGACGGTCACAAAGCTGACGGTCTTGGTAAGTGTCATCAGCTGATCGCTGCCACTCTCACCCGGGCGAACGCTGCCTGGCGGAACCGTCTTGATCTCCCGCGATCCTGGGGGTGGCGGCTCGGGATTCGTCGGTGCTGGAGTTTCCGGCGGATTGGCTGCTTCTGATTGTGGTTGCTGGCCGGCATCGCGAGTATTTGCCGGCTGCTCCGGGTTTGCACCCGAGGCGGGATTCCCTTGATCGCCCGCGCCGGCAGGCGGCGGCACATTCACATTCGGCGCCGGCGCATTGTTCTGCGGATTCGGCGCATCGGGCAGATTCTGTTGCTGGCCCGCGGCAGACGCCATGGGCAGGGAAAGGACCGCGGTAAGAAAGACGCCTCTCATGCGGGCACTCAAGGGACGAGGGAACATGGGTGTCTGCCGTCTCCAGATTTTGCCGGAACTCTGCACAGTATAACCGCACTGCGGCCTCCCGGCAGCCCCCATCGCCGATTTAGCAGCCGTGCACTAGAATGAATGCATTCGATACGAAAGAGAAGCTATGCCGTTCCATCGTCTTCGCCACTATTCCACTATCGTGTGCCTGATGCTGGGTTGCTGTCTGTGGCTGCCGGCCAGCAGCAGAACCAGTCAGCCCAGCCTTCCGCGCAGGATCAGCAAGACCCAGCCCTCTGACCAGGAGCCTTTGCAGACCTTCAAGGCGGAGGTCAACGTCGTCAACCTCTTCTACAACGTGAAAGACAAGCACGGCATGTTGATTCCCAACCTGACGAAGGACAACTTCGATGTCTTCGAGGATGGCAAGCCGCAGACCATCAAGTACTTTTCGGCGGAGTCGAACCAGCCGTTGACGCTGGGCATCATGATCGACACCAGCGCCAGCCAGACGCGGGTGCTGGACATTGAGCAGGAGTCGTGCGCCCAGTTCCTGCGCGCCGTGCTGCGCGACAAGGACCTGGCCTTCGTCATCAACTTCGACGTCGATGTCGACCTCGACCAGGACTTCACCAACAACGTCCACGATCTGACCCGCGCGTTGAACAAGATGCAGATCAACGCCGGCATGGGCGGCGGACCGCCAGGATTAGGCGGCGGACCAGTTCCGACCACACCGCGCGGCACGCTGCTGTACGACGCTATTTATCTGGGCGCCGATGAAAAGCTGAAGAACGAAGTCGGACGCAAGGCGATGATCATCTTCACCGACGGCGAAGACCAGGGCAGCCGGTTGCGCATTCAGGATGCCATTGAAGCCGCGCAAAAGGCCGACACCATCTGCTACGTGATCCTGATCGCCGACCGCGGATTCTACGGCGGCTTCGGCTACAGTGGCGACTCCGAGATGCACAAGCTGGCGGAAGCCACCGGCGGGCGCGTCATCGAAGTCGGCAACAAGCAGGACAAGCTGAGGTCGGCCTTCGACCAGATCCAGAACGAGCTGCGCAGCCAGTACAACATCGGCTACACGCCGACCAACAACAAGCTCGACGGCAGCTATCGCAAGATCCAGATCAAGGCGAAAGATTACAAGGTGCAGGCTCGCCAGGGCTATTACGCGATGGCGAAGGACTGAGACTGGCGCCATGAATAGCCGACTTGGGCCGGGCGCTACAAAATTTCCTATTCCCCCGACGTTTCTTCCGTTCGCTCGCGCAGGTAATTCCAGTCTGCGCGAAACTTGTTTCGCTCCGCCTGCGCCTCGCGATCGGCCTGCTGTTCGGCGAAACCCGCCCGCCACCAAAGAAATATCGACAGCGCTGCAAAGAAGAGACAAAGATAAAAGCTGGGATAGCCAAGATAGGCGCTGAACGCGGCCAGGCACATTACCAGCCACGATCCCAAATATCTTCGGTAGCGCAGCTCGGCGCGCGACCTCACCTCTTCCAACTGATTCCACTCCCACAGTTGCGCCTTGGCAATCTCAATGCGAAAGCGCTCGGCATCATCCGCGTTCAGCGCAATCGGGGAGAGCACATCGTTGCCGGAAGATGATATCGACAGCATAGTTCCATCCAGGCTGATATCAAGCCCTTGGATTTCAGTGCGGATTGTGCTGCTGGACATGGCTCCTCCGGAGAAGGCAGAAAATCTTCGTAGTCTGGAACTGGGCGCCGGCTGCCGAGTTGCAACCCTATGTTAGCTACTGATCCGCGGCAGAGGCAGCCGAGACCGCCGGAGCCACGCGGGCAAAGTCCGACAGACTAAGCTGCACTCCACCGAATTCAGGATGCTCGTTGTAATCCAGGGTGAATGCAATGTCGAGGCTGTCGCCAGCCAGCAGCGGAGACTGGCTGGCGCGCTCGGCCATGCGCCAGCCGAGCACATCGTGGGCACGCTGAAAGCGGCCGCCGTTGGAAGCAGGATTGTCAGAGATAACGCGCAGTTTTAGGTGCTTCTCTTTCAGCACACGAGCCGGTTGCACTAGCTTCGTCTTTCGCGCCACAAACACCGGCTGAGGATTGCCGGAGCCGAACGGCTCGAGTCTTTCCAGCGCCAGCCAGAAGTCACGGTTGATGTCCTCGAGGGAAATCTCGGCGTCGTATTCGAGCTCGGGTACGAAATCCTCCGGCGTCAGCCGCTCCCGGGCATAGGCGTCAAGCCGTGCTTGCAGCTCGGGAATGTGATCGACCGGAAGTGCGCATCCCACAGCGTGAGAGTGACCGCCGAAACGCGTGAACAGTTCGGGACAGGATTCCAGCGCTTCCAGCAGATGAAATGGACCGATCGAGCGGCCGGAGCCGTGCGCCTCTCCGTTCTCGCAAGAAAACACCAGTGCCGGGCGATGGTAGCGATCGACAACGCGAGTGGCGCAGATCCCGATGACGCCGCGATGCCACCCTTCGCCATGGACTACCAAACAGTAGGCACCCTTCAGCTCGGACGAGGATTCGATCTTCCGTTGAATCTCTTCCAGGATGCGCTGTTCCTCCTGCTGTCGGTCGCCGTTCAGTTGGTCCAGCTGCATCGCCATTTCTGCGGCTCTAGCGGCATCCTTCTCGGTGAACAATTGAATCACGCGCTCGGCAATATCCATTCGCCCCGCAGCATTCAGGCGCGGCGCAACCCGAAAGGCGATGTCTCCAGCACTCAGCGGACGCGAGCCGTCAAGCTGGCAGTTCGTCAGCAGAGCGCGCAGGCCGGCGTTGACGGGCTTTCGCAGTCCGTCCAATCCTAGCTTGGCAAAAACCCGGTTTTCGCCGGTGAGCGGCACCGCATCGGCGATCGTCGCGATCGCCACCATCTTTAGAAACGAAGGCAATAGCCGCTCCCGTCCGCTCTCCACTAGCAGTGCCTGCGCAATTTTGAACGCGACGCCCGCGCCGCACAGCGACTTACACGGATACTCGCAGCCGTGCTGATTCGGATTTACCACAGCCAGCGCCTTGGGCACTCCCTCCGACTGCGGAAGATGATGATCGGTCACGATGAGGTCGGTGCCGCAGCCTGCGGCCGTCTCCGCCGCGGCAAAGGCGCGGATACCGGTATCGACGCTGACGATGAGACGAATCCCGCGCGCGGCCGCCTGCTCGATCACTTCATCCCGCATACCGTAGCCTTCGCGAATGCGGTGCGGCACGTGATAGTCGACCTTGCCTCCGCACAGCTCGAGCGCCGTCTTCAGGATGACAATGGCCGTCGTGCCGTCAACGTCATAGTCCCCGTAAATCAACACGGTCTCGCTACGTTCGATAGCTGCACGAAGACGTTCGACCGCGGTACGAACCCCGGTCATTAAATAAGGAGAGTGCAGATCCTGCAGGGATGGAGAAAGGAATTTCTGCGCTTGCTCCGCGTTGGAGATGCCGCGCACCGCCAGGAGCCGCGCGAACGAAACTGGCACATTCATTTCCAGCGCCAGCCGTTGCACTTGTTGTCGGTCTGCAGTGCGAAGAGTCCAGCGCACGATCAGTGCTCGTCGTCCTGGTCAGTGTCGTCGATGGCCATGCTCCCGAAATCCTCCACCAGATCGAGGAGATGCTGATATCGCTCGTACCACTCCGTGGAAGCCTCGAAGAGGAACATGATGCCTTCGTGCGGCCAGCCCAACTGGATGAAACCGGTTTTTCCAATGTAGCTGCGCAGCCAGCGCGCTTCGTCCAGATCCTCGTCACTGGGGAAGGTGGCGTGTTGCAGCCGCTGCACCAGGTAATCCAGTTCGTCGCGCTCAAGCACTTCCTCATCCATGGAGAGGAACTGCGCGCCCGCCTTCTTGGCCAGCTCGACGAAGTCCTTCCAGCTCTCCGGATTGTCCCGCGGATCCCACATGACGCTGTGGACTTCTTCGGTAACGTAACCTTGGAAGCGGCTTAAGCCGTGTCCTAGGATGAAAGCCGTCATGTCATCTTTCAAGCTGGACAGATCATCAGACATAAGTCTCTCGGGAGCGCAGCGTTGAATCGGCTGCAACGAAACTCATCATACTCCGATGCGAGCGGGCTGACACGCGGCCGGCGGCAAATCGCGGGCTCGCATCTTCGCCCGTGCAGAGGCGCCGCGAAGGAGTTGCATCTGCTGCGACGACTGCACTGCTCCGGTTGGAATCGTACTCCGTGTGTTAGACTATGGTGTTTTTCTAGCCAATAAGCATGCTCTTCTCCAAAGAATATGTGGGCTATCTTGCCCGCGAAATCACCAACAAGTTGATCGAAGGCGAATTCATCGAAGCGCCGGACAAGGCGGCGGTGAAGGAACGGGTTAACACGGCACTCCTGGAAGAGCTCACGCTGGAAGACCGCATCAATGACGAAGTCCGCATCATTCTCGACACTTACTCTGACGAGATGCAGCGCAGCGGCGCGAACTATCAGGAGATGTTCAAGAAAGTCAAAAACGAGCTGGTGCGCAAATATAAGGCCGTGCTATGAGGATCAGCCGCAGCAATGAGTTTGTCATCCCGAGCGCAGTCGAGGGATCTGCGGCTTACGGTTCTGGAACGATGCTATGAGGATCAGCCGCGAGAAGATCAATAAATTGGCGCACGCGGTGGCTGATACCCTCGCAGACATGGATAGTGTCGAGTTCATCGAAGATCGCAACGCTATCCGTCTTGAAGCGCGGCGTCTGCTGGAAAACCTGATGGCTCAAGAAGCTCGCATCGACGCTGCCGCCCGGCAGAAGATCGAGAGCCAGCGCCGTACCATCCTCGAAGGATCGCAGGAGTGGGACATCCTCTACCGCAAGTACTACAACGAAGAAGTCAAGAAGCTTGGGATCTGAAGCTCCCCGAACCAGAAATCAGTTCTACTCAGCAGAAAAAAAGCAGAGCTGTGCGGATGAATCCCACTCTGCGCGCCGCAGCAAGGGCGGATGGGAGCGGCGGCGATTTGTGAGAGACGTAGAAAGGCAGAAGCCGGAGCTCTGGGGGAGCTCCGGCTTCTGAGGGTTTAGCGAAATGAGGCAGGGTTCGAACGCAACCTCAGAACAGCTTGCGACGCAGCAGTCCGCCAAGGCCAAGCAGTCCAGATCCAAGCAGCAGTACGCTGCCAGGCTCAGGCACCGTGCTGGTGCTGGTGGTCTGCGACCCGAGAACCGTGAATGACTCGGAAGGAATCGTGCCGACGGACGTCATCGAAGCCGAAGACGGACCGGAGTTCTCATCCCAGTACACGGAGTCGCCATCGCTGGCTTCGCCGTTCTGGATGTTCAGCCAATAGGTGCCGGCATTCAGGGTTGGGCCGCTGAAGGTCGCCGACTCGTTGCAGATGTCGAATCCCAAGCCATTGACTACGCAGCCGCTCTGGGTGATGGTTTCGGTGGCGTTGAAGAACACATTGCCGCCGTCCTCGGCATCAGTGATGCCGATGGTGGCTGAGGGCAGGGTGTCGCCCGGGAACAACCATGCAGCAAAGGTAACTCCGCCCACAGTGGCCCCACCGGAGGGGACGGTGAAGGTGTCGCTAACTACAAAGCCGAAACCGATGTTCCAGCCGTCGGTGTTGCCGTTGGTTGGACCGTTGCTATAAATGACCTGCGCAGTCGCCGGAATAGCAACCAGCGCCAGCAGCAGTAGTGTGAGAGAAGCGATACGCAGTTTCAAGGAAGATCCTCCTTTAAGTAAGAGTGGTAAAAAGCTCGGCAACAGAAATTCGTTACCATCAGTTGCACCCATCGCCAGACTTCCCATCCGCTGCTTTCTACCGAACGGGATATGTTGCCGCCGATTCCGAATCGGCTAAGCACGCAACGGGAATCGCGCCTCGACTCAAAAAAGGTTCAGTACAACTTCGGCGCCACGAGGAGTCAAGGACGAGGAGACTGGCGCCAATCATCTGAAACAGGGCGCAACCTCAGCAGTCAAAATCTAACCCGCCACAGCCCTGCCTTAATTTGGTAAAGAAATATCGCTGATGGGAAGAGCAATTCTGCTGCCGTCTGAAACTGATGAAAACACTTACTATGAATTACTTCTGGCTGCAATCGCTTGCAACAAAGTTCGCAGCATTTACCAGTGAGTTTTGGGTAATTCCCATAATGGGAATGCTATAAATCGAACGTAACGCCAATTAATTCCCATTATGGGAACTATAGTAGCCCATCTTGTAACTATCACTCGGTCGGAATCAACTTAGCTCTGAGCACTATGTAGACTATGATTTTCCCAAATTGGGAATGAACCAGGTTGGTAGCTGATAGTTTAACGCCGGAACAAACGCTTAAGGGATCGTTCTTACCAGCAGAGCTCTGCAGTCTATTGGATCAGGGAAGCAAGAGAAGTGTCCAAGTCAGCGATAAGATCGTCGACCTCTTCGAGGCCGATATTCAACCTTACAATCCGGTGCTGATAATTTGGACGTCCTTTGTAGTGGCTGAAATCATAGGACAATGCAAGACTAGCTACTCCTCCCCAGCTATAACCTACTTTGAAAATCTGGAGTGAGTTCACGAAGGCTGTAACCTGCTCTTTCGTTATATCGGTGCGGAATACAAGTGAAAATACTCCGGTCGAGCCGGTGAAGTCCCGTCGCCATACTTCATGACCAGGGCACGACGGCAATGGGGGATGCAAAACGCATTCGATCTCGGGTCGTTCGGCCAGCCAGCGCGCGATTGTCAGTGCCGATGACTCGACTTTCTCCAGGCGCACCGCCAGCGTCTTCATGCCCCGCAAGGCCAGGCTGCAGTCGTCGGGTGACGCTGCGCACCCGATCACCTGTTGGCTCGCGCCGAGCCGCTCGTAGAGGCTCTTGTCCTTGACAGTGACAGAGCCCAGCAGGAGATCGCTGTGTCCGCCGACATACTTGGTTAGCGCCTGCATGGTCACATCGACGCCGTGCGCGAAGGCATCGAAGTAAACCCCAGCCGACCACGTGTTATCCATTACGACCAGCGCTCCCGCTTCAGGCGCCGCCTGCGCGATTGCCGGTATATCCTGGATCTCCATCGTGATCGACCCGGGGCTTTCGCACCAGATGACCCGAGTATTCGGCTGAATGAATCTGGCGATGTCTCCGCCGATCATTGGATCGTAATAACTGACTTGCACAGCGAAGCGCCGCAACACATCGTTCGCGAGCTTGCGGTTGGGACCGTAAATGCTTTCGGGAAAAAGCACGTGGTCGCCGGCACGCAGCAGGGCTAAGTTGATCAGAGAGATCGCGCACTGCCCGCCGGGAGTGATTATGGTGCGATAGCCCTGTTCCAACTCACAGATCCGTCCGGCTAATTCCAGCGTTGTGGGTGTGCCGTAAAGTCCGTAGGTGTAGCCGGCTTCGTATTGATTCCACGCGTCGGTAACTGCAGCTGCATCGGGAAACAGCGTTGTCGAGCCGCGATACACCGGTTCCGTCAGCGCGCGATATCCTTCTGGAATCCTCACATCGGAATGAATCAGCTTGGTTTTCCAATGCTTCCGCATCGCAACATTATAGATAGCCGCGAGCTATCAGCCGTCAGCTCTAAGCTGCACTTACGAGCTGACAGAATGCACGACGGAGCCCGCCCGGGATCGGCGAAGGCGAGCTGAAGTTATGAAGAAGCACGGGGCGGCTGACCTAGCTGGTGGCTGAAACCAGACAACTGAGAGCTCTTGGCTACTCGATAATTGCCAGCGTGTCGCCGGGATTCACTACGGAGCCTTCGGCGGTGAGAATCTTCTGGACCCTGCCATCTTTGGGAGACTTCATCTCGTTCTGCATCTTCATCGCTTCCATGACGATGATGCCCTGGCCGGCCTTCACTTCATCTTTTTCGTTGACCAGAATGCGAACAATCTTTCCCGGCATGGGAGCTTTGAGTTTCTGCGGTCCGGCATCGGTGCCAGAGACGCCGCGGCGCGTGCGCAGTGATCGTGGGTCTTGAACATCGACGGCATAGCGGGCACTGCCGATGACCATATGCAGTTCTCCCTGCAGTGAGCGTTCACGCTTGACCTCATAAGCCTTGCCGCCCACCAGAAGCGAGAGAACGTCGCGCGCAGTCAAGGCCGAATCGACTTCCATCTGCTGGCCGTCGACCTTGCACAGCCACGTCTTTTCGCCGCGCTCGAGTTCAACGTGATGCGTCTTGCCGTCAACCACAACGTCGTAAGTCATGGTTAGTCCTTGGCCGGCCGGAACGGATCGGGTATGCCGAGTTGCTTACATATCAGGCGGGCCGTTGGATTCTTGATCTCCCGGTGCCTTGGAATCGTGCTTCGTCGGCGCATGGCACGATTTAAGTACCGAGTGTGACTAGCGCCTTCCTCAAGAAAGACACATCCGTTTGCTTCGAGGTGGCGGATCAGATCTATTCGCTTCACCGCCTAGGCGACTTCCACGCGAATTTCTTCTCGAGTTACCTGTTTTCCCTCGAGATCATTCTCGGAGATTGACTTGTTGGAATTCAGCACCATTTCGATGGCGCTGCGGAGATTCTCACGCGCCTCGTCCAAAGTATCGCCTTCAGAGATAGCCTCCGGTAACTCGGCGGCGTAAGCGGTATAGCCGCCGCCTTCAGCCTCCGACACGGGTACAAAGAGCGCAGTAAACACCATTTCCATACCCAAAATTCTACTCCTAGCCGATACATCCAAGAAGCACTCTCACACCTACGCTTACCTCTCTCGCAGCGCCTCGGCGCGCGCAGTACGCCGCCAATTCGAAATCGGCAGCGGCGCAGCCCCATTACCGTTCGTTGGCGCCGACGCCGCAACTCCGGCTAACGTCGCCTTCGGTTCTGTACTCGCGAAGATCGCCGCTCCGATGGCAGCAATAATTGGACGCCGCACATCGGTCTCATTGCTTGGCTTCGTCAGGAGCCGGTCCAGAAAACCGGTATCAATGTTGCCGGCCTGGAAGTCCGGATCCTTCAAGATCCGCCGGAACAGCGAGATATTGGTCTTGATGCCGCCCACGAAATACTCATAGAGAGCGCGCAGCAGCCGGTGGATCGCCTGATCTCGATTCTCGCCATAGCCCACCAGCTTTGCCAGCAAAGGATCGTACTCGATGGGAACCGTCCATCCTTCGTACATGCCGCTGTCGCGGCGAACCCCCGGACCGGAGGGCGAAATGAGACGCGTAATCTGCCCTGGCGAAGGAAAGTAGTTATTGTCAGGATCTTCAGCATAGATGCGGCATTCGATCGCGTGCCCGCGCAGCTTGATCTCTTCCTGCGTGAAGGGCAGCTTTTCGCCTGCCGCAATGTGCATCTGGAGATGCACCAGGTCAAGGCCGGTAACCAACTCCGTCACCGGATGCTCTACCTGCAGCCGCGTGTTCATCTCGAGAAAATAAAAGTTGCGCTCTTGATCGACCAGGAACTCAACCGTGCCGGCATTGTGATAGTTCGCCGCCTTGCCGACGCGGACTGCGATTTCTCCCATGCGCCGACGCATCTCCTCATCGACGATAGGCGACGGCGACTCTTCCAGTACCTTCTGGTGCCGCCGCTGCACCGAACACTCGCGCTCGCCGAGATACACCACGTTGCCATGCTCGTCGCCGAATATCTGCATCTCCACGTGCCGGGGATTGTTGATGAACTTTTCGATGTAGACCTCGTTATCGCCGAAAGAGCGCTGAGCTTCGCTGCGTGCGTTCTCGTAGGCAGAATGCAATTCGACGGGCGCGGTAACCAACCGCATACCTTTACCGCCTCCGCCGGCGGCGGCTTTCAGCATGATTGGGTAGCCAATCTGCTCTGCAAGACGCTCGGCCGCGTCGAGGTCCAGCCCGCGCTCCGAACCCGGCACAAATGGTACGCCGGCGCGCTTCATGTTCTGGCGGGCGCGGGTTTTCGAGCCCATCATCTCCATCGATTCCGGGGATGGTCCGATGAACTTGAAGCCGGCATCGGCGCAGGCCCGCGCGAATCCGGCGTTCTCCGATAAGAAACCGTATCCGGGATGAATGGCCTCTGCCCCGCTGCGGCGGGCTACATCCAGAATCTTGTCGATATTGAGGTACGATTCGCTCGCCGTTGCTGGACCGATATGGTGGGCATAGTCGGCTTTGCGCACGTGGAGAGCTTTGCGATCGACGTCGGAGAAGACAGCCACCGACTCAATACCCATCTCGCGGCACGCCCGGATCAGGCGCACCGCAATTTCTCCGCGATTGGCGATCAGAATTCGCTTAAACATGCCTATGCCTCAAAGCATTCATCATTTGCGCAACAGCGCTCGGGCTTGTGGGGTGTTCTGCGGAAGCGACAACGGAAGATGGGCAGCCAACGCTCACAACCACAGAAAAATGGATTGTACCGGATTGGTCACCCACCAGCAGTGCAAATGTCACAGGTCGGTGTGATGTCGCATCCGGAGCGCGCGATCTGAGCCGGGCTGGTCCGGTTTGCTAGACTGCGAATTGCTCGATCGAGAGGAAAACAGGTGCACAGACAGAGTAAGACCGTATCACGCCGCAGCTCTTTTGCGATCGCGGCATTCGCAGGGTCAATTCTCTTCGCGGCAATCATTGTAGTTCAGGCCGATCCGGTGCAGTCGCCGGCCAAAAACTCTGCGCCAACCGCCGCACAAAAATATAAAAACATCCAGGTGCTGAAAGATATTCCGGCGGACCAACTCATACCGTCGATGCAATTCATCACGGCGGCGCTAGGCGTCGAATGCGAATTCTGTCACGTCGTAGGACCCGACAAACGGCTCGAGTTCGACAAGGATGACAAGAAGGAAAAGAAGACCGCTCGCGAGATGATGCAGATGATGTTCGCCATCAACAAGAACAACTTTAACGGCGAACGCGAGGTCACATGCAACACATGTCACCGTGGAGCGCCGCATCCGCAGGCAATTCCCGCCATCCTGGCCGAGGCGCCAAAGCCGCAAGCGATGGAAGCCATGCACCAGCACGACATGGATCCGGCTTCCTTACCTTCCGGAGCTCCGGTCTTCGACAAGTACATCGCAGCGCTGGGAGGCGCGGCCATGCTCGGCAAAGTCTCCACTCGCGTTGAGAAGGGCAGCGCCGTGGTGCCCGAAGGGCCGCCAATCGCCATCGATGTCTATACCAGGGCGCCCGACCAACGGGTCTCGGTGATGCACATGCCGAAAGGCGACAGCATCACCGCTTACAACGGTCAGGCTGGCTGGATTTCCTTTCCCAGCCGGCCTCTACGCGAAATGTCTGCGGCAGATCAACAAGCTGCCAGGCTGGATGCCGAAGCATTCTATCCCGTCCAGCTGCAGCGCCAGTTCGATGAACTGAAGCTCCAGGATCATCCTGAGAAGATCGGGGAGCAGGAAGTGACAGTAGTGCTGGGAAGGTCCAAAGGCCAGCCGCCAGTGAAACTCTACTTCGACAAGGAATCGGGTCTGCTCGTGCGGATGGTTCACTATACCGATACGCCGCTCGGACTCAACTCGACGCAGGTTGACTTCGCCGATTATCGCGACGTCGGTGGCGTTAAGACGCCGTATCGCTGGACAATCGCGCGCCCCAGTGGCAGCTTCACCATCAAGATCGACGAGGTAAAGCAGGATGTTCCGATCGACAATACGAGGTTTGTTGAGCCCGCAGCACCGTCCCAATAGGAAATCGAGGCGACGGTGTTGACGGCGCGCAATTACCGTTGCTATAGTAAAAAGGTTCTGCGAGTCATACTTGGCCTGCCTGTAGTGTCTGGCTGTGCTGCATTGATCCACATCCTGTAGAATAGTTTTGCAGGGTCCTCGCTGAAACGTGCCTGCGCTTCCGCCGGAGCTTTCCGGTGGGTATGCAGGCCTAGGCAACGAAACGGAGTGCCCTCGTTTTTGATCTCCGCATTTGGCGCCAAGCCAATTGCGGAACGACCACGGCGCCACCGTCGTAAGCCTAACCTGATCGGAAACCAATATCCCCTGCCAGGTGCGAGGGGAAGTATGGGCAGGCGAAAACCGCTGCCCAGTCCATGCGCGGGATGAAAATTGCGCGATTGCTGCGCGCGTGAAGCCAGACATGGTTGTGAGCTTCGCAGCGTGGGCTGATTCGCGTTTTCACGCTCCGCTGTCAGGTCGAAGAACGAACGAATGGTTGAACAGCGCGTCTGAAGGCGCGCTTCGGGAGCTGAAAAAGAGTGCCTACATTTAATCAGCTGGTGCGGAAGGGTCGGAGCGCGCCGAACTATAAGACGGCCAGCCCGGCGCTGCAGTCCTGTCCGCAGAAGCGCGGAGTTTGCACCCGCGTGTACACCCAGACGCCGAAGAAACCGAATTCCGCCTTGCGCAAGGTCGCGCGCGTCCGGTTGACCAACGGCATCGAGGTGACGACCTACATTCCTGGCGTGGGCCACAACCTGCAGGAACACTCGATTGTGTTGATCCGCGGCGGCCGCGTAAAGGATCTGCCGGGTGTGCGTTATCACGTGGTGCGTGGCACGCTGGATTCGGTGGGCGTCGCCAATCGCAAGCAGGGCCGCTCCAAATACGGAGCGAAGAGGCCGAAGGCCTAGTTCGGTTCGGGGGCTAGAGCCCCCAGGTTTTGGGATGCTCTGATTGACGGCCTGAAGGCCGTCCCCTTCAAAGCAATTTTGAGGTTTTATGCCGAGAAAAGGACATATCGCGAAGCGTGAGACGCTGTCAGACCCGGTGTATCAGTCCACGCTGGTCAACAAGTTTGTGAACTCCATGATGTGGGATGGCAAGAAGTCTACCGCCCAGTCCATTTTCTATAACGCGATGAAAAAGCTCGAAGAGAAGGGCGGCGATGAGGCGATCAAGCTGTTCAAGAAAGCCGTGGAGAACACTAAGCCAGTGTTGGAAGTGAAGACCCGCCGCGTCGGCGGCGCCAACTACCAGGTTCCGGTGGAAGTGAATGCCGACCGCCGTACTTCGCTGGCGATCCGTTGGATTCTGACCTACAGCCGCGGCCGCGGCGAAAAGGGCATGGTCGACAAGCTCGCCAACGAGCTGCTGGATGCGGCGAATGGCCGTGGCGCGTCGATCAAGAAGAAGGAAGATGTACACCGCATGGCGGAGGCGAACAAGGCCTTCGCGCATTATCGCTGGTAAGACGGCAGCGCTTTAGCGCCGCGTCTGCGGCTAACTAGGATCATCGCCATCAGATTATCGTCAATGATCTGATGGCGACAGAAGCAAATACGGAGTGTAACGCGGGCCTCCAAGGCCCGCTCTACCAGGCAAGAAACGGAAAAGATTGTGCCCAGACAGGTTCCATTAGATCGTTGCAGAAACATCGGCATCATGGCCCACATCGATGCCGGCAAGACCACCACGACGGAGCGCATCCTGTTCTACACAGGACGCACGCACCGCATCGGTGAGGTCCATGAAGGCACTGCGACGATGGACTGGATGGCGCAGGAGCAGGAGCGCGGCATCACTATCACGTCCGCGGCGACCACCTGCTTCTGGAAAGACGTTCGCATTAACATCATCGACACTCCCGGCCACGTCGACTTCACGGCTGAAGTGGAGCGTTCGCTGCGCGTGCTGGATGGCGCCTGCGCGGTGTTTGACGCGGTGCATGGGGTCGAGCCGCAATCGGAGACCGTGTGGCGCCAGGCTGACAAGTACGGTGTGCCGCGCATTTGCTTCATCAACAAGATGGATAAGATGGGCGCCGACTTCGAGCACGCAGTCGACACCATCCGCAAGCGTTTGAACGCCCGCCCGGTCGCGATCCAGTTGCCCATCGGACAGGAAGACAAGTTCAAGGGCGTCATCGATCTGATGGCCATGAAGGCGATCATCTGGAACGACGAATCGATGGGCGCCGAGTATGTCATCGAGGAAATTCCGGAAGAGTTGAAGAAGAAGGCGAATGCCTTCCATCAGATTCTGGTCGAAACCGTAGTTGAGAATGACGACCAGGACGAGCTCATGCACAAGTACATCGAGGGCGAGCCGATCACTGAAGCCGAGCTGAGAGCTGCCCTGCGCCGCGCCACGCTGAGGATGAAGGTTTTCCCGGTGATTTGTGGAACCGCCTTTAAGAACAAGGGTGTTCAGCCTTTACTCGACGCGGTCGTCGATTATCTTCCTTCGCCGCTCGACGTTCCTCCGGTGAAGGGCGTGAACCCCGACACAGGACTGGAAGAAGAGCGGCCCGCCGAGGACAAGGCTCCCTTCGCAGCGCTGGCCTTCAAGATCATGACCGACCCGTTTGTCGGTCAGCTCACGTTCATCCGTGTTTACTCTGGGCATTTGAAGCAGGGCGACAGCGTACACATCAGCGCACGTTCGCGGTCCGAGCGCATTGGACGTTTGCTGAAGATGCATGCCAATAAGCGCGAAGACATCAGCGAGATTTACGCCGGCGACATCTGCGCTTGTGTCGGTCTTCGCCACGTCACCACCGGCGACACCATCTGCGACGAGAAGCACCCGATTGTGCTGGAGTCGATTGAATTCCCGGCACCGGTGATCTCGGTTGCCGTCGAGCCCAAGACCAAGGGCGATCAGGAAAAGATGGGCGTCGCGCTCGGCAAGCTGGCGCAGGAAGACCCAACATTCAAGGTCAACACCGACCCCGACAGCGGGCAGACCATCATTAGCGGCATGGGCGAACTACATTTGGAGATCATTGTCGACCGCATGATGCGAGAGTTCAACGTGCAGGCCAATGTCGGCAAGCCGCAGGTTGCATATCGCGAGACCATCCGCAAGCACTCTGAAGCCGAAGGCAAATACATTCGCCAGACCGGCGGCAGCGGTCAGTACGGTCACGTCAAGATTCGCGTCGAGCCCAACGAGCCCGGCAAGGGCTACGAGTTCGTCAATGACATTGTGGGCGGCGTTGTGCCCAAGGAGTACATCAAGCCGGTCGATCAGGGCATTAAAGAAGCCATGGAAGGCGGCGTTCTCGCCGGCTACGAAATGGTCGACGTGAAGGCGACGCTCTACGATGGCAGCTATCACGAGGTCGACTCGAACGAGATGGCCTTCAAGATCGCCGGTTCGATGGCCTTCAAAGAAGCTGCGCGCAAGGCCAGTCCGGTGCTGCTGGAGCCGGTGATGTCGGTCGAGGTCGTGGTGCCCGAGGAGTACATGGGCGTCATCATCGGCGACCTGAACAGCCGCCGCGGGCGTATCGAGGGAATCGAGCATCGTGCCGGATCGCAGGTGATTAAGGCAATGGTTCCGCTGGCCGAGATGTTCGGATACGCGACCAACATGCGCTCGAACACGCAGGGTCGCGCGACCTTCAGCATGCACTTCTCGCGCTACGAAGAGGCGCCGCGTTCGGTGGCCGAAGAGATTGTGGCCAAAGTGCAAGGCAAGAGCCCGGCAGGAACGAAGTGAGCCTTGAAGGGGCGCAGCTTTAGCTGCGCCGTACCAAGGGATTTGTATCAGGGCACGACTTCAGTCGTGCCGAAAGCTGGCGCAACTTCAGTTTCGTTGTTGATGTTGAAGCCCGCAGTGAAGGATAGAGCGCCGTAGGCGCGAAAGAGTTTAGCCCAGCGCTTCAGCGCTGGGTAAGGTGAAGTAAGAACTCCGAGTCCCGTAGGGACAGCACGGTTTTTAGGAGCTCCAATGGCGAAAGAGAAATTTGATCGCAGCAAGCCGCACGTGAACGTTGGCACGATCGGGCACATCGATCATGGCAAGACCACGCTGACGGCGGCCATTACCAAGGTTTTGCAGAAGCACAATCCCAAGATCGTGTTTCGCTCATTCGACTCGATCGACAACGCGCCGGAAGAAAAAGCGCGCGGTATCACCATCGCCACGGCGCACGTCGAGTATGAAACGGCGAACCGGCACTATGCGCACGTGGATTGTCCCGGCCACGCCGACTACATCAAGAACATGATCACCGGTGCGGCGCAGATGGATGGCGCGATCCTGGTGGTCGCGGCGACCGACGGTCCGATGCCGCAGACCAAAGAGCACGTGCTCTTGGCGCGTCAGGTGGGTGTGCCTTACATCGTGGTCTTCCTGAACAAGTGCGATGCGGTGGAAGATCCCGAGCTGATCGACCTGGTCGAAATGGAAGTTCGCGAGCTGCTGACCAAGTACAACTTCCCGGGCGACGATCTGCCGGTGGTTCGCGGCTCAGCCTTGGGCGCGTTGAACGGCGAAGCGCAGTGGGAAGCCAAGATCGACGAGCTGATGGATGCGGTCGACAAGAACGTGCCGCTGCCGGCGCGCGATGTGGACAAGCCGTTCCTGATGCCGATCGAAGACATCTTCTCGATTCAGGGACGCGGCACAGTGGTCACGGGCCGCATCGAGCGCGGCAAGGTGAAGGTAGGCGAGGATGTGGAGATTGTCGGCTTCCGCGAGACGCGCAAGACGGTGGTGACGGGCGTGGAGATGTTCAAGAAGCAGCTGGACGAAGGCATGGCGGGCGACAATGCCGGCCTGTTGCTGCGCGGCACGGCGAAGGAAGACGTGGAGCGCGGCATGGTGCTGGCCAAGCCGGGCTCGATTACGCCGCACACCAAGTTCAAGGGCGAAGTTTACGTGCTGTCGAAGGAAGAAGGCGGACGTCATACGCCGTTCTTCAAGGGATATCGGCCGCAGTTCTACTTCCGTACGACGGACGTGACGGGAGTGGCGACCTTGCCGGCGGGCACGGAGATGGTGATGCCGGGCGACAACGTCAGCCTGGAGATCGAGTTGATCACGCCGGTGGCAATGGAGAAGGGCTTGCGGTTCGCCATTCGTGAAGGCGGACGCACCGTGGGCGCCGGCACGATTACGGAAATTATTGCGTAAGAACCGCCCCACCCATTTCAGAAGCTGGAATGAATGGGGCATCCAGAGAACCAGCGGCAAAGGCCGCAGGGCGGATCGCGAGATCAGCCTTAACAAGAAGATCTTTGAGAGATAACTAACGTGATTGGCAAAGAACGAATCCGCATCCGGCTGAAAGCTTACGACCATCGCGTCCTTGATCAGTCCACCGGCGAAATTGTGGACACCGCACGGCGCACCGGCGCGCAGATAGCGGGACCGATTCCGTTACCCACGGTGAAGAACAAGTACTGTGTGCTGCGCTCGCCCCACGTGGACAAAAAATCGCGCGAGCAGTTTGAGATTCGCACACACAAGCGCCTGCTCGACATTCTCGAGCCGACGCAGCAGACAGTCGATGCGCTGATGAAGCTTGAGCTTCCGGCCGGCGTGGATGTGGAGATTAAGGCTTTCGGCAAGGAACACAAGTAGGGGCTGTCACCTGTCAGCTTTCAGCTCTGAGCTAAACCAGCAGCGGTGGGTTTAGCTGATGGCATGACGGCTGAAGGCTGATGGCCAAATAACAAAGCTTCCGCGACATACGTCCCCGGTGCAACAAACACCGGAAATCAGGAAGCAGAGTTGAGGACAAGAACATGGCAGTTGGTGGAATTCTCGGCAAGAAAGTCGGCATGACGCAGCTCTTCGATGACAAGGGTGATGTTCACCCGGTCACGGTGCTGCAGGCCGGCCCCTGCGTTGTGACCCAGCGCAAAACGACTGACAAAGACGGCTACGATGCGGCGCAGATCGGCTTAGTGGAGTTCGTGAAAGAGTCTCGCCTGACCAAGGCGATGAAGGGGCACTTCGCCAAGAACAACCTTCCGCCGCTACGTTTTCTGCGCGAGGTTCCGGTCGTAATGGATCCCGAAACGCAGGATGGGACCAAGACGGGCGATAAGGTGCTGGTCGACATCTTCGACGGCGAGAAGTTCGTGGACATTGCCGGTATCAGCAAGGGCCGCGGTTTCGCAGGCGTTGTGAAGCGCCACAAGTTCGGCGGCGGCGCGGCATCGCACGGATCGATGTTTCAGATCACTGGCTCCATCGGTTCCTCGGCATTTCCGTCGCGCGTCTTCAAAGGCATGCGCATGTCGGGACACATGGGTGTGGATCGGGTAACGGTTCGCAATTTGCGCGTGCTGGGTGTCGACAAGGATGAGAACCTGCTGGTGGTCGAGGGCGCGGTTCCTGGGCCGAGAGACGCTTACGTGGTGATTACCAAGGCGAAGAAGCCGCCTAGAGAGCGTCGCGGATTCAGCGGCGCGGGCACGGTCGATCCGTTGAAGGCTTCCAAGCGCGCGGTGGCGAAGAAGAAGTAGAAGGAGAAGTTGTCAGTTGTCGGTTGCCAGTTGTCAGTGTTTGTGATGGCGACCGACTGATGCTGCGAACAGGTCGCGATTTGCAGACTGACAACTGAGAACTGACAACCGATAACTGAGAAATGACAATGGCAACGATTGATGTAGTAAACCTGGGTGGCGAAAAAGTAGGCTCCCTCGAGCTGGCCGAAGAAGTCTTCGGCGCAGTGAACGAGGACCTGCTCTGGGAAGCGGTGAAACACTACCGCGCCGGGCAGCGAGCCGGAACCCACGCCACCAAGAATAAGAAGCTGGTGAGCGGCGCAGGTAAGAAGCTGTGGAAGCAGAAGGGCACCGGTCGCGCCCGTGTGGGATCGATCCGCTCGCCACTGTGGCGCCATGGCGGAACGGTTCATGGGCCGCAGCCTCGCTCCTATGACTATGCATTTCCGCGCAAGAAGTTGCTGGGCGCGCTGCGCTCGGCGCTGGCAGCAAAGCTGGCGGACGGCAAGCTGGTTGTCGTGGAAAACTTCCAGCTCGAAGAAGCGAAGACCAAGGCGTTTCGCAAAACGCTCGATACCCTAAACGCCAAGGGCACGACGCTGCTGGTTGAGAGTTCGGCGAGTGAGAACCATAACCTTCACTTGAGCTCGCGCAATCTGCAGGGCGTGGAATTGCTGGCGGGCAATCAGGTTCATCCATATCATTTGCTGCGGTATGAGAGTGCGATCTTTGCTCGCCTCGCGCTGGAAAAGTTGCAGGACTCGCTGAAGGCTACGGCGCCCAAGCACCCCAGCGAGCGCGACAGCGGCGCTCGTCGGGGACCCCGCCAGCGCAAACATGCGGAGGTGGCGTAATGAAGTCGGCGTATCAGATCATTCGCCGCCCGGTCATCACGGAAAAGGGCTTGGGCGTTAAAGAAACCGAAGCGACGCTGGTGTTTGAAGTAGCTGTCGGCGCAAGCAAGACGGAGATCAAGCAGGCGGTGCAGAGCATTTTCAAAGTCAAGGTGGATTCTGTCCGGACCGCGACTTTCGTCGGCAAGGAACGCCGCCGGGGAAAGTTTACCGGCTATCGTCCGGACTGGAAAAAGGCATACGTTCGGCTGAAGACGGGACAGAAGATGCCCGAGTACGCGGAAAACATCTAGCAATTAGCAATTAGCTAAAGCAAAGAGAAAAGCTAAGTCGCCTGGCAGGACAGATCGAAGCGCGATACGGCAGTGCCGAAGGCATGGCATAACTTAGCCCAGCACGTAGCGAAGCGGAGTGCTGGGTAGGACGCAAATTGGATTGTGAGTCCCGTAAGGACGGCACAAGCGAGTTACGAACATGGCAATCAAAACTTACAGACCGGTAACTTCGACGCGGCGGTTCCAGACGACGATCGTCAACGATGACCTCACGACGAACCGGCCGTACAAGCCGCTGACCGAGCCGAAGCAGCGCATCAGCGGACGGCGTAACGCCGGCGATCTGACGATTTGGCGTCGCGGTGGCGGGCACAAGCGCAAGCTGCGCATCATTGACTTCAAGCGCGACAAGACCGGTATTCCCGCGACTGTCGCCTCGATTGAATACGATCCTAACCGCTCGGCGCGCATTGCGCTGTTAAGCTACGCCGATGGCGAGAAGCGCTACATCGTCCAGCCCGTTGGGCTGAAGGTGGGAGCGAAGGTGCTCAGCGGACCCGATGCCGACATTCTGGTTGGCAACGCGTTGCCGCTGCGCAACATTCCTCCCGGCACGACTGTGCACAACATCGAGCTGAAGCCGGGGAAGGGCGCGCAGATGGCACGTTCGGCTGGAGCGCAAGCGCAGCTGGTCGCCAAGGAAGGTGATTACGCGCTGTTGAAGCTGCCCTCCGGTGAGACGCGCCGTGTGCTGGTGGATTGCATGGCGACGGTGGGCCAAGTCGGCAACACCGACCACGAGAATGTTTCCATCGGCAAGGCCGGACGCACTCGCTGGCTGGGACGCCGGCCGACGAATCGTGGCGTGGTCATGAATCCGGTGGATCATCCGCACGGTGGTGGTGAAGGCAAGACCAGCGGCGGACGTCATCCGGTAACCCCGTGGGGCCAGCCGACGCGCGGCTACAAGACGCGAAACAACAAGCGGACCGATAAGTTCATCGTGAGCCGCCTAAAGAAGTAGGACTGAGACCATATGGCACGTTCAACCAAGAAGGGCCCGTTCATCGATTCGCACCTGCAGGTCAAGATCGAGGCGATGAATGCTCGCAACGAGAAGAAGGTGGTACGCACCTGGTCGCGCCGCTCCACGGTGATCCCGGAGATGGTGGGACACACCCTGGCGGTGCACAACGGCAAGAAGTTTATCCCGGTGTACATCACGGAGAACATGGTGGGCCATAAGCTGGGCGAGTTCAGCATGACGCGCACCTTCAAGGGGCACTCGGTGAAGGCAGCAACCGAAACCGCGGCCAAGCCGGCGCCGGCGAGATAAGGAAACCACATGGAATTCACAGCCAAATTGAATTACGTGCGAGTCTCGCCGCAGAAAGCGCGCCTGGTGCTGGACCTGATCAAGGGCCGTCGCGTGGAAGAGGCGCTGGACACGCTGATGTTCACCAAGAAAGGCATTGCACCCAAGCTGTATAAGCTGCTGCGCTCGGCGGTGGAGAACGCCAACTACGTTAGTGCTGAAAAGGGCATGGATGTTGATGTCGATCGCCTGTTCGTGACCCGCGCCATCGCCAATGATGGGCCGCGCATGAAGCGGATTCGTCCGGCGCCTATGGGTCGCGCGTATCGCTATCAACGGCGCATCGCGCATATCGAGATCGCGCTGGCCGAAAAGGTCGCAGCCAACGGCAAAGGCGATCTAGTGCAGAAGGTTGAAGAAAGCGCGCCGGCGAAGAAAGCGGCAAAGAAGACCGTGAAGAAAGCGCCAGCCAAGAAATCGGCCGCCAAGAAGGCGCCAGCGAAAAAGTTTGCGGGCAAGAAAGCCGCCAAGAAGAAGACAAAGTAGGAGATTATGGGACAGAAAGTCCATCCATACGGATTCCGCCTCGGCATCACCAAGCCGTGGAGGTCGCGCTGGTTCGTGGAGCGCGACTACGACAAGCTGCTGCTGGAAGACGTCAAGCTGAAGGCCGAGCTGAAAGACAAGCTCAAGTCGGCGGGCGTCAGCTCGATCGAAATCGAGCGGCCGGGGAACAAGCTGCGCATTATCATTCGCACCGCGCGTCCAGGAATCATTATCGGCCGCAAGGGCGCCGAGATCGACAAGCTGAAGCAGGAGATCCAGAAGCGCACCAACCGCGATGTGTATGTCGACATCCAGGAGGTGCACAAGCCGGAACTGGATGCACAGCTGGTGTCGGAGAACATCGCGCTCCAGCTGGAGAAGCGCGTCGGCTTCCGCCGCGCCATGCGCAAGGCAGTGGATTCGGCGCTGCGCTTCGGCTGCAAAGGCATCAAGGTTCGCGTCAGCGGACGGCTCAACGGCAACGAAATCGCGCGCTCGGAATGGTATCTGCAGGGCCGTTTGCCGTTGCACACGCTGCGCGCCGACATCGACTACGGCTTCACCGAAGCACGAACAACCTACGGCGTGATCGGCGTTAAATGTTGGGTTTACAAGGGCGAGATTTTCAAAGAGAAGCGTCGCGAGCCGCAAGGCGTGCAGAGCGGAGCGTTTTAAGAGCAGTTGTCGGTTGTCAGCAGACCAGAACAGGCGATGGACAGGAACTGACAACCGACAACCGACAACTGGGAACTGACTTATGTTGATGCCAAAGAAAGTTAAGTACCGGAAGCAGCAGCGCGGCCGCATGTGCGGCAAGGCGTGGCGTGGCGGCGAGCTGTCGTTCGGCGACTACGGGTTGAAGGTCATGGAGCCGGGTTGGATTACCGACCGGCAGATTGAAGCCAGTCGCGTGGCGATGACCCGTTTCATCAAGCGCGGCGGCAAGATCTGGATCCGACTTTTTCCCGATAAGCCGGTCACCAAGAAACCCGCCGAAACTCGTATGGGCAAGGGCAAAGGCGCGCCTGATCACTGGGTAGCTGTGGTGCGTCCGGGCAAGATCCTCTTTGAGATGGAAGGGGTACCACCAACGGAGGCCGCTGAGGCCATGCGCCTGGCGTCCCACAAACTGCCCCTGCGCACGAAGTTTGTACAGCGCGAAGGCGTGCATTAAAGCAACTGGCAACCGGATTTCACAATGAATGTAGATAAGATTCGTAACTTGACCGATATCGAGCTCGAACATCAGCAGCGCGAGCTGGCGGACCAGCTCTTCAAAATGAAGTTTCAGCTCAAGATGGGCCAGACCGAAAGTCTGAAGAAGATCCGCGAGCTGAAAAAGGACATTGCCCGGGTACAGACGGTGATGCGCCAGAAGCAGATCGCCGGCGGCAACGGAGCGTCGGCCCCAAAGGCGGCAGCAGCCAGCGAGCCGGCACCGGCGAAAAAAGTGGCCAGGAAAAAGGCTGCGACGGAGAAAAAGTAAGCCATGGCTGAAACGACAACAAGCAGTAACGCCGCGGGCCGGCGCAAGATTTTGATCGGTGAAGTAGTCTCCACCAAAATGGCCAAGACGATCGTCGTTGAAGTGCGGCGGCAAAAGGCGCATCCGTTTTACAAGCGCGTGGTGGCACGCAGCAAGAAGTTCTATGCTCATGACGAGCAAGGCACGGCGCACCTCGGCGACTTTGTAAAGATCGAGGAGACGCGGCCGCTCTCGAAACTGAAGCGCTGGCAATTGAAAGAAGTATTGCAGCGCGCGACCTTGGTGGCGCCGGTGGAAGATGAGGCCTCGATAGCGCAAAGCCAGGGTTAGAACCGGGCAGCTGCGCAATTCGCACTTAGCCGATGCGGCGGATGCAAAGTAGGTTTAGCTAAATGCTAACTGCTAGTGCTTGAGGGCCAGCCGCTTGGCTCGCGAAGGAGAAAGAACTATGGCAGTGATGATGAGATCCATGCTCGAAGTCGCCGACAACTCCGGCGCGCGCAAGCTGCAGATGATCCTGCCGCTGGGCGGTTCCACCGGTCTGGTAGCGGGATTGGGCGACATTATTACGGCGGCAGTGAAAGAAGCATCGCCCGACGGAACGGCTAAGAAAGGTACGGTCGTCAAAGCTGTAATCGTTCGCACTCGCAAGGAGCATCGCCGGCGCGATGGCACTTACATCCGCTTCGATCAGAATGCCGCGGTCTTGATTAACGATCAGCATGAGCCGGTAGGCACGCGCGTCTTCGGTCCGGTGGCACGCGAGTTGCGCGAGAAGAAGTTCTTGAAGATTGCTTCGCTGGCGCCGGAAGTGTTGTAAGGCAGTTGTCAGCGACGGCTAAGATCCCAATTGACAACCGGCAACTGACAACTGACAACGAGGACTTGGAGAAATGCAGAAGAGTGTAGATATTCGCCGCAACGATCAGGTGCGGGTGATTACCGGACGAGACAAGGGCAAGCAGGGACGTGTCTTGCGCGTGATGCCGGATGAAGGCAAAGTGCTGGTTGAGCACGTCATGATGGTCAAGAAGAACGTGCGGCCTAACCCGCAGCGCAATATCAAAGGCGGTATTGCGGAGCAGGAAAGCCCGGTTGCTATCAGCAATGTGATGCTGATGTGTAACTCCTGCAATCGGCCGGTGCGCTTGGGACACGAATACCATGGCGATCGTCATGTGCGTGTTTGCAAGCGCTGCGGAAATACGCTGGAAAAATAGTGCCCAGTGGCTACTGATCATTGGCCAGAATGCACGGGAAGAGGAAGAAAGCAAGAGCTACTGGAATGCAGGCATGGTGCGAAGCAGCATTTCTAACCACTACCGATAAATTGATTTCCTCACGAACCGGCTGCAGTTAACGCTGAAACCGTGAGAAAGGTAGACGTAGAGAATGGCAGACGACAAGAAACCGAAGCAGGGCGGCCAGAAGCCGCAAGGCGGTCAGGCCAAGCCTCAGGGCAAGAAAGCAAAGCCGGAGCAGGTGGAAATGGCAGCCGATCACGGCGGCAAGCCGGCTCGGCCTAAGGCGACGAGTCGTGAGACCGCGCGCTTGCGTGATCGTTACTACAAAGAGGTTCAGCCGGTGCTGATGAAGGAACTCGGCATCCAGAACCCGATGGCCGCTCCTAAGCTGGAGAAAATCATTGTCAACATGGGAGTCGGCGAGGCGACACAAAATGCGAAGCTGATCGATCCGGCGGCGAGTGAAGTCGGTCAGATTACCGGCCAAAAGCCGGTAATTACCAAGGCGCGCAAATCGATCGCAGCTTTCAAGGTGCGCGAGGGGATGCCGATCGGCGTAATGGTAACCCTGCGCGGAGATCGGATGTACGAATTTTTCGATCGCCTGGTGAATGTGGCTCTGCCGCGCGTTCGCGACTTCCGTGGCGTGCCCACCAAGTCCTTCGACGGACGCGGCAACTACACCCTGGGCGTGCGCGATCAGTTGATCTTTCCGGAGATCGACTACGCCAAGGTTGAGAAGCTGAAAGGCATGAATATCACCATCGTTACTACGGCTGGTAGCGACGATCAGGCGCGAGCGCTGCTGAAACATATGGGAATGCCGTTTAGGCAGTAAGTCAGTTCTAGTTTCGAGTTATTAGCTAAATGCCAGTTGCTAAAGGCTAACGGCTCATAGAAGGAAATAATGGCCAGAACATCACAGGTAGCGAAGACAAAAAAGAAACTCAAGTTCTCGACCCGGCAGCATAATCGCTGCAAGATGTGCGGACGTGCGCGCGGCTATCTGCGCAAGTTCGGCCTTTGCCGGCTGCACTTCCGCGATTTGGCCTTGCGGGGAGAAATTCCCGGGGTTGCGAAGTCGAGTTGGTAAAGAGATAGGTGCTAGTGACTAGTGGATAGTGGCTAGTTGAATGTTAGTCAGTTCGTCGCGGCTGGTTCTTACTAATAACCGCTTCCGGCGGCAGCTGGAGACTAAGTAAGCGAACGGGCGACGATTTCAGGAGATGCAAAGCATGAGTTTGACCGATCCGGTCTCGGATTTCTTGACCAGAGTTCGCAATGCCATTAAGGCACGCCAGCCCAAGGTGGATGTTCCGCATTCAAAGCTGAAGGTGGAAATGGCCCGCATTCTGAAGGAAGAGGGCTATATCGCCAACTACAAAGCGACCGACGAAGAAGGACAGAAGGTACTTCGGGTATATCTGAAGTACAGCCCGGACAACTCTTCGCCTATCTCCGATCTTAAGCGCGTTTCGCGTCCCGGCTGCCGGGTCTACGTGGGGCATGGCGAAATTCCGCGCGTGCTTGGTGGCTTGGGGATTAACATTCTCACCACGCCGAAGGGCGTGATGACTGGTCGCCAGGCAAGAAAAGAAGGCGTTGGCGGCGAAGTATTGTGCGAGATTTACTGAGTAGCTATCAGCTATCAGCCGGCTAAAACGAGCCAGTCACTGGAAGAATTAGCTGATGGCTGAGAGCTGACGGCTGAGAGCCATAGAAAAGCTGAGAGCCAAGAGCTAACACTTATGTCAAGAATTGGAAAAAAACCGATACCACTGCCCAAAGGCGTGACCTATGCCGTCGAGGGCAACACTGTGCGCGTTAAGGGTCCGAAGGGCGAGGTCGTCACCCATATGCCGGGCGGCGTTAAGTTGGAGCAGAACGACGGCCACATTGTAGTGGTGCGCGACGATGATTCCAAAGCCGCGATCCACGGACTGGTGCGCGCCCTGGTGAACAACTCTGTCGAAGGAGTCACCAAGGGTTGGACGAAAGAACTGGACATCGTCGGCATCGGATATCGTGCTGAGATGAAGGGCAAAGCTACGGTCGTGTTTACGCTTGGCTATTCACATCCCATCGAATATCCCCTGCCCGCCGGTATCGATGTCACGATCGATCCTAAGCAGACGCACCTGACCATCAGCGGCATCGACCGTCAGAAGGTGGGATTTGTTGCGGCTGAAATGCGGAGCCTGCGTCCGCCCGATCCGTACAAAAACAAGGGCGTGCGCTATTCCGACGAGCGGTTGAAGAAGAAGGTTGGTAAGACGGGAGCCAAGTAGTGGCTAGTGGTCAGTGGCCAGTGGCTAAGAACTCAAATCAGGAGTAGCTGACAGCTGAAAGCTGACGGCTGAGAGCTAAAAAGATGCTATCGAAGACTTCAAAGGATCAGACACGGCAGAAGGTTCACACCCGGATTCGCAAGAAGCTGCAGGGCACCCCGGAGCGGCCGCGGCTGAATGTGTATCGCTCTGAGAACCACATTTATGTACAGGTTATCGACGACGCCAAGGGTGTGACGCTGGTTGCGGCGACGTCCGTGGAAAAAGGCAAAGGCATCAAGGGCGAAAAGCGGCCGACCGGTGGAAACGTGAGCTCGGCGAAAGAGGTAGGGAAGCTCATTGCGCAGCGTGCCAATGATAAGGGAATCAAGAAGGTAGTCTTCGATCGTGGCGGATATCTCTACCACGGTCGCATCAAGGCGTTGGCCGATGCCGCGCGCGAAGCAGGATTGGAGTTTTAATCGGATTTGCCGCTTCCGGGTTGTCAGGTAACGGCGAATCGAGAGTAAGCGCATGAGAACAACGAAGCGCTCGTTCGGAGAGGAATACAACCAGTTCTTGGATGAACAGCGCATCTTGGAGTTCCAGACACGGCCGGGCACGGCGAAACTGAAGAAACTGGAAAAACTGGGCACGGCGAAACTGACGAAACTGACCGTCGAGGAACGGGCTGCAGTCAAGCTGTATTTCGAGGTCGACGGGGATGAGGGCTTGAGACGGGTCGCCGGATTGCTGGGCCCGCGGAAATTGAAGGCCATCGCTGGGCAGACCCGCGAGCAGACTGGACCAATTCATCAAGGTCGGAAAACGGGCAAGTGTAAGCTTTAGCATGCGCCGGCAGAGCGAAAAGACGCTGGCCGGGATTGCCGAGACAATCCGCCAAGGCTTGCCACCAAAGAGCGAATAGCGAAAAACGAAGGGCGAATAATGCCAACAGTAAAGAAAAAGCTTGATGCTGGTCAGTACCAGTTGAAGGACCAGGTGGTCTCAATTAATCGCGTTACCAAGGTCGTGAAGGGCGGCAAGAACCTGTCGTTCGCGGCGCTGGTAGTGGTGGGAGATCCGGGTTCCGCAGTTGTGGGTTACGGCTCCGGCAAGGCGAAAGAAGTTCCGCAGGCCATCCGGAAAGGTATCGAGTCGGCCAAGAAGAATCTTCTGCGAGTGAATCTGACTCAGACCACAATTCCGCACCAGGTGCTCGGACGTTATGGTTCCGGCATGGTACTGCTGAAGCCGGCGCCGGAAGGAACTGGAGTCATTGCCGGCGGTGCGGTTCGCGCCGTCATGACTTCGGCGGGAGTGCAGAATGTGCTGACCAAGTCGATTGGCACAACCAACCCGCACAACGTGATCAAGGCCACGTTCAATGCTCTGGGCAAGCTGCGCGATCGGCGGGAAGTGGCGGCACAGCGCGGCAAATCGGTTGAGGAACTGTAATTATGGCACGGACGCGGAAGAAAACAGACACGGCATCAGCAGCGGCAGCCGGGAAGAAAATGCAGCTAAAGTGGGTGCGCTCGGCCATCGCTGCTCCGGTGAAACATAAGCTGGTGATCAAAGGGCTCGGCTTTACCCGACTCAATCAAGTGGTTGAGCGTGAAGATACGCCTTCGATTCGCGGCATGGTCGCGAAGGTGCCGCATTTGGTGGAGATTGTGAAGTAAGTAGCTAGCAACTAGTGGCTGGTGACACCTGAGGTTGAAATGAATCTGAGTACATTAAGAGCGCCTCGTAAGGCAACGGAGAATCGCAAGCGCGTGGGCCGCGGCATGGGCTCCGGCATGGGCAAGACTTCCACCCGTGGTCATAAGGGTCAGGGCTCGCGCAGCGGCTCACGCCTCATGCGGGGATTTGAAGGCGGCCAGATGCCGCTGCATCGTCGTCTGCCCAAGCGCGGCTTCGTCAACATCTTCCGCACGGAGTACGAAGTTGTGAACCTGGAGAGACTCGCCAGCCTGGCTGATACCGAGATCACGCCCGAAGTCCTGCGTAAGGCAGGAATGGTGAGTTCCAAGAAGTCGCTCGTAAAAGTGCTCGGGCAGGGTGAGTTGTCGAAGGCGCTGACAGTGCATGCCCACAAGTTTTCCAAATCGGCGCAGGAGAAGATTGAGAAAGCTGGGGGAAAAATAGTGGTCAGTGGCCAGTGACCAGTGGTCAGAAAGGCAGCGTTCCGGTGCCGGTGACCAGTTGCACTCGAACCTGGTATTCGATTTTGTCCTATGCCATTGATGTTGTAAGTAGTTTGTGTTTTGCTGGCCAATGGTCACTGACCACCGGCCACTGAGGTTCCGATGCTTGAGAAGTTAGCCAACGTATTCCGCGTTCCCGATCTGCGAAAGCGCATTCTGTTCACGCTTGGGCTGCTGGCAGTGTATCGTCTCGGCGGTCACATTCCGACGCCGGGTATTAACGCCGATAAGCTGGCGCAGTTCTTCGACCAGAACCGTGGCAGCTTCCTGGGCTTCATTGATTTGTTCAGCGGCGGCCAGTTGCGTAGGCTGACAATCTTCGCCCTCGGCATCATGCCCTACATCACCGCGTCCATCATTTTGCAGTTGATGACGGTGGTGTATGAGCCGCTGGCCAAGCTGCAAAAAGAAGGCGAGCTTGGGCGCAAGAAGATCACCCAGTGGACGCGCTATCTGACGCTGGGACTGAGCGCAGTGCAGTCACTGGGCATTGCGTTTACCTTGCAGCGGCAGCCGGACTTCGTTCTCAACCCGGGTATCGGATTTGTACTGATGACGATGTTGACCCTGACGACGGGCAGTGTCTTCATCATGTGGCTGGGCGAGCAGATAACGGAGCGCGGCGTCGGCAATGGCATGTCGCTGCTCATTTTCGCCGGCATTGTCGTGGGTCTGCCGCGCGGCGTCATGGATTTGTTCGACAAGGCGCAGTCGCAGGCATGGGGCGCCTTCACTGTACCTGCCATGTTGCTGCTGGTTGTACTGATGGTCGCGGTGGTGGCGTTCATTGTCTTCGTCGAGCGCAGCGAGCGCCGCATTCCGGTGCAGTACGCCAAGCGTGTCGTGGGCCGCAAGATCATGGGTGGGCAATCGACTCACTTGCCGCTCAGAGTAAACTCCGGCGGCGTCATGCCGGTCATCTTCGCATCCTCGGTGCTAACATTGCCGCAGACTGCGGGGGCGCTGTTCAAGGACAACCGCTACTTCGGCCCCATGCTGCGCGCGCTGCAGTGGGGCGAGCCGCTGTACACGCTGCTGTACGCGGTGGGAATCGTCTTTTTCGCCTACTTCTACGTGTCGATTGTCTTCAACCCCACCGAAGTTGCTGACAACATGCGCAAGTATGGCGGATTCATTCCTGGTATTCGACCGGGTGCGAGGACGGCAAATTACATAAACGATATTCTGACGCGCATCACCCTGGTGGGCGCGCTGTACCTGATCTTGATCTCGTTTATTCCGGAGTGGATGATCGCCGGTATCAGGCTAAACCACCTTCCGGGCGCGCTGGGCGCATTCTTCGAGCGAATGCCGGCATGGGTGACCAATGGTCTGGGCGTGAACTTCTATTTCGGCGGAACATCGTTGCTGATTGTGGTTGGCGTCGCAATGGATACGATCAATCAGGTCGAGTCGCAACTGGTGATGCGGCACTACGAAGGGTTTACTCCTCGCAGTGGGCGAGTGCGGGGACGGCGAGCAACGTGGTAAGGAAGTGGCCAGTGGCCAGAAGAAAAGTTCGGGTCAGTAAGGTTTTGCTGGCAACTGACCACTGTTCGGAGCACCGGGAGCTCCGGCCCGTCTAGCGGCGGGCAGAAAGCGTGGGTTCGAATTGGCCCAATAGCGCGGGAGTGGCGCACGGGCTCGGACGGCACTCAGGGTACAAAAAAATGGAAGCGCAGACTTCCGCGGCAGTCAGCGTAAAGGCGAATACGCGTGTAGTCGGTCCTATCATCCTGCTGGGACCTCCGGCAGCCGGCAAAGGAACGCAGGCTAAGCTCATCGCTCAGACCTTCGATATTCCGCAGATCTCCACGGGAGACATTTTGCGGAGTAATGTGGCCCGAAAGACCGAACTGGGCGTGAAGGCCAAGGCGATCATGGAGCGCGGCGATCTGGTTCCGGACGAATTGGTCTGCGATATGGTGGCAGACCGGCTGCAGGATGCGGACTGTGTTCGCGGATTCATCCTGGATGGTTTTCCGCGGACGGTGCGTCAGGCGGAATGGCTGGATGCCCATCTGGAGCAGATGCGGCAATGCAAAAAGGGCGATGTTGCTGCCCAGCAGGCGTGCGCGGCGCCGGTTGTGATCCGATTGGTAGTAGATTATAATACTCTACTGCAACGGGTTACCGGACGTCGTTCTTGTCCCGCCTGCGGGCGGATTTATAACGTCTACTTCCAGCCTCCTAAAGTCCAAGGTATCTGTGACGTCGATGGCACGCCGCTTGTAACGCGCCCCGACGATGCGGAAGACGTTTTTGCCGAGCGCATGAAGACTTACGAGCAGCAGACGCTCCCCTTGGTCGACTATTACAGGTCGCGCGGACGGCTGGTTGAAGTGAACGGCGAGCAGCCCGTAGAAGAGGTAATGGCGCAGGCGTTTAGCGCGGTCGAGAATGTCCATCGTTTGTAAGTCGTCGTCCGAGATCGAAAAGATGCGCCGCAGCGGCCACATCGTGCGCCAGGTCCTGGAGGCGACGAAAGAAGCGGTCGCGCCGGGCCGCTCCACCATGGATCTGGAGCGCGTGGCCGAGCGTAAGATCCGGGATTTAGGTGCCAAGCCGGCATTTAAGGGTTACTACGATTACCCCTGTGTGCTCTGCGCCTCGGTCAACAATGAGATCGTGCACGGCATCCCGTCTGAACGGCGGGTCTTGAAGGCGGGTGACATCGTCTCGCTGGATTGCGGTGTAGTGCTGGACGGCTACTACGGCGATGCAGCGATTACCGTTCCGGTAGGTGATGGACTGAAGCCGGAACTGCAGAAGTTGCTGGACGTGACGCGCGATTCGCTGTCGCAAGGCATCGAAGCAGCACGCGTGGGTAACACGGTCGGCGACGTTGGTGCTGCAGTTCAGCACTACGTTGAGTCCAATGGTTTCAGCGTGGTGCGAGAGTTCGTCGGGCATGGAATTGGTACCCGGCTGCATGAAGATCCGCAAGTTCCGAATTACGGTACGCCCGGCCAAGGCCCGAAGCTGCGTGACGGAATGGTCATCGCAATTGAGCCGATGGTCAACATGGGTGCGCCGGGAACGCGCGTGCTGGACGATAAGTGGACGGCAGTCACCGAAGACGGAAGCTATAGCGCCCATTTCGAGCACTGCATCGCCGTAACCAGGAATGGGCCAGTAATTTTGACCGAGTAGCTGCTAGTTGTCGGTTGTCAATCAGCAGCTCGCGGCTAGCAACTAGCTAAAGTGTTCGGACCGCTAGGCTGGGTTCGTAATACAACGATTGTTCTGTACGTCGAAAGCGAACTGACAACCGATAACTGACAACTGACAACTGACAACTGACAACTGACAACTGGGAGCGAATGAGTAAGGAAGACGCGATTGAAGTAATGGCAGTGGTTATTGAGCCCCTGCCCAATGCGATGTTTCGAGTGGAGCTGGAGAACAAGCATCAGGTGCTGGCGCATGTCTCCGGCAAGATGCGCAAGAACTTCATTCGTATTCTTCCCGGCGATCGTGTCGCGGTGGAGCTGTCGCCATACGATTTGACGCGGGGTCGCATCGTGTATCGGTACAAATAAGCGGTCAGTTGTCAGCAATACACAACTAAGAACTGACAACTGACAACTGGGGTTTTCATGAAGGTAAGGGCATCGGTAAAGAAGATTTGTGACAAGTGCAAGGTGATTCGCCGGCACGGTGTGGTGCGGGTCATCTGCGAGAACGCAAAGCACAAGCAGAGGCAGGGCTAGCGACTAGCAATTAGCAGCTAGCAACTAGCTTTTGCAACACAGGCAGTTAACCGATTCCGAGGGCAGGATTGAGTAGGAATCCAAGACATTTCGAGCAACGGATTTAGCTAATTGCTAAATGCTAGTTGCTAATTGCTGGGGTAATTTATGGCACGTATTGCAGGCGTGGATCTGCCACGCAACAAGCACATTAAGATCGCGCTGACCTACATTTATGGGATCGGTAACTCGCGTTCGGCGAAGATTCTTGGCTCGGCCAATGTTGAGGCCGCCAAGAAGGTCAGCGACCTGAACGAGGACGAGGTTAACCGGATTCGCCAGGTGATCGAGCAGGAAGGCGACGTTGAGGGCGATCTGCGCAAAGACATTTCGATGCACATCAAGCGCCTGATCGAAATCGGCTCGTATCGCGGCTATCGTCATCGCCGCAGTCTGCCGGTTCGCGGCCAGCGCACCCACACCAATGCCCGCACCCGCAAAGGACCGCGCAAGGGCACGGTGGCCAATAAGAAGAAAGCGAGCGCGAAGACATAAGCTATGGCTAAAGCAGCAGGTTCGGCCGCCGACAAAAAAGGCAAGACGAAGAAGTTCAAGAAGAAGGAGCGCAAGCACGTGCCACACGGATTGGTGCATGTGCAGGCGTCCTTCAACAACACCATCGTTACCATCTCTGACCCGGCCGGCAACACCGTGTCATGGAAGAGTTCGGGATCGCTGGGCTTCCGCGGATCACGCAAGGGAACGCCATTTGCCGCGCAGCAGGCCGCGATGAACGCCGCCAACCAGGCTCGCGATCATGGAATGCGTAGCGTTGACGTGCGGGTGAGCGGGCCGGGTTCGGGACGTGAGTCGGCGGTGCGCGCGCTGTCGGCTGCCGGGCTCGATGTCCGCACCATCAAGGACGTGACGCCAGTGCCGCATAACGGCTGCCGTCCGCCGAAGAGACGGAGAGTGTAAGAAGGGCTAGCGGTCAGTGACTAGTGGCTGGAAACCCCTGATGTATCGAATGTACGGTTCGAACATCTAATTGACTACCCACTAACAACGGAGCGCTGACAACCGACAACCGGTTTGATCGGGAAGAAGGGACGCCAATCCTGTAAACCGATCGATTGACGAGCCGACATGCTCTGCTCGATTTAGGAGAGTAATTTGGCAAGGTACAAAGATGCAGTATGCCGCCTTTGCCGCCGCGAGGGAATGAAGTTGTTCCTCAAGGGCGCAAAGTGCTTCACGGACAAATGTCCGATCGAGAAACGTAACTTCGCTCCCGGCCAGCATGGCAAGGATCGCAAGGCCAAGATTGTGGGCTACGGCCTGCAGCTGCGCGAGAAGCAAAAAGCTAAACGCATGTACTTCGCGCAGGAAGGCCAGTTCCGTAACTATTTCGAACGCGCCGCGCGCAGCAAGGGTGTCACCGGCGAAATGCTCTTGCAACAGCTGGAGCGCCGGCTCGACAACGTTGTTTATCGCATGGGCTTGGCGGTGGCGCGGCGACAGGCGCGACAATTGGTGCGTCACGGTCACGTCTCAGTCAACGGCCGCAAGGTCAACATTCCTTCTTACCAGGTGGCTGTCGGCGATGAGATCGCCGTACGCGAGGGCAGCAACAAACTCGCGATGCTGGAGATCGCAAAGGATTTTGCCAGCCACCAGGCAACGCCCACGTGGATCGAAGTTGATCGTGATGGTTACAAGGGACGGGTGCTGGCGCTGCCCAAACGCGAAGACATCAACCTGCCCATCAATGAGCAGTTGATCGTCGAACTGTATAGCAAGTGAGGCAGCTGAGAAACACGCTGTCGGCGGTTAAAGCCGGCTCGACGTAAACAAAACGGCTAGACGCCGGCCTGTAAGGCCGGCTCTGCCTCCAACCTTCGCGCCAGATCAGCCGGACATCGTCCGCGCAGCACGGCCGAAGAGACAGGAGCTCTAAATGCTTTGGAAAGGCTTTCAAAAACCGAAACGGCTGGCAACTGACACTGAGACTCTGACCGACAAGTACGGTCACTTCTGGGCACAGCCATTCGAACGCGGATTTGGTACTACCATCGGCAACGCGCTACGCCGCGTGTTGCTTTCTTCGATCGAGGGAGCTGCGGTTACCGCAGTCAAGATTGAAGGCGTACTGCACGAATTTCAATCCATTCCCGGCGTAGTGGAGGATGCTACCGACATCATCCTCAACCTGAAGCAGATTCCGTTCCGCCTCAATGGCGATGCGCCGAAGGCGATTTACTTGCGAGCCGATCAGCCGGGCGTGGTTACCTCGGGCATGATCGAGGCGGACGCCGATGTCGAAGTGCTGGACAAGGATGTGTACGTTGCCACTGTCAGCGAAGGCGGCAAGCTTGACATGGAGATGCGGTTGAAGCGCGGCCGCGGCTACGTTTCAGCGGACAAGAACTTTGATGAGGACCTCGGGCTGGGATTTATTCCCATCGATTCGGTGCATTCGCCGGTACGCAAGTGCAACTACTCGGTCGAGGCAGCCCGACTGGGACAGATCACCGATTATGACAAACTGGCGATCGAGATCTGGACCAACGGTTCGGTGACTCCGGCTGACGCGCTCGGCCTGGCGGCGAAGTTGCTGAAAGATCACATGAACATCTTCATCAACTTTGAGGAAGAGCTGGAAGCTCAGGCTGCGGGCGCCGGCGACAAACCGGAGATTCGCAACGAGAATCTCAATCGCTCTGTCGAAGAGTTGGAGCTTTCAGTTCGCAGTTACAACTGTTTGAAGAACGCGAATATCCAGACGATCGGCGAGTTGGTGCAGAAGACCGAAGCCGAGATGCTGAAGACCAAGAATTTCGGACGCAAATCGCTGAACGAGATCAAGGAGATCCTCTCCTCAATGGGATTAGGGCTCGGCATGAAGATTGACGAGCATGGCAATGCCGTGCCAGGAAGCACGACAGGAATGTCGCCTTTGGCTTCGACTGGCTACGGAATGGATTCGGGATACTGAAGGCAGTTGTCAGTTGCCGGTTGTCAGTGAGCAACTGGCAATCAGCAGTTCGTTGTGCAGATCGACCAACTGGCGACTGAGTATTGGTTACTAAGGAAAAAATCATGCGTCATCGTAGAGCAGGATGGAAGTTGGGACGGAATACGGAACATCGGCGCGCGCTGTTGCGCAACCTGGTGACCTCGTTGATCGTGGAAGAGCGCATTGAGACGACCATCACGAAGGCAAAAGCCATGCGTCCGCATGTCGAGAAGATGATCACACTCGGCAAACGTGGCGATGTGGCGGCGCGCCGTCTGGCAGGGTCCTACCTGTTAACTCGCGACGCCGTCGATAAGCTCTTCGACACGATTTCCCCGCGCTTTGGCGACCGGGAAGGTGGATATCTGCGAATCATCCATTCCGGCTTTCGCCAGGGCGACGGTGGCGACACCGCGTTCGTAGAGCTGCTTGGCAGCGAAAAGGTGCTGGACGAGAAGCGCCAGAAGAGGGCCGAACTCCGCGCCAAGCGCGCCGAAGAAAGCCGCAAAGCGCTACAGGCGGCAGAGGAAGAGAACAAGGCCATGAGCGACCAGCAGGCCGCAAATGAGTCTTCCAGCGAAGAGAAAGAAAAGTAGTTAGTCTACACAGACGCTATGTTTGGAAACGCATCCACGACAGGATGCGTTTTTTTTTGTCGAGGAAGGTTGATTGCGCGAGAGAAGTATAAGCGGTTTCCTGATTCGAAAATCCCCTCGTCATGCAGAAAAGTAAAAGGTTGCGCCTTTTTCGATTTCGCCCACTGCCCAAACCTCACCGCCATGGCGGGCGATGATCCGTTGCACGGTGGCAAGGCCAATCCCTGTGCCTGGGAACTCACTGCTGGTATGCAGCCGATGGAAAGGCTTGAAAAGACGATCGGCAAGCGCAGGATCAAATCCAGCCCCGTCATCACGCACAAAAAATACATTGCGGCCGCGCCGTTTCTCGCAGCCGAATTCGATGTGCGCACGCTTCCGGTTCGAAGTGTACTTCCACGCGTTGCGCAGGAGATTGTCGAGAACGATGCGCAGCAGCCGCGAATCTCCTTGAACCGGAGCACAGTCCTGAATCGAGAACTCGACGGCGCGGCTGGGTTCACGCCGGCATAGCTGGTCGGCAATCTCACGAGCTGTAGCACCGAGATCGACCGTTCCCG
This sequence comes from uncultured Acidobacteriaceae bacterium, assembly GCA_963818905.1. Lineage (GTDB taxonomy): Bacteria > Acidobacteriota > Terriglobia > Terriglobales > Acidobacteriaceae > Bog-257. Next base: position 174,401 of record CAWFUE010000051.1, read on the forward strand.
TGTGCATGGTGGTGGTGCTGACGCGAGAAAGATTCAGCAGATCGTCAATGAGTTCGGCCATTCTTCGGGTGGCCGCATTGATTTGTAGAATGCAGTCTTTAGCGGAGGCGTCGAGATTTGCGCCTTCTTCAACCATCAGGATGTGGCTAAATCCATTGATGATTTCCAGCGGTGCTCGCAAGTCATGGGAGACGGAATAGGAGAAAGCTTCCAGTTCGCGATTTGCCGCCATGAGCTGGCGAGTTCGGTCCTGGACCCGCTGCTCCAATTCATCGTGCGCGGTTCTCAATTCTGCGTCGCGCTGCTGGATTTGCGCCAGCATGTTGTTGAAGGCATCGATCAGCACCGCGACCTCATCGTGCCTGCCGGTGGAGGCGGCTCGAATAGAGTAGTTTTTCTCCTCGGAAACGACGCGGGCGGTCTCGGCCAATTCCACGATCGGGGCTGCCACCGACCTGCGAAACGCACGCGACACCAGCAGGGCAGCCAGCAAAGAAAGCAGGAGCACTACGGCAGCAATGGCCGCATAGCGTTCCAGACGACGAGTTCTTTCGTTCAAGTCGGAACGGATGTACGACGTGCCGAGGTGCCGTCCCTGAAAGATGATGGGCTGGCGTACAAGGAGTTCGTCACTGCGGAAATCGTACAGTTGCCTTTCCGCTGGCCCCTTTGGATTCCACGAAAAGCTTTCACCTGGGTTTTTGGAATAGTGGGCGAATACCTTGCCATCCTGCGTCAAAATGCCGGCAGCGATAATATCCGGTTGATTGCGTAAGGCGGACAGCGTGTTTTCAGCCGCCTGGGGATCATTGAACAGTAGTGCGGAAACGCTATTGGAACCTATAATCTGCGCCTGCGCCGAAAGGCTGCGAATCAGGCTTTCACGAAAAGTGTACTGGTCATAGGCAAAGAAGGCGAGACAAGCAGACAACAACGCCGTGCTGCTCACCAGTATGTTCATCCAGGTGAGCTTCCTCGATATCGGCGAGTGTCGCAGGTCTAACATGAGTTACCGGCTCTCCTGTTTGCCGCTCCCGGCGATCTTGACGGCAACCTTTAACAATTCAGAGCTGAACGTAAGTCCGTCCCGTGTCGTCGGATTGAGATTAACTTCGAACCGGACTCTTCCATTCTCGAGAACAAACTCGATCATGCCCCCATGTTCCACGAATCCCGGCATATCGCTAACCGTCAGCACCGGCGCATCCTTCACCGCAGCAAGAACTCGGCTGAGACGCTCCGCTTCCGAAGGACTGACGTACAAAATCGAACAGCTGGTCGCTTCCTCAGCGCGCGCGATTCGCTTGTCGACGATCTGCTTGCCGTTGATGGTTTCGCCCGCGGTTGTCTTGTCGAGAATCGCGCCAAAGGGGTCTTCGCCGAGAACGCAGATCACGAACGGGCCATGTGACGATGCATCACTCGGAGGCCAGTTGACGAATTTTCCGAAATTGTAGAGGTACGCTGCTTGTACCTCGTATTGCGTAGGTTTTTGTTCTTGACCGCTCAGCTCGGATGCCGGAAGTGAAATAAGAATTAGAGTTGCTGCGAGCCAAACCAGCAGTCGCTGCCGGTGCGGAGCCATTCTCCGGGCGCGGAGGTTACCTTTGGTCTCGCAGTTATAGAGCATATGCATCGAGATCGGTCGCTCTCAGCCATTGCCAGTATTTCCTACATAGTCGTTCACAACGATTCTTAGGATCACTTCACGCTCAATCCTTCTATTCCCATTGCCAGGTAAGCTTCCCGAATATTGATCGCTCGATACCAACCATTCCTAGCGGATCGTAGTTAAACTCGTAGTGATAAGGCTGGAACAAATTCTGGCCAATGATGTTCAGTCGAAGCTGCTTAGTCAGGCTATACCCCACGGTTGTATCACCCGTCCAATAAGCAGGCACGGTCAGCGCCGGAAGCGCACTGACGTAGCGAATCTGGAAATCGAAGGTGACCGACTTGGGCAGATCCAGATTCGATTGGATCAGCACCTGATGTTGAGGACTGGAACCCTGCACCGTCGGGGCACTGCCAATATCAGTCGAACCCGGCGCTTTCTTGACGTGCATCTCGAGAAACGAGTATGAGCCGGTTAAGCGCCAAAACTTGAAGGGCTGCCATTCGGGAGCAATTTCTCCTCCCACTGTGGTGGCCACCAAGCCGTTGCCGAACTGGGCAGGCAGTAAGAAATGCGGGGGAGCGGGATCGGTTTCGAGAAATGGCGCTCCAATCAGATCCTCGCTAAGCAGGTTTCGATATTGATTGAAAAAGGTTGCGATGTCGACGTAGAGCTTCGATTTAACCAGACGCCGGTATCCCAATTCATAACCGTTCAGCCGTTCGGACTGAAAATCCCTATTGGCATTGAAGCGCGCGAAGTATGGAAGCCCGTTCGGCGTGCTGCCAATCAGGCTCGCAAGGTAGAAGTCCCGTTCCACATCAGCAGGAGTTCGAACTGCCTGGGTAAACCCGGCCCAGAGGGTTTGGGTTGCTGTCGGGGTATACATCAGCCTTACAGTCGGCTCAAATAATGGACCGGTGTAGTTCGTCTTGATGAACCTCGGCCCCAGCAATAGTGATAGCTGATTTGGTACTAAGGCAATCTGGTCCTGAATAAAGGCAGTATAGAACTGATCGGTACGAACGGGTGGGACAAACATGAGTCCGGTAAGAATCTGAGTTTCGTCACCGTGACTGATGTATACACCCAAGCCCCACGTGATTTCCTGGCGCGGCAACGGAAATTCGTCAACAAAATCAACATCCGCATTGTTGCGATTGTCGCCAAAATTCAACTCGTTGCGGGTAGTGTGGTCGTAATAGGCATCCAGCTGGAAGTTCTTATTCTCGCCCAGGTTCCTCTTCCAGTGCCACAGAATGTTGGCCCCCGAGAGGTGAGCATAATTGTTGAAGATGTAATTGGCTGGCGGATTATAGCTGGAGGTCGCTACACTTTCCCCGGCAGCTTGCATATATCCGTCGCCCTGTAATGTGTAGGAATCGCGAGCGCCACCGGTCCAATCCGTGCGGAAGCCGGCTTGTCCCGACTGCCAGTAGTCGTAGTTGATGTGATCGGCATGGTATTGGGGGCTCACAGCAAAGCCCTTGCCGTATACCCGGTAAGTAAAGTTTTGCCCTTGAGTTCCGCCGTATCGCGCTTCGCCGAACCCTTGCTGAACATTTCCTGCCCCGCCGGAAGCAAGCCCACCCTGCGTATCTTTGCTGCTCTTGGTGATGATGTTAATAACGCCGTTGACGGCGTTCGGACCCCAGATGGCGCCGCCCGGGCCCCGGATCACCTCGATGCGGTCGATGTCTTCCATTACGGTATCCTGCACCTCCCAGTAAACTCCAGCCGTTAACGGGGAGTACACGATGCGGCCGTCCATGAGCACCAACACGGAACGCGATAGCCGGCTGCCAAAACCGCGGATACCGATCGCCCACTCGTCGCTGCTGATGCGCGCGACCTCTACGCCCGGCGCCAGTCGCAGTGCTTCCGGAATGTTGGTTGCGCCGGAACGCTGAATATCTTCCTGGGTGATGACGAAGATTGCCGCCGGAGTCTTCCACACGACTTCTGGTTCTTTGCTCACGGTGGTGACCTGAATGTTCCCAAGCTGCTCGAGAGTGAGGTTTTTTAGCGCCTGGGGACTGTCTGGGGGCGACTGTGAATCTGCTGCACATTTAGGGGGCAGCGCGGAGACGACGAGCAGGAGCAACAACACGGCCGGGAAAAGCAACAGCTTTTCGGACGAGGTGGCCATAAGCGGTACGAGAGGCTACTGGGTTCCGTCGAAGGATGGCCCGGCGGAAGCCAGGAAAGCCCTTGCTGCATGCTGCGCGTCATAAGATGCGGAAAGCAGGCGGAAGAGTTGTCTGATTGATTTTTTTCTTCGGAGGCCCATCGGAGTTGAAACTAGGGTCCTTTCCAAATAAATGGACAAGAAACGGTAAAGCCCAGCTCCCCTTCTCATTCTCCGGCACGATATACTCCCTTCTTTCAGAGGAACTGACCGAATGGGCAATGTGCTGGTCGTCGATGACGACCCTTCTCACCTAAAGCTTTACTGCTGGGTTGTCGAAAGAGGCGGTTTTCGCTCGCTTCCGGCTTTGGTAAAGGGAGATGTGGTTGATTTACCACCGGAGCAGATCGACGTCGCAGTGCTGGATTATCGCTTAGGCGAGAAGCTTTCTGCCGTCGATGTGGCAAAGCGGCTCAAGCTGGCCTATCCCTCGGCACGGATTCTGATCCTTTCTGACATGCTGTTCATGCCGGATGATGTGGCGCCTTACGCCACTGGTTTCGTGCGCAAAGGGGAACCGGAACAACTGCTCGAGTTGATTAGCTCAACAATGGATGGCCGGCAATAGGGAAATTCTCGCGGACTAGGGAGCCGCCCCAAGAAAGCGGAGCCGCGATCTTCCTATCGCTATGCGGCGCGCTTTAGGCGAGGCAGTACTTCCTTGCCATAGAAGTCGATCACACGCTGCTGATCTGGCTGCCCGGCGTGGATATTCACGATGCTCACGCCGCTATCGAATAATTCAGTTACCTTCTTGATGTGAACTTCGGGATCGGTGCCGATAGGCCATTCCGCGGTTACCTTCTCCAAAGGAATCTCGGCCGTGGAGCGTTGCTGAATCGTTTGCGGACTGGGAATGTCGTAATACGTCTTGAATGCTTTAGGTCCGAAGCGCCATAGCTGAGCGGCGGTTTGAGCATCCTGCTGATTCCCAACAACTACGTACTGTTCCACCAGTACCGGCATCTGATCGGGATTTTTTCCTGCCGCCTTCGCCGCATTTACAAATTCGGATTTGTGCTGCTTCCAGGTCATAGGATCGGTGATCAGGCCGTCGCCATACTTTCCCGCTCGCCGCATCGCCTTAGGACCATTGGCGGCCATCAAGAGAGGTATGGGCTCTTTGGGAGGATCGTAGAGCTTTGCGTTGACCGTATAGTATTTGCCGCTGTGAGCGACGGGCTTGCCGGTCCATAACTGGCGAATAATCTCGGACGCTTCGATCAGCCGCTCCGATCGCTCGGTCCATTTCGGCCATTCGCCAGTGGCGGCCTGCTCGTTGAGGGCTTCGCCGGAGCCGATGCCTAAGAAAATTCGTCCCGGGTAGAGCAAACTGAGCGAAGTGAACGCATCGGCTACCACGGCTGGATTGTAGCGTAAGGTAGGACAAGTAACGGTCGTTCCCATCCAGGCGCGACGGGTTCGTTGTCCAGTCGCTCCCATAGTTACCCACGCTTCTCCGCTGTGCCCTTCGTCGGTCTGCCAAGGCTGCAGGTGATCGCTTGTGGCCAATAGATCGAATCCCGCCTGCTCCGCGGCGGCTCCCAGATTGACCAGCTGCGGTACCGGAAATTGCTCGTGCGCGAGCATGAAACCCACCATGCCTTTACGTAAGGAACCAGGTTCATTCTGCGATGGCTGAGATTGACTGCTCAAAGCAGACATGCCGGGGGTGCGGGTGGTCAGCGCCGATGAGCCGATCAATACGGCGGCCGATTTCAAGATAGCTCTACGGTTGGGTGACCAAAGACGGTTGGTGTAAGCCTGCTCCCGAAAGTTCCGGCGCATAGCGACTCCTGCCTGGCTGATGCCAGAGTCATTTCGATGCACCGCTCTACAGGGGGTTTTCTGCCGGCTGAGTTGGAGGGCGTATGTTGTCCGGTCCGGTTGTGGGATTATGGGTCCGACTAGCCAACTGACGAGCAGTTCCTAATCCTGTCGCCAGACGTAGAAGTAATGGTCATCGGCACTGGTCGCCAGCTCGACTTTACTCTTGGCGGAAGCGCGGCTGAGGGCCGCGCGAATGTGTTCGATTTTGGCCGGACCCAATGCCATGCGAGGGATCTTCAGTGCTCTTTTGTCCGGCAGACTTCCGAGTTCGCTCAAAATCCGCTCCACGATCGCATGATGCTTGCTCTTACGGCTGGTTGGCACAGCGCTGCGCTTAATGGATTCGAAGTGATTACCATTCGAGCCGACGGAGCCATTCCGCATTGCCATATCCCGAAGCTTAACTAAAATCCAACGCAAAACATACCACAAAATCGAATCGAAAGAGAGGTTGTAATTGTATTGTTAACGTACAACTCACGGGGTTGCAACTCGCATCTTTATTGCATCGTGACTCCGAAAGCGGCTGAGTTTTGCTCGGTTCCATGGCTGTTCACGATGATCTCTGGGCTGCGGTTCCGATTACAAAGCAATTTGGAGGATCGCGGATGGACGCGGCGCAAGCCAAGACTATCAATGCTGACCGACAAAAAGGCTGGGATCAGTATCAGCGGGTGTCATTTGGCATAGCGGGCTTGGACGACATTCTTTATGGCGGCCTTCCCGCGGGGCATGTATACCTACTGGAGGGCACGCCGGGCGCCGGAAAGACAACCATCGCACTGCGGTTGGTGCTTAGCAATTGCGAAGCAGGACGGAAGGTGCTTTACATCACGCTTTCCGAATCGAAACAGGAACTGCATGCCGTGGCTGCATCGCATGGCTGGAAGCTCGATGCAGTACCGATTTTCGAACTTGCGCCGCAGGAGGATTCTCTCCGCCCGGAACAACAGTATTCGGTCTTCAATCCGGAAGACGTTGAGTTGGACCACTTGACCGACTTGATGTCGAAAAAAGTTGATGAAGTCCAGCCCAGCGTTATCATCGTCGACTCACTTTCCGAGCTCCGACTGTTGGCGCGAGACAGCTTCCGCTATCGCCGGCAGACGCTGGCGCTAAAAAATTTCTTCGAAGAGCGCAACTGCACTGTGCTGCTGATCGACAGCCAGACCGGTGACGCAAGAGAGCCGAGCGTGCACAGCATTGTGCACGGCGTCATCAGCCTGGAAATGCTGCACCGCGAATACGGCAGCGAACGCCGGCGAGTGCGGGTGCAAAAGATACGGGGTTCAAAGTTTCGCGAAGGCTTCCACGACTACCGCATAACGACCGGTGGCGTGGTTGTGCACCCGAGGCTAGTAGCGGCGGAATATAGACACGACCAGCGTAAGGATGTGCTCAGCACCGGCATCGGCGAACTGGACACGATGTTGTGTGACGGCATCATGCGCAGTACCAGCACCTTGCTCCTGGGAGCGGCAGGTGTCGGAAAATCGAGCCTGGCATCGCGCTTTGCCTGTACGGCGTTGGACCGCGGCGAGTCAGCTGCAATTTACCTTTTCGACGAATCGATGCAAGTGTATCTGGAGCGAAGTGCCGGCCTCGGTGTCGACATGAAGCATTACCTAGACAACGGCCGACTGCACCTGCAACAGCTCGATCCCGCAGAAATACCACCGGGAGAGTTTGTGAACGATATTCGAGCACGAGTGGAGGACGGTGCCAGTGTGGTTGTGATCGACAGTCTGAACGGCTGGTTGAATGCCATGCCCGGCGAACAATATCTGCAACTGCAGATGCATGAGCTGCTGTCCTATCTGGGAACGCAGGGCGTTACAACGTTTCTGGTGCTGGCGCAGCAGGGCGTAATGGGACCGATGCAGACCGAGATCGACGTCAGTTATCTGGCCGACTCGATTATTCTCATGCGATATTTCGAAGCGCGGGGCGCGATTCGGAAGGCAGTCTCGATTTTCAAGAAGCGCTCGGGACCGCATGAGTCTACGATTCGCGAGTTTCAGCTTCGTCCGGGCGGAATTTTGGTAGGAGAGCCGCTCAGGGGTTTTCACGGTGTACTTACGGGAGTGCCGCAGTTCGTTGATAAAGAGGCCTCTGCATTAATGGCGTCCGATGCAATCAAACAATAGTCAGCAACTTCCAGTGCTTGTAGTGGCACCTTTCGGCCGGGACGGTCACCTGATTTCCGAGACTCTCGAGCGCGCTAACATCTCTTGCGAACTCTGTCTGGATCCACACCTGGTTTTCCCCCGGCTGTCCAATGGCACGGGGGCGCTTCTGATTGAGGAAGAAGCGCTGAATGGGGAATTGATTCAGGAATTCGCGCATGCGTTGCAAAGTCAGCCGCCATGGTCGGACGCCCCAGTAGTGGTACTCACCAGGGGACGCAGCGGGACGACTCGTGCCTCACGAATTATGGCCCATCTGCGACAGCCGCTGGGGCACACGACCTTATTGGAGCGACCAATACGGCCGGAGACACTGGTCAGCACGGTGGAAACGGTTCTGCGGGCGCGCCGGCGGCAATTCCAGATCCGCGATGTACTCGAGCGGCTACAGGCGAGCGAGTCACGGTATCGATCGCTGATTGTAGCGACCTCGTCGATTGTGTGGGCAGCTGATGTGACCGGTGATGTGGTCGAGCCCCTGCCCGCGTGGCAGGCTTACACCGGGCAAACCTTTGACGAGTATCGCGGACAAGGGTGGACGGAGGCGATTCATCCACTGGACCGCGATCACGCAGTTCCTGGAATGGCAGCGGCGATTTCGAGGCTGCGTCCATTTCAGCTCGAATACCGTTTGCGGCGGCACGATGGTCAATACCGCTTCGTATTAGCGCGCGGTGTGCCCGTATTTAGCGAGGATTCCTCGGTGAAGGAGTGGGTGGGCACCTGCACCGATATTCAGGAGCGGAAAGATTCTGAAGTCGCGCTCCGCAAAAGCGAACGGCTGGCGCTGGCGGGTCAACTGGCGGCAGGCATTGCGCACGAGATCAATAATCCGCTGGAGGCGGTAACCAATCTTATTTACCTGATCAGCACCCGCGCGGCCGATGACGAGACCCGGCAGTATTGTGCCATGGCGCAGCGCGAACTCACCCGAGTAACGGATATCTCGGGACAGACGCTCCGCTTTTATCGCAAATCTACTAAGCCAACTGCAACCGAAGTTGCGGAATTACTGCAATCGCTACTGAACTTGTTTTATCCCAAGTTCGGAAGGCGCAATCTCAAGGTTCACACCGATTTTCGCAAGGCCGGCATCATCGAAGCCTTTCCCAATGAGCTGCGACAGCTGTTTGCCAATATCATCAGCAATGCCATCGATGCGACTCCGCCGGGCGGACGCATTCGCATCACCTGCAAACCGGCGCTTGATTGGCGAAATCCAACGGTGCGCGGCGTGTCCGTTATAGTCGCTGATACCGGCAGCGGTATTCCGGATGCGATCAAGCGGCACATCTTTCAACCTTTTGTGACCAGTAAAGGGGATTCGGGAACGGGTCTGGGGCTGTGGGTGTGTGACGACATCGTTAAACGCCACGGAGGCAGGTTGCGGCTAAAGACGAAAACTACGAACCGGACCGGGACAGTATTCTCCATCTTTCTACCGGCCGGAGTTGCGCCCGCACCGCAATTGTCGAAACTTGGATCGGTAAGCGCCTTGAACTCTCTTTAAGATCGGTCTTCAGCGGGGTCCGATTGTTCTAAGTCCTGGCTACTCGCGGCGAGCACTTCATCCGCTATCGCAACCGCTTCAACCGAGGCTCTGACGTCGTGCACCCGAACGATATCGGCACCGTGCAGAATGCTTGCCACCATCGCGCCAAGCGATCCGTAGAGCCGATCGGCCGGCGGCGTACTTCGACCGCTGCGCTTTTCTACACTTCGGCCGACAAACGATTTGCGTGAGGTTCCGGCGAGTAATGGAAAACCGAGCCGCCGCAATTGCTCAAGATGCGCGAGCAAGGGGTAGTTCTCCTCGAAGTTCTTGCCGAAACCAAAGCCGGGATCGAGCACAATGTGCGAGCGTGCGACACCGTGGTCCAATGCGATTTGAACTCGATTGGCTAAATCACGTTCCACGACTGTTGTTACATCTGCTTCGCGCGGGAGTGCCCGCCATTCACGGGGCTTGCCTCGGGTGTGCATAAGTACGACGCCGCATTGAAGCTGGGCGCAGGTGGACGCCATCTCCGAGTCCCACTGACATGCGCTGACGTCGTTGATGATCTCTGCCCCGGCGGAAACCACTTGACGAGCGACGGCAGCTTTGTAGGTGTCTATGGAAATAACTGCCTTGGGCCGCTCGCGCAGAATACCTTGCAACACCGGCATGACACGACGTAACTCTTCTTCTGCGGTGACCACAGGCGCTGCAGATGCGGGCAGAGCTTCATCGCTGACATGGGCCCCCGGCCGCGTCGACTCTCCGCCTATATCGAGAATGTCAGCGCCTTCGTCAAGCAAGCGCAGAGCATGGTCGACCGCCTCGCCGGGAGCGGGAAACCTGCCGCCGTCAAAGAAGGAGTCGGGAGTGACATTGACGACTCCCATGACGAGCGTGCGCCGGCCCAAGGAAAGCGATCGGGAGCGTAGCTGCCAGTCGCGGAAAGATCGCATTCCGCGATTGTAATTGGCAGAGAAGTTTGGCGGCTTGAATGAGCCTCCGCTCAGGGACAACGGAAGCCAGTAGACAAATTGCCCTTGCTTGCCGATGCTATTATCGAAAAGTAGTCCTATGTTCAGGGTGCGTGATTTCGTTGCATTTGTCCTCTCGCTTGCTCTGCTCGGCCCTTCTTTTGCTTTTGCTCGCAGCCACAAGAATCAGCAGTCTGCCGCCAAACTCGACCATGACATCAAGGAGATTCTTGACGATCCTGACAGTGCTCGCGGCTTTTGGGGAATTTATGCGGTCTCGCTCAATAGCGGCAAGACGATTTTCCAGCTGAACCAGGACAAGCTCTTCACGCCGGCCTCCAACGCCAAGCTTTTCACCACCGCTGCTGTTTTCGGCTTGATCGGTCCCGACTACCGTTTCAAGACGACGGTGGAGACGTTGGGCACGCTGGATAAGTACGGCCGGCTGGACTCCGATCTGATCGTGGTGGGACGCGGCGATCCGAATCTCTCCGGTCGCGTGCTGCCTTACAACATGCACACCGAGCGCAAAGCGCCCCCGATCCAGGTGCTGACGCAGTTAGCCGACCAGCTTGTCCATGATGGATTGAAGTACGTCGATGGCGACGTGGTAGCCGACGATTCCTATTTCGTCTGGGAGCGTTACGACGAAGGATGGTCGCAGGACGACCTGGCACGCGAGTGGGGCGCTCCGGTATCGGCGCTGACTATCAACGACAATGTGATCTTCGTCAACATCATGCCTGCGGACAGGCCAGGCGAGCGGGCGTTCCTGAACATCACGCCGTTTCCCGAGTACTACAAGATCGACAACCGTGTGATGACCACGCCGCCGGGCAGCGGTCCACGGACTGTTTCCATCAATCGCGAGCCGGGTTCGAATCAGATTACCTTCTGGGGCAACATCCCGCAGGACGATCCTGGCTTCGGCGAAGCTCTGGCGATCGAGGATCCAGCCGACTTTACCGCGCGGCTATTTCGGCAGATGCTGGAAGAACGCGGCGTGACGATCTACGGACGTGCGCGTACGCATCACACCGAGCTGGCGTCGACGCAGACATTCAGCGTGACCTCAATCGCGTCCGGCGGCGGCGACGCGACCCGATCGCCGAATCCCTCGCCGCTGGTTCTCGCCAGCTATCAGTCGCAACCCATTGCGCAGGACCTGCGCGTGATCAACAAGGTCAGCCAGAATCTCCATGCCGAGCTTATGTTGCGCTTGCTGGGCAAAGAAAAGGGCACATCCGGATCCATCGAAGCGGGGCTCGAAGTGCTTCGCAGTTTCCTGGTGAACGCCGGGATCAAACCTGACCAGTTCGCGTTCTATGACGGCTCGGGATTATCGCGCGAGGACCTGGTGACCCCGGAAGCCATTGTCAGTTTATTGCGCTATTGCCAGCAGCAACCATGGGGACAGCAGTTCAGAGATACCTTGCCGGTCGCAGCGATCGATGGCTCTCTCGCCGATCGTTTCCGCAATACGGCTGCGGCGGGAGTGGTACAGGCGAAGACTGGATCGCTCACGCATGTCTACTCGCTCTCCGGCTATGCCACGACACAAGCGGGCGACCACATCGCATTTTCACTGATGACCAATAACAACAACATGCCGACGAAGAAGGCGCTGGACATGATGGACCGCATTGTGTTGCGAATGGTGGAGAACCGGTAGGCCGTGCGCCTTTAGAATCCCCTAATCTTCTGCGGTATCCGGATTGCACATCTGCTGGATGCGATAGTGCCCTGCCGGCGCAAAAAATCCTCCGTAGCAACTTGCGCGCAGGCGCTATCGCTTCGGAGGTCAAGTATGTCTGTAGCCGGAATTGCCGCCACCGGGCTTTCGCAGCTCTCCAGTATCCAGCGCAATTATCAGCAGGTGCGAGGCGAATTCAGCCAATTGGGTCAGGATTTGAAGACAGGGAATCTGTCGCAGGCACAGAGCGACTTCGTGAGCTTGTCGGAATCGGTAGCTGTCCAGTTTGGTAGCAAAAGTCCGGTCAGCACGGCGCTAAGCACCGTCGGTCAGGCGCTGCATGGCAATTTGCCGACAGCGCGGCAAACGTCCACTGCTCGCGCAACCCCATCAACCGCGAGCGCGGGTCTGAATTGCTCTCCACCAGGGACCACGCAGAATAGCCTCACCCAGATGCTGAACCAGCTTGGACAGGCATTGCAGTCGGGAAATCTGAAAGCTGCGCAGCAGGCCTACTCCGCGGCTCAGCAGATCTGGCACGAAATTCCGTCGAGCGGGACTGGCTCTTCAATGACGGCCGGAATCATGTTGTAGCGCCTGATCCTCTTACCTGAGCGGCTAAAGAGACCGCTGAAAAGGGCGGGAAAGCAGATCCGTCATCTACTAAAAGTCGGTTCGGAATGACAAAAATAAATACTTGCAACGGCGCGGCTGAAGCCGCGCCCCTTCAAACCGGTGTATGAGAGGAGTTGTCATTCGCCCATCACCTTGATGATGAGCCGTTTTGCTCGCTGCCCGTCGAACTCGGCGTAAAAGATCCTTTGCCAGGGGCCGAGATCGAGCCTGCCGGCGGTCACCGGCACGATGACTTCGTGGTGTACCAGCATGGATTTCAGATGCGAGTCGCCGTTGGTTTCACCGGTGCGGTGATGCTCATAGTCCTGGCGAAAGGGAGCCAACCCCTCCAGCCACTTGTCGATGTCGTGGATCAGGCCGCTTTCATTGTCATTGACGTACACTCCCGCGGTAATGTGCATGGCCGAAACCAGCACGATGCCCTCCTGAATGCCGCTCTTGCGTAACGCATCTTCCACTTGCGGCGTGATGTGGAGATACTCGCGATGCTTTTTCGTATTGAAGGTCAAATACTCCGTATGAAACTTCATTCCCCATCACCTCGGTGATTTTGCCTGGCTTTCGACTTTGGCGTATTGTAGGCCGTTACCAACAGAAGCAGAATGCCCCGGTTCGAGGAAACTCGAGATTTGCAGAGCCTGCGCGAACAGGTGGCCCAGCTTACCCGGCGTGTGTATCAGCTGGAAACAATGTTGGGTATTCGTCCGGCACAAGCTGCTGCGCCCAAGCCGCCAGCAGATACGAAACAAGCCGCGGCGCAATCCGAATCGGCATCCAGTTCTGCGGTTGGTGAAGCTCCGCCGGTTTCGCCGGCGATTGAGTTGAGAGCTGAGCCGCCCAGGGCATTGGTCGAGTACGCGCCAGTAGCTGGCAAAACGCAACAGCGAGCTGAGCGCCAAAGTTCGCTTGAGTCGCAAATCGGCGGTCAGTGGCTTAACCGCATCGGCATTGCTGCCGTCCTTGTCGGCCTATCGTACTTCTTGAAATTCGCTTTCGAAAACAACTGGATCGGACCGGCGACACAGGTAATCATCGGCATCCTGTGCGGGTTGGCGTTGTTTTTCTGGAGCGAGCGTTTTCGCCGCAAAGGCTATTCCGGATTTGCCTACTCGCTGAAAGCGGTTGCCTTCGGGGCGTTGTATCTCTCGCTGTGGGCCTCGTCGCAGTATTACCATCTCGTGCCGCCCTCGGTGGCGTTCTTCGGCATGGTGATGGTCACGATTACGGCCGCGGCGCTATCGCTCCGTCAAAATTCTGAGCTACTTGCCGCCTTCGCTCTCATCGGCGGATTTCTAACGCCGATCCTGGTCTCTACCGGCGAGAACCACGAGATCGCACTGTTCTGTTATGTCGCGCTGCTCGACCTGGGTATTCTTTGGATGGTAAGCCTCAGGCTTTGGCCTCGGCTCCTGCTCGGCAGCTTTGCCGGGACGGTGCTGCTGTTGTCGGCGTGGGCCTCGAGTTATTACATCGAGGAGCAACTTGGCACCACACTGGCTTTCGCGACGTTCTTCTTTCTTCTTTACGCTGCGGCGCCACTTCTACCACGAAGCTCGTCCGATGCCGCATCCCCTGCGAGCGTCACTACCGCGTTGGTGTTGCTAAATCCCGCAGCTTATTTCGTGGCCAGCTATCTCATGCTGATGCCGCACTACCGCTTCGAACTGGCATGGTTGGCGGCTGCGCTTGCAGCCTTGTTCCTGGTGTTGACCATAGCCATGCGGCGACGCGATGGAGTCGCTGCCGGTTTGTATGCTCCTTTGTATGTCGCGTTGGGGGTAGGCTTCCTCAGCATCGCTATTCCGTTGAAGACTGGTGGATGGTGGCTGGCGCTGGGATGGCTAGTGGAAGCAGGCGCGCTGTTCTGGGCATCGCATCGTTCGCGAAGGCTGCTGCTGCGCGTGCTCGGAGTCGTGGCGTTTGGTTTGGGAGTTGCACACCTGATCATCATCGATTCGGAGGCTACGCAGCCGCTGATTCTGAATCCTCGTTTCGGGCTTTACCTGGTGGCGATCGCAGGCCTCGCGCTGCTGGCTTACTTCGCCAATCTAGAAGGCGGCGAGAACAACCTGCAATGGGCCGCGGGCGCGATTTTGCTGCTGAACATCCTCGCCTTGGTCGCGCTGCATTGTGAAGTCATGGACTATTTCCAACCTGTGCCTGGAGAAGTAATTTCACGGGCCGATTGGAGAAGTCTGCATATCATGCGCGACTTCACCTACTCGGCGGTATGGATGATTTATGGCACAGGATTGATGCTGATCGGCTTTTGGAGACGCTGGGCTTTTCTGCGCTGGCAGGCGATTGTGCTGCTGGCGATCACTGCGGCCAAAGTATTTTTCTACGATATCGCGGCGCTGGAGCGGGGATATCGTATCGCAGCGTTCATCGTGCTGGGAGGCATTCTCCTTGCTGTGTCGTTCTTCTACCAGCGCGCTCGCATCAAGCCGGCGGAATAGGTTCCCTTAATGCTTCGTGACCTCCGCCAGCGTTACACCCTTCTCCTGTTTTCTCGGTTGCTTCGAGGGAGACGCTCAGATAGGAATAACCCTTGGCGTAGATAAAGCTATAACAGCCCAGGCCGGCCAGCAGCGCCACCAGCACACTCAGCGCCACGGCAATGCCGAATGATGGCTTCACGATTAGACTTGTAGTACTGCCGGATAAGCAAACACGATATGCCGAGTATGACCATATCGGTTACGTGACCGCTTGACTATGACGAAAGTCACAGCCTTTCCAATACGCGCTTAGGTCTGCGAGGGAATCGCGGAAGTCGGCGGGCGCCGAATTCCATTGCAACTTATGGAATCCTCTCTACAATAAATCTCGGTGTGCGGAACGGCGCCCACGTTCCCACATAAGTTGTAGAAGCGATTGAGCGGTAATGGGAATTGCCGCGCTGCAACAACACTCGCAAATAAATACAAACTACTAAGGAGATCTACATGAAGCGTTACATGATGATACTTGCTGCCTTCACCGTACTTGCGACGATGGCATGGGCGCAGGACGGAGCAGCCCTCTACAAGTCGAAGTGTGCTATGTGCCACGGAGCCATGGGTGAAGGTAAAATCGGACCATCGTTGCAGAAAACGTCGTTGTCCGAGAAGCAAATTGCCGATCTGCTCACCAATGGGGCTGCCGGCAAGAAGGCGCCGCACAGCAAACCAATTTCGGGCTTGAGTGCCGATCAGGCGACGCAGGTTGCAACGTACGTCGCTTCTCTCAAGAAGTAAGTTGGCGGACAGATACGAAACAAAGCCGGCCCACCGCAGGGCCGGCTTTTTCTTCAGCGCAACATTTTGCCGGAACCGATGAGGCTGAACTGAGCTGCCTGCGGCAATCGCTTTTGAACGGAATTACAAACTCAGCCACCCCCTCGCCCGACTGCCGATTGCCTGGACGTGCGCCCTGTGATACCTTCCGCTCGTCCCCTGTTTTGCGCTCAGTTACGGATCTGCGGCGGGGCTACCGTACCGGCAGGGAGGAAATGAATGATCGGTCTCATTGTCATCATCGTCATTTTGGCGATCATCGCGTTCACGCTGATCGGTATTTATAACAGTCTGGTGCAACTGCGGGTGCGCGCCGACAACGCCTGGGCTGATATCGACGTGCAACTGAAGCGGCGCTATGACCTGATCCCGAATCTCGTGGAGACGGTGAAGGGTTATGCTGCCCACGAAAAAGGCACATTCGAAAATGTCGCAAAGTTTCGCAGCGCGGCGATGTCCGCTACCACTCCGGCGGAAAAAAGCGAAGCCGAAGGCCAGTTGACCTACGCGTTGCGCGGATTGCTGGCTGTGGCCGAGGCTTATCCGCAGTTGCAGGCGAATCAGGAGTTCATGTCGCTGCAAGGCTCGCTCAGCGGATTGGAAGACGCGATCCAGAACGCGCGCCGTTACTACAACGCGGTGGTACGCGACTTCAATACCAAGATCCAGAGCTTTCCCAGCAACCTGGTGGCGGGAATGTTCAACTTCCAGCAGAAACAGTTCTTCGACATTACCGAGCCGACGCAGCGGGAGCCGGTCGCGGTGAAGTTCTAAACGCAGCGAGTTATTAGCTTCGAGCTGTAAGCCGCGAGCTATGAGATGTTTTCCAGTGAGGACGCCTTGGAACTCTCAGACAGTTTCCATCGACTAGATGCGCGCGAGACTGATGGCCAACAGGCTCAACTGATTGATAAGAAGATGAAGTAAGCTAGTGCCGGCTCGAAGCTCAGAGCTCGTGGCTCGGGGCTCGTAGCTCGCCTGTAACCGCCAATGCTGGTTATCACACGCCAACTTCGCTCGGTCGCACTGCTCTGCCTGCTCCTTGCTGCTCCCGCCTTTGCGCGCGAATGGCGCATTACACGTTTCGCCAGCCACATGACTGTCGCGCAAGACGGCACGATGAAGGTGAGCGAGCACCTCGTGCTGTATTTCGAAGGAACATATCACGGCATCTATCGCGACATTCCCATCGAGTATCCCGGACCGCACGGTTCCAATTACACACTGTTCCTCAACGTTACCGGAGTCACCGATGGCCAGGGCCAGAAGCTGAAGTATGACTCCAGCGTGCAGAACGGCTACCGCCATCTGAAGATCTACATCCCCAATGCGGTCGACACCACGACCGAGGTTGAAATCAACTACACAGTCAAGAACGCGATCCGCTGGTTTGACGACCACGATGAGCTCTACTGGAA
The DNA here is from genome assembly GCA_963818905.1 of uncultured Acidobacteriaceae bacterium. Taxonomy (GTDB): domain Bacteria; phylum Acidobacteriota; class Terriglobia; order Terriglobales; family Acidobacteriaceae; genus Bog-257. Next base: position 191,717 of record CAWFUE010000051.1, read on the forward strand.
TGTGACCGGAAACGACTGGCCGGTCCCAATCGACAGCGCGATCGCGATTATTGATTTTCCGGAAGGTACCATCAATAACTTGCGTGCCCAGGCATTCACCGGTATCTACGGTTCGGAGGCGCAGGATGCAACCGTCTCTATGAATCGTGATGTGGTGACGGTCCAAGCTAACGGTTCGTTGTCGATGCGCGAAGGTCTGACCGTCGACGTTTACATAACCAAAGGCGTGCTCACCGAGCCCAGCAAGCTGACGTTTGCGATATGGTTCCTTCGCAGCAATACCATCGTCCTGCTGCCATTGTGGGCGCTGATTGTGATGTTCTTTTTCTGGTGGACGAAAGGGCGCGATCCCAAGCCGGACATTTCCGTCGCTCCCATGTATGAGCCGCCGAAAGGCATGACCCCGGCAGAGGTCGGGACCATGATCGACGATACCGTGCATCCGCGCGACATCACCTCAACGCTCGTCGACCTGGCGGTCAAAGGTTATATCAAGATCGAAGAGACGGAATCGAAGGTGATGCTGTTTTCGCATCGCGACTACATTTTCCACTCGCTCAAGGATCCGGGAACGTGGAGTTCGAGCGATCTCGAATCACACGAGCGAGTGATGCTCAATCAGCTGTTCGCCGGGGGCGCGACCCAGATTCGCCTCTCCGAGCTGCGCAACCAGTTTTACGTGGCCATTCCTACCATCAAGGAAGATATTCTGGCGGAGCTGAGGAGCAAAGGGATGTACACGGTCGATCCTGATTCAGCGCACGCTTACGTTCTGGCTGGAGTATTCTTCACCGCGCTGCCGTTTGTCATCGTCCAACTGCTGGGCTGGGGAAACGTTCTGGATTCGATCGGGCTGCTGATCGCATCAGGATTCATCGCGCTGATCATCGTCTTCCTCTTCGCTCGAATTATGACGGCGAAATCGCTGAAAGGGGTTCGTACCAAGGTCGAAATCCTTGGCTTACAGGAATTCATCACCCGGGTTGATGCCGACCGCTTAAGGCGCATGCCTCCCGATACCTTCGAGAAGATTCTGCCGTACGCTATGGCGCTGGGAATCGAAAATCACTGGGCCAAGGCTTTCCAGGGAATCGTGCAGAATCCGCCGACCTGGTATGTCGGTCCAGTTCCATACGTCGGCTTCAATCCCATCTTCTTCGCCGGCTCGATGCATGCCATGGCGATGGACGCGCACCAAGCATTCGTTGCTGCACCTCGTGCCAGCAGCACGGGATCAGGTTGGGGCGGCGGGGGTGGAGGCGGATTCAGCGGCGGCGGCTTCGGCGGCGGCGGCGGAGGCGCGTTCTAGGAACTCGTGTATCGTGGATCGTGATTCATAGCTGGTGGGTAATGGCTTCTCTTGGGAGAGTCGGACCGGGGCGAAAAGGCCCTGATCCATCAATAGCCAAAAGTGGGATGTCGCTTCCCGAACTGCCACCATGATTATCGATCCACCATCCACGACCCCACGATTTCCTAACTTCCTCATTGCCCTGCCGAACTAAACTCCATTAGGCTTGTCCGCAGGTGGACATGGTGGCCAGCCGCGCCCGCTTTTCATTCCAGCATGCATCTAGACTTCAATGCAATTCCGGCACTGATCGCGCTGGCGATCCTGGTAGCCGTCTTTGCGGCCATTTCGCGCCAGCATACGAAGCAGAGGGTCAAGCTTTGGCTGACCGGCTGGGCGCTGGTCTTATTACAGTCAGTGGTGGAATTCGCGCGCTTCAAGAATCACTGGTGGGCTAGACCGGAAGTGGCGATGGGCCTGTGCGCAACGGAGTTGGCCAGCGTCGCTTTCGTGGTTTCCGTGGCTCCCCAGGCGAAAACCTGGCGCCGGCAAGTGGTTCTCTTTCTGGTGATGGGACTTCCCGCTTGTGTCTACACGTGCGCCATGTTGTGGGACATTCAAGCGAGCAATTTCTATTATGCGGTGGTCTTGCTGGCGATTGCCGCCGTCTTGCTGCTGCTTTCAATTTGGTACAAGCGTTTCACGCCATATGTTCTCTCCGTTGGCCTGGCGTCGCTGGTGCTGGCGGCACTTGTATTTTGGGCCATTGCCTGGGGCAAGGAGGAATACGGGGTTCACCTCATCCTCGCCGCACTTAATTTCTTTGCTGCCGGGCTTTACTGGTATCACTTCCGCCGGCCTTCGGCTGGTGTCTTGGCAACGGTCTTCGGGTTCGTGGTATGGGGCTTGACCTTTCCTGCCGGGATATTGCTGACCATGCTTGCGCCCGCGGTGCGCCTCGAGGGCGAGATCTGGAACATTCCCAAGTACCTGGTAGCGGTGGGAATGATCGTCACCTTGCTGGAAGATCAGATTCGCGAAACCGAGCATCTCGCCTATCATGACGCCCTCACCGGCCTCCCCAACCGCCGCTTGCTGGAGGACCGACTGTTGCAGGCGCTGGCCATTGCCAAGCGCACAGGTCGCAAAGTTGCGGTGCTCCTGCTCGACCTGGACGACTTCAAGGAGGTGAATGACACCTTTGGACACCGCATTGGAGACGCGGCGTTACAGCAGGTGGTGGCAAGACTTTCCAGTCGCATGCGGGCCTCCGACACACTCGCCCGAAGCGGAGGCGACGAGTTCACCGTTGTCAGCGAGATTGCCACCGCGCAAGGGGCACAAATTCTGGCGGCGGGGCTGGAATCTGCGTTGCTCCTGCCCCTCAAAGTGGAGGGTAAGATCGTGCGGACCGGGCTCAGCGTCGGCTATGCCATCTTTCCCGACGATGCCACCGACCCGGTTGAACTCTGCGCCGCGGCGGACCGGGCAATGTACGCCTCGAAACGAGGGCTGCGCTCGATCTGACTCGCCGGCTAAGAAGGCGGATCCACTCTGGAAAGCTCTGGACTGTCCCAAACCTCGTAGTGCGTCCAAATGGCGATCGAGCGTTCGCCGGCTCGCTCTGACTCGAACTTGATCCGAATCACTTCGCCGGACTTACGCTGCAACGCAAAGATGCCTCGCATCTTGCCATCCTTTACAAATCGCTTAAACATGGGACGCACGTGGGCGCCAGAGGGAAAGCTGACATCATCGATGCGCATGGTAAGCAGTTCTTCGCGCGTGTAGCCCAGCAACTCACATGCGCTGTCGCTGACGGAAACGTAGCGGCGACTGGAATCGACTTCTACCTGGGCAGGTGGAATGACGGGGATCATATCGAAAGGGTCGGATGTTTAGATGACCGGCATCTTCGACGGGTCGCAGGATCGAAACTTCAGATCCCATAGTGCAACTGCCGCAGCCCTTCCTTGTAGGCGTCGCGCGCTTCCTTGGCTTGCTTTTGGGAATCTTGCACCGAGAAATCAGCCTGGTCCCATTTCTCCATCGCAGTCTCGGAATGGTCGGGCGTGGCCAGGGCTTCTTCAGCGCGAATGGCGGCTACCCATTGATCGACCGCCTGCTTGTAGGTTTGTTGCAGCGCATCAAGGTTAGGCTTGCTCATAAGTGACGGATGGTAGAGCACGTACTACAGGCGGTCAATCTCTCCGGCACAGGATTCACGGAAAATTAACCGCTACTCCTGTGCGACAGGCAGACGACAGCAGGTCTATGCCTTGTCACTACACAGCCCGTCGTGTGGCGCTAAGATCGAAATATGAAGAAACCCCGAGTGGGAGTATTGTTCGGCGGTCGCAGTGGCGAACATGAAGTTTCGCTGCTGTCGGCGGCCTCAGTGCTGAATGCAATCGATAAGAGCAAATACGAGGTGGTGCCGATCGGCATTACCAAGGAAGGCCGCTGGGTCACGGCCGGCCATGCCGAGCGCCTGCTGAAGGGCAAATCTCCCGATATTCTAGAGGTTCGGCATTTGCGCGCCGGCGATCCTGAAGCCACTGAGGCTGCCGCGGTCATCGCCCGGGGCGAAGGAGTGGTGGTGCCGCCGCAGCCGGGCGAAAATCATTCTGCTCTGGTTCCGTTCGAGACGGACGCTCACCAGCTGAGTGCCGCGGTCAATCCCGTCGATGTAGACATCATCTTTCCGGTGCTGCACGGCACCTTCGGCGAAGATGGCACCATCCAGGGACTGCTTGAGTTAGCCGACATTGCTTACGTCGGTGCTGGCGTGCTCGGCTCGGCCGCGGGGATGGACAAGGATGTAATGAAGCGTCTGTTTCGCGATGCGGGCCTGCCGATTGTGAAGCACGTGACGGTACTGCGCAGCGATTGGCGCGAGCAGCCAAAGAGAATCCAAAAGCAGATTGAAGGCAAGCTCAAGTATCCCGTATTCGTGAAGCCGGCGAATCTGGGATCGTCGGTCGGCATCAGCAAAGTTCACGATTCCAGCGAAATCGCTGCGGCCATGGACGAGGCGGCGCGCTTCGATCGCAAGCTGGTGGTCGAAGAGGGTGTCGGCGGCAAGAAATGCAAAGCGCGTGAGATCGAGTGCTCGGTGCTGGGCAACGATAAGCCAATTGCATCCCTCCCCGGCGAGATCGTGCCGGTTAAGGAATTTTACGACTATAGCGCGAAGTACCTGGTGGAAGGTTCGGAATGCATTATCCCGGCCAAGATCGGCAAGGCCAAGCAGAAAGAAGTGCAGCGGCTGGCCGTCGCCGCGTTTCAGGCGGTGGACTGCTGCGGGATGGCGCGCGTCGATTTCCTGATGGATCCGCGCAGCGGCAAGATGTACGTGAACGAGATCAACACCATCCCCGGTTTTACCTCGATCAGCATGTATCCCAAGATGTGGGAGGCGTCAGGAATTTCCTATTCCGAACTGATGGACCGGCTAATCCAGCTGGGGCTGGAGCGCCACGCGGAGAAGAAGCAGAACCAGTACAGCCGATGACTGGAAGTCACACGATTTGCGTGTACACTATTCTTGTATGAAAAATGTTACCCTGAGTGCCGAGGAAGAGCTGATCGAGCGAGCCCGGCTGATTGCCCGTTCGCAGCATAAGACCCTCAATTCAGTCTTCCGGGAATGGCTGCAGGCATTCACCGCCCAATCCGGCGACGAGCGCGAGTTTGATGCGCTAATGCGACGTCTGCGTCACATCCGTTCAGGCGGTTCGTACAGCCGGGAAGAATTGAATGAACGCTAGGTTCTTCCTGGACACCAACATCTTTGTCTACTCGCTCGAGGGAGGCGCCTCGGCCAAGGCGCGCCGCTCAATCCAGCTCATCCGGCAGGCGATTGCAACTCGCAATGGGATCGTCAGTTTCCAGGTCGTACAGGAGTTCTTCAATGTCGCATTGCGACGTTTCGTGCCGCCGATGACGTTGGCCGAAGCGGAGCAATACCTTGCCACCGTGTTTCGTCCGCTGGTGGCTGTCCACTCCTCGCACGCGCTCTACGCAGCGGCCCTCGATTTGCGAAACAGGTATCGTCTTTCCTGGTATAACGCCCTCATCGTTGCTGGGGCAATCGAGGGCGGATGCGCCGTACTCTACAGTGAGGACCTGCAGCATGGCCAAAAAGTCGGCGCTCTGCAGATTGAGAATCCTTTCCACTAGCCAAGCTGTGCGGTGTGGCGCAGACCCTGACTATTCATACGCCAGCGCGTCGATAGGATCTTTCTGCGCGGCCTTGATTGCAGGATAGAAAGCCCCGAGCAGCGAGCCGATCATGGCAATCACCGCCGCCTTCATCAGAAGCTTGCCGTTAATCATTACCGGCAGCGTCTCGAAACGCACGCGCAGGCCGGCTTTGGCCGCATAGCTGAAGATGATGCCCAGGATGATTCCGCCGATTGCGATCAGTAGGGTCTCCCGCAGCACGACGTTAACGATATAAAGCTTGTCCGCGCCGAGTGATTTAAGGATGCCAATTTCTCGCGTGCGTTCCATCACCGCCGTATACATCGCCTGGAAGATCACGATGAAGCCGATAATCATGGAGATACCGATGACGACGTCAATCACAGTGGTCAGGCCGGGGATGCTGGCCGAGGTCATCAGGCTGAGATATTCCTTGATCGAATGCACGCCGTATTGCTGCATGCCGGGAATGTTCTTGATTTCATTGACCACTTCGTCGGCATAGTTGGGATTGTCGAGCTTGACATAGAAGATGGTAGCTTTGCCGACGGAGCCGATCAGGTCCTGCAGCGTCGTGATCGGGATGAATTTGCGCGCGCCTTTACCGTGCTCGACAATGCCGCAGATGCGAAACGTGTGGTTCAGGTCCTGGACAGTTTCGCCAACCTTCAAATGATCCTGCGCAGCCTGCAGATCGTCGACGATCATGTCGTAAGGTCCCTGGAATGGACCGCCGTGGAGATAGCGAAAACCACCTGTCACCGCATTGAACGAATCGAGATCGATGCCATCCAGAACCGACAGGTGTTTGCCGATGATTGTCTGCGTCACCACCGGCGCTACTGCTACGACGTGGGGAAGCTGGTGAATCTTATCGGCGACTTTCACCGACACCGGCGCGCCGTTCATGCCCATGAGCAACGACGATCCCGGAGGCTGCACCATGATGTCGGCGCCAATTCCAGCCTGGCGGCTGCTGGCATCGTTGAGTATGCCCAACATAATTCCAACGATGAGCAGTATCAGTGTGACCTCGACGGCAACGGCAACTACGCTGATGATGGTGCGAAACGGCCGGTGCACCAGATTGGCGACGATCATGCGATTCATCATGAGAAGCTCGATTGTATAGGATGCTGGCGCAGGCGCGCGCGAACAGCGGGTCGAATCAGTTGAAGTTTGGCGCACCGCCGTGATGCTTGCGATTCACCACTCGTACCCCTTCACGCCAGTGCTCATCGATCTGAATCAATGTCCATTCGACATGCGGAGAAAGATAGCGCAGAAGGACATGTGTGGCGGGATGGACGCGCAGGGCCGGCGCAACCAGATACAACAGCGGCGGCGCGCTGGAAATGTCGCGTCCGGGAAAATAGCCGTTACGCAGAAACTCGCCGTGTTGCTGATGCCAGCGAACCCGCGCCCAGTAATCCAGCCCCTGAAGCGGCAGATGGATGTCCTCATTGGCTTTGAGCTCCAGGATGGCGAGCCTCCCGTCGCGAATGCAGCTCAGCACATCGATCATGGCTCGATCGCCGGCCGCAAACGCAGGCACCTGGGAATAGACGAAGCGACCGTCGAGCCTCTCATCGATGGATTGAACGTTTTGCGTGATCAGACTTTCCAGCCAGCGCTCAGGCGCAAGGCGGAAAAAGACGTTGGTTTGCGAACCGCCGGGACGGCGCTGCTCGCCAATCCGTTGCAGCAGCTCTCGGAAAAGCGCTTCCGTAGTCTCGTCGAGCACGTACTCAGCCGAACCGATGCCAAAAGTTATTGACTCGCTGTTGCGAAAAGAACCCGAAATCGGCGTTAGGCAGGCGCGCGCGAACTCCAGCCCGAAAAGGTGAAAGATGATTTCCGAAGACGACTCCAGCGAAATCTCAGCTCTCGGCGCCAGCGTCTGAATTCGGGCGATGGAGGCGGCAAAGCGCTCCCGCACAGCCTTGAAGTCAACCGCACGTGTCAGCCGCGTGATGATATTACCGCTGTCGGCGACATCGATTGGCCGACAAACCTCGGATCGCTCGTCGAGCTCGTAGAGTTGCCATTTCGCAGCGTTGGCATTGAGGTGCGACATGCGCTGGCCCACAATCTCCGAACGGCCCGGCGGCAGAAAGAGCTTCAGTCCTTCCGCCAGAGCGCGCCCCGCGAGATGCTGCCGCTGGTACTCCAGCCACAGAATGCCGAAGGTAAGAGTGGCGTCCACAGAGGATTGCGTCTCTTCGGCATTGACTCCGAGCACCGCAAATGCCGACTGCCCGGCTCGCAGCAGCCCGCGGGTGTAAACCGGACTCAAGGAATGTTCGAGATCAGGCGTGCTGCTGAGCTGTTCAATTCTGAATCCGGGATACTCGCGCCGGAGGACGCGTTCGAGTAGAGTTTGGTAACGCATTCGCGCGGCGCGTTTTGGACCGCCGCTACGGTGCTCGCCGTCGGCACGAATCTCCAACACCGTCGGATGCGCTTGTCCGAAGCGCAGCACATGCAGGCGCAAGCTGCCGTTCTTCACCTCTGCATCCAGCACGCGCCGGACGGTATTGCGATCCTCCGACCACATGTGCAGGACGCACTTGCCTTCGCCGGAGACCGAATATTTTGCGGTGCTGAAATTAAACAGGAGCTGGCCGTCCTCAACTGCGACGGCGCGCGGCTCATCGGCCAGAAAAACCTCCAGCAGATGACGAAGAGCTTCGGTGGAGATGGTTGCGGTCTGCAAAGCTGGAGGCAGTGTAGCGTGATCGTCGCGGTGTGGCAGCGTCGGGAAGCACAACCGTGTGTGATAATGAACACTTCGGGACAACTTTCGCTCTTGCGACTTGCCATTCCTGGGGGCGAGAAATCCGGCAGCGTCTTCGAGAGCCGGGCAGCATCCAATCAAGAGTGACTATGGACAATAGGTTTTTCTTTGACCGCTATGGACTGGCGCAGGCCGACATTGAGAGTTATTTGGCGGCAGCGCTCTCCGCAGGGGGCGATTTCGCCGACCTCTATTTCGAATATCAGACCTCGACCTCGGTTTCACTCGACGAGAGCATGGTGAAGTCGGCCACCCAGGGGATCTCGGTGGGCTGCGGCGTGCGCGTGCTCTCCGGCGATCGCACCGGTTATGCCTATACCGACGATCTTTCACAGGAGCGAATCCTGCATGCGGCGCGAACCGCGGCGTTGATCGCCAGCGGTCCCGCGAAGGAGCCCGTCGTCGGCCTGACGGATAAGCCGGCTCACAATCTGTATCCCGTTCCGCTGCCCTCAGTCGAGGCGGATGTGCTGGCTAAGGTCGATCTGGTGAAGCGAGCCGACAAGGCGGCGCGCGATTACGATCCTCGCATTCATGAAGTGCGTGTCAGCTATGCTGATGAATTGCGCACAATTCTGGTAATCGGATCGGACGGCAGCTTCGCCGAGGACGCGCAACCGCTGTCACGCATGAGTGTTTTCTGCATCGCGAAGTCGCAGGATTCGGGATCGGCGCGGGGTACCGCCGGCGGCGGAGGACGCGTCTCGTTGGATTACTTCCAGGGTGAGGCATCGCCGGAGCACTTTGCCAAGGAAGCGGCGCGACAGGCGATCATTCAGCTAGATGCTCGCGAAGCGCCAGCCGGTGAAATGGAAGTCGTGCTCGGCCCGGGATGGCCGGGAATTCTGTTGCATGAAGCCATCGGTCACGGCCTGGAAGCCGACTTCAATCGCAAGAAAACGTCGGCGTTTTCGGGAATGCTGGGACGGCGGGTGGCCAGCGACAAATGCACCGTCGTTGATAACGGCACCATGCCGGGACGTCGCGGTTCGCTGAATGTCGATGACGAGGGCAATCCAACCGAGAACACGGTGCTCATCGAGAACGGAATTCTGAAAGGATATCTTTCCGACAAGCTGTCGTCGCGGCTGATGGGCATTCCGAATACCGGCAACGGACGCCGCGAAAGCTATCAGCACATTCCCATGCCGCGCATGACGAACACCTACATGCTCGCCGGACAGGATTCGCCGGAAGACATTATTCGCTCCGTCAAGTACGGCGTTTATGCAGTAAACTTCGGCGGCGGACAAGTCGACATCACCAATGGCAAGTTCGTATTTTCCGCGTCGGAGGCGTACCTGATTGAAAACGGCAAGGTCACCTCGCCGCTGAAAAACGCGACGCTGATCGGCAACGGTCCCGATGTGCTGACGAAGGTTTCGATGGTCGGCAGCGATCTGCAGCTCGACGAAGGCATCGGGACGTGCGGAAAGGATGGGCAGTCAGTGCCCGTGGGAGTTGGCATTCCCACGCTGAAGGTCGATCGTCTGACAGTCGGCGGAACCGGCAGATAAATAGTAGAGCTGGCCTTCGGGCCAGCGTCTGTTCACATTTTTTTCGTGTCATCCCGACTGAGGACTTCAGTCCGAGCGGAAGGACCTGCTGTCCAAGGCTGAGCTAATGCCGTGCGGAGGAAAAGCAGGTCCCTCGACTGCGCGTCCGCTCGCCGAAAACGCAAGTCGCAAAAAGCTGCGGACGCTCTGCTCGGGATGACAAACTATAAACAATGGTCCTACATTATGGGACTGCCACACACTAGGACTTCCAACCTACATGAATGTTTCTACGGAAGATCGTCCGGCCGGCACTGCAGCAAGTTCAACCGACTTGAAGGAAATCGCCGCTGACGTCGTCCGTCGCGCGATCGAGGGCGGTGCGACCGCTGCCGAGGCTGTCGCCATGGACGGCAGCGAATTTTCTACAGTTGTCCGTCTCGGTGAAGTCGAGACATTAAAAGAATCCGGCTCCAAAGGCATCGGAGTGCGTGTCTTCTTCGGACAGCGCGCGGCCAGCACCTATTCCAGCGATCTAACACTTTCTGGCATTAAGCAAATGGTGGATTCGGCGTTGAAGCTGGCCAAAGTCACCAGCGAGGACCCGTTCGCCGGAATTCCCGAGCCGTCGCAGCTGGGCAAGCTGGAAGGCGACCTCGATCTCTATTACGACGACGTTTATTCGCTATCGACCGCCGACCGCATTGACTATGCGCGCCGCGCTGAAAAGGCTGCGCTGGACGTCGACCCGCGAATCACGAATTCGGAAGGCGGCACTTTCGATGCGGCAGTCGGCTATAAAGTGCTAGCGAATTCGCACGGCTTCCTCGGCGACTATCAGCGCTCCTATTGCTCAGTTTCGGCTGTGCCTATTGCGCAGGTCGAAGGTTCGGCGATGCAGCGCGACTACTGGTATTCGGTAGCTAACACGCTGAAGAAGCTGGAGCCGGCGGAAGAGGTCGGCCAGATCGCCGCAAAGAGAACGCTGCGCCGGTTGGGTGCTCGCAAGGTAAAGACTGCGAAAGTGCCGATCGTCTTCGAGCACACGATCGCAGGCGCGCTAGTCGGCCACATTTTTGAGGCAGTAAACGGCGATTCGATCTATCGCGGCGCATCGTTCCTCACCGGCAAGCTCAACGAGAAGATTGCGGGCGACAACATCCAGGTAATCGACGACGGCACCATGCGCGGCGGTTTCGGCACCAGCCCATTCGATGGCGAAGGTGTGCCTAGCCAGAAGACGATCGTCATCGAAAATGGCGTTCTCAAGTCGTATCTGCTGAATACCTATACCGCGAAGAAACTTGGTCTGCAGACGACGGGTAACGCCTCGCGCGGATTGGCGGGGACACCGGGAATCGGTCCGGGTAACTTCTTCCTGCAGCCGGGAACAAAGAGCGCGCAAGAGATCATCGGCGATATCAAGGAAGGGCTGTTCGTCACCGAATTTCTTGGCTTCGGCGTCAACCTCGTGACCGGTGATTTTTCCCGCGGCGCCAGCGGCCTGTGGATTCAGAATGGAGAGCTTACGTATCCGGTCGAGGAGATCACCGTCGCCGGCAATCTGAAAGACATGTTCTTCAACATCTCTGCGATCGGCAACGATCTCGAGTTTCGCAGCTCCGTCGCATCTCCTACACTGCGAATTGACGGCATGACTGTGGCCGGCGAGTAAGCTCTTTTTTGACGGTCCCACGTTGTGGGACTATGGTACATCAGAGCTCGGCGTGGCGTCCTCTAACGGGCGCGCGCTTCGGAGCAGGGCTGGATGTAACCTCTGCCAGCTTTGCATTGCCGGCGGCAACCGGGGCCGAGGAATAGGCTTTCCAGCAGCTCCAGAGCACGCGAATGGTCGCGGCGATCGGGATCGCCAGATACACTCCGATAACGCCGCCCAATTCTCCTCCCATCATCACCGCAGCTATGGCTACGAGGGGATGCATTTCAAGACCGCGTCCCATCACACGTGGGCTCACGATATAGTCTTGAGAGATTCTCCAGACGCCAAGAAAGAGAACCACAATCCACAGGTGTGGAAAACCGGTCAGAAAGCCAACACTGAGAATTGCGCCCGCAGCCATTAGCGGCCCCACAACCGGGACGAATTCCATCACGCCGCCGGCAAGGGCCAGCACCAACGAATAGGGAAAATGCAGTAAGGTGAGCACGACGCCGTAGGCGACGAGCGAAAAGCCTCCCAATAGCAATTGACTGAAGATGAAGCGGGCCAACATGCGGTCCATGTCCTGCAGGATGTCGCGAAGCAGTCGTCGCTGCTCGCGACGGTCGAAGGCGTGGACCAAGGCTTGCGCGAATTGCTGGCCTTCCCGCAGAAAAAATATCGCCAGAATCGGAATCAGGATCAACCAGAGCGCATCGGCGAGAAATGCGGCCACGCGCGCGCCCGCTTGCGTCATCCAGTTCACCAGTTCCTGCTGATGATCTGCGATGAAGTGTTGAATGCGCCGCTGGGTTTCGAAGCTCCAGCCATGCCGGCTGCCAACCTGCCAGGCGATGTTGCCGCTGGCCACATTATCGAGCAGACCCGGCAACGACTCCGTCATGCGGTGGGCATCTCTTGCCAAACGTGGACCGAAGACGAGCCAGAGCACTCCGAATAGCAGAGCGATGCAGATGTAAGTCTCTGCGATTGCAAGAACCCGCGATCCTCGAGCCAGCCGCGAGGCCTGTACCCAGCCGACCAGTGGGGCCAAGAGGTAAGCGAAAAATATGGTGAACAGAAAAATGATGATCGTATGCCGGATGCCATACAGGAAGGCGCCTGCGGCAACAAAGGCGGTGATCGTCAGCAGAATTCTGGTCGCGCGAACGTCGAAAAGCTGCACTACTGCTGAGATGTCTGGAAGACGGAGTCAGTTGGCGCAGTCACGAACGGCAAAGCTGCAAACTCGGTCCGGCAGATGGACATCCTACTTAGCGGAGGGGCAAACAAGGTCCCATAGTTGCGATTCCGGAGGAGAACGATGGCAACCAATCCGCGCATCCCACCCGATCAGCGTAATGCAACCGAAGAGCGGCGGCCGCAATTGATTCCCGGCGGAAGGCCGCCGCACAAGGGCCTCACCGCCGTTCCTGGCGTTTTGTTCGCGATCGTGGTGGCGGCGGCGCTGCTCGCCGCGCTTATTTATTACCTGCCCCGTGCGCCAAAGAAAGCTCCAGCACCTACGGCGGCGCAGGCGCCGGTACAGCCGGTCAGCAATGAGCTTCAATTCACGAATATGAAGATCGATATGGCGCCCACCGGCGGCGCGATGGAACTGGTCGGTAATGTTATAAACAGCGGTAATCGGCCGGTGCTCGGCGCAACTGTACAGCTCACATTTTTTGATAGCAAAGGAACGGCTCTGGAAGCCATTGACCGACCGCTTGTCGGCATGGTGCGGAATAGCGATGGCGCCTTGGCCACACACGAGTGGGGAACAGATCCCGTTCAGCCGAATCAGACACGAATGTTCCGGGTGACGGTGGACCAAGTGCCGGCGACGTGGAACCATTTGATGCCGGGAATGAAGGTGCTGTCGGTGGCGACGGAAGGGAATCACTGATCCGGATTTAGCGGCTTTCTATCTGCTGCAGCAGCTCCCGCTTGCGCTCTTCAGGAAGAAACGATGCGCGGAAGGAGTTTCGCGCCAGTTGGCGCAGCTCTTCTTCGCTGAAACCGAATGTGTCGCGCGCGATGCGGTATTCCTCGACGAGCGTCGTGCGAAACATGTCAGGATCGTCAGTATTCAATGTCACCAGCACGCCCGCCTCGAACAGCTTCCGGACTGGATGGTCATACAATGTGGTACAACAACCGGTCATCACATTGCTAGTGATGCAGACCTCTACCGGGATCTGCTTGTCAGCCAGGTAGCGCACCAGCTCAGGATCGTCGACGGCGTGTAGCCCGTGCCCGATGCGATCGGGTTTGAGCTTGCGCAGGGCAGCCCAGATCGAATCGGGCCCGAGCGTCTCGCCGGCATGCACAGTCAGACGAAGGCCATTCTTCGCGGCATGTTCATATACTTCGCGGAACTGCTCCGGACCGGCATGGCGCTCGTCGCCGCCAATTCCAATTCCTACTACGTTGTGGGACTTCAACCGAATCGCTTCATCGACGACCCGCTGAGCTTTGTCGACTCCGAAGTGGCGCACGGCGTCGAGGATCCAGTACAGAGAGATGTCGAAGTCACGCTCGCCCCGCTGGCGGCCGCGCTCGGCGCCCTCGAACAACGGCGCAAAGTCCTGGCCGCGCCACTGCACGACGCCGGCCGAGATGTACACCTCGGCATGGACCACATTCTGCGCGTGCAGCTTCTGCAGCAGTCGGTAGGTGACAAGCTCGTAGTCCTCGGCACTGCGCATGCGCTCCGTAACGGCCTTGAATGCCCACATGAAGCCGGTGAAATGCTTGTAGTGGTAGAGCTGGCGAGCTTCGTCTTCGGTAAAGACGCGGCCGGATTCCTCGATGTTGCGGTAGGCAGGATTGGTGGTTGTGAGCGGCGTGGGATGGCGGCGGCTGAGCTCTGACAATGTGGGAGGGTCGACCGAACCTTCCAGATGGAGGTGGAGTTCGGCCTTAGGAAGAGTGCGGATGAACTCATTTGTCGAGATCATGGGGCTGAAAAGTGCCGTCCCCGAAGGGACTTGATTCAAACTAACCTGCCACCCAGCACTCCTATGCTCTGTGCTGGCCTAAGCTGTTCCGTCCCGCTTCGCGGGACTGGTTTATCGCCGTTTGCGTATCCCTGCCAAAGCTCCCGGGTGGGAATCCTCTCGAATTGCTTCAATGCTTGTTTATCGTCTGCAGCGCGGGTTTCGTGTTGCGGTCGCTGAATTCGCTGCGATGGCGGCTATAAAGCCAGTACACCGCCATCCCGATAATCAGCCAGAAGAAAAAGCGCAGCCAGGTCAGGATCGGCAGACCAGCCATCAGCAATATGCAAAAGATGACGCTGAGGATGGGCGCGGTCAACCCACCGGGCGCACGAAAGCCGCGACGCCGCTCGGGCTGCTTGTAGCGCAAGATGATGACGCCGAGCGAGACGAGTACAAAGGCGAACAAGGTGCCGATATTTGACAGGTCGGAAAGCGTACCAATATCCAGAATGCCGGCGGGAATCCCAACCAGAAATCCTGCGATCCATGTGGCTATCGCCGGTGTGCGAAAACGGGGATGCACGCTGCTGAACATCTTGGGCAGCAGGCCGTCGCGCGACATCGAAAACCACACCCGCGCTTGTCCCAGCTGAAAGACCAGCAGCGACGAGATCATGCCCATCATCGCGCCGAACAGCACTGCCAGCTCGGTCCAGTGCAGCAGCGCGGATTTCGTTGTTCCCGCCAGCATGCTCATGCTGTTGACGACCGGCGCCGCATCGTCGATCAGCGAGTGCCAGGGGACCAAGCCGGTCAGCACCACGGCCACGGCGATATACAGAACGGTGCACACGATCAGCGTGGCGATGATGCCGAAAGGAATGTCGCGCTGCGGATTGCGCGCCTCTTCGGCTGCGGTTGAAACCGAATCGAAGCCGATGTAGGTAAAGAAAATAATCGAGCCGCCGGTGAGCACTCCTGACCAGCCCTCGGGCACGAACGGATGATAGTTTGTGGGATGAATGAAGCGCAGGCCGACGAACACAAAGGCCAGAATGGCTGCGATCTTCAGCAGGACCATGATGTTGTTGGTCTCAGCCGACTCGCGAATGCCTCGCACCAGCACCACAGTCAGCAGCATGACAATGAGAAACGCGGGAATGTTAAAGCCGAAATGCCAACCGGGCGTGTATAGCACGTTGCCCTTGAGGTCGGTGAGGCCGCCTGGCAGATAGGCGGGGGAGATCCAGCGCAGCGCAGGGTGCCAGCCGAACCAATCGAAGGTCGCAGCCATGTGCGCGGCAAAGCCGACGCTGACCGCCATGTTGCTGACGGCGTATTCCAGAATGAGGTCCCATCCGATGATCCAGGCGATCAGCTCGCCCATGGTGGCATAGGTGTAAGTGTAGGCGCTGCCGGCAATGGGGATCATCGAAGCCAGTTCGGCGTAACAGAGGCCGGTAAAGGCGCAGACGATCGCGACCAGAACAAGCGACAGCGACAGCGCCGGGCCAGCACCGGGACGGCCGAGCGTTGCCGTGTGATGCACGATGTAATCGGCGACGGGAGTGTTTAGGATCGACGCGGTATCGAATTTCTGTCCGGCGATGGCCGTGCCGATCACGGTGAAGATGCCGGAGCCGATAACGGCGCCGATGCCCAGTCCAGTGAGCGACCACGGGCCAAGACTTTTCTTGAGCCGATGTTCGGGCTCCTCCGATTCGGAGATCAGCTTGTCAATGGACTTGCACGCGAAGAGTTGGTTCGCCAGGATAACGCTCCCAGGAGTGGTGGAATCGGCTCAATGAATTCAAACAGAAAGAGAGTGGCGAGGGCAAGTCGGCACAAATCACAATGGTTGAGGTCAGGAGCCGAACTCCGGAACATCCTAGTGCTTAGAACCGTACAATCTGACCAAGGGGAGACGTACATGAGGACGACTGGCTTAAAGGGCGCGGCTTCTCATTCGGAGCAGAAGTTCCTGGTTTTCATGGGCATGTTGTTATTGTTGACTGGCCTGGCTGTTCTCGGGGAACAGCTCAGAAGCGACTGGGTCGCTCCAGTCTCCATATTAGTCGGTCTGTTTGGTATGTGTTTGGGCGTAGTGAAGCGAAACAGGTAGAAACTCGAAGGCTTAGCAGATTGGGATCACTCCCGAGTTGCGCTGCGATCACCGCAAGCGCGCAAACTATTGCCAACAGTGTGCATCGCAGGCTGCTGGGCAAAGGGCTGGAATGCCGGGGAGGGTTCGTCATGATGGTCCCCTCACAGATGCGACCGATGACGGTTGCGTTTCTTGGTGGGTGACACTGTACACCCGATTGGTGGTGGAAGTACACATGGCGGGGTCGTAAGATTACGCATGGTCTATCGAACTCTCGCCCTAGCCGCTTTCCTGCTTCACTCCCTCTTTGTTTTTTCGCAAGGCACCTACTCCAACACGCGGCCTCGCGCTTCGGATCTGGGGCTGAAGATCGGCATCCTGCCCGCGGGACGGCTGGACGCGATCACCGACGTTGCCGGTGTTGAGGTTGGCCAGACCACCATCATCCGAGGTGACAACATCCGCACCGGCGTGACGGCGATTCTGCCCCATTCCGGCAACCTGTATCGGGAAAAAGTGCCCGCGGCAATTTTCGTTGGGAATGGCTTCGGCAAGCTCACCGGGTCCACGCAGGTAGAGGAAATGGGCAACATCGAAACCCCTATTCTCCTGACGAATACCACAAGCGTCCCGCAGGTGGCCGATGCGCTGACCGGCTATGTGCTGACTTTTCCTGGGAACCAGGATGTGTTGTCGGTGAACCCGGTTGTGGGCGAGACCAACGACGGATATCTGAACGACATTCGGGGTCGTCACGTCACTTCCGATGATGTTCTGGCTGCCATCAAGAGCGCCAAGGCTGGTCCGGTGGAAGAGGGCAACGTCGGCGCCGGGACGGGGACCATCGCGTTCGGGTGGAAAGGAGGTATCGGAACCTCGTCGCGAAAGCTGCCTCAGAAACTTGGTGGGTACACAGTAGGGGTTCTGGTCCAAACGAATTTTGGAGGCGTGTTAACGATTGCCGGCGCTCCCATCGGCCAGGAACTGGGCCAGTACTACCTGCGGCAGGAATTAGCGCAGCAAGGCAGCAGGATGGATAAGGCGGATGGGTCATGCATGATGATCATCGCGACCGATGCGCCCATCGGCGCACGAAACCTAAAGCGCCTGGCGGCGAGGGCGTGGCTGGGTATGGCCCGTGCCGGCAGCGCTGCGTCGAACGGCAGCGGAGACTACGCAATCGCATTCTCCACTGCCCCGCAGGTGCGGATTCACAGTTCTGACAAGTCGCTGACCAGACATGTCGAAGTGCTGACCAACGATGCGATGTCGCCACTGTTTCTGGCAGTGATCGAAGCGACCGAGGAAGCCATATATAACTCCATGTTTCGGGCGACGACAATGACTGGGAACGGACACACAGTGCAAGCGCTACCGATCGATAAGACCGTGCAGATATTGAAAGAACACCGAGTCATTCGCTGAGAGACGAAATGGGGGTGGGCAGTGGGCAAGCGAAGCCTTGTTTCGCCAAGGCAGATGCTCTCTCATCCCAGCACTTCGAAAGGTAGGACTGCTGGGGCCCCGGGACGGTGAGATCGAGCTCTCAATTTACGGCGCAACAAAGGTCTTAAAGAAGATTGGATCGGTGTTGGAAAAGGGTCGGTGGAAAGGTACTCCGTTTCCAGTGAATACACCATAAAAGCCGTTAGCAAAGGATTTGAGCTGCTGGTAGTCACCGAGTACTCGCTGCCGGTCGCCGCCATTGTCCGTGGCCGGCGAAAGAAATGTCTCCATAATCACATCCTGAAAGGTCATTCCATGATCGGAGCTCACTGCCAGGTGGGCGGAAAACTCGGGATAGCCGGAATCCATTCCATCGTAGGTGTCATACAGCACAGCGACCGAACCAACGGAGTTATCGGCGACGGCCACGGAGGGCAGCGCAGCCTGAACTTGTCCGGTAACGAAGAACGATGGTCCGATCGTGAGACCACCGCTGCCATTGTCCGTAAGCCGGATGATACTCAGGCGGTTGTTTCCGGTGTTTGAATCGCGATCTCCATAGACGACATATACGTCGCCGGTCTTTGGATCCACTGTGACATGCTCCACGCCGCCGATGAGTGCGTTCACCGTTCCGAACTTGGGCCGGGCCTGCGTGCTTTGTGCCGTTACCACCAAAATTCCATCGCTACTGCCATTCAGCGACCAGGTGGCGCCGCCATCCAAGGAGCGATTGAGCACGTAGTTAATCGTCTTGGGGTTGAGCCCCAGCGTGCAGCTTCCAACACACTGCTGAAACAGGCTGTAAAGTGCACCGCTTCGGGGATCGGCCGCCAGGCGCAAACCGGGATCAAAGTCACCCGTGTCGGAATAGCCCACCAGATTGTCGATGGTGAAATCGAGTGGAGCCCTGCCATCTGAAACCGCTGTTCGCATATCCGGTGCGCCGGCAAAGTTGACGTAATCCACATAAACATTGTTCTGTCCACGGATTTCCGGATCTTTGTTCACCAGAAGCCAGGGTTGATCGACCTGGTTAACTCCGTACTGATTGGTGCGTTGCGCATCGCCATTTTCGACGAGCCAGCTCCATGCGGAGGCCTCAGCCGGATTCGAAGTGCTGCCGCTGTAAACGTTATTGTCACCACCGAAGGTCAGGAAGGTTGCCGACAGTTGATCAGTGCTTCCGTAATCGGGCGTCTGATCGCAGGGACACGACGGACCATTCGGCGCATTGGGGGGCATCGGGATGGTGAACTCCTTCGTCCAAGTCTCGCCCCAATTGGTGGACAGCCATAGCGGTGAAAATGTGCCGTTCCCAGTCCATTGACCGGAGAAAGCCAGCAGCACGATAATCCTGCAGCCCCTTCTGTCGACGCAGCTAATTGGGTTCAGGGCAATACTGGGTTCGCTATCTCCGTAGGTGTCCGTGTTCTTCAGATCGCTGTCAGTATTGTTCACCACAGCATCGACTACAAAGACACTAGGAAATCTTGCCAGTCCCGAAACCGGGGCCAGAGGAAGCGCAGGCTTACCACCCGGCGCGTAGTCCTGAGGAATTGCGGCACGGACATAATGTGTGAGGTCGGGTGGACCGGAGAGCTCTTCGTCGACGATTGGGCTGTGGCGCGTCGGGACGTATTGTGCGTCCGAGCGAGTTGAGCTCGCCACCGCAGT
This sequence comes from uncultured Acidobacteriaceae bacterium, assembly GCA_963818905.1. GTDB lineage: Bacteria > Acidobacteriota > Terriglobia > Terriglobales > Acidobacteriaceae > Bog-257. Next base: position 211,336 of record CAWFUE010000051.1, read on the forward strand.
GAATAAAGCCAACGTGCTTATCCACGCAGCGATATCTTTCTTCATTTCCCCTCAATTCGGAATGGGCAGGAATTGGAAGTTCCTGATCACGATACAAGCGCTGTATTCCGAAGGTTGTTAGGAGCAGTAAAGTGAAGCGACTTTACGTTGAACTTGAATGGATGACAATAGCCTTAAAGTGGCGTGGTGAGACAGCCTGGACGCGCATCATTAGTGGCCGAGCTGGTGGTTTGTACCCGCGCAAGAACGCGCTGTTGCCGAATACTTCTTAAGAAAGGGCGGGTTGGCCGGCCCTCTGTGGCGATCTTCGACTCACGGTACCCTCCTCGCCCGCTCTTGGGCGAGGGTGGGCACGTCCCCCCTGGTGAACGCCTTCACTTCCCCGGTGCAAGGATCTCCAGGAAGTGGTCGTCGATCATGTGGAACAGGTGCGTCCGAGCCTGGAATCCGGCGATGCCATGCGTCTTGCCCGGATACATCATCAACTGGAACTGCTTGCCCGCGTCGATGAGGTTGTTGATCATCTGAATGGTGTTCTGCATGTGCACGTTGTCGTCGCTGGTGCCGTGCACTTCCAGCAGCTTGCCATTCAGGTCCTTGGCGAAGTTCACCGGCGAGCTGTCGTGGTATCCCTGCTCGTTGTTCTTGGGCAGGCCCATATAGCGCTCGGTGTAGATGGAATCGTAGAGCAGCCAGTTGCTGGGCGGCGCAACGGCAACACCGCCCTTGAACGCATCGCTATGCTCCAGCGCATACAGAGTGAAATATCCGCCATAGCTCCATCCCCAGAAACCGACGCGGCTGCCGTCGAGCTGCGGAAACTGTGCCAGCGCCTGTTTCAACGCAGCGAGTTGGTCGCTCAGCTCAACCGGGCCGAAGTGATGTTTGATAGGCAGAGCGAAGGCCTTGCCGCGATTCGCCATGCCGCGATTGTCGACATGCAGAACGGCGAAGCCCTGCTGGGCGAGGATCTGGTCGAAGAGACCAAGATCGTAGCCGATCCAGTAATCGCGTACGGTCTGTATCCCCGGACCGCCATAGGGATTCAGGATCAGCGGCGCTTTGCCGTTGGCGATCATCGGCCCGCCTGGCGGTGGAAGCAGAATCTCACCCTGCAGAGTGGTCGTGCCGTCCGCCGCTTTGAAGTCGACGAACTTCGGCGTAAGCAGGTTGTAGGCCTCCACGCTGTGCGGCTGCCAAAACGGAGTGCAGTTGCCGTCGACGCTGCACACCGACATGGTTGGCGGCGTCGTCAGCGCGGAGTAGTTGTCGACGTAGTATTTCGTGTTCTTCGGGTCGAAGTCGGCTATGTGAGTGCCATCCTGTTTCGTGATGCGATGGAAGTTCTGGCCATCGAGCCCGACGGCGAATTCGTTGCACTGCCGCCAATCTCCTGCATTAGCAGCAAAGTACACAATGCCCTGCTTCTCATCGACACCGTCGATGCCCTCGACCTCCCAATCGCCGTGCGTGAGTTGTAGTGCTACCTGCGCTTGTGTACGCAGCGGCTCTTGCTTGTCATAGCGATAGAGGTAAATGTGATTGTGGCCGTCACGCCAGCTCGTCCATAAGTAGGTGTCGCCGGAGTTCAGCACCTTGAAGTCGACTTCAGGATGCATGTCGATCCAGGCATCGGTCGACTCGGTCATCATCAGTTGCGAGTCGCCGGTGTTGACGTCAACAAAGTAGAGGTCGAGCCGGTCCTGCACGCGATTCAGTGACATCGCCCAAATCAGGTGATCGTTGACCCAGCCGAAGCGGGGAATCAGGCTGTCGGGATCGTTGCCCAGCGGAAGCGAGCCGGTTTTTCCTTGATTCACCGTGATCCATTTAACCTTGCCGCCGTTCGAGTTCACCACCGCCAGGCGCACGTTGGGATTGGGATCGCCGGGCTGCGGATACTTTTCCTGATCGACCGTGGCGTGCACCGGCATGTAGTCGGTGATGGGATACGTCGGCACTTCCTTCTCGTTCATCTGCAGGAAGACGATCTGCTTGCCATCGGGCGACCAGAAGTAATTGCTGCGGCTGTAAAGCTCCTCCTCGTAGACCCAATCGACTTCGCCGTTCAGCAGATTGTCGTCGCCATCCTTCGTAAGCTCGCGTTCATTGCCGCCATTGATGGCACGGACATAGATGTTGTGTTTGCGGATGTAGGAAACGCGATTCCCGTCGGGCGAGAATTTGGGATCGACACTCTGGTCGTTGCTGGAGGTGAGCTGCACCGCGGTGCCGGTGTCGAGACTGTAGAGCCAAAGCTGGCCCATCGCGTCGAAGAGCAGGTGCTTGGAGTCAGGCGCCCAGTGATAAGCCGCGATGGAATAGCGTTGCGCCGCTTCCTTCTTGCGCTCGTCCTTGATGGAGCTGGTCGGCGGAGCTAGCGATGCCAGCTTGCCGCTGGCCACCAGCACGGCTGATTTGCCGGTAGCAACGTCGACGTAATACAACTCGCCTTGCTGTCCGGTGTCGTCACGTTGCACAAACGAAACCTTGGTGCCGTCGGGACTCCACTGCACGTTTTCCGGGCCGCGGCCCAGAATCCCGCCTGGCTTGTAGATGTCCTCGATGGTCAGCTGTTTCTGGCCGTCCGGTACAGCCGCGGGAGCTGTTGTGTTTTGGGCGAGGGCAACGGAAAGAGAAAGAGCAGACAGCAACAACGCAACGCGACGTGCTTTCACGGTATCTCCGGAGCAGAATCTTGCTGCGAGAAAGTTTATATCAGGAGAGCTGGCGCGGTATGTAGCGAGCTTTTGAGCGATTTGCCGGAAGCGATGGCGATGGCCGGAGGACATTGACGACAGCTGCGGCGCCGCCTTCGTCTGGAGAAGACCTCAACATGAGGCGAGGCAGAATATGGCGCACAACTGACGGCGCAGACGGTACCACTAAATCAACAGTCAATCCGATTTCTACTGCGGTATCGCTGAAATCGTGTTACAAACGATGCACAACTTCTGTTGCTACGCGGTGTCTAATCAAGTAGCTGCAGGAGAGGATGAGTGAGTACAGGGCTCGGCGCCAGCCGCCGGGTTGGGGGAGGTGCCACATGGATCTGGTAACGATCGCTGTGGTTGCTGTAATTGTCGTGAGCTACCTGATTGGTTCACTGACCAGTTCGGTAGACACCGAGCAGAAACTGCCGCACCGCTACTGAGAGTGCGGCATTAGAATTTGCAAGGCGCGGGGGACGAACTCTCGCGCCTTTCATATTTCGAACCAGACGCGGCTAACGGATGCCTGGTAAATTCCAGCTGACATCAATACACCGCGATTCCCGCATATCCTACGACCATCTCGCGGTCATCCGACACATCGCCGGATGTGGCATAGCGCACCAGCTCAGCTTTGGTTGCGCCCAGCTTTCGTGCTGCCGTCAGCATCACGACGGCAGGTCCGTATCCGCACATGCTGATGTTGTGTCCTCGGACCGAGTCGTACAGTCCGCGCGCATCCAGCGCCAGCATCGGCTCGATGGCTCGACGGTCTTTCACACGTGTAACGCTGTCGCTCTCGTAGTGGTTCATGTCGCTGGAGGCGATGACCAGCGATTGGCTGCCTTGCTTCGCCAGCGTGTTCCCAATCACGACGCCGAGCGAGCTCAGCACTTCAAAGTTGCTGGTTCCGACCGTGATGGGCACGAAGCGAAATCCCGGAGCCAGCACCTGTAAGAAAGGAAGCTGCACTTCCAGCGCGTGTTCGGAGCGATGCGCCTCGTCGTCTTCGGAAAGTAAAGGCAGCTGTCGTTTCAACTCGGCAGCAATTTCTTCGTCAATCGCAGCGTCGCCCAGCGGGGTATGCCATGCACCTTCGCTCATGATGGCGAGCGGCTCGCCCATGCCGGTGTGATTCGGACACAAGATCACGATGCGTTGCGGCAACTCGATCCGGCGATAGACTGCTCCGGCAACGTGTCCGGAATACATGTATCCGGCGTGAGGAACGACGCAGCCCAAGGCGCGGATTTTGGTTTCGGGCGCAGCGTGAACTGGCACTGCGATATAGCTTTCGACTTCCTCGCGCAGACGTTGCGGGTTGGCCGGATAGAATCGGCCGGCAACGGCGGGTTGTCGAATTGCGGTGGCCATGATCTCGACCCTATCTGCAATGTTACGCCCCTCGCAGTGCCCGGAACACATTCGCCATCTTCTCCAGCGATATGGCTTCGGCGCGCACATCCGCCCGCGCTCCGGCACTCTTCAGCGCCGCCCGGATCGCAGCCGCGTCATATCGGCTGCGCAGATTATTCGCCAGCGTCTTACGCTTCTGCGCAAACGCCAGCTTCAGAAAGGCGATAAACGGTTCCTCCTCGACTTGCAATTCCTCTAGCCGCGGCGCCATGGTCAAGCGGATCACGCTCGAGTGCACCTGCGGCGGCGGTGAGAACGCGCCCGGAGGTAGCGTGAACAATTTCTCCACGCGCGCAAAGAGCTGGGCCGTAGCCGAAAGCAATCCGTAATCACGGCTGCCAGGAGTGGCAGCGATGCGATCGGCAACTTCCCGCTGCACCATGATCACCGCACGATCAATGTTCTGATGCAGCTGCAGAATCCGCAGCACGATGTCCGACGTGATGTAGTACGGCAGGTTTCCCACCACATCCACTGTTTCGGGCTGCGTTGGACGCAGATCGTGCAACGGTCCCGGCCGTCGGCCAACCATCGAAGTAAACTCGGCAGTGACGAAATCGGATTCGAGAATTTCGACATTGCCCCTGGTCGCATAACGCATGCGAAGCTGCGCCGCCAGCACGCGATCCAATTCAATTCCAATTACCCGTTTGGCGCGCCTTGCCAGAATGTCGGTGAGTACGCCGCGACCCGGGCCAATCTCAATCACGCTGCGATCGGAAATGTCGCCCAGCGCTTCGACGATTCGTTGCGCCACGCCTAGATCGACCAGGTAGTTCTGCCCTAATTTCGGCTTGTGTTTTTTAGTACTGCTGGGACTCGGGTTTTTGATTGCCGCCCTAGCCACGTTGACCCTCTTTCGACCGCGCAATTAGACTCAAGTGTCCCGAACTTTCGTGCTTCATTCTCTGCAGTCCTCAGTCAACCAATTCCCCAACCCCGCGGTAGTGTTACTGCCGCGCTGGGAGGTTCGATGCACATAGCGTTCGCCGCATCCGAGTGCGTGCCGTTTTCCAAGACCGGTGGTCTCGCGGACGTCATTGGCGCATTGCCGCCGGCGCTGGTCGACTTGGGGCATCAGGCAACAGTCTTCCTTCCCCGATATCGTCAAACCAGGCTTGACAATCCGCGCACCGTCATCTCCAGCATCACCGTGCCGTTCGACGATCGCTATCGCTTCTGCTCGGTGCTCGACGGCGGCGTGCGCTCAGGAGTGCAATTCTATTTCATTGACTACCCGCCCTTCTTCGATCGCGATGGCCTCTACGGTACCGCTCTCGGCGATTATCACGATAATGCCGAGCGCTTTGCCCTGTTCTCCCGCGCCGTGCTGGAAGCTACAAAAATCCTGGGCGCGCCCGCTGTTCTGCACTGTCACGACTGGCAGACCGCGCTGGTTCCTATTTTGCTGAAGACGCTCTACGACGAAGATCCGGCCTTCGCCACCACGCCTTGCATCTTCACTATTCACAATCTGGGATATCAGGGACTGTTCCCGCCCGAGATTCTGCCGCTGCTGATGCTGCCTTGGGATCTGTTCACCATGTCGAAGCTGGAATTCTACGGCAAGGTGAACTTCCTCAAGGGCGCAATCTCGATGGCCGATTTCATTACCACCGTCAGCCGCAAGTATGCCCAGGAGATTCAGACCGCCGAATACGGCTTCGGACTTGAGGGAGTGCTGCGCGCGCGGGGAAACACGATCGCTGGAATCCTGAACGCCGCCGATTACGTTTCCTGGAATCCGGAAACCGACCCTCACATCGCTGCGCACTACTCGGCCAAGGATCTTAGCGGCAAGGCGAAGTGCAAAGCGGATCTGCTGCAGACCGTCGGTCTCGCGCCGGACACGCAGTTACCGGTGATTGGAATCGTCTCGCGCTTCGTGCCGCAAAAAGGCTTCGACATTATTCAGCAGGTCGCAGATCGCCTGGCATTGGAGGATCTCATCCTGATTGTGCTCGGCAGCGGCCAGCGCGAATACGAAGACATGTTTCGCCGGCTCGCAAAGCAGTTTCCGCAGAAGGTAGCGGTGAAGATTGCCTACGATGACGCGCTCGCGCACAAGATCGAAGCCGGCAGCGACCTCTACCTCATGCCTTCGCACTACGAGCCCTGCGGACTGAACCAGATTTACAGCATGAAGTACGGCACGGTGCCGATTGTGCGCGCCGTCGGCGGGCTGGACGATACGGTCGAGCAATTCGATCCCAAGACGCTAAAGGGAACAGGCTTCAAGTTTCGCGAGTATACCGGGGAAGCGATGCTGGACACAGTGCGCGCCGCCGTGGCGTTGTATCGGGGTGACCAGAATGCTTGGCAGACGTTGATGCGCAATGGTATGGCGCAGGATTATTCCTGGACGAACTCGGCGCGCGAATATGTGAAGGTGTATGAGCGGGCGCGGCAGATGAAACAGCAGGCCACGGGCGGGTAAGGGCGTGGTTGCTTTGCAAGTGAGTGAACCTATATTGAATCGCTTGGCCTTGTATCAGGGCACGACTTTTAGTCGTGCCGTAAGAACCACATCTAAGCCCAGGGCCTTAGCCCCTGCACTAGTATTGCCCGGGGCTAAAGCCCAAATTTCTCTTGCACCGGGTACGGCACGTCTAAAGACGTGCCCTGATACAAAGCGTCTTGTGAGATGGGCTCGCTTCGCCCGGTTCTTTTACCCGCTGCTGTTTTGCACAGTTGCAGTCTTCGCCGCAGCGCAATCGAGCGAACTTCCCCTTCCTTCCAGCAAAACCCTGCAGCTTCCCGCACCGGGCCAACCGCAGCGGACAAATAGCTTTCCTACGGCCATAGCGCTGAGTCCTGACGGCAAGTATCTGGCGATCCTGAACAACGGGTACGGAACGGTCGAAGCGAAATTTCAGCAATCGATATCCCTGCTCGATCTGGCAACGAATCAACTGCGCGACTTCCCTGATCCTCGCCTGGGACTTGACGCTCATCAAACTTATTTCCTCGGCCTCGCATGGAGCAGCGATGGCACTGAGCTCTATGCTCCGATGGCTTCTCTCACCGATCCCGAAGGCAAGAACGCGGGCGATACTGGAAACGGCATTGCGGTCTATCGTCTGCAGAACGGGACGCTGTCGCCGGGGCGATTTCTCAAGCTGCCGCTGGCTCCGCTCGCCAAAGGACAGCGTTTCAATTACCACGCAAAGAGCGTTCCGCGAGGCAAAGCGACTCCCTATCCTGCCGAAATCGCCGTGGTCAAAGGAGCGGATGGCGACCAGTTGTTGATCGCGGAAAATCTTGCGGACGATGCTGTGCTGCTCGACACGCGCAGCGGAAATGTTCTCGAGCGATTCAATCTGTCGAATGGCAAAGTCGTTCCCAGCGGCTTTCCTTATGGAGTGGCGGCAACACGCGACGGCACTCGCGGATGGTGCTCGCTGTGGAACGGTTCGGCGGTTGCCGAGCTCGATCTGCGCAACGGCGGAGTCGTCCGCGAAATTTCTTTGCTACCGCCTCGCCGCGATATCGACTCTTCGTCGCATGCGACAGCGCTGTTGTTGAGTTCCGATGAGCGCGAGCTTTACGTCACCTTGGCCAACCGTGATGCCGTCGCCGTGATTGCCACGGAGAGCGGCAAAGTCGTGCGTTATCTGGATACGAAGCTGCCCGGTCAGATCTATGGTGGGACGTATCCCAACGCGCTGGCGCAATCGCCGGATGGTAGCAAGCTGTACGTGGCCAATGCGTCGTCGGATGCGGTCGCGGTGTTTGATGTATCGGCGGCGTCCAAAACAGAAGCCGATTATTTCATTCCCACCGAGTGGTATCCAACGGCGCTGGCGGTTCACGGCGATGAACTATTGATAGTCACCGGCAAAGGTCAAGGCACCGGGCCGAACTCCGGGTGGGAAGAGAATCCCCAGCATCCCGGCAAGCGATACCATCCGTATATCGCGACCCTGATTCGCGGCTCGATTGCGCGAGTAAATCCTGTAGAGGCCGAGCGCGATCAGAAAAAACTCACGGAGGAAGTTCTGCGCAGCAACCTGATGGAGGGACGAACCGGGGAGATCGCGTTTCAGCGTGGCGGCAATCCCATTCGCCACGTGATCTACATCATCAAGGAGAACCGCACCTATGATCAGCTGTTCGGCGACATTCGCGAAGCTAACGGCGATCCGTCGCTGGTGATGTATGGCGAGGCAATCACGCCTAACCAGCACAAACTGGCGCGTCAGTTCGGAATTCTCGACAACTTCTACGACAGCGGTGAGGTTTCGGGCGACGGACACGTGTGGTCGACATCGGCGATCACCAGCGACTACACCGAAAAGACGTGGGAGATCGACTATCGCGGCAAAGAGCGCGATTACGACTATGAGGGCTGGGTCGGCGATTACATCCCAATGAACGCCGGCGTGCCCGACGTAAATGAGCCCGGGACGGGATATCTGTGGGGCAATTTGGCGCGACACAACCTTAGCTATCGCAATTATGGCGAGTTTGTCACCACGGCGTGGTGTACCGGCCCGGATGACAGCAGCCCGGCGTCGCTGGGCGGGCTTAAGGCGCCGTCGTGCGCGCAGCGCAAGGAAATTAAGTCGGGAGAGGAACTGCCGGCGAATCTTGGCGGTGGCAAAAATCCGTACCAGTACACGATTCCGCTGATCGCTTACGACACGCCGACCAAGCCCGAGCTCAAGGGACATTTCGATCCCAATTACGCCGACTTCAAACTCGACTACCCCGATCAGTTGCGCGCCGACGAGTTTTTGCGCGAGTTTGCCGGCTTCGTGAAGGCGCGCCAGGCGGGGACGGGCCAGCAGCTGCCGAGTTTTGTGCTGCTGCGGCTGCCCGACGATCACACAGCCGGCACGCGTCCCGGCATGCCGACGCCGAACGCATCTGTTGCCGATAACGACCTCGCAGTGGGGCGAGTTGTCGAGGCTGTGTCGGGCAGTCCCTATTGGGATGACACCGCCATCTTCATTCTGGAGGACGACGCGCAGAACGGCGCCGATCACGTCGACGCGCATCGCAGCATCGCGCTGGTCATCAGCAAGTATTCTCCGGGGATGGCGCAGCCGCCCGCCGTCGATCATCACTTCTACACGACTGTTAACCTGATCCACACCATGGAAGTGTTGCTGGGACTTCCTCCAATGAATAACAACGATGCCTACGCGCCGGTGATGGCGCCGTTGTTTACCGGTGCTGGAGATCAGCCCGCGTTTAAGGCCGACTACCGCAATCGCGATAACGGAATGATTTACCAGGCCAACGCTCCGAATGCGCCAGGCGCGAGGTTGTCGTCCAAACTGGACTTCTCGCATGCCGATGCGGCTGACACCAACATCCTCAACGCGATTTTATGGCGGGCGGCAAAGGGTAATGTTCCCATTCCCACTCCGCAGCACACCGTCTTTGCACCCGAGCCGCAGGCACACGATCCGGACGATTAAATCCAAGCCGTTCTAATCTCGCCTGATCGCGGGTCAAGTTATTTCCCATCTTGCCGAAGTATCCGACGAGCCACCGTTAGCAACTGAGGTGTTCCTAAGGGCGAGCTATTGGCAGTAGAATGGGCGAAGCGAGCAAGTCGTTTAGCAACAATCGCGTCCTGGTCTTACCCGGTGGGTCTGACCGTTACGGCGTGCTCTGCGAGGCGAATCGCCTTAGGCCAAATCGCGACGTACGGCCAAGGTTTCATGTCGCTCGTTGGGGCTTCATCGTGGCAAGACGCCGCTTTTGCCTGCTGAGGGGACGTGGCGCGAACTGGAGTATTGGAGTAGTGCGAGGCGGACGGGCCGCTATTTTCTATGTCATCCCCTGAATTTCTCTCGCAGGTCAGGCCCGCTGAAGTGCTGCGCGAGGCCATCCTGCGCCACGTCCGTTACACCCTGGTCCGGCCGACCTCGGAGCTCAAGCCCGCCGATTATCTGAAGCCTGTCTCGCTCGCCATACGCGACCGTATCGTCGACCGCATGCTGGAGACCGAGTCCCGCTATCGCCACAAGGACTCCAAGAAGCTTTACTACCTCTCGATGGAATTTTTGATGGGGCGCTCGCTGGGCGACAACTTATCGAACCTGCGAGTTGAGGACATGTGCCGCGAGGTGCTCGCCGGTTTCGGCGTCAGCCTCGACGAAGTGCTCGAAAGCGAAAATGATGCTGGCCTCGGCAACGGCGGTCTCGGCCGTTTGGCCGCGTGTTTTCTGGAATCGCTGGCGACGCTTGGCATGCCCGGCTTCGGTTACGGCATCGATTACGAATACGGCCTGTTCAAGCAGGAAATCTTTAATGGCTTCCAGCGCGAGAAGCCCGACCGCTGGAAGGCCAACGGAACGCCGTTCCAGATCGAACACTTCGAAGAAGCGGTCGACATTCCTTTGTACGGCCGGGTCGACGGACCGCGCGAGGTCGAACACAGTCTGGAGCAGACCTGGTCGGGGCAGAAGATCGTGGTCGGTATACCCACCGACATGCCGATTGTCGGTTACCTCGGCCAGACCGTGAACTGGTTGCGCTTGTTCACGGCGCGAGCCTCCGAAGATTTCGACATCGAGATCTTCAACCGCGGCGACTACATCCGCGCCGTCGAACAGAAGATCCAGTCGGAAAATATTTCGCGCGTGCTCTATCCGTCCGACTCGGTGATGAGTGGCAAGGAGCTGCGCCTGGTGCAGGAATATTTCCTCGTCGCCTGTGCCATGGGCGACATCCTGCGCCGCTTCCGCCAGCAGCATAAGAGCATCGAGATGCTGCCCGCGAAGGTTGCCATCCAGATGAACGACACGCATCCCAGCCTGGCGGTCGCCGAGCTGATGCGGGTCCTGCTCGACGATGAGCACCTGCCCTGGGAACAAGCGTGGGAGATCACGCAGCAGACGCTGGCGTACACCAATCACACGCTGCTGCCGGAAGCACTGGAGAAGTGGTCAGTGCCGCTGCTGGAAAAAGTGCTGCCCCGGCACATGCTGATCATCTTCAACATCAATCACGAACTCTTGCGCGAGATGCAGCAGTATTCCTTCCTCGACGAAGAAAAGCGCCGCCACATGTCGATTATCGAGGAGGGCTATGAAAAGCAAGTGCGGATGGCGAACCTTTGCATTGTTGGCAGCCACTCCGTGAACGGCGTTTCGGAGCTGCACACGGGACTGCTGATTCACTCGCTGGCGGCGGAATTTGCCCAGGTGTGGCCGGAGAAGTTCAACAACAAAACCAATGGCGTCGCGCCTCGCCGCTGGCTGATGAAGGCCAACGAAGGGCTGACCGATCTCATCAGCCGCACCCTCGACGAAAATAAGTGGATCACCGATTTGCGCCGGCTGCACGATCTTGAACCCTTCGCCGAAGACGAGGACTTTCGCGAGGCGTTCAGGGAAGTCAAGCGGCAGAACAAGCTGAAGCTGGCCGGAGTGATTCAGGATTTGAGCGGCGTCTCAGTCGATCCGGATTCGATGTTCGACGCGCAGATCAAGCGCATTCACGAGTACAAGCGGCAATTGCTGAACGTGATGGGCATCATCCACGACTATCTTGGAATCGTCGAACGTGGCGAGATGCCGCTGGTGCCGCGCACCTACATCTTTGCGGGCAAGGCTGCGCCAGGCTATTGGGCGGCCAAGCAGATCATCAAGCTTATCCACAGCGTGGCCGACGTGGTGAACAATGACGATAAGGCGCGCGACGTGATGAAGGTCGCCTTCCTGCCGGATTATCGCGTCTCGCTGGCGCAGCTGATCATTCCTGCTGCCGACCTGAGCGAGCAGATTTCCATGGCAGGCATGGAAGCCTCCGGCACCGGCAACATGAAGCTGTCGATGAATGGAGCACTCACTATCGGCACCTACGATGGCGCCAATATCGAGATCGCGGAAGAAGTTGGCGAAGACAACATCTACATCTTCGGCTTGCGCTCCGAGGAAATTCGCGAAATGCAGCAGAAGGGCTCGTACAACTCGCATGAGCGATACGACGAACGATGCCGGCGATTCGCGAGGTGATGGATGCGCTGGCCTCGGATCGCTTCTGCCCCAATGAACATGGCCTGTTTCGCTGGATCTTTGACGAGCTGGTGCACCGTGGCGATCGCTACTTCCACATCGCCGATTTCCCCGCCTATGTGGAGACCCAGCAGACAATCGACACCGAATACCTGAATCAGGATGTATGGTGGCGCAAGGCTGTCTTGAACGTCGCGCGCATCGGCAAGTTTTCCAGCGATCGCACAGTGCTGGAGTACGCGCGCGACATCTGGCATATCGGGCAGTTCGAAAAATCAGGCCGAGCCGCCAAGCCGCCGGTACGCCGCACTCCTGTCGTCGCGGTGCCGAAGGCGGAGCCATTGCCTGCCGCCGAAGCTTTGTCAGAGGACGAAACCAAGCAGGTCGCGGACTGATTGCTCCGCGATTCCGACTCTGCGCCAAATATCGCAATACGTCTGGCGCCGCGAAAAACCATAGAATCCTCGTAGCACAATGTTTTCCCGCCTTTTCAACAACGGCCATGGATCTGTGTCTCTCGCCCAGCAGCGCGCCCGCATGGTGGAGGAGCAACTACGCACGCGCGGCATTCGCGATGAGCGTGTGTTAGCCGCGATGGCCAAGGTGCCTCGCGAAGGGTTCATCTCCAGCGAGGATGCGGCCAGCGCTTATGGAGATTTCCCCCTGCCGATTGGCGCAGGCCAAACCATCTCGCAGCCGTACATTGTCGCGGCGATGGTCGAGGCACTCGAAGTGCGTCCGGAAGACCGCGTCCTCGAGGTCGGCACCGGCACGGGATACCAGGCCGCGATCCTTAGCGAGTTGGCTGCCGAAGTTTGGACCGTCGAACGCCAGGCGGAGCTCGCTGACAAGGCTCGGGAAATCCTGCACAGACTGGGTTACGCGAATGTTCATGTCATTCACGGCGATGGAAGCCTTGGGCTGCCCGAGCATGGTCCATTCGACCGAATTCTGGTGGCAGCCGCGGCGCCGCAAATTCCCGACGCTCTGGTCGCGCAGCTCGCCGATGGCGGCCGGCTGGTCGTGCCCGTAGGCTCGCGCGCGGAACAGCAGGTTCAAGTGGTGCAGAAGATCGGTGCCGAAACTGTAGTCACGCTTCGCGATGCTTGCCGCTTTGTGCCTCTAGTGGGTGAGCAAGGCTGGGAGCCATAGGATTGCAATTTTCGGCTTGGTGGAAGCGCCGGGCTTCCGCCCAGCGGAAATTCCATGGCATGAAGGATGGCTTTAGCCACGGCGAACTCGCCGAAGGCCGTTTACCGCAGAAACCAGCCACTCGCGGCGCACACGATCCCAATCGCGGCCAGAACAACTCCGAAAAACCAATACCCACGCCGGTCGGTCAGCAGCGTGATCGATGTCACGACCAGCGCAATTTCCAAAAATACTTCTCCCAGATCGAAGCGATCGGCGCGGCGGCTCGTCTTCTGCACATCGGATTCCAACTCGCGCGCTTCGTTCTGGATGTCTGTCTGCTGATTGCGATATTTGTCGATCTCGTCGTGAAAGTGCTTTCGTACCTCCGCCGAGCGATCGGTTTTCGTGTTTTCCAGGGCGGTGAGCACCTCATCGAGCGCCTCAAGATTGTTGCGGCGCATGTTCTTCGCCTGGTAATAACTCCATTGATCGGTGGCGCGGGTTTGCAATAGCAGCTCTTCCGTGTGCGCCCTGTGACCGAGCAGAGTGACGGCAGCCACCAGCACCGCCAGGATCGCCATGGTCAGGCTAACGGGAGCCAACTCGCGCCGCTCCTTGGCGCGCTCCGCAGCTTCTTTGAGTTCCTCAGCTTCTTTTTGATCCATACCGTCCGTTACGGAGAAAGATAGCACGAGCTGACAAATCTCAGCAGCCTCTAGCCGCGAGCCTCAATCTCGCAGCTCTCCAGGCTTGAATTGCGACCGGTTGCCGTTCCCCATTCACATCGCTGGCAGTACGCGGCGAGCAGTTCAGCAGCTCGACGCTCGCAGCTACTCCACGGACGCGTCTTTGTCCACCTGCACGGGCTGCGCGATTTCTGCCAGCTCCCAATACTTCTTCAGCAGCGTGTCAGGAACGGGCACAGGCTTTCCTGTCAGCATGTGTTTCAACTGCAGCGCGTTGACCGCGGCCTTGCCTTCAAAATGATTGTTGGCGATCACAAACGTCTTCTGCGCCTTCTCGGCGATCGCGTCGACGCGCGTCTTCCAGCCGCGCAGTTCGGGATCGGTATAGAGGTAGTTGTAACGATCGTTGCGTGAATCGCTGTCGAACCACTGGTCGTAGTTGCGACCGTGCAGCCGAACATAGGCGAGCGGCGCGGTGACATGCTCGGTCGGCGTAATGGCTTTGCCCAGCTTCGGCTGATCGATGTTGCAGAAGGCGACGCCTTCCTCAGCAAAGTAGCGCAGCGTGCCTTCGTTGGTCCAACTGTTGTGCCGCACCTCGATGACCAGCGGGAAGTGCTTGAATTTCCGAACCATGCTCTCCAGGTAATCGCGGTTGGGGTTGGTGTTCTTGAACGAGATGGGAAACTGGGCCAGTACCGCGCCCAACATATTCTCCGCGGCAACTGACTCCAGTCCTTCCTTCGCCAGCCGCTCGTCTTCTTCATTGACGCGGATGGTCTCGGCTGACGTGCTCTCCATGAGGGCAATCGGCGAATGGGTGAAGGCGCGGTTGAGTTTGGCGGTAAACATGAATTGCGGATTCACCGCTCGCGCCATGCGGCTCCACAGTTTGCCCCACTCCGGCTTGATGTGCCCGTAGAACGAGGTGTTGATCTCCAGCACGTCGATGTAGCGCGCCAGAAATTCCACCGGATGCTGCGATTTCTTGATCTGCGCCGGATAGACGATTCCCTCCCAGTCCTTATAGGACCAGCCGGCGGTGCCGACGTAGATGCACGGCGTATCTGCCACCTCGACCCAAGTTAGCACAGCTGCCGGAAACTGCTTTTCACCACAGAGACACACAGAGAACAGGGAGAAGCAGACGAAAGACGAAAGACGAAAGACGAAAGACGAAAGACGAAAGACTCTGCTCTCTGTGTCTCTGTGGTGAGTTGGGTTCCATCCGTGGGCGGATGAACATATCTTATGTGACCATCATCACAGGCACCGGTGATGTTCGCCATCGTCGCCGCACTGCTCAGAGCGGTATTTCTAGATACGTAAGGCAAGTCCATTCTGTCGGGAAGCAGAAATGATTGACCTGAAGAAGAAGTGTTGGCGCGAGAAAGTTACCGCGGAAATCACCTTGGCCCACGTTTTGCAGTTCGCGAAAGAGGCGGGGACCATCATGAATACCGCTGAAGTAGCAGCATTCCTCAACGAAAAAGGCCGGGCGCAAGACGTCTGGACTCACATGATGCAGGCCGGCGAGGAGTACATCAAGTCCAGCCTGCCAAACGGCAAGGTACGGATTCATAATGTGACGCGGCCCGTGACGCACGCGGGTCTGGTTCACTAGTAACGCTTAGATTGGTGCGCGGACGACTAGCGTCCGGTTCATATCAGTAGGTCACGATTACTAGCCAGTACACTCCTCCGGGATGGCTCACGCTGGGGGCGAAACAAGCTCCCAGCGCGTAGCCGGATGGTTCCGGCAGCAGCACCTTATCGATTCCCTTCGGCAACTTTGCAGGATCGCCCGCTGTCCAGGCGAAGACCTCGTGCACTCCTGGTAATTGCATGGCAGCTCCCGCATTGACCGAATCATTCAGCGCCATATCGCAAGCTATGTGCCGCAATTGCGCCTGGATATCTCCCGTAGTCGTTGGTGTCACGCGAGATTTGTAGTACTGCCGGATGGCGGCTTCTACTTTGGCCTCGGCCTGTGGTTCTGAAAGCTGGGGCAGTTTGCGCGCGAAGTCCTCGGTGACATAGATCTCGTCGCCACTACGCAGAACACCCACGCCTACGACATTGAAGTCCGGGTCCAGCATTGCGCGCAAGTGTGGCGGCGAGTGCAGGAAGCCCTCGTTGGCTTCTGCAACGCTCCGGTTGTTAAGGCCAACGTTTTCGCTTTCGAGGTCCGAGGGCAGACCTTCATTGGCGATTCGCAACTGCAGCGACGGCTCGCCCTCGAACTGATGTGACAGCGCCTCGTGCTGACCCATCAGTTGTGTGTGTTTTTGTGCGGCGGCGGTTAATCGCTTATCCACACTCAGCGGCTCAAGGCCGTGCTCCGCACGGGCCTGGTTGATCAACTCAACCAGTTGTGCCTCGCCCGCTGAATCGAACTGATTCGCCTGTTGCTTCGGGCCCGCGGCAGATTGAAATGGGGACCATGCAGTTGATCGCAATGGCGCGCCATGCGCTTGAACCGTTGGTAGCAGCAAGAAGAAGCTCGACAGCACCAACAAAGCAATCGATCGAAGGCCGATCAACGTAGCCCCCGCGTTATCATTTCTTGCAAACATTCGATACTCACGCGCCGCTTGATCCGAAGCCTTTCGCTCCGCGCCTCGCCGCACTGAGTTCCGCTTCCACCACTTCGCCGGCCAGGAAAGGATGCTCCAACAGTTGCGCGATCTTATCGCCTTTAAGGATCGTGTAGTCTTCGCTGCCGAGGTTTTCCATCAGAACGATGATCTCGCCGCGATAACCTGCGTCGATCACGCCGGCATTGCACATGAGCCGCTTCTTCGCCAATCCGGAACGAGTCTTCACGACTGCGCCGGCTGCCGGCACGAATTCGATGGCGATACCGGTGTGAACTCCGGCAGCGCCCCGCGCAGGAATCGTCAGCTCTTCGGCGGAGTAAAGATCGTAGCCGATGTCTTCTCCGGGATGAGCGACGGTTGGAAGGATGGCATCAGGCGATAGGCGCTTAACTTTGAGCATGCTAGTTTGCGATGTGCGAGCTCATCCCCAGGTTGGGCAAAGCATCACGGAACTGGTTGGTTTCGGCCGGGTTCAGATTCAGCTCACCGCGTCTGCGCCAGAAATAGACGGCAAAGACCGCTACCACGAGCGGCAGCACGGCGCCGAATTCGTCGATGTACCACGCTGTCTTGCCGGTATTTCTGGTGAGGGGAGTGAAAATATCCTGAATGTAGAGATTATGGCTGGCATGCAGCATCGCCGCCGTCCACAGGCTGCCGGACTTAAGCCGCATCCAGGCGAAGATGAAAGAAAGCCCGATCACCATAACCGTGAAACATGGCAGGCCGAACCACCACGGCGTTCCCGAGTTGTAGTCGCCCCAGATGAGGATCGGATAGTGCCAACACGACCAGACGATCCCGCTGATCAGGGCAGTTGCCGTGAATCCCATCGTTTTCGACAGCTCCGGGACCAGGAACCCACGCCAGCCGATCTCTTCCCCCAGCGCTGTCGCAAAGCCGAAAACCAGTCCGAAGCTGCTCGTCAGCAACACATACACAACGGTGGAGACGACCGGTGAGGTGCGCAGACCCATGTGACGAACAAGCTTTTGCATGAAATCGTAATTGGGAAAGCCGCCAAGACCAGCAATCCATACGATTGCGTAAGCGATCGCCGCATAGAGCAGCGGAATGAACCAGGACATCACCATGTACTTCGTCTGCGGCCATTTCCAGCCCAAGTCGTGCAGACTGCGCCGGTTCAGCTTGAGCGTCACCATCGCCGCTAACGCGGGACACCACATAATCCCGACGACGTACTGACCGCCGGCGCCGCTGAGCTTGCCGCTGCGCAAGATCAAGAGGTAGAAAACCGCGCTGAAAGCAAAAACCAACAGCAAATATGTCACGACTTGCCGTCGAGATTTCCCGCGCTCTGGCATCTGTACCTCCGCCGCATCACCCGCGAACATTTCGCAGGTTACTCTACATTACAATTGTTGACCAATGACCCAGTCGAACTCCACCGTGCCCGTTCGCTTCCTCGACGAAGCAGCCGTCCGTCCGTTGCTGAGCTTGGAAGACGCTCATCCCGGCGATGGAGCGCGCGCTCATCGACTTTTCCGCAGGGCGCGTTCAACAGCCGGTGCGCAGTGTCATTCCCGTGCCTCAGCACCGCGGGTTTATGGGCATCATGCCAGCCGTTTACGGCGACGTGATGGGATCGAAGCTGGTCAATCTTTATCCCGACAACGCGTCTCGCGGGCTGCCGACGCATCAGGCTGTGATCGCTCTCTTCCGAGCCGATACCGGCGAGCCCCTGGCAATGATGGATGGCCGTCTGATTACCGAGTTGCGCACGGCCGCCGTGTCGGCGGCGGCGACGAAGCTGCTGTCGTCCCGCAACGCACGCAGTCTGGCGATCCTTGGCAGCGGTGTGCAAGCGAGGTCGCACTTCCGCGCGCTTTCGCTGGTGCGCAGGTTTGACGATGTCCGCGTCTGGAGCCGCAATCCCGATCACGCTCAACGATTGTCAGATGAAATCGGCGCCCGAGCGACTTCGGCGGAAGACGCGGTCCGAGGCGCTGACGTTGTCGTGACCGTTACTGGATCATCGCAGCCCCTGCTGCACGGCGCCTGGCTCAAGCCCGGCGTTCTGGTGAATGCGGTCGGCGCAGTAGGAACGAAGAACCGCGAACTGGACAGCGATGCAATGCGTGGCGCCGTCATCGTGGATTCCCGCGAGGCGGCGATGAGGGAATCTGGAGACGTGCTGCTGGCCAACGCGACCATTTATGCTGAATTGGGTGAGTTGCTCTCCGGGAGCAAGCCGCTGCCGGACGCGGAGATCACGGCGTTCAAATCCTTGGGATTGGCGGTGGAAGATCTTGCTGCAGCCAGATTAGTCTTGGAAGCGCTTGCCGGATCGTCAGCCTAAACCGTGGAAACTGGCGGCTATTCTCCGCCCAGGAAGTTCGCTCCGTAGCGCCGGCCCATGCGATAGGTAAGCCGAGCATGGCAGCGATACGCCGCCTCGCCTTTCTGACGGAACTCCACAATCACAACATCGCCGACGTTCAGCTCGGCCTCGCAATCGAGGGCCACGCCGCCTTCGCTCAGATCGGTGCAGGTTGCGTCCGTGGATTTGTCGCAGAGCATACCATAAGTCAGAATTCGCACCGGAATCGTAAGCGCGATGCGCTCACGGTGACGCCGGTCGAAGGCCGGTGGCAGCTCCGGCAAAACATTCCCGTGTTTAGTCTGCAGGTTCTTCATGCAGCGCTTAACGCCGGCGAACCGATACCAACAGGTTGTCAAGGAAGCCATCGGCAGGCAAGCCGAAACACTTCACTGTCGACTGAAACAGAGCTGCTTCGATCCTGCTTTGGAACTGTTCTATTCTCGGACTCCGAGGCCGAGCAGCCGCTGACCAAACATCCTGCTCTACAATGCCAACTATGAGTCCCAAGTCGGAAGAGCTGCTGCGTCCCCGCGATGCCGCCGTGGTCCTTGGCGTCAGTTACGCCAGCCTGAAGCAGTGGATTTACAAGGGCAAGCTGCGCACAATCAAAACTGCGGGCGGCCACCATCGCATCCCACAAAGTGAGATCGACCGCTTCTTATTCAAATCGCTCGGCAGTCAGCCAGCAGAAAGCCGCGCCAACTTTCGCACCATCAGTGGACGCAATCAACTCGTAGGGCGCATTGTGGAAGTGCGGATTGAAGGCCTGGTGGCGCAGATCAAGCTGTCGATTGGCGGACAGCACATCACCTCGATCATCACCGCCGACGCCGCTCGCGAGATGCGCCTGAAACGTGGCGACAAGGCTGCCGCACTGGTCAAATCCACCGAAGTCATGATCGTGAGAGTGTAGCGGGATCGCCATTCCCTGTCGCGTCACGTGAGTGAGTACGATCCCTGCTAGAGCTGCCTGCTCGTCATCCTGAGGAGCGCGTCAGCGGGACGAAGAAATTGCGGTTCGATTCTTCAAGCGGGCTGTGGATGCTTCGCGCCGATAGCCCTCCATCTTGTTTTCAAAATATTGATGGCGTTGACTTTAAACAAGAAATATCCCGTAAGTTATTGAGCGGCAGAGGCTTACTTGCTATGTTCCTGAGCCACAAAGACTTAGGATGCCAAAATCGACGCCAAATCGACCGCGAACACATCACGATCCGCAAAGCGAGTCAGGGGGAAATTCGGGTGGCTGGTCGAGCACCAGCCACCCGTTTTGCTTACGGTAGGTAGTAACGGAAGGATGTGAAGAACATGTTGTCGATGGCGTTCGGGTTAGCCGTTGCCGGCGCTGGGAACGGAGCCTTGGTTCCAATGCCAGCCCACGCCTGTCTAGTCACGTAGGAATACTGCAGGCCCATCTGCAACCGTCCCTTGGGACCGTTGTAGGGCTTGTACCAGAATCCAAGCGTGCCTTCCCAAATGTCCTTGGTATCGCCGGTGCAGGAGCCCAAGCCGCCCGGGCTAAAGCCCAAGCTATACGCCGTTCCCGGCACTGTCTCGATGCCGCAGCCGGAGTTGGCGAACAAGATGTTGCCGTACCCGACTGGCACTCCCTTGGCATTCAGGTACTCGGAACGTCCGGCATACTCCACACCGCCGTTGCCATACCAATCCCAATGCGGGTTGTGGTATTCCAGCGTCAGCAGGCCCTGATAGTTATTCAGCGGCGCCAAAGAGCCGTTCGGACGAACCGTTGCGTCGGCCAATCCAGCGGTTCCGTAGCGGCCGATGCCATTACCGCCGAGCCCGTGGAGACCGACGTCAAAGTGCTTCTGGAAGAGCGACCAGCGGGCATTCGCACCGCCGCCACCGGTCCAGGTTCCGTTGTTATAGGCGCCGGCAGCTGTTGGAGTCGCCAGCGTCGCACCGGGGAAGATGCGATCGCGGAACTGGGTCAATACCCCGAACAATTCATAATGTCCTCCGAAGCCCGGCTGGAAGGCCAGCTTGCCGATGAAGTCAGGCGACGGATTGTAAGAGTAGCTGGCAGCAGGTGTGCAGGTCGTGGTCACACCGGTAACCGTAGCCGGAGTTCCTGACGTGACGAGCGAGCTGGAGCAGCCAGTGACGCCGCTGTTATACAAGCCGCCGCCATTTCCGGACTGGCCGACCAGGTAGTTGTTGGATTGGCCGTGCGCGGTAATTGTTTCCTGCGAGTTCTCTACCGAGAAGCCGGCCCAGAACTCATTGCTGAAGTTCTTCACCACGCGGAATCCGTACTGACGAGCCCAGCTGAAACCCACCGTATATTGCGGGTCGATGGTGAGCGGCGTGGCTTCGGTGCGGTTGTCTTCACCCACCTTGGTTTCCGTCACCAAGCTCCACATTTGACCGCCGGTGAAGCTCCATCCGGAAGACGTTGCCGCCTGTCCCCAGAATTGGCGGAAGCGCATCACGTAGGAGTTGCTTTCATTGTTGTTGGAGGTAATGCCTGTCCCCAGGAAGTCGGTCTCGACGTAGCCCGTCATCGCGGAATTGTCGAGCTTGCCTTGCGCCAGCAAGGAGAGACGCGACTGACGTCCGGAACCGTAGAACTCGGACATGTGGGCCGACGAGGATCCGTCGTAGTTGATGGAGTTGAATGGCGTATTGATGTCAGATCCAGTGGCCCGTTGACGCCACACAGTTTCAGCCGCGGTGAAGCCACCCGGAGTAAGGGTGATTCCCTTGTAGTGAATCGCCAACGGACTTTCCAGCCCGGCGACCCGCTTTTGGGTTTCCTGCAGCTCGTTCGCGGTGTTGCCGGTGACCGTTTTCAAATCGGCAACGTCGTGTTGCAGCGGATCGAAGTACTGCTTGTCCAACTGTTCCGCCTTGGGGACGGCGGCGTTGGCGGTGTCTTGCGCCTGCTGCGCCGCTGTCTGCGCCGCCGTCACCTGCTGCTGCAGCTGCTGGATCGCCTGATCGCGGACCGAGATCTGCTGTTGCAGTTGTTGGATCTGCTGCTGCTGTGCCGAGATGGCATCCTTCATGTCCTCCAACTGCCGTGAAACCGGAGCGGAACTACGGGTCGCTTTAGGCTTCGTAGTTTGAGTATTGGTTTGGGAATCTGTTTGCGCGAAAACGCTTGTGGTAACCAGTATCGAGAGGGCCAGAGCAAGTCGTAGTTTCATTTTCTCTCCTGAAAGCAACAGCTGAGCGGAACGAATCTACAGCAAACCAGCATCGCGGTACGCCAAGTACAATGCAGGGAATTAGGATTGATAATGGTCAGCGAAATCGTAAGTTGACCAAGTTACAGACTCGTTAATGGAAGGTGAAAGTTCCGCGAATAAGCCTAGATTTCAACAGCTTGGATTAGAACCACTGGAAGGTTGCGCAAGCTTTCGCGAGGTGGAATAGAAATTTATCTATAACGTTCCTGATTAGGTGAAGTTTCATCTTCTTGTAATATTCCTCATCTATGCTGTCACGGAAGCTCGCTGGCCGATTTACTGTCCGCTCCAAACAAGTGTGTGTCTTGTTGCGAGCGGGTACAGTAGGAGTTTCGCGATTTTCCAGATCACATCACCTCACCATCGGAGGAGTTATGCGTAACGTTGTCCCCGGCAAAAGCTTTTGGGTTACTTTCGCTGCTTTTCTGATTGCCCTCAGTGTTTTCATTCCTGCCACCAACATAATGGCGCAGGACGACAACGCAGCTTCTTCGCAGGCGAAGTTTCCGCCACTGTCGCCACAGGCCCAGGATCTCATCCAGAATGTTAAGGAAGTCTATTTTCCCTTTAACATCTACAGCCGTGTCGTCAACCCCGATGTGCTGAAGAGCGACGGGAACTGGCTAAGTCAGAACACCGGCTCTCAAATGTGGATTCAGGGCTACGCCGATATTCGCGGCGACATCTTCTACAACCTGGTGCTGTCGTACCGCCGCGCCCAGTTCGTAAAAGAGAAGCTGATACAGAGTGGCGTCAGCGAGTCACGCATCGGCTTCGCAACCGGATGGGGCAAGCTCTACCCGGTTTGTAACGCGACCGATGAGAGCTGCTATCAGCAGCAGCGCCGCGTCGACATCGTGCCCCCGGACAGCATGTAGCAGAAACGCCTGGCGCGGGCTGCCATTCGCGCAAGCCCAGCGGCGCTTCCCATCAGGCGGATTCTCTCGACTGGCCATTGAAGGCCGGGATATAATCTACTTTTCGCTGCACCGCTCTGAGACAATCGGAGCGGATGCGTTCTTGCGTTCGGCAAGCGCGTGCGGCATCAACCGGTACTCATCCCAGGTTATTTAACATCCGAGGTCCCTCATGTCAGGCCATTCCAAATGGGCAACAATCAAGCACAAAAAGGGCGCGCTGGACGCTAAGCGCGGCAAGATTTTTACCCGGCTAATAAAGGAAATCACCATCGCAGCTAAGAGCGGTGGCGATCCTGAAAAAAATCCCCGGCTTCGCGGCGCCGTAGCGGCCGCCAAGGCCGAGAATATGCCGGCCGATAACATCAAGCGCGCGATTCAGCGCGGCACCGGCGAACTGCCCGGCGTGTCTTATGAAGAAATCACCTTCGAAGGCTATGGTCCGGGCGGTGTGGCCATTCTGGTGCAGGTATCAACCGATAATCGCAATCGGACCGTCAGCGAGCTTCGTCATGCCTTTTCCAAGAATGGCGGGAACATGGGTGAAGCCGGATCGGTCGGCTGGATGTTCCACAAGAAGGGCGACATCATAATCGCCAAATCGGCGGCCAAGGAAGACGACCTGATGAATCTGGTACTTGAATCGGGTGCCGAAGATTTGAAGGATGACGGCGACAGCTGGGAAATCCTCACCGATCCTGCAGCGTATGAAACTGTACTAGAAGCGGTGAAAAAGGCCGGCATCAAGCCTGAAGTAGCCGAGATCGCGATGGTGCCGCAGAACTACACCAAGCTCGAAGGTCATCAGGCGAGCACCATGATCCGCCTATTGGAAGCTCTGGAAGAGCACGATGACGTAGAGCACGTGTACTCCAACTTCGACATCGACCAGAAGCAGCTGGAAGAAGTTGCCGGATAAGTAATTAGCAACTAGCGATTAGTCTAGCCAATTCACGACCGTGTAATGTCTCAGTTTGAATGAGGGATGCGCGCCTTTCGTGCGCCGGCACGAATCGGCGCGCCCAGATCCCTCACTTCGCAAAAGAGGCTCGTTCGGGATGACACCTGGATCCTGCGCGGTACGCCAGAAAAATTCGAACTGAGTCACTCCCCACGACCGCTCCTGCTGACGGTCGTTTTACTTTTCGGGCTGAAGGCGTGCTCCACCGTGTCTCCGTGGTCAATGATTTTGACCCTCCCGCAAAACTAAAAAGCGAACCGCAAAAAGCGAGTAGCGCTCAAAAAAGGAAGCCGGAACCGCACTCGTTCTTGACATTCGCCTTTTATTCGCTGAAAATACGGGCGGAGGTTCGGCACACAGTTATGGCCCTCACTCGCCGCCAGAAGCAGGTGTACGACTTCATCTCCGGATTTGTGGACAAGAACGGCTACTCGCCATCCTACGAAGAAATTGCCGAGGGGCTTGGCTTGAGTTCGCTGGCTACCGTCCACAAGCACATCACCAACCTTGAAGAGAAGGAATTGTTGCGCCGCGATTACAATCGCAGCCGCTCGATCGATCTGCTCAAGCCGCGCGGGCGCATGAAGCAGTCCCTGGCGGTAGCCGCGGCCGCAGCCGCGGAAAGCAGCTTGAGTTTGCCGCTGCTCGGCCGCATTGCGGCGGGCCGTCCGCTGGAAGCCGTCGAGAATCCGGAATCGATTTCGCTCGCGGACTTCACCCGCTCCAAAGAAGTTTTCGTGCTGCAGGTGCGTGGCGAGAGTATGCAGGACGAGCACATCCTGAACGGCGATTACGTGTTGGTGGAGAAAGCCAATTCCGCTCGCGATGGCGAGATTGTTGTCGCGCTGGTGGACGGCACCGAGGCCACGCTGAAACGCATTTACGTCGAAGGCAGCAAGGTCCGGCTGCAGCCCTCCAATGCGACGATGCAGCCGATTATTGTTCCCGCCGCTTCAGTACAAGTGCAGGGCAGAGTCATCGGCGTCCTGCGGAAGTACTAAACTCGCGATCAGCGAATACCGTGACAGGTTAGGTCCTGGCGGTCGCGCTACTATCAGTCTTCACCTGCGTGCTCTGCTTGGCTTGGTAAAACTGCACTGATCCTATACAAACTTTTCCCGATCTTCAGACATCAAAGTTGCCAAGTCCAGCCTTTTCAGGTCGGATGTCCTGGCAGCGTCATTGCAAGTAAGTCAACCTGATCACGACGCGTCTTTCGTCTGCGGGCCCAGCCACCTGGCCGAAGATCCCAAACGGTAAAAGCAGCGGAGGGACACCTATGAAGAAGGTACTCGTTTGTGGGATGCTGCTGGGATTCCTGACCAGCGTAAGTTTCGCGCAACGCGGCGGACGAGCTATGGGAGGTTTTGGGACAAATCCCACCAGAATCCCGAATGCAGTCCCCGCCACTCCCAATGCCACATTTAATCCAGGCGCTATCAGCCATGGCGGTGTACTTCCCAACACCACACACGCGCCCAATGCGACCGATATGGGGAAGGATCCTAATCCCGCCCATCCCAATGCGACCTTCGGTCCAAATGCCACAACAAGTAAACCAAATGCGGCCAGGCTTCCCGGCGAGTCCACCATGCCCGATGTCCGCACTCCCAACATCCCAGAGCGATGACAGCCGCAATGGACTGTTGGAAACTATGAGTTGGCTGAAACGGGCTGATCGCGAGGTCAGCCCGCGTGTTTCGAGAAGAGCTGTTCGCCACTGAAAGACTTTCAACCCCGCACCCCGCCGCAGCATCTAACCTCGGAACGACGGAGCCGCAGTTAATGCCAGTTGCCAGCGAAGAATCCGTGCGCCGCACTGCCCGTGAGATTTATCGCGGGGTTGAAAAGAACGCTCACGACGAGTTGCGCCGCTCTACCCGCGCCCTTGCCTTTTCAGGGTTCGCCGGTGGTCTGTCGATGGGATTGACCGGTTTAGGCGTGGCGACTTCGTTGGCAGCGCTGGGCAATACGCCGGCACAGCAGTTTATCGCCTATACGATGTATCCTCTGGGTTTCATCGCCGTCATCATCGGACGAGCCCAACTGTTCACAGAAAATACTCTCTACCCTGTCGCACTCATCCTGAGCGAACGACGGCATGTCGGCGATACCGCCCGGCTGTGGAGCGTCGTGTTCATGTGCAACGTGCTCGGAGCTTTTGCATTTGCCGGCTTAGCTGTGCTCACTGATTCGCTGAACCAGAGCGTGCATTTCTACCTGGTGCAACTTGGAATTACCGCCGTGCAGGGCTCGGGCAATCACATTTTCTGGAGCGGCGTCATCGGAGGCTGGATCATCGCGCTGGTAGCATGGCTGGTAACCGCAAGCCATTGGACCATCGGCCAGATCGCGGTGATCTGGCTGCTCACCTTTGTCGTCGGGATCGGCCACTTCGCGCACTGCATCGCCAGCACGGGAGAAATTATGGCGGCCGTCTTCGCCGGAGCCGTGCCGTTCACGCATTACCTGCGATGGCTTTGCCTGGCAACCGCCGGGAATATATTCGGCGGCGTGCTCATCGTGACCGTGCTGAATTTCGGACAGGTTCACGCCGGAGAAGATACATTGACCCGGCCGTCGTTCGGTGTAGTTGATGGTGAAGGGGTAAGGAGCGATCGCAATGATGAAGCGCCTCGTTATGCGCAGCGATGATCCGCCAGTTCCAGTTCCTCCCGGCGAAGATCCGCCGCCACCGGTGCAGGAGCCTCCCGATAAGCCGATTGCCACGCCGGACGCTCCGGTACGCGAGCCCGCGCCGCGCGAGCCGCGAAGACTGTAGCCAGATTCGGCGAGAAGTTTCGCTCCAATTACCCCATGTCACGCCAAGTCGCTACCCCCGCGGCTCACTTATAATCAGAACGTTCCAACTTTCGAATGAGTTCCCCCAGCATCTCTCAGGCAAGCTTCGCCATTCAAGGGATTTCCGGTACGGCCGCTGGCCGCCGCCATCGTTGGGTTTGGATTGTGCTCCTCTGGGCGATCGTTTACGTCCCAGGGCTTTTTTCACCGCCGTTGCTGGATGATGCCGACTCGGTCCACGCGGAGGCGGCTCGCGAAATGCTGATCCGTCATGAATGGACCACCCTTTACATCGACGGCGTGCGCTATCTGGAAAAAGCTCCGCTGCTGTATTGGGGCATGGCAGCCAGTTTCAAGATTTTCGGGGTGAAGGATTGGGCGGCCCGCTTGCCGCTGATCCTCGCCGAATTGGCGCTGCTGCTCGCGACGTATGAGCTCGGCAAGCGGACTCTGGGCGAGCGTGCCGGATTTTGGGCTGCGATCGTCCTGACCCTTTCCATTGGACCGTATCTGTTCACCCGCATTCTGATTCCTGACATGCTCATTCCGCTATGGCTTACGTTGGGATTCGACTTCTTCCTGCGGACGCTCGACGAAGCGCGGCCCTCGATTGCCGCCTGCTGGGGATTGGCGGCGACCGTCGCTCTGGATGTGCTCACCAAGGGCCTGATCGGGATCGTGTTTCCAGCAGCGGTGATCGGGATTTTTCTGATCCTGACCGGCAATCTCAAACACCTGCTGCGCATGCGGCTAATCTCGAGCACCATCGTTCTGCTAGTCATCGCCGCCCCGTGGCATATCGCCGCCGCAATCGAGAATCCTCCCGCCGGACAGGCGCGCGGCTTCTTGTGGTTCTATTTCGTCAACGAACACTTCCTGCGTTATCTCGGGAGGCGCATTCCTCACGACTACGACACCGTTCCGTTGTTGCTGTTCTGGGCGCTGATGTTTCTGTGGCTGTTTCCCTGGTCGGCATTTCTGGTGCAATCGTTCAAGCAGATTCCGCATCGCTGGCGCGAGCTTCGCGGCGCAATGAATCGCCGCCAGCGGGCCGCGCTGCTCTTCGCCATCTGGGCCGCAGTAATCCTGCTGTTCTTCAGCTTTTCAACCCGGCAGGAATACTACGCAGTGCCGGCGTTGCCCGCGGTGGCGCTGCTCATTGGCGGCTGGCTGCAGGAAGAGGACGAATCCGCTCCGGAATCCAGTCAAGGTTCCAGATTGCGCAAGAGCGGACGCATCGGATCGCTCGTCTTGGTCGTGATCGGCACCATGGTTTTCGCTGCCGCGATCTTTCTGCTGGCGCAGAGCAAGAGCACGCCCGCCGACAGCGATCTCGCCGACCTGTTACGGAAGAATCCCGGCGAATACGCGCTCGCCTTCGGCCACATCTTCGATCTGACACCGCGCGCGCTGGGACTCTTTCGCGTTCCGCTGGCGACCTTTGGGATCGCGTTGTTTATGGGGAGCATTCTCAACTTGTTCTATCGCCGCCGCAATCGTGCTACCGCTGCCAATTGGGCGCTCGCCATCATGATGGTGTTCGTACTCTTTGCGGTACATCAGGGCCTGGTGATGTTCTCGCCCATTCTTTCCTCGAAGAAGCTGGCCGATGCCGTCGAACAGGAGTTCCGGCCGGGCGACGTAATTGTCTCCTACGGCACGTATGAAGACGCGTCGACCATCAACTTCTACGCGCGCCAGCCAGTGCATGTGGTCAACACTCGCACCGAAGGCGATCTGGATTACGGATCGTTGTTTCCCGATGCGCCGCCAATCTTCGAAAACGACGCTTCACTGGAGAAACT
Source organism: uncultured Acidobacteriaceae bacterium (assembly GCA_963818905.1). Lineage (GTDB taxonomy): Bacteria > Acidobacteriota > Terriglobia > Terriglobales > Acidobacteriaceae > Bog-257. Next base: position 239,897 of record CAWFUE010000051.1, read on the forward strand.
TTGGAATGGACCGCGACGGGTGTTTCTTTGGGTCGAAGAAGGAAACGTTCCCGCTTATATCGGGCAGAGTGGGAGTTATCAGCTTGCGCGCAGCGGCGGCAAGCTGATCCTGATGAATAGGACGTGGGCGGGGCAGTGATTGGTTCTCAGAATCCCATGATGTTGTAGCCACAATCTACGTAGATGGTTTCGCCGGTAATGCCACTGCCGGCGTCGCTGGCCAGGAAAGCTGCGGTGGCAGCGACTTCGTTAACATCCACATTGCGCTGCAGCGGCGCTCGTTCTGACTGCTCTTTCAGCATCTCACCAAAACCGGAGATGCCGCGCGCCGCCAGCGTTTTAATCGGTCCGGCGGAAATCGCGTTCACCCGAATTTTGTTCTTGCCGAGATCGTAAGCGAGATAGCGGACGCAGGCTTCCAACGCGGCTTTCGCCACCCCCATTACGTTGTACTTCGGCACAACTTTCTCGGCGCCGTAATAGGTCATGGTCATGATGCTGCCGCCTTCGGTCATCAGCGGACGCGCGGCACGGGCGACTGCAACCAGCGAGTACGCGCTGATATCAAGTGCAATCCGAAACCCTTCGCGGCTGGTATCTACAAATTCGCCCTTCAAGTCGTCCGCCAGTGCGAATGCCACACTATGCACCAGGGCGTCGAGCTTGCCATAGCGTTCTTTCAACTGCGCGAACAGTTGCGCAACCTCCTCATCGCGCGAAACGTCGCACTGGAAGGCTTGCGAATTGGGCAGCGCCGCGATCAGGTCATCAGCTTCCTGCTTCAGTCGCTCGTTCTGATAGGTGATGGCGAGTTGCGCTCCAGCCTGCTGCATATGCTGCGCAATCGCCCAGGCGATGCTGCGCTTATTGGCTACCCCGAACACTACTGCCGTCCGGCCCTGCAAACTATTGGACACGTGCGCTGTCCCTCCTGGCTTGGATCGTCAAATCACTGAGAATACCAGCCGGAATGCGGGAATGTCTTGCCAATCCTCAGCGGCAGGTTGCCTGCCTTCAACAGGTATTTTTCTCCCGCACCCCTAATTTATGCTTCCAATCTGCTGCAGATTGCGACTATACTCGCCTCCGCTCCTCGCTCCCGGGGCGAATCTGGCCCTTTCGAGCAGCGCGCAAGTGCTGCTTGGCTGCATACCGGTCGCGAAGCTGAGCTCCCGACAACGCCTGCTTCGGCGTTGCGGGAACTGACCCTGGAACGCTCGCACTCACGCGAGCTCGCTGCGCCCTTCAGTTTGAGACTACAGGAGGCAGTATGGCGACCATCCGGGACCTTATCAGTAATCGCACCATCCACTACGTGCAGCCTACGCAGACCGTATTCGAAGCCGCCAGCTACATGGTGGACTGCAACGTCGGCGCCGTTCCGGTGCTGGACGACACCAAACTCGTCGGCATTTTCTCCGAACGTGACATCATGCGCCGGGTGGTCACCGAAGGTCGCAATCCCCTGACCACCCGCATCGCCGATGTGATGAGTACAGAGGTGCGTAGTGTTGAGCCCACTGCCAGCTCAGAAGAGGCTATGTGCCTTATGCAGACGCACAGCGTTCGGCACCTGCCGGTGTGTGATGGCCGCATCCTGGTTGGCTTTCTCTCGCTGCGCGACCTGCTGCGCTGCCACCTCGATGAGAAGTCCGGCGAGGCGGAGATGATGCGCGCCTATATCCAGACCTCGACGTAATGCGGTCCCTTGATCGTAAGAGGCTGCCGCGCGGCCACGAACCGTGCGGTTCCCCCGGTCGCCACGGTGCTAGACTGCGGATAGCCAATGACTCTGCCTGAAGTCATCATCGAACTCCGCAAGATTGTTGGGCCACACGCTGTTCTCGACCGTCCCGAAGACCTGATGCTCTACGAATACGACGGAGGTGTTCGCAAGAGCACGCCGGGCGCAGTCGTCTTTCCTACAAACGCCCAGCACGTTTCCCGGATCATGCGCCTGGCTTCCGAGTCCCACATTCCGGTGGTGGCGCGGGGCGCGGGTACTGGATTGAGCGGCGGCGCAATCTCTCACGCAGGCGGCGTCGTCATTGCCTTCTCGCGCATGAATCGCATTCTGGAAGTCGACGTGGAGAATGAGCGCGCAATCGTGCAGCCGGGAGTCGTCAACCTGCAGCTCTCCGAGCACGTCTCCCACCTCGGGCTTTATTACGCGCCCGATCCCTCAAGCCAGAAGGCCTGCACCATCGGCGGTAATGTGGCGGAGAACTCCGGCGGGCCACATACCTTGCTGCATGGCGTCACGGTCAATCACGTGACCGGTGTGGAAGTAGTGATGCCCGACGGCGAGATCGTGCAGTTCGGCGGCAAGGCGTCCGAATCCTTAGGCTACGACATGACCGGATTCTTTGTTGGCACCGAGGGAACGGTCGGGATCACGACGGCCGTCACGGTGAAGCTGCTGCGCAAACCGGAAGCGGTTGCGACCTTGCTGGGCATCTTCGAGTCGGTGGACGATGCGGCGCAAACCGTCTCTGCGATTACTGCCGTCGGCATTACACCCGCGGCGCTGGAGATGCTTGACGGCTGGACCTTGCGCACTATCGAAGCCTTCTGTCACGCCGGCTACCCGCTCGATGCCGGCGCGGTGCTGCTGATCGAAGTCGAAGGGTTGCGCGAGGCGGTCGAAGAACAGGCGGAAGCAGTCAGTGAGGTTTGCCGGCAGCAGAAAGCGCGCGAAGTGCGCCGCGCCAAAACTGCCGAAGAGAGCGCGCTGCTATGGAAGGGTCGCAAGCTGGCTTTCGGAGCGCTTGGACGGGTCGCCCCGTCGTACTACACGCAGGACGGCGTGGTGCCGCGCGGCAAGATTCCCGGTGTGCTCGAGCACATCGGTAATGTCAGCAAGAAGTACGACCTCATCATCGGCAACATCTTTCATGCTGGAGACGGCAACCTGCATCCGCTCATCATGTTCGATATGCGCGATCGCGATCAGTACGAGCGCGTTCTCGCCGCCAGCCGTGACATCCTGCAATACTGCATCGACGTCGGTGGCTCCATTACCGGCGAACACGGCGTAGGGATGGAAAAGCGCGACATGATGCGGCAGTTGTTCACCGACGAAGAACTGGACGTCATGATCAGCCTGCGCAACGCCTTCAATGGCGAAGACGTGTTGAATCCCGAGAAGATGCTGCCGGTGCCACGCATGTGCCGCGAAATTACCGGACCGTCGCAGAATGCCATCCTGGCGCGGGAGGGCATGTGAGCAGCGCGACCACGCCGGTTCACTTCGCTCGCGAGCTGCGCGAAATCTGCGGCGCGCAGTTTGTCATTGAGGATCCGGCGAGGCTCGAGCCCACCAACATTCACGGCGTGCTTCCCTCCATTGCCGTCGAGCCGGGCTCTGCGGAAGAAATTGCGGCGATCCTGCGCTTCGCCAACGAGCATAACTTGACGGTCGTTCCCGCCGGCGGATTCACCCAGCAACATAGCGGCAACACTCCGGCTGCAATCGATGTGCTGCTCCATACCAGCCGTCTGACGGAACTGGAGCATTACGATCCCGGCGACCTCACGGTTGGTATCGGCGCAGGCTACACCGTGGCCAAGTTGTGCAGCATGATCGGCGCCTCTGGCCTTCTCTTCGCGGGGGATCCTCCTGCCTACGAACGGGCCACGGTCGGCGGAATGTTGTCCACCGGAATCACCGGGCCTCGCCGCCATGGCTATGGCGGGCTTCGCGACTATTGCATCGGCATCAAGTTCGTGACCGGCGATGGCCGCATGGGCAAAGGCGGCGGCCGGGTAGTAAAGAACGTCGCCGGCTACGACATGATGAAGCTGCTGATCGGCAGTTGGGGAACACTCGGCATTATTACCGGCGCCAGCTTCAAGCTCTTTCCCGCGCCGCGACAGAAGCGAACGTTCATTGCCGGATTTCAATCTGCTGCTGAGGCAATCGACTATCGCAATCGTGTGCTGCGTTCGCCGCTCTCGCCTATGTGTTTGGAATTGATTTCGCCGGAAGCAGCGATGCTGTTGCCAGGCGAGAAGCAGACAACGGGTTGGTCCGTGTATCTTCGAGCGGCCGGAAGTGACGTTGTCCTGGCGCGTTATCGCTCGGAGCTTGGCAACGCCATCGGCACTGAGATCGACGGCGACGAGGAAGAGACGTTGTGGCGCGCCGTCGCGGACTTCCCGCACACCTTCTCCTCGCAGCATCCGGAAGCCGTGCTGGTCTCGCTTTGGCTGCCGCTGGTTGAGGTACGGCCGGTCCTGCATGAACTCGAATCGGCCGCGGAATCCAACCGACTCAAGTTCGCCGCGATGGGCAGAGTGGGAGTCGGGCATCTGCTGGCAGCCATGTGGCCGACCGGTCAGCACCCTGGTGTCGCGGCCGCAGTTTCCGCAATATCCAATCGGCTGCCGCGTGACGCTAGTATGGGCGTTCTCCGCTGCCCGCAAGAACTACGCCCGAATATCGCAGAGTGGCAGAGAACTCCAACCCACGCCGCCAGCAGGCGGGCGGTAAAGCATGCGCTCGATCCCAACGACATTTTGAATCGCGGGAGATTCCAGCATTGAGTTTCGCAACTCCCAGCATCGAGAATCACGCCTCCAACTTCACGCCCGGCGAGAAGCCCAGTTGGGATTTGTATTCCAAGTGCGTGCACTGCGGTCTTTGTCTGGATAACTGTCCCACCTATCGCGTGCTGGGCACGGAAATGGATTCGCCGCGCGGCCGCATTTACCAGATGTTGCAAGTGGACGAGGGTCGGCTGGCGCTCGCCGATTCTTTCGTCACTCACATCGATCGTTGTCTCGGCTGCCTGAATTGCCAGACCGCGTGTCCCTCCGGCGTGCAGTATGGCCACCTGCTGGAAGCTACCCGCGCACAGATCGAACAGCACTATCAGCGGCCATGGCTCGACCGCACCGTGCGCAAATACTTTTACTCGAGCGTGCTGCCCTCGTTCGGCAAACTGGCGCGATCGGCGAAGCTGGTGCGCTTCTATCAGGGTTCGGGATTGCAAGGCCTGGCGCGTTCCACCGGATTGCTTAAATGGATGGGAGTCGCCGAGCTCGACGTTCTTTCGCCGCGAATCGATCGCGACTTTTCTTTCCGCGATCTGGGCAAGGTGTTTCCCGCCGAGGGCGAGCGACGCGGACGTGTAGCGATGCTTATCGGCTGCATTGGCAGCGTGGCCTTCGTGGAGTTGAATCGCGCGACCATTCGCGTACTCACTAGAAATGGCATCGAAGTCTGTATTCCGAAGGATCAAAGCTGCTGTGGCGCGTTGCACGCTCATGCCGGATTCCTCGATCTCGCACGCGTGCAAGCCCGCAAGAACATAGACGCCATGCTCAGCCCCGAATTCGACGCGGTGGTGAGCAATGCAGCCGGCTGCGGCGCGACCATGAAGGATTACGCTTCACTGCTGGAGCACGATACCGAATATGCCGAGCGAGCAAAGCAATTCGTCGTCAGGATGCGCGACGTGACCGAGTATCTCGCCGAAGTGGGTCTGCGCGAGCCGAAGCGCAAGCTGAGCCGCCGCGTCACCTACTCCGATCCATGCCACCTGGCGCATGCCCAGGGCGTCCGCAAGCAGCCGCGCGAATTGCTAAGAACTATTGGCGCAGAGCTCGTCGAGATGCCGCGCGTCGATTCCTGCTGCGGCAGCGCCGGCGTCTACAACGTAGTGCAGAACGAGATCTCGATGAAGATCCTCGACGAGAAGATGGAGTATGTCGCCATGGTCGAACCGGAGATCATCGCGACGGCCAACGTCGGCTGCATGCTCCAGCTCGCCGCCGGCGCAAAACGCAAAGGTCTGAACGCCGAAGTTAAGCACGTGATCGAGCTGCTGGATCAGGCGTACTGAGCCGCCGCCACATAACTCGAAGGTTGCTCCGCTGACGGCAAACCCGCAGTCCTGCCTCGCGTTCTAATCATCCAGAAAGAAGCAAGCCAGGAATTACTTATGAGGATAGTTATGCGTTCCATTCTGTTGGCAGCTGCTTGTTGGATTATGCTTTCCACCGCGCTTCCGGCGCAGGACGTCAGCGGTACGGTGAACTCCATGAGTGTCGACCCAACGCAAAACCAGAAGCTGACCGGCACTCTGGCGACGACGACGGGCCAGCCCAACGACGTCACCCCGGGAAGCGAGAACATGCCGAACGGTCTGGTGCCGGTAACCACGAACATGAAGGGTTCCGGCAGCAATGGAAATATGAATCAGCCCGTGGCGGGAATGCCGTCGAGTCGCAGCAACGCGGCCACCGCCGCTAATACCGCCAAGCGCAATAACACTCAGGCGGAAAAGAAGCCGCAACCATCGCACAAGTGATCGCGCTCACGAAGTTTCCCTGCTGCCCAGAACTTATGCCGGGCCTTCACTGCCTGACTCCTGCTGCGTGATCACCGTCGCCCGTCTCACCGCGCGGCTGCTTGTCGTGATCACTACAACACTAACCAACACCAGCAGCGTTCCAAGCAAGGTCCGCAATCCCAACGGTTCGCCGCCAAAGAAATAGCCCAGCGCCACCGCGATCACCGGATTGACGTAAGCGTACGTTCCGACTTTCGTCGGCGACTCATGGTGAATAAGCCAAACGTAGGCCGTGAAGGCGATAATCGATCCCGCAACCGTCAGGTATGCCAGCGCCATCCACGCGTCGCGGGAAACCTGCAGCGGATGAAAGCCGCGAAACTCTCCCAGCCCTGCCGCAGTCAACGCCAGAAACACTCCTCCGCAAAGCATCTGCGCAGCCGAACTCATGGGCTTGGAGGCGGGCAGCGGTAGCTTGCGAGTAAGCGCGGATGCGACCGACCAACTGATTGCAGCGATCAGCAACGCAATCGCGCCGGATGGCTCAATTGCGCTTTCGCCCAGCCCAAACGAATGGCTCACCAGCACGGCGACGCCGCCGATTCCTACCAGCAACGCGAAGGCGAGCCGAACCGTCAGCCGCTGTGTTCCCAGAAAAGAAATTTCCGAGAGCGTCATGAACACCGGAATGGTGGCCAGCATCACCGCGGCCACTCCTGACGGCACGCGGCGCTCGGCCCAGAAGAGCAGTCCGTAATCCAGCACGAAGATCAGCACCGCCAACAATGCCGCCGAGAGCCATTCGCGGCGCTGCGGCGAAGCCGTTCCTCGCGCACGCATCCACGCATACAGTGCCGCTCCTGCCAGCAGGAAGCGCATCGCCGCCAACAGAAACGGCGGGACCTCGCGCACACCCACGCGAATGGCGAGAAAGGTCGAGCCCCAGACGAAGTACACGATGCCGAAGGCAAGCAGAACCTGCCATCTTGCCGGGCGAATGGAGTGCTCCATGTGGAATTCCTTGCGCCGTTCGCAACTACCGGCTCGTCTGCCCAAATAGATTGGCGCGATGCATCGGGGGACGCAGCTTTGGCTATCGGAAGTATTTATGACCTCAACAAGTCTTGTTTATCGGAATGTCTGAATCGCGATCCCGGGAGTGCGAAACAGGAGCGAAAGGCGAAGAGCGATCAGCGTGGGTTCCCGCTAGTTCTCCAGCCCGGAGAACTTCGCATCTTCCGCGCTCATGTGCAGGCGCATCATGCGCGTAAGATCTTTGCCTTCCTGCTTGAGTTCAGCGACGGCAGTTTCCAGGTCGCGCTGCTCGCCCACATGCGTGATGTGATCGCGAAAGGCCTCCAGCCGCACACGCATTTCGTTATGCTGACGCTTCATCTCGCGAGCAAACGATGCCAGTTCCGGACTCATCCTGGCGATCGTCTCCAGCACCGTCGTTTCTTCGTGCGCCTGGTGATTGGGTAGCCATGCCGCGATCCACTTACCTTCCGCCAACGCCTGGTTGGCGGTAGCCAAATCGCTGAATATCTCTGAATAGCAGACGATCTGATCCAGCGCTGCATCCAGTTGATCCAGGCGGTCCATGAGCTGCTCGTGCTCACGGTGCAGGCTGGCTGCCTCCTGATGGAAGTTGGGATCCAGGCTTGCCATGGGAAACCTCGCTGGTCCGATGGTCGGCCCGCTAGGTCCCTTGGGCAGTGATGAGAGTCACGATCGTACGTGACGAGAAATGCCGCGGCAGATCCGTGAGCCGCTTAGCTGGGCCAGATCTTTCTGCGTCGTCTGGGAGGATTGGTCGATCCCGACCCGTTGGGATCGTGCTTCGCCTCGTTGACCTTCTCCTGGGTATCGACGGAGAACAACATGTACCTCTCGAAGGTGTGTTTCCGGTAATAACGCTGGCCGCGGAAATACATATAGACCTCGGCGGTAGTAGGCAACCAGAATTCCACATTCCGTTTGTGGAAGGGCACCGGGCCATATTCGGCGACGACGTGTTCGGCCAGCAGCTCAATCTGCGGCATCGGCATCATCATCTCCGATTCAATACGCACTACCTGAAAATGGTCGGCTGTGATCCAGGCGCGCCCCTTCAGGTTCACCGGGTAGTGAACACTCCCCAGCACGTAGGCCTGCATATGATTGGGACGGTCAGCACGCTGCTGGAAACGAATCAGCCAGGTGGCTTGGCCGTGCCATTCTCCCAGCCCTTCGCAGGTCATCTGGAAAGCGTCGCGCATGGCGGGATGGAAGACCAGCGCCAAGGCTGCGAAGCCGTTGTCAGCCACGCGGTCGGGTAGAGTATCCATGTTGTAGCGCTGGCTGCGGTATTCATCCACCGTCACCAGTCCAGGCTGGCTTTGATACATGGCGGCGGCGTAATCGAATTGGCGAGTATCGCTGGAGATCGGATTCCCCGCCGGATCACGGCGTTCGTAGGTGATGTTTTCAATCGACGCGAGCTTAGCCACATTCTGCACCAAATCCTCAACCCGCCCGCCCGCTCCTTCGATGATGGTGGCTGTGGGACAGCTGGCGCCGGGAGCAACCGGCGGCCGTCGGCTGTCAATGCCCGGCGGCAGCCACGATGTCGCCGGAAGCTCGGCGTGAGCCGAAGGAAGCAGATCGGTCGTCGGGCTAAACGCCGCAGCCTCGCGGATGGCTCCAAACGACGCCTCCTGCGATTTGGACTTGTGCTGCTCCAGCTTCGACAGCAGTTCCTGCGCGTGGGGAGCCGCGGGACTCTTGGAATGTTGCTCCAGGAACATCTTCAGAGTCTGGGCGGCCTGCGGATCATTGTCCAGATTAACCAGGGCCTCGCCCAAAGCCAGCTGCGCAACCGTGGCTTGGCCATCGCCCTTGCTCAGAGCCAGCTCTGCCTGCTCGCGGGCTTTCCCGTATTCGCCCCGCGCCAGATAAGCATCGGCCAGCAGATTGTGCGCGATCCAGTTATCGGGGCTGGCGATGATCGCCTGCTCCAGGGTTGTAGTGGCCTTGTCATAATCGCCTTGCATCACGTACACGCGGCCAAGCAGCGTCAGGGCAGGACCGTAGTGAGGACTGAGAGCCGTAGCCTGCTCCAGAGTGGTCTGCGCTTGGTCGAGATCTCCACGCTCCAGGAAGACATAGGCGAACAGCCATTTGAGCTTCGCATTGGACGGTGCCAGCTTGTCGGCTTCTTCCAATCGCTTCTGTGCTTGCTTCAAGTCACCGGAGTTCAGCGCCCGGATCGCCCGGTGCATCTCCTGAAGAGCCTTTGATGGGATGGAAGCGTCGCTATCCGCAATATCGACGTCGGGATCGCGGTTCAGCGTGATCTTTACCTCGACAGGCTCGACGAGGTTTGCGACTTCTATCTTTCTCTGGCTGGTCAGAAAGCCGACTGTGCTGACCTCGAGGTCATAGCTGCCGAGAGCCAGATCCTGAAACAGCGTCCCCGACATCTCGTCGGTCGTCTGCCAGTACGTCGTGTCGCCGGCGCCACGATGGAGTTTAATGACCGCCTGCTGCGCGATCGGCTTACCATCAGGACCGACGACAACAACTCGAAGGGATGCACCCTGATGGCCTTTGAGCGTCTGCGCGGAATCGATGGTCGGCGTTGCCCCGTTTGAATTTTGCGCAAGCACGCCGGCGGAAGTTATCAGGCAAAACGCACACAGCAGAGCTGCGGATCGCGTCACAGATAAGCGGGAGTTGACGGAGCGGGGAAGGGTCACAAAAATACCTCGAGGAGGAACGTCGGCGAAACAATCTTGCTTTGCTTTCGTCTGCGAGGCTTTCCGCATCGGCCAACGCTGCAACCCGCCGAGTAGCGGGAGTATCCTGCCGCGCGCCGCCTTTGTCAAGCGCCTCTCGGCGGACTACAGAGAATGATTACTTCTTTCCTTGTACCGCGGCAAGGCACTGGCCATAAAGCTCGAGCAAATGGCGGGCATAATCTTCGGCCTTGGAGTCTCCACCTGCCTGGAAGCCCGCTGCCGAGGAGCTTGTCCTTCCATAACCGGTTGTGACGGCCACGAATTTCATCAGGTCGAGCGCTATATCTTCATCCCGTCGTACGCCCGGAGTCGCCGCACCACGTTCTTCCACGTATTCCTCCATACGATCAAGCCTGCAGAAATCAGATGCGAAATCATAGCAGAGAGCCGCTTATCAGACTTCCAACCCAACATGGCATACGCGGCCGACAATGTGCTCTGCAAAGCTTCTGCCGCTTTCGATTTTGTGTACCTCGAGTTCCTCGTGCGGGTCCCGTGGCCGCAGGATCAGGCAATCGTTGAAGACCGACACATATCCCATGACACAGCGTCCATGCGGCAAGCTGACGGCATACACGTTGGGCTGAAGCCGTCGATAGGGTTCGAGCGAACTGTAGTGACGATCGATGAGCAGGATTGCTGTCGAGCTTTCAGCAGGAAACAGACGAGCATTCTTCACCGCAAGCTTGATCAGCACAAAACGCAGCCAGTCACGCCGGTCCTCGACAGAGCGCGGTTTGAGCCTGCGCAGAAACGACTTATTGAAGCTGTGCGTCTCCAGAATCTGCTCGGGAGCAAAGCGCGCCAGTACTGCGTTCTCCGCCGACACCATGGCGACCCGCTCAACCGCGTCTCCCGACTTGGGCAGTGCGGCGCGCGCGCGGATATCCTTCTCGTCTATCAGGTCGAGGACACCGATCCGCAGGCTATCCAGAAGGCGATCCATGGATTCCAGGCTTAACCCGCGTCGGCCGTTAAGGAAGTTGGAGAGATGCCCCTGCGGAAAATCGGCCGCACGCGACAGGCCGATTCCGGTCATCTCTCCCCGGCCGATGCGGGCTCGGATTTGGGCGCGCAGTTGGTCCTGCAGATCTTTGAATGTCATGTATCGAGGGCTTTTGCTGTAAGCAATACATGTACTTTAGTAGTAGGTCCATTGCAATATTTTTGTTGACCATTATGGTTCGCTGTGCCAAAGTTGAACCATCCCCAGGTTCTGTGATTCTGGCCGAGGTAACTATGAAGGACACGGAACCGAACACCGAAGACAGTACCTTCGCAGAACTCCGCCGTAAGATCCGGCAGGCAGATTTGCTCTCCGCAACCACGGAGAAGGTTCTTCGCAGCCTGCGCTTCTCCGGGAGGCTCTGCGTTGTTGTGCAGAACGGAACCATTCTCAAGTCCGGTTATGAAGAAGGTTATTTCAGCCGGCGACTAGACCAGCGAATGCTTCCGTGAGAGCGGAGGCGGCTCAGCGAGAGCGTCCTAGCGCAATTATCCTTGTAATTTCTCGCTGTTGCGTGGCCTTCCGTTCATCCTTAATCAAATAACCAGCAGCAGGTCATCGCAAACGAAACGAGCCCTGCGCACGCGTCCCGGACAGCTAGGGAGCCGCGTCGCAGGGCTTCGTTCTTGGAAACTGATGAGGACACAAAATGGAATGCATTACCTACGAACTGAAATATTGCGAGAGATGTGGAGCACTCCGCTTGCGCCGCTCCCAATCCTCGGAGTCCTATTGCGGAGATTGCGAGAAACTCCGGATCAACCACCCTTCTGCGGCCGAAAACGGCCGTCGACCATCCACTCGCACACTTGAGAACCGAACAGCCCCCCTGCTGAACCTTGAGTCCCAGAGAGAATCTAACTTGCCTGGCGGGAGGCTGCAATGAGGTCTTCCAAACTGGCAGCCCGCAAGGCGCAGCAACTGCTTCTGCAATACGATATCTCGGAGCCGATCGCAGCGATCGAAGAAGATGACGAGATCGATCCGCGTCCGGAGATGCTTTGTTTTCGCGGTCAAACGCTGGCGCTGGTGCGGCATTTCTTCGAGCTCTCCTGTCAGGTTGGGCGGATACCTTCACTGCTCGGCCGCGAATTCTTTCGCGCCCGTGTTTCGCACCGCAAAATTCCCAGCTTCGAAGACCAGGCCGTGTTTGCGCGCGACGTCGAACTCTGCGTGGCGCGCCTCACCGACGATCATGCCGAGATCATCACCCTGGTCGGGCTCTACGACTTCTCCTATGACGAGGTGGCCGAAATGCTACACGGTTCAAGGACGGCCATTCATCGCCAGTTCTGTGAAGCGATCGACGCGCTGAGTGAGATTCTCCTGGAGGCTGGGATTCTCGACGAAACTCGTCCGGATCGGCGGCAGCGCCACGTAAGTAACAAAGGACTGCCGGCCGATGTCAGGGCGTTGCCCAGAAAACCACCGAGAAGCGTCAAGGTGGCGCCGCAAGAACAGCCGCTAACTGCAGATCAGCATCGACGAAAGCAAGCCCGCCAGCCGCTACCGGCATGAGGCGGCGGGTAATCCTCTCAGGTTCTTTTTAGGTTGCTGTAGTCTTCCGATCCCGAACTGCGAAGGTGCAATGGCAGAGACACGGTTTGCTAACTGAGGAAAACCTGCTACTCGTCGCTCGGCGTTTCGGCAAAACCCATTTCACCCAGGTGGCTTTCCGGGAGGTCGACCATAGCTTCCGTTGTGCGGCCCTGCCTGCGCAACTCGTCCAGCAGCGCATCGATCTCGCTCAGCGGCAGCGCGCTGCTGTGCTTCAGAAACTCATCGAGACCTGCAGGATCGAAGACCTGCACCCACGAGTTGGCGCCGAGATTGTAGTTGACTTGATATTGCGGCGGATCGGCTTTCAGACGGAAGATGTGCAAAGTTCCTGGCATAAATGTTCTAGCAGATGCGTCGGGATACAATTCAGGTGATCTCGAGACGCCGCGAAATTTTATTACTGTAGCGGCTATCGGCGCAACTTCTGACCCTCCGTCGGTGTTCTGACTCCCACGCCGGGGTGCCGGCGAAGGCAAGGGGGATACGATATGCGACTGCTGATGAATTGGTTGTTGAGTGCCATCAGCCTGCTGCTCGTCTCGCACTTTATGCCCGGATTCTACGTGCGCGGCTTCGGATCGGCACTGATTGCCGCTCTGGTGATCGGATTGGTGAACGCCACGCTGGGGCTGTTTCTGAAGATCATTACCCTGCCGCTGACGTTCCTCACACTTGGCGTCTTCTGGTGGGTCATCAACGCTCTCATGCTGATGTTCGCCTCCTCATTGCTGCGGCCGGATTTTGTCGTGGCTGGCTTCCTGCCGGCGTTCCTCGGAGCTATCGTGCTGTCGCTGGTCAATATGCTGCTGAAGGCGCTGGCGCGTGACGTTGAGGGACGTTAGACGCCCAGTTCAAACTCAGTGCGACTGCAATTCTCGCAACTGGCGCACTGTCTCGAAAATGTCGCCGCACTGGAACAGTCGGATGGCGGCGACTCCATCTGCACCTGCTTGGAGGCAAGCGCGAGCATTCGTGAGATTGACACCGCCTAGCGCCAGTACGGGGAATCGCCGACCCAATGCCGAAGCGTCTCCTCGCAATCCCAAGCATGCGTCGTGAAGCACATCGAGACCGATGCCTTTCGCGTTCGTCTGCACCTTTTCGAAGATCGGCGCCAGCACTGCGAAGCTTGCGTCGTGGGTTTGGGCTTCCCGCAGATCAGCCGCGGAATGAGCCGAGATGCCGATGAGTGGCTCGCGATCGCTGCATCGGCTCCACAGCTGCCGAATCTCAAAAGCTCCCAGGTCGCCCGACGGCAGATGCACCCCGTCCGCGCCGCATGCCAGCGCGATGTCGGCGCGGCCGTTGATCAAGAGCTTCGCGATGTTTGAATTGCCCCGTACAATGTGCAAGGCTTCACGCGCAAGCTGCTCTAGATCAGCTGGGCACAGGTCCTTCTCACGAAGCTGTATGTAATCGACACCAGCGCGAGCAGCCTCTCCGATGTTGCGAAGTAATGCGATGCGCTGCTCCGCGTTAGTTCCGCCGAAGCCTCTACGATCGGTGATGTAGTAAAGCAGCATCGCCGCATTCGATTGTATTCGGAGCCCGGCGCTGCACAGCCAAGGCGGCGCCGCTAATTCCCGGCTGGGACCTTGCCGCGTGCAACAATCGTCATCTGCGTCAATGCGATCCCGAGGGGCCGGCTATCGCTGCCCAACCCCAGCTGCTTCGGGGAGGTCGGCTGCGGCACTTCGATGGTTATGAGTTTTTCATCACCGGAGGTATTGAAGGGAATAGAGACGTCGCTCGGTGACGAAGACAGGCGAAATGTGCGAGCCTCATCGCCGATCCGGATGGAGAATGGCAACTGGGTATTTGGACCAAATGCCTTAGCAATCAAATGCAGGTCGAAACTCCGCGGCAACGGCGAGAACATCTCGATTTGTACCTCCCGGCTATCGGACCACCTCCCGAACAGCTGAGAAACGGAGAGCCCGTTGATGCGCTTCACTACGCCGAAGCGAAATGGATGTGTGAAATCGATGGTTTCCGCCATGGATCCCGACCCGTCATCGGGAGAGTTCAGCGGAAGTCGAAACAAAGTATAGCCATCGCCGTTAATCTGATTCTGGATAGCATTCGGCACACGATGGTCGCCGAGCAACAGAACCCATTCTCGATTGCGCGGGATTGCACTTAGATCAAGCGGCATTCCCGAAGGTATCGCCATCAAGGTAGCTTTCGGATCGTCAACATAAAACAATACTCGGTACAGCGATGCCAGTTCGGAACCAACCACCACCAGCTTCGACCGCTCTGCTCTGTCCAATTCGTCTTGCGCAAAAGTCCCGGCCTTATCGTAAACATCAGCCGCCAGATGTTGCCGTAGTTCTGAGTTCGCATTGGCTGTGGAGCACAACACTGTAATCGGCACGAATACGAATAGAAATAGCTGCGATCCTCTACGTTGATTGAATGCCCACGCCAGAAGGCAAACTATTCCCAGGACTATAACGATGTAAAACGGAGTCTTGCCGGTCGTGATCCCATGCAATTCCGGACCATCAATAAGATTGGGAGAATAGAGACGGAGCAGTGATGTTGATGCATACAATATCAAAGCGAATATTGCGAGAACAGAAGGAATTAAGACATAAAGATTTCGGCGTCTTCCCTCACTGGAGATTTGACCAGCAACAATGATAAGAAATAGAGGGAACAGGAAGTTGTAGTAGCGCATGTGTAGTCTGGCGAGCGACTCATATGGACCTTCCCCCAGGATCGAAGCCGCAAAATAGGCGACGGTAATTAATAAAACAATCGTAAGAGCGAGAGCATAGAAACCAACGGCTTGCAGACGATCTTCACCCTCGCCATCACGATGTCTCTGGAAAACCAGTGTGGCGATCGATGCCAGCGGTACCCCAAATAGCACCGCCAGAGCCATGATATGCCCTCGAAGGATGCCGAATATCTCACGCGTCATCTGCGAGAATCGAGCCGAGCCCAGCGATGACTCTGCCAAAGATCCATATCGGCTGCCCAGAATATCGAGACCCGCCGTCCGCGCACATAAGTATCCGATTCCCACCCTTGCAATCAGAGTGGCGAGAACCATACAGCCAAAGGTCACGACAAAGACCCTTAACCGACGCGAAGATATAGCACGGAAACTGTTGTAAGCAAGAAATGCAGTGATCCCGGGCAGCAGGAAAATAGCATTAAGTTTGATTAGAAATAACAATCCCAACAATGAACCTATAAGTGAGCCGTAATATTGTGGTCTTAATTGGCCGAAAGTCAGAATGAACCATGTCAACAACCAGAACCCGAAGAAGTACATCGCTTCCGGCATGAAGTATGCGGTATAGGTGTTAATAGGGGCGAGAATGGAAAGTACCGTAACCAGTACCGTGATCCATTTAGTTGTGAGTTTTCTCGTGACCAGGTAAATGAAAGGAGCAGCAGCGACAAAGAAGAAAGCGTTGAGAACCCGTGCGCATTCCAGAAACTCGCTGCCGCAATGCTTAGTGATCCGATATACGAAGAAGTAAATGTAAAGCGGCGTGGAAGCGGACGCCAGCCTGCTCAATCTCGAACCGACGCTGTAGGTCCATTCGTCCGAGAAAATCGAAGGATGAAGCCCGATGCTGCGAAAGACCAGGAACAGAAATACGGCCAACATTGTTCCAAGAAGAGTTGCTTCGGGTGCTCCTATGACGATTCTTCCGGGAGAGTTTGGAAGCGGAGTAGCAAGGTTGCGAACGGGTTGACGGTTGGTCAATTGCATTCTTAATTGGCGGAGCGGACGCGATGACCGCGACGCGACGATGGAGCTGATGTGAATATGAAATTGTACAGCCGAATAGGTGCGGTCCGGCGGACATGGGTGCTCACTCGCCACGACAACTACGAAACTGCTCTAGAATCAGACTGTGCCCGCCCCGCATCGTAAGCCCAAGTCATCTATCGACAGCTTTCCTCCGCCTCGCATAGCCGTCGGTGGACAGCTCGAGGTGTTGCGCGCCCCGGTTTTCGCATCTCTGTCATGGCTGGTGCATGGCTTCAGCACTCGTCAGGGCGGCGTGTCCACCTGTTACGGCGGCAAAACGCTGAATCTCGGCATGACGTCGCATGACACCGAGAACCATGTGGAGCGCAATCGCCGAGCATTTATTGAGGCGTTGCGAGCTACGTCTTCCAAGGGTGATCCCTGGCCGCTCGTACAGGTGAAGCAGATTCACTCTGCCATCGTGCATCGCGTCACCGGAGCTGCGCCCGATTCGCTTACCGGCGATGGGCTGATCACGACTGCGCCGGGGTTGCTGTTGACCATCAAGACAGCCGATTGTGTGCCGGTGCTGGTTGCCGATATCAGGCGCCGAGTCGTGGGAGCTTTTCATGCGGGATGGCGTGGAACCGTGGCTCGTATCGTCGAGAAAGGCGTGGGCGAGATGCGGCATCAGTTTGGCAGCCTGCCCCGCGATCTGCGTGCGGCGATTGGCCCGTCGATTCGCCGCTGCTGTTACCAGGTCGGCCCAGAAGTGCGCGCGCAGTTCGAATCGCAATTCTCCTACGCCAACGATCTGTTCGAAGAGGTCTTCGATGCCAATGCCATTCACGTGCGTTATCCGCTGCTATTCCTGAATCAGCGCCCGCCCGGGCACGGCCAGCTTGGACCTGAGATTCACCTTGACCTGGTGGAAGCCAATGGCCGGCAACTGGAAGACGCCGGCCTGCGCGAAGAGCACATCAGCGTGGTCGAAGGCTGCACCGCGTGCGATACCTCGCGTTTCTTCTCGCATCGCGCCGAGTCCGGTAAGACCGGCCGCATGATGGCGGTCATTGGCATTCGGCCGCGCTGATGTTCTCCGTGCTGAAGAACGCCGCGCTGGCACTGTTCGTGTTCGCCACACTCTACCTGATCACGAGTCTGCCGGATTACTGGCGATATTTGGTGCGGCGTATTCGCTATTGCGGCAGCGCCGGCTGGCCCATGTCACAAGCGGTTCTTCAAGAGCACCGAGTTGAGAAAATGCGGAGCCGTTTTCGGGAGCGGTACCAGGCGGTCTTCATTTATTCCTACAACGTCGGGGGCCAGTGGTACTCAGGGTCGTTCTGCAGCCGAAAGTTCGAATCTCAGGGTGACGCCGAGCAGTTGCTGGCGAAATATCCGGTGAATACCAGCGTAATGGTCCGGGTAAGTCCGAGGCGCAGTAAAGAATCGCTCCTGGTATTACCGGAATGATCTGCGGTACCCGCTCTTATACGCAAGAACCCGGAGCCTGCGATGCTCCGGGTCCTATGGGTTCGATCCTCCGACCAGCGGCGCACCTGAACTTACGTCAGCTTGCGTGATGCGCGTGATGGTGATGACTCGAATGGTGGTGGTGATGATGGTGATGACTCGCGAATGCCGGCACGGAGATCAGGACCATCATGACGAGGAGCAGCGGTAACAGCTTTTTCATGGCCGGGATTATAGCTGTGAATGGCCGGCTGTCAGGTGCCGTTAAGGTGAAAAGAACCACGCTTGGCAACAGAAATTCGCGGGCAGTTGAGTTCGGCTCACGTCAGATCGGGTTGTCCGGTAGCGGTGACGACCATTGCCCATTCCTCGCTGGACATGCGTTTGCGTTGTGCGGTCGCCATGGAGATTGGCACGTGAATGAACACGCCGTGCTGCAGGCCGACGATCATGTCGGTTTTGCCGGCGAGGGCGGCGTGGACGGCATTGCGGGCAAAGGAATCGCAGAGCACGGAGTCGACGGTCGATGCAGGCACGCTGCGGATGTAGTAGCTCGGATCGAGATAACGAATCACAACCGGCAAACGCTGCGCTTCGAAATGGTCGCGAATCTTGTGGCGCAGAAACAGTCCGATATCGCGGTGCAGAAGATTGCCGGAGGCATCGCGTTCTTCGCTGGGCGGCATCAGGTGCTGGCCGGCGCCTTCGGCTACGACGATCACCGCGTGTCGCCGCTCCAGTAAACGGCGATGCAACGCAGCCAGTAGCCCGCGGTCGCCCTCCAGCTTGAATGGCACTTCGGGAACGAGCGTAAAGTTCACTTCCTGGCTGGCCAGTGTCGCACCCGCGGCGATAAAACCGGCATCGCGTCCCATGACTTTTACGATGCTGATGCCGTTATGGACGCAGTGGGCTTCCACATGCGCCGAGTCGATTACTTCCTTGGCTTTTTCGATCGCGGTGAAATAGCCGAACGAGCGGTTCACGTATTGCACGTCGTCGTCGATGGTCTTGGGAATGCCGACAACGGAAATTTTCAGATTGCGCCGCTGAATCTCCTCGGCCACAGCGTGCGCTCCGCGTTGCGTGCCATCGCCGCCGACGGTGAATAAAATGTTAACGCCGCGTTGATCGAGAAAATCGACAATAATGTCAGGGCTGACCGGCCCGCGCGACGTGCCCAGCAGCGTGCCGCCGCGCTGGTGAATGCTGTCCACCATCTCGGCATTCAGCCACAGGGGTGGAGCGGGTGCTTCCGGCGAAAAGCCCAATAATCCATACCGAATCCCCATCACCGCGGGCACGCCGTAGTGGTAGTGAAGCTGCAGATACACAGAGCGGATGACGTTGTTGAGTCCCGGACAGAGGCCGCCGCAGGTCACGATGGCGACTTTGGTTTTCGCAGGCTCAAAGAAAAGCTGTTCGCGTGGTCCAGCCCGCTCGAAGAGTTGCACTGGATCACCGAGGTCTAGCGGATTGCGGTAGCACATTTCATCTAGAATGAATGTGGTTTCGACCGGACCTAGGGCGTCCATGCGGAGCGGGGAGCGTACTTCCCGCGGCCCGAGATTCGAGATGGCAATCTTTTCGCTCATGAAGCTTCCACAACTGAGTTGTCATCCCGACCGAGGGCTTTAGCCCAAGCGGAGGGACCTGCTTTCCGCGGTCAACAAATTGCTGCGGGATTCCGGCACGTAACCTGGTCAGCCCTTTTTCGGCTTCATGATCTTCCATGCCGAGTCGGGGATCTGGCGACCGAGCATACTGAAACTGCTGGCGCCGGCCAGCATCTCGCCCCCGTCCATGTAGACCATCTCACCATTAATGTATCCCGCCTGATCGCTGATGAGAAACGCGCCAAGATTTGCGATCTCTTCCAGCGTTCCAAAGCGATGGAGCGGATTGTGGTTGAGCAATGCTTTCTCGAGTTCCGGCGACGGCAGCAGGCGCGAGAACGCTCCTTCGGTGCGAATCGCGCCGGGAGCGATGGCGACAGTCCGAATGCCCCGCCCGCCCCACTCCACCCCGAGGCTGCGCATGAGCGCAACAACTCCTGCTTTCGCCACCGCGCTGGGAACCACGTAGGCCGAGCCGGTATCGGCATAAGTGGTCGCGATGCTGAGCACCACGCCCTTGTGCTGTTCCTTCAGCCAACGCCGGCCACATGCCATGGTCATATTGATCGTCCCTTTCAGCACAATGCCGATGACGGCGTCGAAAGCGTGAGACGAAAGCTCCTCGGTCTTCGCCAGGAAATTTCCCGCCGCGTTGTTCACCAGCACGTCGAGCGGACCTTTGGCCCAGACCTTCTCAACCAGCGACTCGACGTCTTCGGTATAGCGCACGTCGCAGGTGAAGCCCTCGATGGTCCCGCCCGTGGAAGAGGAGAGTTCCTTCGCGGTTTGCTCTAAAACCTGAGCTCTGCGGCCGCAGATGTAAACGGCTGCGCCGAGTTGGAGAAACCGCTCGGCCATGGCGCGGCCGATGCCCGTGCCGCCGCCGGTAATGAGAATGCGCTTGCCCTTAAGGAGATCGTTGGTAAACATGGCTTTCGTTCCGGAAGGGATAAGCTAACACGCGGGTGAGGGGGATGTCAGTGTGGAGGGTGGCTTCGCTCTTCGCTACGCGCCCGCGAACCGCAGATCCCTCCGCTCGGGCTAAAGCCCTCGGTCGGGATGACAATGAAAGCGAGAGGCTGAGAGCGCTAGCTAAGAGCCCAAGGCTAATTGCTAGCTGCTAATCTGTGCCAGCTTGACTTCGGAGCTGCTACGTCGGCCCGCGGGAGTAGGCACCAGCGGCAGGCGCAGCTCGACTTCCAGTCCGTGCGGTGAGACATTCTTTGCAGCCACGCTGCCGCCGTGAACGGCGACCGCATTTTTCACAATCGCCAGTCCCAGGCCCATGCCGCCGGTGTTGGTGCCCCGCGAATCATCCACCCGGTAGAACGGCTTGAACAACAGCGGCAGAGCATCTTCTGGGACGCCCGGCCCATTATCGCGAACCGAGATCATGGCGAAGCCGTCGCTTTTTCCCAGCCGGACCTCGATCTTGCCGCCCTTGCCTGAATAGAAAATCGCATTGCGAACAACATTCTCCACGGCGCTGCGCAAGAGGCCGGCGTCACCCTTTACCTTGATCTCGCCATTGCTCTGATAGCTGATGTCAGCACCGAGTGCGGCAGCCTCAAACTTGGCATCGTGCACAACGTCGTCGATGACATCGTTGAGCGATAGCTGTTCCAGTTTAGGCTGCTGCTGGCCGCTTTCCAGGCGTGCGACAGCCAGAATCTGCTCCAGCATCGAGTCCAGCTGAATCGTGTCCTGCTCGATGCGGTCGAACATCTCCGCCTGCTCTTCCTCGCTGGCATCGCGTGCCAGGGTCAGGGCGAGCCGGATGCGCGAGATGGGCGAGCGCAGCTCGTGCGAGACGCCGCTAAGCAAGTTGCGTTCGCTCTGGATCTGGTTGCGCAGCTCGCCGGCCATGATGTCGAAGTCTCGCACCAAGTCGGCAATTTCGTCCTGACGATTGCCCAGGTTCTCGCCAGCGCGGATGTCGAGATTGCCACGCGCCAGTTCGTGAGTGGCGTCGCGCATGCGCTCGATCGGCTTGGTCAGATAGTGCGCAATGATCAGGCAGATGATGGCCGAGAAGATCGTTCCCAGCTTCAACGTCCACAGCAGATCGCCGGGAATGCGCTCCCGCAGCGGCGGAGGCGTGAGTTCAGCGATCAGAAGATACTGTCCGCGGCTAGTGGTCACGCGCGAGGCCAAAATATTCGCCTCATACGAGCTATACATGCCCTCTTTGCGATCCGCGACGGCGGCATCACTGACAATGTGGCTGGGCATGGGACGGCCGGAAAGCTCGCGCCCGTTCGCATCGAGCAGCCAAAAGCGGGAACGATGCGGCAGCGACAGATTGTTCAGCAGCTCGGCCAAGCCAACCTGACCGCGCTCTTCGTAGCGGTGAGCGGCAAGAGCAGCTAACTCGGGCATTTCGCGGCGCTCTGGCTGGATCCACCAGGGATGCTCGGAGGTGATGCGGTAGTGAACGCGAAGATAGAGAGCGCCCAGCAGAATCGCTTGCGCAGCCCAGAAGGGTAGAAAGATCTTCCAGAACAGGCGGCGGTTCATACCCGGCTCTTCTCATGCGGGGTTCCCGGCGCGCCCGGTTTTGAAGCGGTGGGGTGGTCGGGCGTCTCCGCGGCTAGGAAGTACCCGATGCCGCGAATAGGCCGGATCAGATCGTCGGCGGTGGGGCAAGCTCCCAGCTTCTTGCGCAGGCGGCTGACGTGCACGTCGACGCTGCGGTCAAAGGTATTCAGCGGGCGTCCCAAGGCAACTTCCGCAATCTGTTCGCGAGTAACAACGCTGCCCGCATTGCGCAGCAAAAGTTCAAGCACGTTGAACTCAACCGAGGTAAGATCTACTGGGATGTCCCGGCAGGCAACGGTGCGAGTGGCCATCGACATGCTGATGTCGCCAACCGAAAGCATCTCCTCGTGACCATTGTGCGCGACCGGCACGGCCGGTTCGCGGGTGCGGCGAAAAATGGCGCGAATTCTCGCGACCAGCTCGCGAGGATCGAAGGGCTTAGCGAGGTAATCGTCAGCGCCGATCTCGAGGCCCAGAATGCGATCCACGGCTTCGCCGCGTGCAGTAAGCAGAAGGACGGGAACGGACGATCGCTGCCGCAGTGCCTTCAACAACTCGAATCCAGTTCCGCCGGGTAACATCACATCCAGAATGATGAGCTCATGCTCATTGGACATAGCGGCGTTCAACCCGGAGGCATGATCGTAAGCCGCGTCTACCCGGAAGCCTTCGCCTTCGAGGAAGCGCTTCAGCAGGTTCACCAGGGCGTGATCGTCGTCGACGATGAGCAGTCGATTCACCGGATTCATTTTGCCTTTTCCGCGGCGTCCCTGCGGTGAAGAATTGTTTCGAGATGTGTTTTCAGCGTTCACACTTCTTAACCTTCCTTCACTCACTCTTAACTGCGGGCGGGCATCCCGTCCGGTCTAATGGTATTGATGTCCATAGTACTGCAACCGTCGCGCCAAGTTGCAGTTACGTAGTATAGGACGAGCAGCGGTAACGCTTTGGCTTGGCGTGCGTCGCATGTGCTGGCGAGGAGGAGTCTTTGTGAAGAAAGCAATCCTAAGCCCTGGCGCGCGCAGCAATCGCGCGCTCTGGGGCTACTGCCTGGGGATAAGCATGGCCCTGGCTGTTTGCGCCGCTTTGGTGGGCTGCACCTCGCAGACCACGAAAAGCGCGCGTGCCAGCGGGCCTCCTCCGGCAATTCCAGTTGGAGTGGCTACCGTTAAGCAAGGCAATTTTCCCGTCTATATCGATGGATTGGGCTCGGTGCAGGCATTTAATACCGTTTCTATCAAGACCCGCATCGACGGCCAAATCATGCAAGTGAATTTTCGCGAAGGGCAGGACGTCAGGGCAGGCGATCTGCTGATTGTGATCGATCCGCGTCCCTATCAGGTGGCGCTCGATCAGGCGAAGGCCAATCTCGCGAAGGACGAAGCTCAGCTTACCAATGCCAAAGTTCAATACGAACGCAACAAAGTGCTTTATGAGCAGGGTGTGATCGCCAAGCAGGACCTGGACACGCTCGAGGCGTCGTTCGGGACCTACGCGGCAACCATTCAGGCCGACAAAGCGGCCATCGACAACGCGCAACTCAACCTGACGTACTGCTACATCAAATCGCCGGTGAATGGGCGTGTCGGATTGCGGCAAGTCGATCCCGGCAATTATGTTACCGCGGCCAGCGGCACGGTCATGATTACCGTTACCCAATTGCATCCCATCTCGCTGGTTTTTACCATCCCGGAAGACCAGCTCCAGGACGTTGCCAAGCGGATGCAGCATGGCGGCAATCTGGAGGTCGACGCCTACAGCCGCGACGATCAGACGAAACTTGCCAGCGGCACGCTGCTGACCATCAACAACCAAATCGATCAGACGACCGGCATGGTGCAATTGAAAGCCACGTTCGACAATGCCGACAACGCGCTTTGGCCGAACCAGTTCGTCAACGCGCACTTGCTGTTGGAAACGCGCGACAACGCAATCACGGCGCCGGCCAGCGCCCTGCAGCGCGGTCCTGATGGGACGTTTGTGTACTTAGTGGACGGCAGTAATACGGTACAAATGCGACCCATCCAACTCGCCCTTACCCAAGGCAATACGGTGGTGATTGCATCGGGTCTGCAGGGCGGTGACCGTGTGGTCACCGACGGTCAGGAAAAACTGTCCGCGGGGATGCGCGTTGCTCCGCAAGCTCCAGCTCGTCAGAAGAGCGGCTCTTCGAGCGGCACTATCGGATCGCAAACATGAGTATTTCGCGGCCGTTTATTCTTCGGCCCATCGCGACGTCATTGTTGATGGTGGGGCTGCTGCTGGTGGGTATCGTTGCCTACCAACAGCTGCCCATCTCGGCGCTACCGCAGGTCGATTACCCGACCATCCAGGTGGTGACGTTCTATCCCGGGGCCAGTCCCGACGTCACGGCGTCGTCGATCACGGCGCCGTTAGAGCGCCAGTTTGGCGAGCTTCCCGGCTTAAGTCAGATGACCTCCAACAGCTCTTTTGGAGCTTCGGTCATCACGTTGCAATTCAACCTGGAAGAAAACATCGACGTTGCCGAGCAGGAAGTGCAGGCTGCGATCAATGCCGCGCAGACTTATCTGCCGAATGACCTTCCGACGCCGCCGATCTACAGCAAGGTCAACCCAGCGGACGCGCCGATCCTGACGCTGGCCATGACGTCGGACAGCATGCCGCTGCCGCAGGTCGAGGACCTTGCTGACACCACCTTCGCGCAGAAGATTTCGCAGCTTCCCGGCGTGGGACTGGTTAGCATCAGCGGCGGCCAGAAACCGGCGATTCGCATCCTGGCCAATCCCACCGCGCTGGCGTCCTATGGCATGAGCCTGGAGCAACTGCGCACCGTCATCGGCCAGGTCAATATTGACCAAGCCAAGGGTCAACTTCAGGACAACCGGCAATCGTTCACCATCGGCGCCAACGACCAGATACTAAGCCCGCAAGACTACGCCGACACCATCGTCGCCTATAAGAACGGCAATCCGGTACGACTCTCCGATGTGGCCAAGGTACTCGAGGGCCCGGAGAACGCGAATCAGGCGGCGTGGATGAACACCACGCCGGCGGTGATTCTCAACATCCAGCGCCAGCCCGGAGCCAACATCATCAAGGTCGTCGACAGCATCAAGCTGCGGCTGAAGCAGCTGCAGTCGAATCTGCCCGCTTCGGTGAAGGTGACGGTGCTGACCGATCGCACCAATACCATCCGCGCCAGCGTCAAGGATGTGCAGTTCGAGATGATGCTCACCATTGCGCTGGTGGTGATGGTCATCTTCCTGTTCCTGCGCACGCTGTCGGCGACGGTTATTCCAAGCATCACGGTGCCACTGTCGATTGTCGGCACCTTCGGCGTGATGTACTTGCTGGGCTATTCGCTCGACAACCTGTCGCTGATGGCGTTGACCATCTCTACCGGCTTCGTGGTTGACGACGCTATCGTGATGATCGAGAACATCGATCGTTACATCGAGGAGGGTTATACCCCGCTGGAGGCCGCGCTGCGCGGCGCCGGGCAGATCGGCTTCACCATCGTATCGTTGACCGTGTCGCTGATTGCAGTGCTGATTCCGCTGCTCTTCATGGGCGACATTGTGGGTCGGCTCTTCCGCGAGTTCGCAGTCACCTTGAGCGTCACGATTCTGCTATCGGCGATTATCTCATTGACTCTCACGCCGATGATGTGCTCGCTGCTGTTGCGGCAAAGGGATCAGGAAAAGCACAGCCGCTTGTATGACTGGTCCGAGCGCGTCTTCAACAACACGATTGCGTTTTATGGCCGCACAGTGAGGTTCGTGCTCAAACACCAGACGGCGACCTTGCTGGTGACCATCGGCACGCTCATCGCCACAATTTATCTCTACATCGTGGTGCCCAAAGGCTTCTTCCCGGTGCAGGATACCGGCGTGATCATGGGTATCTCCGACGCTCCGGAGAGTATTTCCTTCGCCGCCATGGCGGAGCGGCAACAGGAACTGGCCGCTGCCATCCTCAAGGACAAGGACGTGGTCAGCCTGTCGTCGTTCATTGGCGTCGACGGCACAAACACGACTCCGAACAGCGGACGCATCCAGATCAATTTGAAGTCGCGCGACGAGCGCAGTGACGACGTCACCACCATCATGAAGCGGTTGCAGCAGGAAGTTGCCGGCGTGGAAGGCATCACGCTGTACATGCAGCCGGTGCAGGACCTGACGGTGGAAGACCGCGTCAGCCGCACGCAATATCAATTCACTTTGGAAGACGTCGATGCCAAGGAGCTGCGGACTTGGACCGCGAAGCTGGTGGACAAGCTGAAGACTCTGCCACAGGTGCGCGACGTCGCCACCGATCAGCAAAACCAGGCGGCACAGGCTACGCTGGTCATCGACCGTGACACGGCTTCGCGCATGGGTGTGACCGCCAGCGCGATCGACAACACGCTGTACGACGCATTCGGACAGCGCCTGGTCTCGATCATGTTCACCCAGCTCAACCAGTACCACGTAGTGCTGGAAGTTGATCCGTCATTCGCTTCCGATCCCGATTCGCTCAAGAATATTTACGTGCCGGCCGGAGGTGGACAAAGCCCGGTATCGTCGGGGAATACCGCCATTGTCGGTCAGCCGATGAATCTCATGTCCACGGCGAACGTCCTGGCCAACCCGGCCAGCCAGGTGCCGCTTAGCGCCATTGCGCATTGGGAGACGACCAGCGGTCCGCTAACGATCAATCACCAGGGCCAATTTCCGGCGGTAACGATCTCGTTCAATCTCGGCAAGGACGCCTCGCTGGGCGACGCCGTCAAAGCGATTCAGCAGTCAGCCAGCGAGCTGGCTTTGCCGCCCAGCATTCAGCTGGCATTCCAGGGCACAGCGCGTGCCTTCCAGGCGTCTCTGGCCAACGAAGGCTGGCTGATTATCGCGGCGATTGTGACCGTCTATATCGTGCTCGGCGTTCTATACGAGAGTTACATTCACCCGATCACGATATTGTCGACGCTGCCGTCGGCCGGAGTGGGCGCAATCCTGGCGCTGACGCTGTTCCACATGGATCTGAGCGTGATGGCATTGATCGGCATCATCCTGCTGATCGGCATCGTGAAGAAGAACGCCATCATGATGATCGACTTCGCCCTGGAAGCGGAGCGCAAAGAGGGCAAGGCGCCGATGGACGCGATCTATGAGGCGTGCTTGCTGCGCTTCCGTCCCATCATGATGACGACCTTTGCGGCATTGTTTGGCGCGGTGCCGCTGGCCTTGGGCTCGGGAACCGGCTCGGAGCTGCGCCGTCCATTGGGCGTGACGATCATTGGCGGATTGTTGTTCAGCCAGTTGCTGACGCTGTATACGACGCCGGTGGTGTATTTGTGGTTTGACCGGCTGGCGGCAGCATTCCGCAGGCTGCGCGCGCCGAAGCCCGCGGAAGCGATTGGGGATTGAAGTCGCTTTTCGCCATTCGCCCTTCGCTCTTTGCCAGAATGCATGAGCGGCGGTCTAGCGAACGGCGAACAGCGAAAAGCGAATAGCGAAGCGGTTATGAACATCTCTGCTCCAGCCATCGCGCGGCCCGTCGCCACTTCGTTGCTGACCATTGCCTTGCTACTCGCAGGCGTACTGGCTTACACGCAACTTCCGGTGGCGCCGCTGCCGCAGATCGATTTCCCGGTGATCTCGGTCGGCGCATCTCTGCCCGGCGCGAGTCCGGAGACGATGGCATCGGCGGTGGCAACGCCTCTGGAGCGGCAGTTCGGCCGTATCGCCGGTATCAACCAGATGACGTCGACCAGCATGCTGGGCTCGACCGCCATCACCATGCAGTTCGATCTCGACCGCAATATCGATGCGGCCGCCCGCGACGTACAAGCGGCTATCAACGCAGCGCGCAATTATCTCCCGCCAAATTTGCCCAGCAATCCTACCTATCGCAAGATCAACCCCGCGGACGCTCCGGTGATCATTCTGGTGATGACCTCCGATGCCATGACCCAGGATCAGATGTACGACGCCGCCGATTCGATCATGGGACAAAAGCTATCGCAGGTCGAAGGCGTTGGTCAGGTCTTTGTGTGGGGTTCCTCGCAGCCGGCCGTGCGCATCGAAGCCAATCCCCAGAGCCTGAATAACATGGGTCTGGGACTGGAAGGATTGCGCACCGCGGTAGCCGCGCAGAATGCGAATCAGGCCAAGGGCTCGCTCGACGATGGCAGCAAGATGTGGATGATCCGCGCCAACGATCAGCTCAAAAAGGCGAAAGATTACCGGAACCTTGTCATCGCCTACCGCAATGGCGCGCCTGTCCGCTTGAGCGACGTCTCCGATGTGCAGGATTCGTATTCCAACATCTATAACGCGGGCAGCTTCAACGGCAAACCTAGTGTGCTGATCGTAGTTTTCCGGCAGCCGGGCGCGAACATTATTGCGACTGCCGATCGCGTCATTGCTGCGCTGCCGTTCCTGAAAGCCTCGTTGCCGCCAAGCATTAATCTCGTCGTCGGTCTGGACCGCACGACTACAGTGCGCGCCTCGGTCTCTGATGTTCAGCGTACCCTGATCATTTCCGTCATCCTGGTGGTTTTGGTCGTCTTTGTCTTCCTGCGCGAAGTCCGCGCCACTCTCATTCCCAGCGTCGCGGTGCCGCTGGCCATTGTCGGCACCTTCGGCGTGATGTACCTGTGCGGCTATTCGCTGAACAACCTGTCGCTGATGGCGCTGACCATCTCCACCGGATTTGTGGTGGACGATGCCATCGTGGTGCTGGAAAACGTGATGCGCCACATCGAAGGCGGAATGAAGCCCCACCAGGCGGCCATTCTGGGAGCGCGCGAGATCGGTTTCACCGTGGTCTCCATGAGCACCTCGCTGATGGCTGTCTTCATCCCGATCCTGCTGATGAGCGGTCTGGTGGGACGGCTCTTTCACGAATTCGCTGTGACCCTGAGCGCGGCAATCGCTGTATCGATGGTGGTTTCGTTGACCACCACCCCCATGCTGTGCGCTCGCTTCCTCAAGGCACACGACCCCGGCGCGCACGGCACGCTGTATCGCATGAGTGAGCGCGGCTTTTTCTGGCTGAACCGCGGCTACAAGGTCTCACTGGGATGGGTGCTGCGCCATCGCCGCCTGATTCTTGCCGTGACCATCCTGATGCTCTTCTTCAACGTGTTCCTCTACGTCGTCGTGCCCAAGGGGTTCTTTCCGCAGCAGGACACAGGCCGTTTGATGGGCACGATCATGGGCGATCAGGACGTATCGTTCTACGACATGAAGGCCAAGACGGATGAGTTCATCCGCATCGTGAAGCAGGATCCGGCGGTGGAAAACGTGCTGGCCTTTGTCGGCGGCAATGCCGCCCAGAACCAGGGGCGAATGTTCGTTGTGCTGAAGCCGGCAAATCAGCGCAAACTCACGGCGGACCAGGTGATCGCGCGCCTTCGTCCCAAGATCTCGCATATTCCGGGCGCGACTTTGTACTTCCAGTCGGTGCAGGATCTGCAGATCGGCGGCCGCCAGTCCAATGCGCAGTTCCAGTACACGCTGTCGGGGGAGAATCTGAACGAGTTGTACGAGTGGGCACCGCAGTTGCTGACGCGCCTGCGCAAGATCCCGCAGCTCAAGGATGTAAACAGCGATCAGCAGGTCAGCGGCTTGGAAGCGAACGTTGTTATCGATCGCGATACGGCAGCCCGTTTAGGTATTACCGCGCAGCAGATCGATGCCGTGCTTTATGACGCCTTCGGACAGGAGCAGATCTCGACCATTTACCAGACACTGAACCAGTATCACGTCGTAATGGAGGTCGATCCCAAATATCAATTGACGCCCGATGCGCTGAAGAGCGTATATGTGATCACGGGGACGGGGGCATCGGTACCGCTGTCATCATTCGCTCACTTTGCGCCCGCCAATACGTCGCTGTCGGTCAATCACCAGGGACAATTCCCGTCGGTGACGATCTCGTTCAACTTGGCGCCGGGCGGCGATCTGGGCACCGCGACCCGCGCCATCAGCGATGCGGAACTCGCGATGCGTTTGCCCGCCAGCATCCACGGCAGCTTCCAGGGAACGGCGGCGGCGTTTAAGGATTCGCTGTCGTCGGAGCCAATTTTGATTCTGACTGCGCTGATCGCCGTCTACATCGTGCTGGGGATGTTGTATGAGAGCTACATCCATCCCATTACGATTCTCTCGACGCTGCCTTCGGCGGGCACCGGCGCTTTGCTGGCGTTGATGCTGTTTCATATGCAGCTCGACGTAATTGGCCTAATCGGAATCATCCTCCTGATCGGCATCGTGAAGAAAAACGCGATTATGATGATCGACTTCGCGCTGGAGGTGGAGCGCACGGGAAAGAGCGCGGAAGAAGCGATCTATGAAGCCGGTCTGATTCGCTTCCGCCCGATCATGATGACCACGATGGCCGCCATGCTGGGAGCGCTGCCGCTGGCGATCGGCTTCGGCGTCGGTTCGGAAATCCGGCGACCGCTGGGCGTTGCCATTGTGGGCGGACTCATCGTCAGCCAGGCGCTGACCCTCTACACCACGCCCGTGGTGTACCTCTATATGGACCATTTGAAGGATTGGTTCCTCTCCCTGCTGCCCGGCCGGAAGAAGGTAGCGGAGCGTGAAGAAGTGGCAGTTTTCGCGGATTAGCTTTTTGCTACTTCTTTTGGAAGACGGCGAAGTGGCCGTACTTTTCCAAATCCACGCGGATGCTGCATTGATCGGGAGCAATATGCCCGAACGAGACATTCAGGTCTGCTTCGGGAATCGGCAGCTCGCCGGAATCCATGGGCACTCGTGCCAGGTCTTGCGCTTCGTCGTAGGCGCCGCTGGTATCGGTGCTTTTGGAAATGATTAACGTCCACTGTTTAGAGCCGGGAATAACAAACATTGTGTAGGCGCCGAGACCCAGGTTTGCAGTGCCAATCTGCACCGGGACATTTGTAAACAAGGTCATTGGCTTGCCGCCTGGCGCCCAGACTCTTCCGAAAGGCACCTGCCCTGATAATGACCTTTTCAGATTGACGGATACCCGCTGGTATTCCACCGCTAGCGAGTGGTCTTCATCAAAATTACAAGTTACAGTTGCAGTCGAAGGATTGTCCTGTGCCAGCGTTCTACAGGTAGCCAGAAGAGAAACTAGTATCATGGCGGATAGAGTGACGCGGTACATAGCCGGGCCTCCGAGGGCCTAAGTTTAGCTCTAAGAGCCTTATAAGTCTGTGATATTAGCCGTAGAGTCAAGATTAGCCAAGATGTTTTCTTCTTAGCTACGGCCAGACTACCCTTAGAAGGCACTGGCCCTGCTGGCGTTTGGGGAGTCTCCATGAAACTGACGTCCAAATTTTCGCATCTTTTTGAAGTGTATTCTCGGCCAGAAAAGCAGTCCTAGTTACAACCCGCAAGGAGCGTCCGCGCCGGCGGGACCTGAATAGTGCACAATCCGATGGTTCAACAACAGAGAAGCCTAACCAGTGCGTGGCAAGAGCGCTTTTCGGCGATGCGCAACCTGCCGCCGGTGCTGAAAATCGTCTGGGACTCAGGCCCGGTGGTGGTGGTACTCGGTCTTGTCTTTCGGCTGATCGCGGCTGTGCTGCCCATCGGTCTGCTTTATGTCAGCAAGCTAATCATCGACACCATCGTTTACGTCATCACCAAGCACCACGCGATACCGCACAAGCTATGGTGGCTGGTGGTTGCCGAGTTCCTGATTGCGGTGATGACCAGCGTCGTGGCCCGCGTCATCAGCTTTCTCGATCAGTTGCTGGCCGACAAATACACCCGTCACGTCAGCATTCAGGTGATGAAGCACGCGGCCGAGCTCGACGTGATTGCCTATGAAGACCCGGTCTTCTATGACCGGCTGGAGCGAGCCCGGGTGCAGGCCACAGACCGGCTGGCCATGATCCAGATGCTGGGCCAGCTGGTGCAGCAGGTTATCACCACCATAACTTTGTCGATTTCTATCATCTATTTTTCACCTTGGCTGATGCTGTTGCTGATTGGCGGCGTAGTCCCCGCGTTTCTGGGCGAGAGTCACTTTGCGTTTCTGGGATACGCGAAAAATTTCCGGCAGACCCCCATTCGGCGCCAGCTCGATTATCTGCGGATCCTGGGCGGCAGCAAGGAAGCGGCAAAAGAACTTAAGCTTTTTGGGCTGAGCAACTTTCTGACCAATCGCTTCACTCGGCTCTCGGACCAGGTGTATGAGGAGAACGTCGCGCTGTCGAAGCGCAAGCTGATTGCCGGCGGGTTGCTGGCCATTCTTGGCACGCTCGGCTACTATGCTGCCTACGTCTGGGTGATCTGGCGCACGGTCACTGGGGTTCTAAGCATTGGCACGCTGTACTTCCTGGCGGGCGCGATTTTGCAGGCCAGCACCAACATCCAGATGATTTTCTCCACCTTGTCAGGCGTCGCCGATCAAGCGCTATTCCTGACCGACCTGCTAGCCTTCTTCGAGATGCAGCCGACGATCCGGTCGAAGCCGAATGCACTGCCGGCGCCGCGTCCCATTCGCCGTGGTTTCGAATTTCGCAATGTTTCCTTCGCTTATCCCGGCAGCGAACGCCTGATCTTGCAAAATCTGAATTTCACCTTGCACGTCGGCGAGCGGGTGGCGCTGATCGGCGAAAACGGACAGGGCAAAACCACCATCGTCAAGCTCATTACCCGTTTCTACGATCCCACCGAGGGGCAGATCCTGCTGGATGGAATCGACCTGCGGGAGTACAGCCTGGAGGACCTCTATCGTGAGATCGGCGTAATTTTTCAGGATTTTATGCGCTATGAGATGACGGCGAGCGAAAATGTGGCCGTAGGACGCATCGAAGAGATTGGGAACGCGGAGCAGATCGCGGCAGCGGCGCATAAGAGCCTGGCCGACGAGGTGATCGCGAAGTTGCCGGCGAAATACGACCAGATGCTGGGGCGGCGCTTCGAGACCGGGGTCGATCTGTCCGGCGGCGAATGGCAGAAGCTGGCGCTGGCGCGAGCGTATTTGCGCGACGCGCAGCTTTTGATTCTGGATGAGCCGACTGCGGCGCTCGATGCGCGCAGTGAGTATGAAGTATTCGAACGCTTTGCCGAATTGACCGAAGGCAAGATGGCGCTGTTCATATCGCATCGCTTTTCGACGGTGCGAATGGCTGATCGAATTGTCGTGCTGGCGGACGGGCGCATCACAGAAGATGGTAGCCACGAACAACTGATGTCGCTTGGCGGCCAGTATGCGGAAATGTTCGAGCTGCAAGCGGCGAGTTACAGGTAAGGTCGAAGCGCGGTCCGTTAGGCCCGCGAAATATGGATTTAGGGAGCCGGCTTAGCCCTGGCCCCCGTGGCTGAGGCCACATATCTGGGAGGGCAAATTTCGCCTGGGCTAAAGCCCGGCCTACATTCTTTTTTATGGCAGTAGCCAATCACAGAGACGTGCTGGTCGAGATGGCGGACAGGCCGAAGTCTGTTCTGGAAGATGCGCGCCGGCGCGATGCGGCCATTGCCCAGGAGGCACGTCACTGGGCGAACTCGCTGGTATGGCTGCCTGCCATCCGGCAATCCGCGCATTTCTCCGAACGCGCGGCAGGGCTCAATCGCCGCCTGGATCGCTTGCTGGCTGAGCTGGATTTTGCCCTTGGCCCGGAAGAAAAACTTCCCGAAGACCTGCAGTGGATGTACGACAACGTGCGTCTGGTGCGCGTAACCCAAACCGAAGTGCGGCAGGCGACCGCTTCGTTACGTCGTGTTCCGCACGCGCGCACGCCCGACAAAGTGGTCATGCCGCGCGTGCTGGCTATGGCTCAGGACTTCCTGCGGGCGGCTGAATATCGCTATTCGGATCACGCTTTCTCGGCCTACGTAGAAGCGTTTCAGACGCTAGTTGGTCTGAATATGGACGAACTGTCGCTGCTGGCGCCGGCTTTAAAGCTGGTGGTGCTGGAGGAGTTCGTCGAGCGCGGAGAACAAGTTCTGCAATCGACGGAGCAGCCGAGAAGGATCAGCGATTTGATCGGCAGCATGCGCGAGCTGTCGGAGGCGCCGTGGCGTGAACTGCTGGAACCGCTCATTGTATTCGAGCCGGTGCTGGCGCAGGACCCGGCGAAAGCCTACGCGCGCATGGATTACCAAAGCCGCGAAGTTTATCGCCGCACGGTTACACATTACGCCGAGCACTCGGATTGCTCCGAGTTGGAAATCGCCCATGCCGCGCTGGAGCTAGCGGAGGATTCGACTAAGCATCCCCCGGCCGACCCGCGATTGGCGTGGCGTAGATCGCACGTTGGTTATTACCTGATCGGCGAAGGTGCAAGACATCTGCGCGCCCGCGCCGGGGTACGCCTGCCATTCGGCGAAAGCGTGCAGGAATTTCTGCGCCGACATCCCGACGAGTTTTACCTCGGCGGCATCGAGATCCTGACGCTACTGATCGTGATCGCGATCATGACTCCGGTGTTCAACAGCTTCAACAGCTTTCTCGGGCGCATCTTCACGATCATTCTCTTGCTGTTGCCATGCAGCCAGGCCGCGGTCGAGGTGATGAACTATCTCACCACCGCATTATTGCCGCCGCGAATCCTTCCCAAGCTCGATTTCTCTGAAGGAATTCCGGACGACTGCGTCACCATGGTCGTGGTGCCCACGCTGCTGCTCAGCGAAAAGCAGGTTCATCGCCTGGTGGAAGATCTGGAGATTCGCTATCTCGGCAATACCAGCCGCAATCTGCATTACGCAATACTCAGCGACATGCCGGATTCGGCTGAGACGCCCAACGAAGACGATCCATTGGTGGAGCTGTGCGCGCGCTTGATTCGCGAGTTGAATCAAAAATACGCCGAGGCCGGATTCGGTACCTTCTCGTTGTTTCACCGCCATCGCATCTTCAATCCGCGCGAAGGGGTTTGGATGGGGTGGGAGCGCAAACGCGGCAAGCTGCTCGACTTCAATCGGCTGATCAAGGACAAGTACGACAGCTTTCCGGTGAAGGTCGGCGACTTGTCGCTGTTGCACCACGTGCGCTTCGTGCTCACTCTGGATTCCGATACTGAGCTGCCACGCGGCACAGCGCATCGGCTAGTGGGAGCGATGGCGCATCCGCTAAACCAGGCAATCGTCGATCCGCACGACAACATCGTGGTCGCGGGCTACGGAGTTCTGCAGCCCCGTGTCGGCATCAGTGTACAGAGCGCGTCGCAATCACGGCTGGCCAGCATCTACTCCGGCCAGACCGGATTCGACATCTACACGCGCGCGACCTCCGACGTGTATCAGGATCTGAAGGGCGAAGGCATCTTTGCCGGCAAGGGAATTTACGAAGTCGAAACGCTGAGCCGGGTGCTGGAGCACCGCTTCCCGCGCAATGCCCTGCTTAGCCATGACCTGATTGAAGGCGCGTATGCCCGCGCCGGACTGGTAAGCGATGTCGAGGTGATCGACGATTATCCCTCGCATTACAGCGCCTACAATCGCCGCAAACACCGCTGGGTGCGGGGCGATTGGCAGATCGTGAGCTGGCTCTTCGGCCGAGTACCGGACGAAACGGGACGGCGCGTTCCCAATCCGATTTCGTTCCTTTCGCGCTGGAAGATTGTCGATAACTTGCGGCGTAGTTTGGTGCAGCCGGGAATTTTTTTGTTGTTCGTGCTGGGCTGGACCGTTCTTCCGGGCCGGCCGCTGTACTGGACGCTGGTAACGATCGCAATCTTGTTCGTACCTCCCTGGTTCCAGTTCGGGTTCAACGCGCTACGGGCGCTGGCGTCAGGCCGGATCGCACCTATTCGCGATGCTATCGCTGGACTCGGCAAGGCAATGGTCACGGTGTTTCTCACGCTGACCTTTCTGGCGCATCAGGCACTGATCTCTGCCGACGCGGTGTTGCGCACCTTCTACCGGCGCATGATCTCGCGCCAACGGCTGCTGCAGTGGGAGACAGCGGCAGAGGCCGAGATGGTCACCAGCCAACGGACATTCGTCGATGTGCTGCTGAACTGGACGCCTGCTGTCGCGCTGCTGGTTGGCGTCATCGTGTACGCCGGGCATCGCCAAGCGATCTTCGAAGCTTTGCCGATTTTGTTTTTGTGGGCGATCAGCAAGCCCGTCTCATTGTGGCTCAATCGACCGCCTCGGCCGCTGCGCAAGGCCGCCACGATGCAAGATCAGCGATTCCTGCGCAAAGCCGCGCTGCATACCTGGCGCTACTATGCGACGTTCAGCAATGACGAGCACAACTGGCTCATCCCGGATAACGTGCAGCAAGAGCCCGCGAGAATTGCGGCGCGCACTTCGCCCACGAATCTGGGATTTCTTCTGAACGCGCGACAGGTCGCAGTCGAGTTCGGATATCTGACTGTGTCGGAGTTTGTGCAGCAGACGGTTCGCACACTGGAGACCATAGCTCGCCTGACGAAGTATCGCGGACATCTGTACAACTGGTACGACACGCGCACGCTGGAAGCTGACCGGCCGCGCTTCATCTCGACAGTCGACAGCGGCAACCTCGCCGCGTCCCTGATTACGCTGAAGGGCGGCTGCCTCGATCTGCTGAACCGGCCGCTGCTGAATCCGGCGCTGGTCGAAGGGTATGCCGATTATCTGTGCGCACTGGCGGAGCTGAAAGCCATTCCCAGGAAGACTGCGCAGAGCTTCGAAAAACCAAGCAATTCGCCGTGGCTTGATCTTCTGCTGACTGCGGTTGACTTGCCTAAAGCCGAACCGGATTCGCCGCAATCCGAGGATGTCGCCTGGTTCGCCAGCCATACCGCGAAGCTGATCGATGGCGTCCGGCAAAGCATTAGCGACTACATGCCCTGGCTGCTACCCGAGTTCGCGCCGCTGCGTGACGGAGCCACGTTGATCGAACATCTCGACTGCAGCAAGCTCTCCCTGCGGCGATTGCCGGAGTGCAGCGAGCAACTCCGTATCAAGCTGGAAGTGAGCCTGACGCTGGGCATGGAACATCCAGAGTTGCGCAAGAAGCTGCTCCAGCTGCTGCCGCAGGCGCGTCACAACAGCCTGCGTCTGACGGAACAGCTGCGCAGCATTGCGGCAGAATGCGAGCGGTTGGTGCAGGAAATGGATTTTGCGTTCCTGCTCGACAAGCGGCGCAAGTTGCTGTCGATCGGCTGCGACGGGGAGACGGGCAAAGTGCATGCCGCCTGCTACGACCTGCTGGCATCGGAGGCGCGCATTGCCGCCTTCATCTCGGTGGCCAAGGACGACATTCCGCAGGAGAGCTGGTTCCTGCTCAGTCGATCCCACGTTGTGGTATATGGCCATCCGGCGCTCATTTCCTGGACGGGAACGATGTTCGAGTACCTGATGCCAACGCTGTGGATGCGATCGTATCCCGGCACCATGCTGGAGAACAGTAAGGAAGGTGCGGTACTGGCGCAACAGATGTATGCGCACGAGAAGGGCATTCCCTGGGGAATTTCCGAGTGCGCCTACGCAAAAGTCGAGGAGAACGGCGCCTATGGCTACCGCGCATTCGGCATACCGCAATTGGCATTGCAGCAGGATGAGGACCGGCTGGTAGTCGCGCCTTATGCGACCATGCTGGCGCTGGCGATCGATCCCGCCGAGGCCATTCGCAATTTGCGCTGGATGACGAAGAAGGGATGGTTCGGCAGGTACGGCTACTTTGAATCGGCAGATTTCACCCGTGATGTGCGGCCTTCGCGGCGTCAACGTTTCGCGCTAGTGCGTTCGTGGATGGTGCATCACCAGGGCATGAGCCTGCTGGCCATCGCTAATTTCCTGAAGGACGGCGTCGTACAGCAATGGTTTAGCAGCGACGCCCGGATGCAGGCGACAGAGTTGCTACTGCAGGAGCGGCCGGCGGGTCGCGTGGCAGCCAAGCCGCAGAAGAAACGGAGATCCAAAGCGGCGAATCGAAAAGTGCGCGCAATCCCGACGTTTCCCACGATTTCGTCCAAGTGAGGCGAAAGAATGGGCACCCACCAGTCACTCAACAGTTCGCGCGCGGCAGTCTGCGGTCTTGCATCTAACTCAATCGTCAAGTTGTTTTACCATTGAGTTGGAGGTGGAGCTGATGAACGACGAATTCGCAAGCGAGGGTAATCGCTCCTCGGAGAAGAACACCAGCCTCGGCATCACGATGCTATTTATCGGCCTTGCCTTGGGCGCGCTTACCGCGCTCCTGTTGGCGCCCAAGACGGGCAAGCAGATGCGTCGTACGCTTCGCCGGAAATACGAAGACGCCCGCGATGTGATGGACGACCTGACCGACCAGGCAAGCGACTGGGCCGACAAGGGATCGGAATGGGCGGAAAAGGCAAAGCAACGCGTGTCGCCGCTGGCGAAAACATTTCGGCGATGATGATTACTAATCCGTTCTGCGCGCGGTGATGTAGAATTCCGGCGACGGTCGAACTAGGCTGCAATTTACTGGAAACCTATGTCGCTGGGAACACCTGCCGTAGTGGTATTGTTCAACCTGTCGCAGGCTCAGCTCGCCGCGTCAGTGCCGCATTGGCCGTGGTGGCTTCGGGTGCTGGCAGTGGTCGGCGTGCTTGTCTTTGTTCGAATAGCCGTCACGTTCGCGCGCGGGACGGGCAAGTCCCGATAGGCGTTGGTTCTTCGACTCCGGTGCAAACAGGGGCGCCTTTTCTCAGAATGACACCCGCGAATGGGTCAAGGTGACTCCTAGGCCTAAAACTCAGCAACAAAATTGGGTATCATCCACCGCCTAAAACCGGGCTATAATCTCCTCAACAACAGCCTGCTCCAGCTTTGTCCAGCTGATCCTTTGGGGGTTGGGCTTTGGCGCCAAAATCTTCTGTCACGCCTTCACATACAATTACCTACAAACCTGATCGGACACATTTGTCCAAGCCTGCAAGAGGGCTGCCGGTTCGAGGCTGGTAAATGGAATCGAGCGAGCAACGTGGCAAAAAAGATATCGCGCTAGCCAGCCGTAGCGGCGCTCAGCCGAAGCCGGAGTTTCGCCCTGATGCGTCTATCTTTTTCGTCGGCGATGTAATCTGCGATCGCTACAAGGTGATTCGCTTTATCGCCCGTGGCGGGATGGGCGAGGTTTATGAGGTCGAGGATTGGGAGCTGCAGGCCAGAATTGCGCTGAAGACAATCGCTCCCGAGCGAGCCGGATCAACCAAGCAGATCAGCAGGTTTCGGCAAGAGATTCAGCTCTCACGAAAAGTAAGCCATCGCAACGTCTGCCGCGTGTTTGACCTGGGACGTCATAAAGCCAGTTCGGGCGACGATGTGCTGTTCCTGACTATGGAACTGCTGCAGGGAGAAACTCTGGCGTCTTACCTGCAGCAGCACGGCCCCATGTCATGTGAGCAGGCGCTGCCCTTGATTCGGCAGATGGTAACGGGGCTGGCGGCGGCACACCAGTTGGGCATCGTGCATCGCGACTTCAAGCCCGGCAACGTGATGCTGGAAGAGACACCGCAGGGGATGCTGGTGAAAGTCACCGACTTCGGGCTAGCTACCACTCCCGAGGCGGACGAGACGGTCACTTCCTCATTCACGGAAGTCGTAGGTACGCCCGAATACATGGCGCCGGAACAATTGCGCGGGAACTGCAGCAGCCGAACCGACGTGTACGCGTTGGGAATAACCGTTTTCCAGATGCTGAATGGGAAACTTCCCGCCACGTACGATGCGCCGTTCAAGGGGCAAGAGAGTGGAACCGGCAAGCGCATCGGACAGCGTTGGCGCGACGCGATAACCAAGTGCCTGGCGCCTTATCCCGCGGACCGGTTCGGCAGCGTGGAAGAGTTTTGGTACGCGCTAACGGGCGAGACGCTGGAGGGAGGATATTCCCCCTGGAAATCGGCGGCTGCCGCAGTCCGGCGGCATTGGGCCATCTACGCGGCCGCCGCTTGTGTCGTCGTCGTTGCCATTGCAATGTTGTTGACGGGCATAATTCCAAATCCATTTCGCCCGCTGCCGCGCGAAAAGCACATTGCCGTGCTTCCTTTCGTGAATATCGGCGACGCGGCGGGCAATCAGGCCTTTGCTGAAGGGGTAGTGGAGAGCTTGACCAGCAAGCTGTCGCAGCTGGAGCGCTATCAAAAGTCGTTCTGGGTTGTGCCGGCCAGCGATACGCGGAACATCAAGAGCCTGGACGAAGCGCATCGCGATCTGAATGTCACACTGGCGGTAACAGGAAGCATAGAGCACACGGCCGACGGGGTTGATCTCACGGCGAACCTGGTGGATGCCGCCAACCATCGGCAGCTAGCGTCGCGGTCGATCCACGTGCCCACCGCCAATCTGGAAGAAATGCAGCAGCGGGTGTGGGAGTCAGTGGCTGACATGCTGGACTTGCAGATCAGCCGGCAGATTAAGGACGAACTGGCCGCCGGCGGAACTACGCAACCGCACGCCTACGAGCTGTATGAGCGCGGAGTCGGTTATCTGAAGGCGTGGAACCTGGAGGATACGAATCGCGCGATTGGGCTGTTCAGTCAAGCTCTCGTCGACGATCCGCAATATGCTCTGGCATACGCCGGGTTAGGCGACGCATATGCCACGAAATACGCGCTGACCAAAGATCCGCAATGGATCGCAGAAGCGACGCGCAATGCATCGCGAGCCGTGGAGCTGAATGACCGGCTGGTTCCGGTCCTTGCCACGCTCGCGCACGTGTACCTGGAAACCGGACAACTGGATAAGGCGCTAGCGGAATACCAGCGCATACTGGAGCAGGATCCTTCGTTCGTCCAAGCCGCATTTTATGAAGGGCAGATCTACCAGTCGCAAGGAAAGTATGCCTTGGCCGAAGATGCTATCAAGAATGGCATTGCACGCCGACCGATGTATTGGCAGGGCTACGCCAGTCTGGGGTCGCTCTATTACCAGCAAGGCCAGTTTGCCAAAGCCGCCGAACAATTTAAGTCAGTTATCGACCTTGCACCGGATGAGGCCGTCGGCTACTACGACCTGGGAGGAGCTTATCTCGGTCTAGGCCGCAACGAAGATGCAATTACCGTCCTGAAGAAAGGACTGAGTATTCAAGCCGATGCCAATGCCTGGACAGATCTTGGTGCTGCCTATATGTATGTGGAAAAGTACGAAGACGCCGCCGAAGCGATGAAGAAAGCCACGGAATTATCACCCCACGATCACACTTTGTGGCGCAACCTGGGTGACAGCTACGATCAGATTGCTTCCCGTCATGCTGACGCACGCGAGGCCTATGCGAAAGCATTGGAACTGGCGACCGCGCAACTCAAGGTAAATCCGAAGGATCCAGCCGTGTTGAGCGGAATCGCTCTCTACAATGCGCACTTAGGCCAGAGCAAAGAAGCTGAGAGCTTCATCAGCCAGGCGCTGGAAGTGGCACCCAAAGACGGCGACACGATATTTACATCAGCCTTGGTGTATGAGATTATCGGCCACCGCGAACAGGCGCTCAAGGCGGTCGAAGAAGCAGTCGCTGCCGGCTATTCGGTGGAAGAGGTAAAGAAAGAGCCGGAATTGCGCCGTCTGCAGGCCGATCCCCGTTATCAACAATGGCTTAACAGCAGAAGTAGTGGGTCCCAGAAGTCAAAGTCGTAGAGCTTCCTGAACGAAAGGAGCAGTCTATGAGATTTCTTTCCTTTGTGCTTTTGTTTTTACTGACGGTCCTGAGCTGTTTGAGCAGCGGGCAGCAGACACCCATCAATGTCGGGAAGTGCACCAGCATGAGTTGGGGCGGGAACTGCTCGTCAGCCAGTGCTCCGATTTGTCCCGCTTCCGGCTCGGGCAACTGTACGATGATAATTACGGACAACGCCCTTGGCCAGGCGATTGCGACCCCGCAAGGCGGCTCGGCGACTAACTATATCTGCGTCCAGCCCGGCACCACGGTCGTCTGGCAGGAAGGCAGTGCAGAATCGTTTCTGGTGAGCTTCGGCTCAACCAC
The DNA here is from genome assembly GCA_963818905.1 of uncultured Acidobacteriaceae bacterium. Lineage (GTDB taxonomy): Bacteria > Acidobacteriota > Terriglobia > Terriglobales > Acidobacteriaceae > Bog-257. Next base: position 281,719 of record CAWFUE010000051.1, read on the forward strand.
GACGCCGTTTCCGAATATCCCAGTTTTCTCGGGCAATGCGACTAATTCCCCTCAGGGCCAAATCGCCAATCCTGCAAACTCTGTGCCGCAATGCAACGAGTATGTAATCCTGCACTGCGGCGCCACGACTTGCACCGTGGGCGACCCGATTGTGGTGGTGCGTGGTGGTTCAGGCCTCGAGAAACCCCAGGACCATAAGAAGGGGACCCATAGCGAGAGCGACCGATAGGCTGAAGGATCCTAGTAAAGCCGGAAGTTGACTTCGACGTTGATCATGACGGGGACGGGGTGGCCGTCCTTCTTGGCGGGTTCGAAGCGCCACTGTTTCACCGCTTCGACTGCTTTCTCATCGAGACCCATACCGAGGGCGCGCTGCACGCGAATCTCTTGCGGCTTGCCTTCGGCGCTGACCACCAGCCACAGGATCACGGTTCCCTGATACTTTGCCTTACGCGCTTCTTCCGAATATTCCGGATCGGGATCATAGACAACTTTGGGAGCGCTAACACCTCCGCCCACTCGATAGGCGCCGCCACCGTATCCGCCGCCGTGACCTGGCCCAACGCCCGGCCCAGTACCCGATCCCACTCCGCCGCCCGAGCCGCTACCGATGCCGCCGCCCGATCCCGTGCCGTTCGATGGCGGACCCATGATCTTCGACAGAGGATCGCCCAGCGCGCCCATGGTGGGCAGCTTGATCTCAGGAGGCACAACGACCGTTGGCGTGACCGCAAGCTTAGGATTGTCGTTGCGAATCACGATAGCGGGCGGGACGATCTGATCTTTCGAAAGCTTGGGCAGCGCGCCCTTGGGAGCTTGCAGCTTGTCGCGATCGCCGCCACCACCGCCGCCTCCGGCTCTGGTCTTCGAAATATTCATCGGCAGATACGGGCTGATATCGGTGATGACGCCAGTGACCTGCTGCTTGATCTCTTCCTTATGCTCAAAAACCCAATGTCCGGACCAGATGAGCAGCCCCACGGCGATCATGTGGAGGACAAACGAGTAAAGAAAAGTAGCCTTGCGCTGCGGGTACAGACCCTCACCCTCGCCAAATAATGCGGGGATCACCTGGTCTTCTGGCGCGACCTCGGGAACGACGTCTTTGGTCGGTTTTGTACCCAGAGAAGTGGACATCGCTATTGACAACAGTATAGACCCTGCCGATTGCCGGAAGTTCCAGAAAAATTACAGTAGTGCCTTGAAAGGAGCTATTCGTGCGGATAAGGCATGAGTAAGCCGATTCGCCGGCCTTTGGCTGAGTCTTCGACGAGCTGCGCTAGTCGCCGCAGGCGTGTCTCTTCCCGCTTGGCGCTGATCACCCACCACGCCGAGGTGCGGCGGTACCCCGGTGGCTGAGCCTGGTAGAACTCCCAGGCTTTCTTGTTGGCGCGAAATTTCTTCTCATACGCGCCGTCGAGTTTGCAGGTGGCTCGCTCGTAGGAATAAAGATTTGATCTCTTCTGATCGCGTTCATCGAAGACCTTCTGGCCGACCGGATGCATTCTGCCTAGCTTCATCAATTCGCCGACGCGCTTCGTGTTAACGGCGCTCCAGATGCTGGCAGGCCTTCGCGGAGTGAAGCAAACCGTATAGCTCGATTCGTCAAAGCGCTTGCGAATGCCGTCGATCCAACCGAAACACAGCGCTTCATCCAGAGCCTCGGGATAGGTAATTCCGCCTTTGCCGGATTCCTTTCGGTACAAACCGAGCAGCAATCCAGTTGCTGTGGCGTGGTTGTTCTCCAGCCAGGAGCGAAGTTCCGCCGGCGACGCGAAGAAGACCGGTTTGAGCGAGGCTGGTCTCATGTCGAAACACCATTTCACCACAGAGACACCTCAGGAAGGGATGGTATGTTGCGACCTCACCAATCCTCCAAGCAAACTGGCGAGCATCGAGTGGCAACGTTTGGCTTGTCCCTTTAGGCGGCGGCATTGGACGCGTAACCAAGATGGGCCCACAGCCAGTGAACCTGACAGCGCAGTTTTACGGCAATGCTCTTTATCCCTCCGGTAGCTCGCCGTGGAGTATGCGATTGCAGTTCGATTTGCTTTTTCCCAAAGACGCGAGGAAGCCTTAATCAGCGCGCGAGATGCAGAACCAGATACAACTCGTCAATGTAGCGATCGCCGATCTTCAGCGCTTTAGGTTCCACGCCAAAAGAAGTAAACCCCAGCGAGCGGTAGGTAGCGATGGCTGCAGCTTGCGACGTGGTTACGCTTAGGATGATGTGCTCCAGTCCATCGATCTTCGCGGCACGCTCCAGAAGCACTTGCAGCATCTTCCGTCCGATGCCCTGGCCCCGCAATTCCGCGTTTAAATAAACGCCCCAGATCCTTCCCTTGTGGCGCGACTTTGGCTGGGTTTCGCGCGCGAACCCGGCTGTGCCAAGCAGCTTGTCGTCCGCAAAAACTCCGAACACGAAGTTGTTGGCAGGATCAGCGGTGAGACGACGCCGGATTTCATCGCGCGGCAGCTTGAGATGGTCTTCGACCGACGAGCTGAACGCCCCGGGTTCGCACTCTAGCGCCTCTAGCCTGCATTGGCAGTACGCTTCGACGTCATCGGCGCTGAGAGCTCGAATCTCAACTTCGTGCATGGCGAATTTTGCAGCGGGTCAGCTAACCATGAAGTCACAGAGACCACAGATAAGACTCCGTGTCCTCCGTGTAAATGTTTTCAGCAGAGAGAAGTCGAAGGGCGTTAATCTTCCCCGACCCGCAGCACGGCCAGGAAGGCTTCCTGCGGGATGTCTACGCGGCCGATGCGCTTCATGCGCCGCTTGCCTTCTTTCTGCTTCTCCAGCAGCTTGCGCTTACGCGTGATGTCGCCGCCGTAGCATTTCGCAAGCACGTTCTTCCGCATGGCAGCGACCGTTTCACGTGCAATCACCTTTGCTCCGATCGCCGCCTGAATCGCGACTTCAAACATCTGGCGCGGAATCAACTGGCGCATCTTGGAAACCAGTGCCTTGCCGCGTTCGTAGGCGAAGTCGCGATGCACGATGATCGACAGCGCGTCCACGGGATCGCCGGAGACCAGGATATCGAGCTTCACCATTGGCGATTCCCACGTCCCCGCGAGGTGATAGTCGAGCGAGGCATAGCCGCGCGAGACCGTCTTCAGCTTGTCGTAGAAGTCGAGAACGATCTCGTTCAGCGGCAGCTCGTACTGGAGCATCACGCGGGTCGAGCTGACGTATTCGAATGATTTCTGCTTGCCGCGTTTTTCTTCCACCAGCTTCAGGATTCCGCCGACATATTCTTCATTGGTGAGGATGGTCGCGAGGATCACCGGCTCCTCGATCTTCGCGATCTCACTGGGATCAGGCCAGCGCGACGGATTATCGACCTCAACGACGGTACCGTCGGTCAGCGTGATCCTGTAGCGCACACCGGGCGCCGTCGTGATCAGATCGAGATTGTACTCGCGCTCTAGCCGCTCCTGGATGATCTCCATGTGCAGAAGCCCGAGAAAGCCGCAACGAAATCCAAAACCGAGTGCAGCAGAGCTTTCCGGCTCGAAGAAGAACGATGAGTCATTCAGCCGCAGCTTTTCCAATGCTTCGCGCAACAATGTGTGCTCGTGGGCATCCACCGTGTACAGCCCCGCAAAGACCATCGGCTTGAGCTCTTCAAAACCGGGCAATGGTTCAATGGCAGGATGATTGTCGTCGGTAATCGTATCGCCAATTTTGCAATCGGCAACCGTCTTGATAGTCGCGGTCAGGAAGCCGACCTCGCCCGCAGATAACTGATCCACTTCAACCGGCTTCGGAGTCAGCACGCCGAGCGTTTCCACGTCGAAGGTGCGGCCATTCGACATCAAACGAATGCGTTGGCCTTTGCTGAGTACGCCTTGAATCACGCGCGCCAGCACCACCACCCCGCGATACGAGTCGAACCACGAGTCGAAGATCAGCGCCTGCAGTTGATTTTCGGCGCGGCCTTTGGGCGGCGGAATTTTCCTGACGATCGCCTCCAGCACCTCGGGCACGCCTTGGCCGGTCTTGGCACTGATGCACAGCGCGTGCGATGCATCCAGTCCCACGGCGCCCTCGATCATCTCTTTCGTGCGCTCGATGTCGGCACTGGGCAGGTCGATCTTGTTAATAACTGGTATGATTTCCAGACCATTGTTGATCGCGATATACGCGTTCGCCAGCGTCTGCGCCTCGACTCCCTGGGACGCGTCGACCACCAACAGCGCGCCTTCGCATGAGGCCAGCGATCTGGAAACCTCGTAGCTGAAGTCCACGTGACCTGGGGTATCGATCAAATTGAACTGGTAGGTCTTGCCATCAGCGGCCGGATACATCATGCGGACAGAGTGCGCCTTGATGGTGATACCGCGCTCGCGCTCCAGGTCCATCGCGTCGAGCACCTGCGCCTGCATCTCCCGCGCGGTCAGCGAGCCGGTGAGCTCCAGCAGACGATCGGCGAGCGTGCTCTTCCCATGATCGATATGGGCGATGATGGCGAAGTTGCGGATGACTGCTGGCTCCATTGGGTAGAGGAGACCTTTAGATCTGCGTTTAGGACGTTGTTAGAAAACAGGGCTCCAGCCCTGAAAATTACGAAGCTTCGAAGCTCGTTCAGCTACATTAATTCTAACAGGCAATCCTGTTTCTTCTGTGACCGACGGGTAACATGAACAACATGCACTCCAAACCATTTACCGCAATCGATCACGTGCAGCTGGCCGCTCCTGCTGGTAAAGAAGACGAAGCGCGCAAGTTCTACGGCGGAGTTCTCGGCGTGCAGGAGATTCCAAAGCCGCCCGCACTCGCCAGCCGGGGCGGCGTTTGGTTCGCCAGTGGCGAGGTGCAGATTCACATCGGCGTTGAAGCGGACTTTCATCCTGCGCGCAAGGCCCATCCAGCGTTGCGTTGTAGTGACTATGACGGCTTGCTGCGCAGAGTGCGTGCCGCGGGCATCGAGGTGAAGGAGGTCGATGATATTCCCGGCGTCCGCCGTGCCTACGTGAACGATCCGTTTGGTAATCGCATCGAATTGCTGGCAAATCCGATAGCTTGACCTCCGAAATGTCCGGCCCAGTTCGGCACATGAACCGATTGGCTCGCCATCGAAGCCTACCTCGAGCTTCCGTACAGATCCTCTTCCGACAGAACTGCAGCCGCAGGCTCGGGCCGCCCGCTGCGGTTGGCCGCCGTGAACATTGCTCCGCGCGCCTGCACTACGGGAGCGAATCGCAGAAAACCAATAGCCGCTGGAACATCGTCATAGATTGCCTCCATCCCGCCTCGCATCAGGTAAGTTTCATGCCAGAATCCAGTTCCTCCAGAATTCCTCAAGAAGGCTTTCAACCACTCTTTATGTGGCTCGGATCGAGACCATAGCAGCAGTGATTCCATATCGCGCCAATATTGCCTCATGCCAACATGGGGCGGAAACATCGAGTAGATAATCGTCTCATGCAGAAGCAGACCTTCGGGTTGAGCGTCAACCGAGGCGGAGATTTTCGGGCCAAAGCCCAACAGGGTTTTCAACCCCGTGATCCGGTTTTACCCGCATCCCGAGATAGATGACCACCAGGTTAGGGTAGGGTGACAGATCAACGGTGCGCCGGTTCACTTTGGTCGTCATACTAGAAGGATTCACCTGCGGCAATGCAGGATGCTGGCAGCATTAGGCGAGAACAGTGAAAAAAGGTGGTGAAGCTACTTATCCTTCGACCACACGCTTATCTGATAGCCATCACTGTCCGAATGCAGTAACTCGTGCCATCCACCTTCGATTGCCGGCAACCATGCGCCGGGCTTGAGATTAGCCACTACAATGATGCTCGGATCTTTCGCTGGTATCTGCATCGACAACACACCATCTGCATACTTCGCATTGGCTGTCCGTTCGTTTCCGGCGATGTATTGCTTTCGGAGTTGCAACAGTCGGCTGTACCACTCCAGCATTTCGCGGTTCTGTGGCCCATCAGCCCAAGTTAGCTTCGAGCGCTCAAAGGTAGCCGGATCTTCCGGATCAGGGACTTCGTTGAAGTCGAAGTCCTTAAACTCGCTGCGGCGCCCGTCGCTAACGGCCTTCTTTAGCGCCGGATCTTGAAAATCCGCGAAGAATTGAAATGGGGCCGTCTCGTCGTATTCCTGACCCATAAAGAGCAGTGGGGTGTGCGGCGCCAGCAGGAGAAATGCAGCTGCAAGCTTGCGAGCACCGCGCGAGACTAACGCCGTCAGCCGCTCACCTTTGGCTCGATTGCCGACCTGGTCGTGGTTCTGAATGCAAATAACGTTCGCCGGCAACGGCACGCCCTTTGCACTTGTTCCGCGCGGCGCATTCCAGAATCGAAAATTTTGGCCTTGGAAAACGTAGCCATCGCTCAGGGCGCGCGCAATCTGATGCGGATCGCCAAAATCCTGGTAATAGCCTTGGCGCTCGCCGGTAAAGAAGGCGTGGATGGCATGGTGGAAGTCGTCGCTCCAAACTGCATCGAGGCCATATCCGCCTGCGTTCGCCGGCTTCACGTAGCGCGAATCGTTTTCGTCCGTCTCGGCGATTACACAAACTCGGCGGTCCAGCTCGCGGGCCAAGTCCTGCACGTGCTCCTGGATTTCGGCAACAATATGTTGTGGCGAATCGTCTTCGATGGTCTGCACTGCGTCGAGACGTAATCCGTCGAGGTGATATTCGCGAATCCAGTAGAGGGCATTCTCCACCACATAACCACGCACGTGCTCACAACCTTCGCTGTCGTAGTTGACCGCATCACCCCACGGCGTTTTATGGTGTGCGGTGAAGTACGGACCAAATTTCGGCAGATTATTTCCTTCCGGACCGAGATGGTTGTAAACCACATCGAGCATCACGCCCAGGCCAAGAGAATGCGCGGCATCAACCAAGCGCTTCAGTCCTTCGGGACCCCCATAGCTTGCCTGGACGGCGTACGGCGAGACGCCGTCGTATCCCCAATTGCGTGCGCCCGGGAAGGCCGCCACCGGCATGATTTCAATCACCTTGACGCCTAGCTCTTTCAAATATCGCAGTTTGCCGATGGCGGCGTCGAATGTGCCTTCCGGCGTGAAGGTCCCGATGTGCAGCTCGTAGATGACGTAGTCACGCAAATCAAGACCGCGCCACCCATCGTCACTCCAGCGGAAAACAGCAGGATCGAAAATCTCCGTCGGACCATTCACACCCTCCGGCAAATACCGCGAGACAGGATCCGAAACTGCGATTCCATCCCCCAGAACATAGGAATATCGATCGCCTGGCTGGGCGGACGCCACGACGACGAAATCCTCACCTGCGCGCCGCATAGGAAATTCCGCCGCCTCTTCAGCGCCGCGCAGGAGGCGAAGCTTGATCTCCCGCTGCCAAGGCGCCCACACGCGAAATTCAACCTTGTCATCAATCAAGATTGCCCCATACGACAGCGCCACTGGTGTCAGTTTCATCCCCCATCAGACGTTGCAGAGATGGTGAGGGATGCTTACAAGTTGCAATGGGTAAAATCGGAGGGCATGTTAATCCTCGCCTCTGCTTCGCCTCGCCGCGCTGAACTGCTACGCAATGCGGGCATTCCGTTCACCGTAGAACCAGCCCAGGTTGAAGAAGAATTGATGCCAGGTGAGAAGCCGCTCGACTATGCCCAGCGTCTGGCGCGAGACAAAGCTCGCGCGGTCTTCGGCCGGCATCCGGGCGATGCGGTCCTCGGCGCCGATACCGTGGTTGTCGTTGATGAGCATCTGCTCGAAAAACCAGCCGATTTCGATGATGCGTCCCGCATGTTGCGCCTGCTCTCGGGCCGCACCCACCAGGTCATCACCGGAATCTGCCTGTTGGCGGCGGGATTCGAGAGTACCCAAGCTGAGATCACGGAAGTTTCCTTCAGCCGGATTGAAGATGAAGAGATCGCTGCCTATGTGCGCACCGCTGAGCCCATGGACAAGGCCGGTGCTTATGGCATACAGGGTATCGCCTCCCGATGGGCCGAGCGCATCGAGGGTTGCTACTTCAATGTGGTGGGGTTGCCGGTTCCGCGAGTTTATCGGCTATTGCACGCTGCTGAAGCGGCGACGAGAACCGCCGTATTGTGATTACTGCCGGGCTGGATGATTTACTTCTTTTCTTCCGGAGTGGTCGTTGTGCTAGTCGTGGTAGTGGTGGCGTTGGTTTTGTTGGCGGAATTTCCCTCGTTCAGTGACGACTTGAAATTCCGGATACCTTCTCCCAATCCTTTGCCCAACTCACCCAGCTTCTTAGGGCCGAAGATCAGCAGAACGATCACCAGGATCACCAGCAAGTGCATCGGCTGGAATAGTCCTTCCATAACACCTCCATAAGGCGGCCCGGTGCTTCTGCGTCCGGCAGCGGCTATAAATGCCCTATTCAAATTCTAGGCTTTCGCCAAGGGCGCGTCAAAACAAGCTTTTCAGGTCGCGGTCTAGTCAATGGCTTGAATCAACCCTGCCAACAAGGCAGCCCGGCGCGGCAACTCGGCTGCGATTACGTGCTCGTGCGCCGCGTGAGCTCCGTCGCCAACCGCCCCGAGGCCGTCCAGAGTTGGAATGCCGATGCCGGCGGTGAAGTTGCCGTCCGAGCCGCCGCCGACCGCGATCTCCCGCAATTGGAAGCCAAGGTCGCGAGCGATCTTGCGTGCCAGCTCGAATAGTCGCACAACCTGCTCAGTCCGTTCCAAGGGCGGACGATTCATGCCGCCTTCGATCCGTAACTTGCATTTCGAATTGATGGGACGCAGCTTGCGAACTTTGTTTTCCATCTCCGTACCATGCTCTTTGTGCGCAACGCGTAAGTCCAGCTCGGCAGTCGCCTCATCCGCGATGACGTTGGTACGCGTGCCGCCGCGAATGATGCCGACGTTCAACGTGATACCACGCTTAAGATCGGTCAGCCGCGAGACCGCCCGGATCTGGTGCGCCAGCTCCAGGATCGCACTGTGGCCTTTTTCAAAATCGAGTCCCGAGTGAGCCGCCTTACCCTTAACCTTGAGGCTGAACGAACCCACGCCTTTCCTCGCAGTTTTAAGCGCGCCTCCCGGTCCCGACGGTTCGCATACCAGCACCGCGCCGCACTGTCTGGCCAGCTTTTCGGTGATAGGCCGGGAGCTGGCGCTGCCCATTTCTTCGTCCGAAACCAACAGCAGCTTCACCGGGCGACCGAGGCCGCCGGTGATTTCTCGCAGCGCCCAAAGCGCAAACATCATCTGCACGATGCCCGCTTTCATGTCGAAAATGCCGGGCCCAAATAGTCGGCCATTGCGCTGGGCCCAAGGCATTCTCTGCAGTGTGCCCAACTCGTACACTGTGTCGAAATGTCCCAGGAGCAGCACCGGCCTGCGTCCCTTCGGGCCGGCAAAGTCGACCTGGAGATGATCGCCGGCGGCACGCTGGCGGTAAACCTTCACCTCACCACCGAGGCACGTGAATTCATTTTCCAGGTGAGCACGAAGCTCGTCGCAAGCCGGCTTGTCCTCCGTAGGAGACTCGCGTATCACCAACTCGCGCAGGCTGGCTACCATTTCGTCCTGGCGCGCCATCAGCCATGCCAGAACCTGGTGGAGTTCGGCGTTTCCGTGGTTGGTTTTACGCATATCTCAGTTTGCTGCAGCTTATCGCGAAAACTCTGCCGCATCTCCGGAGCTATCGGCTGTGAAATGTATAATCGTGATTCTCACGACCTCGCATGAGCGACGCAAGCCATCCCGGACCAGCAACCACTGACAGCACTCAGCTCAACATCGGCGAGCTGATGAAGATTCTGCCGCACCGCTATCCCATGCTGTTGATCGATCGGATCGTGGAGATCGTCCGCACCAAACGTATTGTCGCGATCAAGAACGTTACCATCAACGAGGCGTTTTTTGCCGGACATTTTCCCGATTTCCCCATTATGCCGGGTGTGCTGATCGTGGAAGCCATGGCACAAGCCGGTGCCGCGCTGCTATTCACCGAAGTTCCCGAGCGCGATGGGAAGCTACTGGTGTTTACCGGCATCGAGCGCGCGCGTTTCCGGCGGCCAGTGACGCCTGGCGACCAGCTTCGCATCGAGGTCGATGTGCTGGCCTTTCGCGGGACCGCGGGCCGGTTACAGGGCAAAGCCTATGTAGATGGCAAGCTCGCCTGTGAGGGAGTGGTCACCTGCCGCCTGCTCGACCGCCGGCGCGGCCAGAATACGGAAAATCCTGACCCGCAACCGGCGGACCCTTCTTCGTAAGCCAGCATGAACATTCATCCGACGGCAATTGTCGATCCTTCTGCCAAGATTCCCGCGTCTTGCAGCGTCGGGCCCTACTGCATCATTCACGCCGGTGTTGAGATGGGAGAGAACTGCGAGCTGCTTTCGAACGTTGTGCTGGGAGGGCCCAGCCGCTTCGGCAGCCACAACAAAATCTATCCCTTCGCAGTGCTTGGCATGGACCCGCAAGACATTACCTATGCGGGCGAGCCGACGCGGCTGGAGGTTGGCGACCACAATGTAATTCGCGAATATGTGACCATCACTCGAGGAACTGTCAAGGGCGGCGGCGTGACCCGCGTCGGCAGCCACGCTCTGATCATGGCTTACGCGCATGTTGGCCACGACTGCGTCATAGGCGATCACTCGATGCTGATCAACGCCGCCACGCTGGCTGGGCACGTCACCGTCGAGGAGTGGGCCGTGGTGGGAGCATTGTGCCCGGTCCATCAGTACGTACGCATTGGCGCCCACGCTTACATTGGCGGCGGAACGACCATTACGCAGGACGTGCTGCCCTATTCGATGACCAGTGCCGAGCGCGATACGCATGCCTACATGCTCAACAAAATTGGGCTGCAACGCCGTGGCTTCTCAAACGACCGCATTGCCGCGCTGCATCACGCGTTCAAGGTGCTGCTGGCGTCGAAGCTCAACACTTCGCAGGCGGTTGAGAAGCTGCGGGCGGAAGGCGCGCGGGGCGAGGACGTGGAGGCGCTATTGCGATTCATCGAGAGCTCGCAACGCGGAGTGATCAAGTAGGGATTGGGGGTCCGGCGCAACCCGAAGACCTATGTCGCGCCTATGGCGCCGCATTCATCGTATATTGAGCACTGTTGTGACTAACGGAGGCAATCAGACCCACGCCCATGTCTGATGCTGATAACAAGATCGGCTTGATCGCCGGCAATGGCAAGTTCCCACTGCTGGTGCTGGATGCTGCGCGATCCAAGGGGTTACAAGTCGTCGTCACCGCAATAAAGGAAGAAGCGTTTCCCGAGATCGAGCAGCACGGCGCGGCGGCTGTGTACTGGCTGTCTCTCGGTGAGCTTTCCAAGCTGATCGACACCTTCAAGCACGAGCAGATCACTCGCGCGATCATGGCCGGACAGGTCAAGCACAAGCAGATCTTCAGCAGCATCAAGCCAGACTGGCGACTGGCAAAGTTGCTGCTCTCGCTAACCACGCGCAACACTGATTCGCTGATCGGCGCGGTGACCAAAGTTCTGGCAGATGAAGGCATCACGCTGATGAACTCTACCGAACTGCTGGAGCCGATGCTGGCCCCCGAAGGCGTGCTCACGCTCCGTGCGCCCTCCGATTCCGAGCGCACCAATATTACCTATGGTCATGCCGTCGCCGATCACCTGTCGCGCTTTGACATTGGGCAGACGGTAGTCATCGCCGAGGCGGCATGTGTTGCCGTGGAAGCCATGGAAGGCACCGACGCAACCATTCTGCGAGCGGGCGAGATCATGAAGTCTCCCGCGCTGGGCAAAGAGCCTTCGACGCTGAGCCGGGCGCTAACTGTCGTGAAGGTGGCGAAGCCCAATCAGGATATGCGCTTCGATGTGCCCGTCGTGGGGCTGCACACGATTGAGGCGATGAAGCAGGCGGGCGCTACCTGCCTGGCGCTGGATGCGGGTCGCTGCCTGCTCCTCGACAATGAAGCGATGTTCTCCGCCGCTAACGATGCTGGTATTTGCATCGTGGCCGAGACACCGGTTCATCACATTCCCCATCACGGGGACTAGTGGTTGCCGTGGCTGCCCCTGAGCAAAACCGCACAAGTTCTGCGACGCGCGTGATCCTGGCCGATGCCGTACCGGATTGCGAGAAGGAGTTCCTGGCTGCGGTCGCGCGCAGCGGCTCGCTGCATTCTCCTTGGGTGTTTCCTCCGCACACTCACGAGCAGTATGGGGAATATATGGCGCGCATTCGCAGCGGACGAAAAATCGCCTTTTTCGTTCGCCATTGCTCCGACGAACAACTGGTGGGCGTCGTCAATGTAAGCGAACCGGTCATGGGAGCTTTTTGTAGCGCGTACCTTGGCTTTTACGCCTTTGCGGGCTTTGACCGGCAGGGTTATATGACTGGAGCCCTGGCTCTCGTCCTCGATCATGCCTTCGGCTTGCTCGGGTTTCACCGTCTTGAGGCGAACATCCAACCGGGCAATGTGGCATCGGCCGCTCTCGTCTCGCGGTTGGGATTTCGGCGGGAAGGTTTTTCGCCCAGGTATCTTTTGATCGACGGCGAGTGGCGTGACCACGACCGCTGGGCAATCTTGAGTGACGAATGGCCGGCGCAGCGAGAACGGCTCATTGCCTCTGAGAAAGCTGATAGGCGACAATCGCAAAATGCCCGATAGCAGCGATGCCCTGCGAGTTGGAGTCGTCGGCTGCGGCGCCTTCGGCCGCAATCATGCACGTGTTTATCGCGATCTCGAAGGCGATCCCTCGCAGAGGATTGAGCTCGCAGGCATCGCAGATCTCGACTATGCGCGAGCGCAATCGGTTGCGAGAGAATTTGGCACGCAAGCGTTCCATTCCGTCGACGATCTCATCGCGGCTGGCGTGCAAGCTGCGTCAGTTGCGGTACCAACGGTAGCCCACCTTGAAGTTGCGCGGCAATTGCTGGAAAGAGGCGTCGATGTGCTGATTGAGAAGCCGCTCGCAACTTCTGTCGCCGAAGCCGATGAGTTGGTCGAACTTGCTAAGCGGCACCATCGCATTGGCCAAACCGGACACCTGGAGCGCTTCAACCCCGCGGTCCGGGCCACTGTCCCTCTCCTTACGCAACCCATGTTTTTCGAAGTTCACCGGCTCAGCGTGTTCACTCCGCGCTCGCTCGATATCGACGTAATTCTTGACCTGATGATCCACGATCTCGACGTTGTGCTGTCGTTCGTCGACTCACCGGTGAAGGAGATCCGCGCGGTCGGTCTGCCGATCCTGTCGCCAAAGGTCGACATCGCCAACGTGCGACTGGAGTTCGAATCGGGATGTGTGGCCAACTTCACCGCCAGCCGCGTCAGCACCGAACGCATCCGCAAGCTGCGTTTCTTTCAGCCTCACCAGTACGTTTCGCTCGACTACTCGCGACAGGATGTGCTGGTGCTCACGGTCGATGACTTGAGTCCGAACGCTGCTGATCTCGATCCCTTCAACCCAGCCTTCGTCGCCGCCAGCGCATTTCCCGGCATCACACCTTTTAAGCCGGCGGTTGCGCAGCAGGAGCCCCTGCGCGCCGAGTTAGTCAGCTTCTTGCGGGCCGTGCGGGAGCGGTCTCAACCGGAGGTAACGCTGGAGGATGGACGGCGGGCTCTCGCTCTCGCCATGCAGATTGTAAATTCCATTGCCGAGCACAGCCGCCGCGCCCGTTTAATTGAATTGACTCGGGGATGAAAGCTGTCCTACGCTTGCGGAATCAGCCATGCTGGAAGAATTAGTGACCATCTCGAAGTTCGTGAGTCTGGGCGAAGCCAAACTGGCGCAGGGCAAGCTCGTCTGCGCCGGAATCTCCGCCTTTGTTTGCGATGAGAACATGCATGCTATGAACTGGCACATGGGCATGGCTCTTGGCGGCATCCGGCTGCAAGTGCCGGACAGCCAGGTAGTACGCGCGCTGGAAGTTCTGGAGGACTTCGATCCGGAAGAGACTGACGCGCTGGAATTCGAAGGCGAAGATGAAGATGATGATGAGATGGAAGAGGTCGCCTGCTGTCCTGAGTGCGAATCGCTGGAAATACGCGAAGTAGCCAGCAGCAATCCCCGGCAGATCACGCTGTGGTCGTCGGCCATTCCACTTCCCGAACCGCCGACGCAGGTTACCCGCCGCTGGAAATGCCTGATGTGCGGCTACGAATGGCGCGAAGCCGACGACGAATAGGATGCGCCTGAGTTGTGCGCCGCTTAGCCTTCCCAGATGAATCCGCAATTTCCACATCGCGTAGGCTTGCGTCCCGCAAGCAAAGCAAGCAGTCCAAGTGGGAAGAAACAGATCGCCACGATAATGACCCATGCCGGATAGCCGGCTTTTTGAACGAGAGTATTGCATTTAGGGCAGGATACGGCTGCCATGAATTCCTCCCAGGAATAACCGACACACCCAGATCAACAACAAGAAGCCGGTTACCGTATAACTTCCGTGCTGCGAAATCTTAGCGATCGTTGGCCGCATGGGGGCCGAGACCAGAGCCATTGGCCTGGCGACAAGCTGAAATAACAGCAAGAGGCTCAACAAAAACGCGGCAGGATTCCAGTGCCACGCAGCGGCGAGGTCCATATGGGACAAGGCCGCCATAGCATGCATAACGCCGCATCCCGGGCACGGTATGCCGAACAACGCGCGCACCAGACAAATATGCGGAAGACGAGCCACGATGGGGGAAGCGATCAACACCACGAGGCTGGAGAAGAAGAGAGCGACGTGGGATTGCGCGTCTGCTGGAACTCCCAATTTGAACAGCAGCCAACGAGGACAGAAGTTGATTTCCATCCAACCCTCCGGTAAGCGGCCGTCCCGGCTACCTTGTCCCGTTCGGATAGACCAGAATCTTGCTGGCTTCGCCGGTCTTCAGGCGTTCCATACCCGAGGCGAAATCCTTCATTGCGATGCGATCGGTGATCACCGGATGGAGGTCGAGCTTGCCCGCCTTCAATAACGCAGTCATTTGATACCACGTCTGATACATGCGGCGGCCGTTGATGCCCTGCACTGTGGCGCCCTTGAAGATCACCTCTTCGGCAAGGTTGAGTTCGACTGGTCTGGAAGGAATTCCAAGAAGGGACATACGGCCGCCGAGGCGTAGGATCTTGAATCCTGTTCGGATGGCATCGCTGCGACCCGCCATCTCCAGCACGACATCGACCCCCGTGCCGCCAGTGTTGTCCATCACGATCTGGTAGACGTCGTCCTTCGTCGGGTCGAGCACGAAGTCGGGACCCATCTGCTTGGCAATTCTGCGGCGATGCTCGTTGACTTCGAGGGCGAAAATCTGCGTGGCTCCGCAGGCGCGCGCCACGGCGATGGAGAACAGGCCAATCGGCCCGCACCCGGTGATGGCGACGCTCTTGGCGGCGATGTCGCCAGCAAGCACAGTGTGGACCGCATTGCCAAGCGGGTCGAGGATCGAAGCGTACTCCTGCGGGATGGAGGGATCGAGCTTCCAGATATTGGATTCGGGGATAACAACATACTCGGCGAAGGCGCCGTTGGCATCAACGCCGATGATCTTGACGTGCTGGCAGATGTGGGCTTCGCCGGTGCGGCACTGCAGACACTTTCCGCAGGCAACGTGCATCTCAGCGGAGACGAAATCGCCTTCCTTGACGCTGGTCACTTCGTCGCCGACCGCTTCCACCGTTCCGCAAAACTCGTGCCCAGGGATCAGCGGAGGATGAATACGGCGTTGCGCCCATTGATCCCATTGGTAGATATGCAGGTCCGTTCCGCAAATGGAGGCCACTTTGACTTTAACCAGCACGTCTGTTGGTCCAAATCGTGGCTTGGGAACTTCGCGGATCTCGGTGCCCGGCGCGGACTCCGGCTTTACAACCGCAATCATGGTATTCGACATGAGGATGGCTCTTTTGCGTCGGCCGATGGTTTTTTCAGGGGATGCTCGACGCGTGTCGCCCAGTATGAACAAGGAACAGTGGGCAAACTCACAAGTTTAACACGCGTCTGCCAGCCGCTGGCGACGGTCAGGCCAAGGCGATCACATCGATTTCCACCAGCACGTCCTTAGGAAGGCGCGCGACTTCGACGGTCGAGCGTGCCGGCGGGGATTGGGTGAAGTAGCGGTCGTAGACCTCATTCATCGCCGAGAAATCGGACATGTTCTTCAGGAAGACGCCCGCCTTCACGACATTTTCCAGGGAGCTGCCGGCGGACTTCAAAATTCCTGCCAGATTCTGCAGAACCCGTTCGGTCTGGGCGGCCACGTCGCCGTCAATCAATTGCTGGGTGGCTGGATCCAGCGGAATCTGACCTGAAATAAAGACAAATCCATTTGCCTTGATGGCTTGCGAGTACGGCCCAATGGCTTTTGGTGCATCGCTGGTGGCGATTACTTCGCGCATGTGTCCTCCTGATTCAACTCGAAGGTTGATTTTCGCACACAGGGACGCTGTCGACCTCGTGGCGGCCGTATGCAACTCCGTTAACTTCACTAAGTCGGAAGGAGATCCCAGTTGCAGGTTAGCGCCTGCGTCCACTGCGCTGTTTTATACTGGAAGCACGTCACCAACGAGCGTCGATTGTTCGTTTGTCTGCAGTCATTCAGGATGGCAACTACTATAAATCCGCAACCGGCCGACTCGCCCGAGGTTCGGCGTTACAACCGCATCCACCGCTGGCTCAGCATGGCCGACACGGTTATTGGCTTCGCCCTGCTGGTGGTGCTGCTGATCACAGGGTGGACCGGCAAACTGCGCGACTGGTCGTACCTGGGAGCGAACCAGTACTACTTCCTCGCCGTTTTCCTGTATGTGCTGATGTTCTCGGTCATCGCCAAGGTTTTGAGCGCGCCATTCGATATCGTCGGCTTTCGGCTGGAGCATCAATACCACCTCTCGAACCAGAAAGTCCGCAGCTGGTTGTGGGACGAGTGCAAGGGCTGGCTGGTCTCGCTGGTGCTGGGGACGATCATGGTCGAGCTGGTATACGGCATTATCCGCATCGCGCCGCAACGCTGGTGGATCATCGCGTGGGCCGTTTTCGTCGGACTGTTTCTGTTGATGGCGCAACTCGCTCCCGTCGTGCTGATGCCGATCTTCTACAAATTCGAGCCGTTGGCGAATGACGAATTACGCGATCGACTGACTAGGCTGGGTGAGCGCGCCGGTACGCGCGTGCGGGGCGTCTACGAGTGGAGGCTGTCGGAAAAATCGAATAAGGCGAATGCGGCGCTCACCGGCATGGGATCGACGCGACGCATCATCCTCTCCGACACGCTGCTGCAGCACTACAGCGACGACGAGATCGAGGCCATCCTGGCCCACGAGCTCGGCCATCACGTGCACAAGCACATCCTCAAGAGCATCTTCTTGCAGGTTGGAATCACGTTTTTCGCGTTTTGGCTGATCAATGTCGTCCTGCGCTTGGTGATCGCGAAGAACTGGTTTCCCGTGCTCACTTCACGACTGTACGATTTCGCGAACCTGCCACTGATTGTGCTGGTGGCGACAGTCCTTGGATTCGTGCTGATGCCGGCGCTGAATGCGATCTCCCGTCACCACGAGCGCCAAGCTGACCGTTACGCGTGGGAGAACACGCCGGCGATCGAGCCATTCATCACTTCCATGCAGAAACTGGCGGACCAGAACCTCGCCGAGCGTGAGCCAAACAAGTTCATCGAGTGGCTATTCCATTCGCATCCTTCGATTGGCAAACGGATAGCAGCAGCGGAGGCTTGGGCCAGCAAACAGCCGCAGCAGCAGACCGTGTGAGCACGAGGTGGCCCACTCAGAACAGGGTGGCACCGCTTTAGAGTGCTTAATTGTAAGGCTTTATACCTGTGCGTCCCGGCGTCCGTTAGCCCCACGAACCGCGACCGTCAACAACTTTCTGCGATTCCCACAGTGCCACGGTTGTTCGTCGCACGCTCCAGCGCATATGATTCACCGCAATGTCTTTTGGTGACAAACCTACTCCAGAGCAGACCGCCGGTAGGGATGCCGAATCCAGCACCGAGGTTTACGCCGTCCACGGTGCCGACCCCGAAGTTCTCGCCTATGGCATGGCCAAGTATTCGCGCTCGGCGCTGTCGATGCGCGAGTCGCTGGCTGAGATCAACGACCAGAAGGCCGAAAAATTCCTCAACACTTTTTATTTCCAGTACGGCCATCGCAGCATTGCCGATCTCGCCCACGTCGCTTTCGCCATCGAACGGCTATCGATTCTGGCGGCGACGGTCGTCGTAGATGAGCCGCGCTGGGACGGCCAGGAACGCTCGACGCGTTACCAGGACTTCCAGAAGAGCGGATATTACGTGCCCGATTTTGGCGACGATGCTGCCGCTCGCGCGCAGTATCGCGAGACCATCGACCATCTTTTCACCGAATATCGCGTCTTCTCCGAGGAGATGTTCCTCTATCTGCGCGAGCGTACGCCCAAGCCTTCTGAGATGAAGCAGGAGGCGTACGAGCGCACTCTGCGCGCCCGTGCCTTTGACATTTCCCGCTACCTGTTGCCGCTGGCGACGAACACCTCGCTGGGAGAGATCGTCAGCGCGCGCACCTTGGAAAATCAGGTGTCGAGACTCATGTCGCACACCCACGCCGAGGTTCGGCTCCTGGGCGAGTTATTGCGCAAGGCCGCCCAAGAGCCATCCTACAATGTGGGAGACGCGAAAGCTCGCCAGCTGCTGGAGGACATCGTTCGCCACTCTCCTGGCATTGCTGCGCAGGCTGAAGACTTTTTGCTGCGTCCGGTTCGCGTCGCTCCCACGCTGATGAAATACTCCGAGCCCAACGCCTACGAGATCGAAACTCGCCGCGAGCTAACCGCCGCAGCCAATGAACTCCTGAACGGCGTCGCTATCGATCCGGCGCCATTGGTCGACTTGCTGGAAGACGATCCGCTCGACATCGAACTGGCATCCACGTTGCTGTATCAGCACTCGCATCATCCCTACCGGCAAATTCGCGACGTCGTGAGCGCTCTGCCCGACTCTCAACGGCGCGAGATTGTGGACATGGGCCTCCAGCATCGTGGCCGGCACGACGAAGTTTCGCGCGCCTTCTGCTCGGGACAGCGGTTTCGCTTCGATATCCTCATGGACATCGGTGGCTTTCGCGACATGCATCGCCATCGCCGCTGCGTGCAGATCGTGCAGGAGTACACCACGGCTCACGGCTACGACGAGCCGGCGGAAATCGAGGCAGCGGGCTTGTCGCAGCGATATGAAGCGGCGATGGAGCGGGCGCGACAAACCGCCGCGCAGTTATGCGGACGTACGTCACCCACCCTTTCGCCAACTGAGGGCGAAAGCATGGGGCACTCTGTCGATGAGGCTGTGGAACAGTCGCAATATGTCATCCCGCTGGCCTTCCGCAAGCGCACACTCTTTAAGATGGACTTCGCGGAGGCAATCTATATCAGCGAGCTGCGTACGGGAGCGGCCGGGCACTTCTCCTATCGCAAGGTTGCCTTCGCGATGTACGAAGCCGTCGCCCGACGATATCCGGCACTGGCGAAATATTTCCGCGTGACCGATGTTCGTGAGCCGGTCGACCTGCTGAAACGCTGATCGGTTCTGATCCGCTTATTTTCACAGGAGCGCGAAGGACAAGGTTATGCTCAACAGATCCGCCATCACACGATTCGTTCTGTTTGTCGGGCTCTGCCTGGCACTCGCATGTCTGGCACAAACGACCCACTCCGATTCAACTACGGGGACGAAGGAGAATATGGTGACAGCTCATGCTGCCGGACCGTTTGACGTCAAGATAACGCCACAATCCGATGACTTCGCCAAAAGCGCGAACCTGGGCCGCATGACGATTGAGAAACAATTTCACGGCGATCTCGAAGGCAGCAGTAAGGGCGAGATGCTGGCCTTTGGAACCGGACAGAAAGGTTCCTCCGGCGGCTATGTTGCGCTCGAGCAGGTTACCGGATCATTGCAGGGCCGCAGCGGAACTTTCGTCCTGCAGCACAGCGCCACCATGGACCGCGGCGTTCCCCGGCTCTTCATCAGCGTCGTACCCGATTCAGGCACTGGCCAACTAACCGGGCTCGCCGGCAGTATGAAGATCATCATCGCCGAAGGCAAACATTCCTACGACTTCGAATACACTTTGCCAAAATAGAGTTGCGGTCACCGTCACGTGGGTGCCTCCACACATTCGCGGTTTTCGAATGGTGGGAAAGTGACCGGCAAGGAGTGTTATTCCCTGGTTAATACTGCGGTAGATACTCGCTGTAAACGCTATTCGGCAGCGCCGCTGCCGGGGCGCATCGAACCTCGCTCTTGTAGCGCCCGTCACAATCTCCTGTGAGACACGAAGGTTCTAGTACTTTCGTTCCGCATCTTTCGTTTTTTGTTCGCTAAACTAACCGTTGCCGGATGTATAATAAGCCGTCAGTATCCATGCGCTCTCTACCGCGAATTGCCCATTCCACGGCGCCTGTCTCACTGACCCATTGCAATTCATTTTTGCCTGTCCGCCCGCACGGGTGCCGTGCTGGGACGGAGCAGCCAAGGAGCGGCGATCATGGCAGACGAGAGAACTGAAAAAAGCCGGGCGATCGACCTGACGCTATCGCAAATCGAGAAGCAGTTCGGCAAGGGCTCCATTATGAAGTTGGGGAGCAAGGGCGCAGTCGTGCCCATCTCCGTCATCTCCACCGGAGCTATTTCCTTCGACGCCGCGCTGGGTGTCGGCGGCTTCCCGCGCGGGCGCGTGGTCGAGATCTTCGGTCCCGAATCTTCCGGCAAGACAACGATCGCGCTGCAGGTGATTGCCGAAGCGCAAAAGCAAGGTGGTATGGCGGCATTCGTAGACGCGGAGCACGCGCTCGATCCTATCTACGCCGGTAAGCTAGGTGTTGATGTCGACAATCTGCTGGTCTCGCAGCCCGACTATGGCGAGCAAGCCTTGGAGATCGCCGAGGCCCTGGTGCGCTCCGGCGCGATTGATGTGCTGGTCGTGGACTCGGTCGCGGCGCTTGTGCCGAAGGCCGAACTCGATGGCGAGATGGGCGACAGCCATGTCGGCCTGCAAGCCCGGCTGATGTCGCAGGCGCTGCGGAAACTCACCGGCATCGTGGCCAAATCTAATACCTGCCTGGTCTTCATCAACCAGATTCGCGAGAAGATTGGCGTCATGTTCGGCAATCCGGAAACCACGACTGGCGGACGCGCGCTGAAGTTTTACTCCTCGGTGCGCATTGACATTCGCCGCATCGCTGCCATCAAAGACGGCGATCAGGTAGTTGGCTCGCGGACGCGCGTGAAGATTGTGAAGAACAAGACCGCGGCGCCCTTCCGTGAAGCCGAATTCGACATGATGTACGGCGAAGGCATCTCGCGCGAAGGCGATCTGATCGACCTCGCGGTCAATGCCAACCTGGTCGAAAAGTCGGGCTCATGGTTCAGCTACAAGGGCGAGCGCATTGGCCAGGGCCGCGAGAATGCCAAGCAGTTTCTGAAGGACAACAAGGACATTACCGCCAAGATCGAAGCTGAGGTACGCAAGGCGCTGGGGTTGATTTCTGCTGCCGACAAGGCGCAAGCTGCGGTGGCGAATGCCGAAGCCTCGCCGGCTTCACAGCCCAAAGGCCCTGCGGGACGGAAGTAGAGCGACAGCCCCCGGAGCTGCCGGCGCCAATCCTTATGGCCCTCGTTTCGCGAAACGGTGGGTTCGTCGCGAAGAGATTCCCGGCAGAATTCGCTGCCGCAATGGCTGCTTAGTAGGGTAGCCTTATCACTCGTCAGTGGAAGAAATCAGGCTCGCTCTATGCCACCACAATGGCGCTGGCGTAGCAGCGCATAGCCATTTTCATGTCACCGCTTCACCCTCCCTTAAGCTCCGTAGATTTCTACAAGATAAACGGGCTACAGTGAGCCCATGAAAAGGGCTCTTGCGGATCTGTGCTTCTTTATCGTAGCCGGTTCCGTTTTGCTGTTGCTGCTGGCCGTCTACACGATCGCATTCCAAATCCCGAATAAGCCGGGCCTCGACTACTCTTCTGTCTCGCGTCTGGCTTCGCTGGCTGCCGACTACGCTAGCAATAACCCAATGTTCGTCCTCCGTTGGGTGCTGATTTTGCTCCTGGCCTATGTGGTAAAGATCCTCCTCAACAAGCAGCACCAGAAGCGGAATTTGGCTTCTGCGCGTTCGTTTCACTCGCTAGTTCCTGACTCTTCGATTTCTGCTCGATCTTCAAGATCGCGTCGCCCATGGTTATGGAATCGAGCTGATCGCGACAATTCGGCTCGATTGCCCCGTCGTCGCTCCATGCGCCGTCGTGTTTCTTAGCCTTCACTCTCTATTCCGGATTGCCTCGTACCTCGGCTCAGCATAAAATCAGGCAGCATAACTCCCTGCCTCCGAGGCCGCTTGAAGGATATCGTCGCCATCTATCCCGGATCGTTTGATCCAGTAACCAACGGCCATCTGGATCTGATCCGCCGGGGAAGCAAACTCTTCGATAAACTGATCGTGGCGATCGCGCGCAATCTCGACAAGGGCGAGACTCTGTTCTCTATGGAAGAGCGCAAGGAGATGCTGGAGGCCATGACCTCGGAGCTCGACAACGTTTGCGTCGATACGTTCGATGGTCTGCTGGTAAGCTACTGCATCAGGAAAAACGCTAACGCGGTGCTACGCGGCATTCGCGCCATCAGCGACTACGAGTTCGAACTGCAGATGGCTCTGATGAACCGGAAAATGGAACCACGCGTGGAAACCATCTTCATGATGCCGGCCGAGCAGTATTCGTATCTCAGCTCACGCATCGTGCGCGAGATTGCCAAGCTCGGTGGACCTTTAACCGGCTTGGTACCGGAAATGGTTGAGCAACGGGTGCGTCAGAGAGTCACCCAAAGGCATATTTCAGCGACAGGCAAACATCTGTTATGAGGGGCGATCCTATGACTGCTGCCGGAACTCAGCTTTCGTCATTCCTGACTAACCGGATTCAGCGCATTGAAGTCTCGGCAACGTTAGCCGTTGCCGGAGAAGCAGAAAAGCTACGTGCCGCCGGAGCGGATCTCGTCGATCTCGGCGCGGGCGAGCCCCACTACCCCACGCCTGAACACATCAAGGAAGCCGGTGTGGCTGCGATTCGCGCTGACTTCACCAAGTACACCGCCGTGGGCGGAACTGCCGAGCTGCGCGATGCCATTGTCAAACGGCACGCAGCTGACTTCGGTTCCGACTACAAGCGTGAGGACTGTATCGCCTCGGTCGGCGGCAAGCATGCGCTGTTCAATGCAATTCAGGTGCTGGTCGACCATGGCGATGAAGTGATCATCCCGGTGCCGTACTGGGTGTCGTTCAAAGATATCGTGCGTTATGCCGGCGGGGAGCCGGTCTATGTCCCCACGGACGAGAAACACGATTTCGCGCTGACCGCCGACATGGTCGAGCGCGCAATCACGCCCCGCACCAAAGTCATCATTCTCAATTCGCCCAGCAATCCTTCCGGCGCCGTGATGAATCCGGACGACATGACGGAGGTGTTGCGGCTGGCGCATGATCGCGGCATCTACGTTGTCTCCGATGAGTGCTACGTCTATCTGAACCATACCGGACATCTGTTCTCAGCAGGCTGTGTTCACGAAGTGCGCGAGCGGCTGATCATTATTGGCTCTCTGTCGAAGACTTATGCCATGACTGGCTGGCGCCTGGGTTATGCCTTGGGACCAACTCCGATCGTCAGCGCGATGAATAAGCTACAGAGCCAGAGCACCTCAAATCCGACATCGATTGTGCAGAAGGCTGCAGTTGCAGCGCTGACCGGCTCGCAGAATTGTGTGAAGCAGATGCTGGCCGGCTACATTACACTGCGTGATCAGATCGTGGATGGATTGCGTTCGATTCCCGGCATCACTTGTGCTGCGCCGAACGGTGCGTTCTACGCTTATCCCAATGTCAGCCATTATTTCGAGCGCGGGGGCTTGAACTCCGCATCCGATGTCGCTCGCAAGCTGTTGCATCAGGCGCATGTGGTGGTGGTTCCGGGCGAGGGATTCGGAACGCAGGATCACGTGCGGATCTCGTATGCGACATCGCCGCAGAATCTGGAGCGCGGCATCGAGCGCATGCGGGAGTTCTTCGCCAGCGTGTAGGTGAATCCCAGGAGCGGGACGGTTCGGATTGGCTTGGGACGGGCTTGCCCGAACGAAAGCAAGTCAAGCCGATCGGCTAGCTCTTTAGTGCTATTTTTTGACAGAAAAGTGACAGATTTATGCTGGCCATGTTTTGCCACTGACGTGCTGCGCCAGAATGCCACGAAAACCGACCTGGCAGGCCCGTAGAGCGACGATCAGACTGGCCAACGTACCGGTTTGCACGTCGGATTGCTTAAAACGGCAGCAAACGCTCGCAAAGGCCAATTCCTGTTGTGGGAATAATTTACGGGTTTTTGGGCCCAATACCCCCGACCAAAGTTAGCCGCAACTCATGTCGCAAATTTATCCATTCCTCATGATCCCCGCGTTTGACGAGCGCCCTTGGGGCGTTCGCGATCTGCGTCCGGTTTACACCCGAATCGTCAATGAGCCGATCGGCGAAAGCTGGCTGACATGGGAAGACAATCGTGTCGCCAATGGTCCGCTAGCCGGACAGAGCTTACATCAACTCGCTCAGCGATTCGGACGCGATCTGGTGGGAGAGGCCGCATGCCATGACAATCGCTTTCCGCTGCTGGTGAAGTTTCTCTTTCCCGGCGACAAGCTCTCAGTTCAAGTCCATCCCGATGACGAGCAAGCGCGCAAGAACGGTCACCTGTGCGGCAAGACCGAATGCTGGTACGTGTTACGCGCTGATGCTGGCGCGCAGGTCGCGCTGGGACTCAAATCCGGAGTGACTTTGGAGAAGCTTCGTCAGGCAATCCAGGACACGCGTGCGGAAGAGTTGCTCAACTGGATGGATGTGCACACCGGCGACATGCTCTATGTAGCCGCCGGAACAGTGCACACCATCGGCGGCGGCATGGTGCTGGTAGAAACGCAACAGACATCGGATGTAACGTATCGGCTTTACGATTATGGTCGCCCGCGCGAGTTGCACATTGAGGAGGGGCTGGCTGCGACAAAGCTGCGCACCAATGCAGGCAAGGTCGTTCGCGCGATCGATCAATCGCACACGCTGGTGCGCTCGCCTTACTTCCAGGTCGAGAAGATGCCGCTGCGCGAGGCAATGCGCGCGGAAGTCTCGCCCGATTCGCCCCACATCGTCGTCGCGGTGAATGGCGCGGGCATCGTCGAATCAGCAGGAATGGAGCCGATCAGCTTCGCCACTGGCGATGCCGTTGTGATTCCCGCATGCGTAGGGCAGTACACCGTGCGGCCGCAGTGGGAGCTGGAGATCATGCGCATGTCGCTCCCGACCGGACCTGTCACTGAGCCGAAGACCGCGCTGCCGCAATCGGTCAGCGCAAAATAGCTTTTTCACCACAGAGACACAGAGACCAGCAAAGTCTCGAGCATGCCTCCCGGGCCGTTGACAGTGGTCATTTGTGTAATGGCGACACAACCCAACTATCACGGACACACGACTCGATTTGATTTGTGGGTGGCCTTCGTCTCGTTCCCTTTCAGCATCTAGCTGCAGCGTCAAGGCGCATAGCGAGCTGCGATTTGGGTGCAAAATCGTCAATTTGTCATCCTGCCGCTGTCCTTGGTATTTTGCACTCCCTTGATCCCCGTCATCGATCTGTTCGCTCGCCCAGGGTCTATGGCATGATTTCCCAGACGACGCCATACCCGTAAGCTCCGCCCGCGAATGCCGTGCCGTAGAGATTGCCGCCAGCGTCGAATACAACGTTGCTGACTGGGTTTGCTCCGTCGCTGCCGCCCGTGAAATCGTGAAGCGACGTGAACGCCCAAGCACCGTTTGACGGCGTCAGCTTAAAGACAGAGCCCTTCTGATACCGGCCGCCAACCGTGGTCGTTCCGTAGAGATTCCCAGATGCATCCATAGCCAGGCTGCTCATGGGTTCGCCCCGGTCGGTAAAGGAATAGAGGACGGTAAATATCCAGTTACCGTCGGAAGGCGTCAACTCAAAAACCGTGCCACCTCCCAACCCTGCTTCCACGGTCGTACCGTAGAGATTGCCAGAGCTGTCGAAGATAAGGCCACCCTCTGGCAATTCGCCGTCGCCAGTCCCCTGAAAGGTGTATAGCGTTTTTTCTAGCCAATTGCTCCCCGAGCCCACCAACTCGTAAACCACACCGCACCCGTACGTATGGCAGTTGCCTCCGGTGTAGCCGCCCGATTCGGCCGTGCCATAGAGGTTCCCAGCACCGTCGAGGATTGCGCCGCTCCCGGGAGTGCCCCCATCGGCGCCTCCAGTAAATGTATAAATCGTGCTCTCCGTCCACGCACCTCCTTCGGAAGACGTCAGCTCAACAACCGTTCCGCAGGAACCGATGGGAGGGCAGCCCGCGGCGCCTCCGTCGCCGGCGGTGCCGTAGATGTTTCCTGATTGGTCAAGAATGATGCCACTGGGATATTTTCCGCTGCTGCCTCCGACGAAACGATACAGAACCGTTTCGGCCCAGGGAGCGAACAGGTTCGGCGAGAAGTGTGCCGCCGGTGTCAGGCCGTAAATCGTGCCGCAGCCTCCGTCTATGGGGTCGCATGATGGTATTCCTCCATACTGCGTTGCGCCGTACAGGCTGCCGTTGGAGGCGAAAACAACCCCAGTGAAAGGGGTTTTCCCGTCGCTGCCCCCTCCAAAGGCGTACAGCGGAGTGAAAATCCAGCCGGAGCCCCTGTAGGAGAGCTTGAAAACCGTGCCACCTCCACGTGCTCCGTTAGCAGTCGTTCCATACAGGTTTCCACCTGCACCCACGGTCAAACCAGCGTCTGGGCTTTCTCCATCCGCTCCTCCGGTGAAGTTGTGTAGGACAGTGAAGGTTTGGGCCTGTGCCGGTTGCATTGCAACCAGCGTTAACGCACAAATCAGCTCCAGTGCGAGGGCTACTGTTCGCGAGCTGCTGCGCCAAATCAACATGGAAAACAGCGCCAGAATTCTCATGACATCCTCCCTACTGCCTCACGAGACTACGGGATCCCCCAGTTGTGCCTCGCGTGCCGCCTATGTAGTAGGCATCTGTGCCGTTGTTAGAGGTCACAAACTGAAAGGTGCTGATGCTGCTTAACGTGGTGCTGACAGCCGGGGCCTCGCGGAGATGAGCGGGCCACGTCCATGAACAAGCCGTCGGTTCCGTTTTGGACGAATATCACAGTCACTGGCAACTGACCCGCGAGCCCGCTCAGAGGCCGCAAATGCGACGAGGGAAAACATCAAGTGTTTCATAACGGTCCTCCGCTGAGATGCTCAGGTAAGCTGCAAGGAGTCTCTACTACTTCTGGACCTAAGGGGCTGGTTGGACGGCTTTCCGACGAACAATCACACGCGCCGCGATAGCTTAGCAGAACGCAGGGGAACAGCAAAAACGGAGAACCTCGTATCTCGGACATGACAGTTTGTAGCTACCTTTGAGCATTTCCGCGAAAGCAGGAGCCGTCAACTGGTGTAACCAAACGGTATCATGTATGACGGCAACGAATTCTACGCGACCGACTCGATTCTGGCCCGTCCCGTTTCCCCCGGTCTCGTTCTTCAGTAGAATTGAAAATTCAAAACTCTGTGTCGGTGTCTGCCCGCAGCGCAGCCGAAGGGGTCTCCGTGGTGAAAAGTTTTGTCCAATAACTTCTATCCCGTCATTCTCGCCGGCGGACGCGGCACGCGCTTCTGGCCGCTCAGCCGCAAGCGTATGGCCAAGCAACTGCTCCCGCTCAACAGCAAGAAGAGCATGATTCAGGAGACGGTCGAGCGCTTGGCGCCGCTCGCCAAGGCGAAGCAATTTTGGGTGATCACCAATGACGATCTGCGTGGCCCTATCGTCCGGCAACTGAAAAAACTCGACCGGAAGAAGATTATTGCCGAACCCGTTGGTCGAAATACCGCGCCCGCCATCGGACTCGCGGCATTTCTCCTGGCCAAGCGCGACCCCAACGCCGTGATCGGCATGTTTCCTTCCGATCATGTCATCGATGACGAAAAGCGCTTTCGCCGGGACATTCAGCGTGCGGCGGAGATTGCCGCCGGCGGCGCGAACATCGTCGTGATCGGCATCAAGCCCACGCGCGCCGAAACCGGCTACGGCTACATTGAAGCCGGAGGCGAGTCCCAGAAGGGCGTGCTCAAAGTTCGGCGATTCACCGAAAAGCCTGCCGCCGATGTCGCCGAACAATTCGTGAAGGCGGGAAACTTTTTCTGGAACAGCGGAATGTTCGTCTGGGGCGCGCGGACGCTTGCCGACGCATTGCGCGAACACCTGCCTAAAACCGCTCCGCTCCTGGAAGAGATTGCGGCCAGTTACCGCACGCGCAAGTTCGAGAAGACGTTCGCTAAGCTTTATCCCCAGTGCGAGAACATCAGCATTGACTATGCGGTACTGGAACCGCGTTCCGCCAAGGGCGAAGGCAAGTCTGGCATCTACTGCATTCCCGCCGGCTTTGGCTGGAACGATCTTGGCTCGTGGACGGCGCTGTATGAGCATCGCAACGCCGGTAACAAAGATGGCGCGAACGTCATCGTAGGCAACCAGAGTTTCACGTTGAATGCCGCGGGAAATTTTATCCATTCTGATGGAAAATTCGTTGCGGCGGTCGGGGTAAATGATCTTGTGATCGTGGAAACTCCAGATGCGCTGCTAATTACCACCCGCGAACATTCGCAGGATGTCGGCAAAGTCGTGAAGTGGCTGGACGAGAAGAAGCTCAAGCGGCTGGTGTGAAAGGCAGGGCTTGAGCCGTTCCGTTCCGCTCTTCTTATTTTTGTGTCGTCCTGAGCGGAGTGAATACGAGAGACGCTTGCGGGTCTCGGATTCGCGAAGTCGAAGGAGCTGCTGTTCCCTCTCAAGGATGGGCAGTCGGACAGAACAGCAGGTCCCTCCACTGCACGCGCGCCCGACTCGCAAAATATGGCGAGTCGGAAAAACACGCGGGCGCTCCGGTCGGGATGACAATTTTGATTAATGGGATGGTTCTGCACGGCTGAAGCCGTGCCCTGATACAAACCTTACGCATATCGGAAGCCTACCTTCTCAACATGACCACACAAATCAAATTCGGCACCGACGGTTGGCGCGGCATCATCGCCGACGACTTCACCTTCGAAAACGTTCGCCGCGTCGGCAACGCGATGGCGCATTACGTTCACCAGCATGAGGACGCGAGCAAAGGCCTGGTCGTCGGTTACGACACACGTTTTGCTTCCCGGCAAGCGGCCGAGATCATCTCCGAGATGCTCGCCGGCTCCGGTATTGCGGTGCGCCTCTCCGACGATTACACGCCCACGCCGGCGCTGTCTTATGCGGTGAAGAACCTCGGCACAGCTGGGGGCGTGATGATCACCTCCAGCCACAATCCTTACAACTGGAATGGCGTGAAGTACAAGGCCGGCTATGGCGGTTCTGGTACGCCGGCGATCATGCGAACCATCGAGGGCGAGTTGGACTCGCCCCGCATCGAACGCAAGGGCGGCAGCGTCACAGTCGCCGACTTCAAAGCCCCGTACATCGCTGCGATCAAGAATTTCGTCGATCTGCCGCTGATTCAGAAAGCCGGCTTCAAGTTCGCCATCGATGTAATGTATGGCTCGGGACGCGGCGTGCTGAAGGGAATCTTCGCGGAAAGCGGCATTCATCACTTCGAAATTCGCGGCGAGCTCAATCCCTTGTTCCCGGGCATTAATCCCGAACCGATCCCGCCGCACATTGCCATGCTGCAGGAGGCTGTGGTGCATGCGCACTGCCAGGCCGGCATGGCGACCGACGGTGATGCCGACCGCCTGGGCGCGGTCGCTGAGGACGGCAGCTTCGTCGATTCCCACAAGTGCTTCTCGGTCATCCTCGAGTGGCTGCTCAAGCGCAAGCAATGGCCGGGTGAGATCGTGCGCGCCTTCAATACCACGCGCATGCTCGACCGCATTGCCGCCAAGTACGGCCGCAGGCTGCACGAGTGCGGCATCGGATTCAAATACATCTGCGATCTGATGCTGGAGCGCGACATCCTCATTGGCGGCGAGGAGTCCGGTGGCATCGGCATTCGCTGTCACCTGCCGGAACGCGATGGCATTCTGAATTCGCTGCTGCTGGCCAACATCATGGCCGAAGAAGAAAAGCCGCTGGGCCAGCTCGTGCGTGATCTCCAGAAGGAATACGGCGAGCATCACTATGGCCGCGTCGACCTTCACCTCAACAATGACGTGAAGGAGGAAGCCATGCGCCGCGCTCAAGCCAAGCCGGCCAACATCGGCAGCTTCGGCGTACAGAAGATTGAGACGCTGGATGGGGTGAAGTTCTTCCTCGATGCGCCAACCTACGGCAATGGCGCGGAAGCCTGGGTGCTGGTGCGCGCCTCCGGTACGGAACCGCTGCTGCGAATCTATTGCGAAGCGGCGTCGCCGGAGCTGGTATCGAAAATTCTGGAAGAGACGAGAGCCTTCGTTCAAGCCGAACGTGAAACTGGCGTGACGGCCCCGGCCACTACCAGCTGATTTGGCTGGTCGCAAGTCATTGTTTCCTAACTCGGCGGCTAAAGCCGGCGGCCTTGCCCGAATATCCGGATTGCGCCTCTGAAGCGGTGCTCCACCCTTCACCAAATCTGCTCTAACTGTGTTGTAATCATTCGTTACTTTGCCATTCATATTGGCCTGGTGAGCGCGGCTTCGCGCTGGACCGGTCAAGAAGGAGCCGTTTTAGTGAGTCGTCTTCGCTTTGTTTGTTTCTTATTGTTCGTCATCGCGCCTGCAGTCCTACTTTGTCAGACAATTCCTTCCGCCCAATCCGGTAAGTTTCTGCTGCATAAATTCGAGCAGTCCATTGGCGAAGAGACTTACACCATCACGCCCGATGACAACACGCTGACGCTGAAAACCGATTTCAAGTTCACGGACCGCGGCACGCCGGTCCCGCTGACCGCAACCGTCAAGACCTCGGGCAGCTACGTACCGCAGAGCTTCGTGCTCACAGGAAAAACCTCACGCAGCTCCAGCGTCGATACGGAGATCACAATCAGCAATGGAAACGCGACCATTCGTCAGGGTAAGCAGACGCGCACAGCTTCGGTGCCACAGACTTTTTTCACTATCTCCGGCTACGCGCCCGTCGCGGTACAGATGGAAATGATGCGTTACTGGCGCGCGCACGGGCAGCCGGCACAGATGAACACGCTGCCCATCGGCGCGGTGCGAATTCAGGACCGCGGTCCGCAAACCATGCAGGTCAACGGCCACAGTGTCCAGGTTGAGCGCTATACCGTGCAGGGGCTGATTTGGGGCATGGAAGTGTTGTGGATGGACAGCAACAACAATCTGGCCGCGCTGGTTTCTACCGATGCCGAGTTCGACCACTTCGAGGCGGTGCGCGATGACTACGAACCGGCGCTCGCCACATTTGTCGCCAGCGCCGCACACGACGAAATGGCCGCACTCACCGAGATGAGTACGAAGCTACCGGGACGCCGCACCGGGACATTTGCGTTCGTCGGAGCGACGGTGATCGACGGCACAGGCAAGCCGCCGATTCCCAATGCGACAGTGGTCACCGGCAACGGAAAGATTGTTGCGGTCGGACCGGCGAGCAAAGTCGAAATTCCTGCGGGCGCGCAGCGAATTGACGTCACCGGCAAATACATCATCCCGGGCTTGTGGGACATGCACGCGCACTATGAACAAGTCGAATGGGGTCCGATTTATCTGGCGGCCGGCGTGACCACGGTACGCGACGTAGGCAATGAATACGACTTCATCACCCAGGTGCGAGACGCGATAAACAGCGGCAAGGCGCTGGGGCCGCACATGCTGCTGGCCGGCATCGTCGATGGCGACAGTCCTATGGCCGTGGGGATCACGCGCGTCAACAATGCGGCCGACGCCCAGATGTGGGTCACTTGTTATCACGACTCCGGCTTCCAGCAGATCAAGATCTATAGCTCGGTGAAACCTGACAACGTGAAGGCGATCTGCAGCGACGCGCACAAGGTCGGCATGACGGTCACCGGCCATATTCCCAATGGCATGACCGCGTACGAAGGCGTCGACGACGGGATGGATATGATCAACCACATCATTTACATCCTGAACCTGCTCCAGCCGCAGGATTTTGATTGGAAGAAGGCGACTTGGCCGGAGCGCTTCAAGATGCTGAGCTCGATCGACGTGAACGGCGAGGCCGGACAGAAAGCGGTCAAGTTCTTCGCCGCACACCAAACCGTGATCGATCCCACGATGTCACTGTTCGAAATGCAAAATCGCGCGGCGAGCACGCCGGCCACGGACGTCGAGCCCGGTATTGCGCGTGTCGCGCCGGAGCTGCGCGAGCAGTTACTCAGCGGAGGAATGCCGCCACAGTTTGCCGCCGCAGGTCAAAAGATTAAGAACGAGGAGCTTCAGCTGATCGGCGCGCTGCATCGCGCCGGAGTGCCGATCGTCGCAGGCACCGATCAGAACGTGCCGGGATTCTCCGTCTATCGCGAGATCGAGCTTTACGTACAGGCGGGCTTCACGCCCATGGAAGCGTTGCAAGCCGCGACCATCGTGCCCGCGCGCGCGATGAAGGTGGAGCGCGACACCGGCAGCATCGAAGTCGGCAAGCGCGCTGATCTCGACGTTCTGGATGCGAATCCGCTGGACAACATTCGCAACATTCGCAGCGTGCGCTCGGTACTCGCCGACGGCGTTTTGTACGATCCGGCGCCGCTGTGGGAGAGCGTCGGATTCAAGCCGCAGTAGTGCACCGAGCGGCTGGCATCCTTCTCGCCAATTGACCGGGCGCGGCGATCCGTCTCATAATCTTTGTGCCTGACGATTTTTTGCTACTCGCAAGGTGGCTGGTTGTGACCGAACAGAACAGGAACGCCCACCGTCCGTTTCAGACGGCTGGGGAGCGGCTCGACGACATGTTGGGCGACGCTTCCGCGCGCATCGAGGAAGAAACCCAGCAGCTGATCAAGTACATCAACGACGAGCTGGTACCGGCGATCCGGCAGCACTCCAGCAATGCCCTGCGCGTCGCCAGCGAGAAGCTGTCGCAGGCCGCCGACCACATGGACTCGAACAAGCAGAAGAGATAGTTTCCGGTTTCGAGTTGCAAGTTTCCAGCAAGAAGCGCCGGACCGCCGGCTCAAGGCTTGAATCTGCAAACTTGAAACGGCAAAGAGTCGCGCTTCTCGGAGCTTTGGCGACGGTGTTGCTGCTCTCGGCGTGCGGCGGCCACAAGACCGCGCGCAGCCAGCCCGTTCCTCCACCGCCGACGATCACCGCGCCTGAGCCGTCGACCACGGCGGCCAACGAATCTTCCGCGCCAACGACTTCCCGCAAAGCGAAGCCGATTTACGTCGAGACCGGCATGGCAAGCTGGTACGGCCCTCCGTATCATCATCGCCGCGGCGCCAATGGTGAGATCTACAACGAGCACGCCATGACCGCTGCCCATCGCACCCTGCCGCTCAATTCCATGGTGCGGGTCACCAACCTCAGCACCGGGCGCTCGGCCATGGTACGCATCACCGATCGCGGGCCGTTTGTGGGCGACCGCATCATTGACCTGTCGTTGGCTGCGGCCAAGGCGGTCGATGTCTGGCAGTCGGGTACGGCGGAGGTGAAGCTGGAAGTTCTATCGGCGCCTGCGTCCATATTTGATGGCGGACGCTGGTGCGTGCAGATCGGCGCCTTCCATAGCGAAGGCGATGCTCGCAAGCTAAAGGAAAAGCTGGAGAACCGCTACGAAAACGCTAACGTGATCCAGTTCACCGGTCCCACGGGAGAGTGGGTGCGAATTCGTCCTGAAGGCGATGACAAGCGCAAAGCTGAAGAGGTCGCCAGCAAGACGCATGTTAAAGAGGGTGGCGTATTTCTGGTGAGGCTGGATTAAGCGAGAAGTCAGCAATCAGCAGTTAACGATTAGCCATTAGGGGGCAACCCTCCCGCGGGTGCCCATCCTTTCGCTTCTTTTGCGAAAGAGCGAGATACGAAATTGGGGTAGTGACGGTCGTCAACCCCGATGCGTGGCGAAGCAGTGCATGTGCTGTCGTTGCTCAACTGGGTAAGGACCACGCGCGTCCCACCCTTTGCACCAATACCAGGCGCAAAGGATGGGGCCTCCGCAGCGCGTTCGAAGATAGTGCTTCCGCTCTATCAGGCTGCGCGGTTCTTGCGATTCTTGTTGGTGGGCTTGACCGAGCCGGGCTGGCCTGCGTTGCCGCGTCCTGAGTGCTGCTGCTGACGGCTTTTCGCGGCCTGCGACTGGCCACCGTTGCCGCGACCGCGCTTACCTTCGTGGCTTGACTGCGATCGGTGCGCACTCGATCCGGAAGACCGCTCGGGACTTTCCATCAGCGTCTTGTCGCCGCTAACGAGATTTCCCACGCCTTCGCGATTGCGCTCACCGCTCATGTTCGGCTGCTGGGGCTGCGTTTCGCCTCCTCCGGAGCGCGGCGTTGCCGGAATATCCAACTCGCGGCGCTGAAGCTTGTCCGGTCGAGACTCGCGGCCGCTCTCGGCGACCGCTCGGCCGCCATTCGACTTGCGGTTTTTCCCCTGCTGCTGCCGCGACTGCTCGTCGTGGTGCATGTCCAGAGGATGAGTGCCGGGATCTTCGCCCTCGGTCTCGCCCGACTTAGGATCAACGATGAACAGCAGATCGGACAAGTCGCTGGCATGCTCTTCCTCGTCGCTCAGAATGCCTTCGATCATGACGCGCGTCGTCGGGTCGTGGTCGGCAAAGTGGCGAATCATCTTCTGATAGACCTCGATGACGATGCGCTCGGCAATGAGATCTTCCTTGATCATATCGGCCAGGCTGTTGCCCTCCGCGTACTGCGAAGCGGAGCGCTCGACCAGCGAAGCGGGGTTGAAATCAGGACGGCCGCCAAGCTGCTGGATGCGGTCGGCAATTTTGTCGGCGTGCTCGCGTTCGGCGTCGGCGTGCTCCTTGAACTCATCGCGGACGGCCATGCCGTGAACGCCGGTCGCCATGAAGTAGTGGTGCATGTAGCGCAGCACGCAGACGATCTCGGTCGCCAGCGCCTCGTTCAGAATATCGATGGTCTGGTCTACGTTGCCTTCGTAGGACTTGGTTACGGCTCCGTCTTCAATTTTGCGGGCGGCGCGCTCGCGAATTTCTTCCACATCGGTAACAAAGCTGGGCATGAGAATTCGACCTCGCAGGAGACTCCCGCTATCACGGAGGGCAGACACACCGATACTGTCGCGAAAAGCGGTGCGGTGACTTAGATTGTCAACCGTGGGCTGCCGGTTGCCTGCCGGAAGAGGGGCCGTGCATCGCTACGGGATTCAGATCAAACTTAGGGCGCTCACCCCGCCCCTGAAGGGCCTTATCGACTTACGGATTGCGATTGCCTAGCCTCGATCTCGGCAACGATGTCCGCGGCAGCTTTGGCGGGATCGGGAGCTTCCAAAATCGGCCGTCCGATGACGAGGTGGGTTGCGCCGGAGGCGACGGCGTCACGCGGAGTCACGATCCGGGCCTGATCTCCCGCAGCAGAGCCTGCAGGGCGAATACCCGGCGTCACGATAGCGAAGCCTTCGCCCAACTCGCGACGAAGTTCGGCGACTTCCCTGGCCGAGGAGACGAGTCCTCCGCAACCGGCGGCGCGGGCGAGCGCCCCCAGATGGAGCACCTGATTGAGCACGGTACCGGGAAAGCCGACTTCCTGCACATCCGCATCGGTGAAGCTGGTTAAGACCGTTACTGCCAATACTGTCGGCTTGCTGGACGATTGCGCCGCGGCTTCGACAGCAGCTTTCAGCATCTTGCTCCCGCCGGAGGCATGAACGGTCAGCATGACAACGCCAAGGTCAGCCGCCGAGCGCACGGCCGCGCCAACCGTATTTGGAATGTCGTGGAACTTGAGGTCGAGGAAGACTTTACGGCCGGACGAGATGAGGTCGCGCACGATCTGCGGACCTTCGGCGGTGAACAGTTGCTTGCCGACTTTGTAGGTGGTTGCGGCCTCGCCGAGAGACTGAACGATGCGTCGGGCCGCTGCGGCGCTGGAGACATCCAGCGCCACGATGAGCCGATCTTTGGAGTGGAACTGAGCCAGCATCGGCTCTCTAGTTTAGCGTGAGCGGAGGGCGCAGTCTATCTCCACGCCAAACGGCCGCCGGAAATGCATAAAAGGGTATCCCTGGCGGGCCGAAGGCCGGCCAGGATTACCAAAATAAAGCCACTTGTAAAGGCGCACCCAATTCGGGAAGCTCAGGGCGCAGCTAAAGCTGCACCCCTTCAAGCCGCCTTCGTGCCCGGTTTCCCAAATCTTTATTGCGGAGCCAGGTTTAGCGCTATTACCGGGGTTTGGAGAACTTCCAGGCGTACACGGTCGACGCCGCGCATGGCCAGCATTTTAGCTGCACCGTAGGACAGGTCAATGATCCGGTTGTGGGCGACGGGTCCGCGGTCGTTAATGCGGACTACGACCGACCGATCAGTATTCAAATCCGTGACCTTGACCCAGGAACCTAGGGGAAGAGTGCGATGAGCTGCAGTAAATTGATACATATCGTACGGCTCGCCGCTGGCAGTCTTGTGGGACTGGAAGATGCGACCGTACCATGAAGCTTTTCCAACCTCTGGCTTCTTGGTTCGAGTTGGCTTGCCTTCCTGGGTCTGTCCTGGGGTCCCTTTTCGCGAATCCGGTGTGCTATTACCGGGTGCTGCGCTCAGTGCGGTGGCGAACAGCAACGTCGCCGCAACCGGGCTTAGTACTCGTAACATTTAAACACCTCTCATCGTTAAGTTTGGTCCTCCTGACAGGAAGTTAAAGTCTATTGACCGGATTAAGCTAGCGTCAACCCCACTAAGGGGTGACTTAATTTTTCCGCTTGACATTTTATCGGAATCATGCTTCAGGGTCGCGACTCCGGACTTTCTGGTCTTGTCGACATCAAGCTTGTTTCCTGTCAGGAAAATGGGCCGGACGAAAGGTGGGCGTGCCTGAGTAAGATGACAGAGTTGTTCTCGGGGTTGTGACGTCGGCTAAGCTGTTAAAAAGGCATTGGTTAGAGGTTGCGCAAGATATCGCAGCCGGGATTTGGGACCCTAAAAAGCAGAATCCCTGCGGGCTAAACTTCGCCCCCAACGCTGGCCTAGAGGGCAGCTCTGCCTGATTGGCGCGCCCAGAGATATCGAGTGGCGCTGCTGGGCAAACCCTTCGACAAAGCTCTGGCAGGCTCTGGGGCACCGCGGTCATACCCTCTAAAGCAGTTTTGCGATAGTGTTTTCCGTGCCCACGCCACCTGTGATCCTCAGCCGGCCCGCTTTCCGGACACGTACGGATTGCCCGCCATCGCGAAGCGCAGCGGCCGCTCGGCCGCTTTGGTAATGCCGATGCGGGGCGTAACGACGATTCGCTCCGGAAGAAAGCCATCATCCGCCAGCCACAAGTCCGCCCGGGTCGAGGTCAGGTCTTTTCCGTTGTCCCGTGCTCGGGTGATGCCGAGCGCCTCCGACATCCGTCCGGGGCCGCTGGAGATCAGGCGCAACTCGCTGATGCGCGGCGATGCTGAAAAGTCCAGGCCACGCGAACGCGCCATTGCCGGCAGTCCTAATACCGGCTCCAGTGCGCGAAAGAGCACGCCTTCGCCATGCCCCTCGGGCATACACGAAACATTTAAACAGTAATGATTGCCGTAGATGAAGTAGACGTAAGCGTGGCCGGGCGGACCGAAGAGCACAGAGTTACGAGCGGTTCGTCCACCATAGGCGTGGGCCGCCGGATCGTCCTGGCCAAGGTAAGCCTCATCTTCGACAACGCGGCCTGCAAGTAGTGCTCTGCCTTGGCGACGAATCAGCAGCTTGCCCAGAAGTTCGCGGGCGACCGTTACCGGATCGCGGTTGAAGAAATCGCGCGAAAGTCGGGGCGCTGCCCGCAGCTGCGCGGCTGTCAGCGATAGCGATTCGCGCGCAACGCGGATTCCGCTCACAGCTTTACGGCGACCAGGCGCAGGCGTTTGTAGTCGATCGTCCACACTCCGTTGTGAAACAGCTGCGGGGCGGCGAACTGCTGTGTGAGCCGGATAAACTCCCTGCGCTGGTCGGGAGCGACCGCATCGATCGCGAAGCGTCCAAACATCTCCAGCCACAGCTTGAGCCCGCGATCGCCGCCCTCCAGAATTGTTGCGCGGTCGAACAAGACGGCGAAATTCACTTCCAGGCCGTGCGCTTCCAGCAGCGGAGCCTGTTCTCCGATGGAAGGAAACGACCATGGCGACAACTGCTCAGGCTCGGCAACTCCCAACTGGCGCAGCGCGCGGTAGACGGCGTCCAGCAGATGGTGAAGATTCCCGCGGCCGCCCATCTCGAAGACGAGACGTCCGCCGCGTTTGAGAGCGCGGGCGATGGAAGCGATGGCAGCCCGCTGATCGCGCACCCAATGCAAAGCTGCGTTGGAAATCACAACATCGAACTCATCCGCGAAAAGCAAGTCTGTCACGTCGGCAACTTCAAAGCGGAGTTGGGGAAAATTCTTGCGCGCCGTGGCAATCATATCGGGCGAGGAGTCGATGCCGACCACATCGGCTCCGAAATGCGTGATCTCGGAGGTGAGCTGTCCGGTACCGCAACCGACATCGAGAATTCGCTCGCCGGGCTGAGCGTTCAAAAGCACCAGGAGATCGCGTCCGTATTGCCAAACGAAAGAGTGACTGGACTGGTAGACCTCGGAATTCCACAGGTGGGAGCTGGAGAGTTGGGCTTTGGAACTCATGCAGAAATTGTAACCATGCCAGCGTTACTTTTCACTAATGCCGGCTTCGCGTGCACGAAATTGCCAGTAGTCGCCCGCCGTCTCGCTCAAGTCGGCGGCAGGCTTTTCGCCGCGAAAGACGCGCGAGACACCGCGAACGACGCGGCGCATCGGCAACTCGCCATTGGTTTCGGTGAGGAATAATTCGCCCAGCTTCGCAGTGCGATAATACCAACGCTTGAGCAGCGCGAGATGCTCCATTCGCTCCAGAGAGCTGCGAAGCTTCGGGGTTTCCACCGCGGACAACGCATCGCTGATGTTCGATTCCATCGACCGTGGCTTCGACGCGTCTGCCCGCTTGCCAATATGGAGCGCGACCGGATCGCAGATTTGCCCGGCGACGATTTTGAATAAAGCCACCGAATCCGGCTCGGCTGAGGGCTGCACCATGAGGCCGTTCAGTTCATCCAGACGGCGCACGATCTCCGGCAGCTGGGAAACGGCAGCTTTGACCTTATCGAGTCGCACATGCAGCGCGGCGGCCGCTTCGAAGTCGAGGTTCGCGGAAGCCTCGTCGCGCTGCCGTTCCAACTCGCGGACCAGCGACTTACCGCCGCTTTGAAAGAACTGCTGCACGCGATCCACTTCCGCGGCATACTCTTCATCGGTGCAGCCTTTAAAGCACGGCGCCAGGCACATCTTCATCTCGGAATAAATGCAGCCGGGGAAGGCAGGATCGGGATGAAGATCGTCGACGCAGCGCCGCATCTTGAAAAGATCGAGAGCATCGTTGGCGAACTTCTCAGCCGCAATGCGCGTGAAAAATGGCCCGTAATATTGCGCGTTACTCTTCATGCCGCTGATGCGCGTGGTGACGGTCGCGCGCGCATAGGCATTGTCCAGGATGAGCTTGATCAGTGGCGCAAAACGCAGCCGCAGGCGCTTTTCGTAACTCTGCGGAAATTCGTGGCGCAGGGTTTTGTAGAGCAGAAACGATGCTTCGAAGTCGGAGCCGGTTGGAGTCCATTCGACCCGGCGCACCCGATCACGCAGGTTGAGCTTGCGCGATTGTCCTTCCGGCGCGTCCAGCAAACGGTGCAATCGGCGGCGCAGATTCGAACTTTTGCCGACGTACGGCTCCGCGCCTTCCTCGCCGCGAAGCACGAACACTGCCGCGCTTGCGGGAGCAGCGGCAAACAGCTCGGAGTCGCGTTCGGGCGAGAACTCGAAGGCCTGCAATGGCACCAAGTTATTCTATCTAGCTCCGGCGCGTTGGGCTTCTCCGAAGCGTTGGACAGGCAGGCCGGCGATTGTCACAAGATGTTAAAAAACCGGGTGTTCGTCAGCAGTTATGCTGGCTTTCATTCCGTACCACCAGGAAGATAGCCTGGTCGAATTGCGGCCAGAGTCAAGAAACATCCTATGAAGATCTCAAACGCGTTGTTCGGCCGTCCTTTGGCAACGGAGGAAGAGAAAGCCGAGCGCATCGGGCCGCTGAAGGGCATTCCAATCTTTGGGCTGGACGCGCTGAGTTCGGCAGCCTACGGTCCGGAAGCTGCCCTCACATTGTTGATCCCACTCGGCATGGCGGGAGTGGTTTACATCTGGCCGATTACGCTGGGCATCGTCATCCTGCTCGGCATCGTTTATTTTTCCTACCGGCAGACCATCCATGCGTACCCGCAAGGGGGCGGTTCGTACACCGTTGCCATGGAAAATCTTGGGGACAAGGCCGGGCTGCTGGCCGCCTCCGCACTGATGATCGATTATGTTCTCACCGCGGCGGTTGGCATCTCTGCCGGAGTGGGTGCGCTGGTCTCGGCGGTACCATCGCTGCAAAGCCAGACGCTGCGGCTGTGCCTGGGAATTCTAATCCTCATCACGATCGTGAATTTGCGTGGCATGCAGGAATCCGGTGGCGTGTTTCTACTGCCGACGTATGTGTTCATCGCGTGCCTGCTCGGCCTGATTGCGATTGGTCTCTACAAGACGGTGGCCGCAGGCGGACATCCAGTGCCGGTGGTCATGCCGCCGAAACTGGCGAACCTGGGTGGAGCGATGAGCGCGTGGCTCATGCTACGTGCTTTCTCCAGCGGCTGCACCGCGATGACGGGCGTCGAGGCCGTCAGCAACGGTGTGATGGCGTTTCGCGAGCCGACAGACAAGTATGCCAAGCTGACCTTGACCATCATTATCGGCATTCTGATCGTGATGCTGCTGGGCATTGCGTATCTGGTACCGGCCTATGGGATCGCCGCCACCGATCCTGGCAGGCCCGGCTACGATAGCGTGCTCTCGCAATTGCTGGCAGCGGTGACAGGACGAGGCGCGTTCTACTGGGTCAGCATCGGCTCGATCCTTGTCGTGCTGTCGCTGTCAGCAAACACGGCGTTCGCGGATTTTCCACGCCTGGCCCGCGTGATCGCGCAAAACGGATATCTCCCGCATGCCTTCGTCATCCGCGGACGGCGTCTGATTTTCGCTCAGGGCGTCTATGCTCTGGCGCTGCTGACCGGCGTGCTGCTCATTATTTTTCGCGGCGTCACCAACCGTCTGATCCCGCTTTACGCCGTCGGCGCTTTTATGGCTTTCACGCTGTCACAGGCTGGCATGGTTGTGCACTGGAGGCGAGTCGGCGGTCCCGGCGCGACGCGGAATATGTTCGTGAACGGCCTGGGCGCGCTTGCCACTGGAATCACCACGGCGGTAGTTCTGGTGGCAAAATTTACCGAAGGCGCATGGATTACGGTGCTGTTGATTCCCGGGCTGATTCTGATGATGAGCGCCGTTAAACAGCACTACTCCGAAGTGGCGCAGGAAATCCGCGCCTGTACTCCGGTACATACAGGAAATCTTTCCGAGCCGGTGGTTCTGCTGCCGATTGATCGCTGGAGTCTGATAGCGGAAAAAGCGCTGCGTTACGCCTGGACGTTATCGCGCGAGATCCACGTCCTGCATGTGGCCTGTGGCGACAAAACCGACGAGCTTTGCCGCCAGTGGCCGGAAGTCGTGGAAAGGCCGGCCAGGGCGGCTGGACTGGAGGTCCCAAAGCTGGTGGTGCTGGATTCACCCTATCGCTTCATCGTGAGGCCGATCGTTGACTACGCCATCGATCAACAGATCGCGCATCCCGATCGCAATATCACCATGCTGGTTCCGGAACTGGTGGAGAGCCACTGGTACCACTATTTGCTGCACAACAATCGCCCGGAAGCAATCCGGGCGTTGCTGCTGTTCAACGGAAACCAGCGGATTACCGTGGTTTCCATTCCATATCACTTGCGGGCATGAGGCCAGCCAAAGAGTGACCGCGAGTTACGGCTTGGGATTGAGCTCGGGCCGCTAATCTTTTGCTTTGCTGTTTCGCAGAGATAATCTGCTGGGTGCACTAATGCGCTGGAAGTGCGCCTGCTTGGAGTGCTGGCGATAATCGGGCCCTTCGATCTCGACCTTCTTGCACATTTCATGAAGCCGCGAGCGCATGCGTTCGCCAATGCGATCGCCGAGAGTTTCGCGGCGCGCGGCGCGATCGGCAGCGGAGTAGCCACGGGGATTGTCGTCGGCTTCGAATTTGTCCTGCTCGGGCTTATCGGGGAAATTGGTGGTGATGATGGTTGTTTTGTTGTCGTTGTAGCGGCTGTTCAAAATGTAGTTGACGGTATCGAAAACCCATTCGGTGCTACGCACCGCGCCGAGTTCGTCGAGCACCAGGACTTCAGCGTCGAAGATGGGACGCAGGATTTCCATCTCTGTCGCCTGCACCGCCGGGTTATAGGAGTTCTGGATTGACTTCAGGAGCTCACGATAATCGCAAAACAGGCAGTGAATGCCCTTCT